>CANRLC010000032.1 GCA_947631405.1 uncultured Clostridia bacterium | reverse complement strand
TGGGAGAGGTGGCGCGGCGAAGCCGCGACGGAGAGGGCAAGGCTGTGATGAGCGGGCTTTTTTGACAAGCTGAGGGCCGCCCGGCTTTGTTGCCGGGCGGCCTGTTTTGTATATTATTCTATTTCAGGATACATATTCTGGATACATCTCTCCTAACAGGCGCAGCCCCGCCTCAGTGCGGAAGAACGCCTCCCGCGCGCGGCGAATCGCCTCCCCGCCCATCCGCTCCTCAAACGCGTTGACCAGAAAGTCCGCCTCCAGCAGAATGCGGTGATCCAGCCCGTCCACACGCACCGTCGTGTGGTGCTCCCCCACGAGCGCGCATACCCGCTCGACCGTCTCTGCGGGAAAGCCCAGCCCCGCCATCAGCGCCCGCGCGGGCGCAGGCCCTTCCTTCTCCTGCAGCGGGCCGTCGGTTCTGCCGTACTTTTCCCGCGCGACCCGGATGCCCACGTCGTGCAGGATGGCGGCGGCCTCCAGCGTCTCCAGCGCGTCCGCGCGCAGCCCCTCGGCCTCGCCGATCATCTTCGCAAAGGCGTGTACCTTCACGGAGTGCTGAATCTGGTGCGGGTTGCCCCGCTCAAAGGAGATCATCCGCGCCTCGAGCGCGCTCAGCCGTTCCATGCCTAACCTCCCGTCAGTCCGCGAGGAAGCGCTCGGGCAGCGTGACGCCAAAGTCGCGCGCGAGCGCGCGGAAGTCGTCCGGCCGGATGGTCTGCCGCTTGCCGCCCATCGAGAGCACCTTCACGAGAATCTCGGCGGACTTTTCGACGGTGTGCATCAGGCCGAAGGTGGTGTCAAAGTCCGGCCCGGAGCAGAACATGCCGTGGTGCGCCCAGATCGCCACGTCGTATTGGCGCATCAGCTCGGAGGTCGCCACGGCGATCTCCCGCCCGCCGGGCACCATCCACGGCACGACGCCCACGCCGTCCGGGAAGACGACGGGGCACTCGGTCGCCATTTCCCACAGCTCGCGGGTGAAGGCCTCGTCCGTCAGCGGGAGCACGAACGTGAGCGCGATCACGTTGGCGGGGTGCGCGTGGTAGATCACGCGATGCACGCCGCCCGTCGCGGCGGTCTTCACGGCGTGATTCATCAGGTGGCTGGGCAGCTCGCTGGTCGGGCGGCCGCCGTGTACAAGCCCCCAGCAGACGCGGTAATTTTCGCCCTTGCCGTCCAATTCGATGATGCACAGCGCATCCTCCGGCGCGATGCTCGCGTTGCGGAAGAACTTGCCCGACCCGGTCACGAGGAAGTATTCCCCGGCGAGGGTGGGTACGTCCGTGCCGATGGGCCGCCATTCGCCGGGCGTCAGCGCGTCCTTGACGGCCGCGATCTCCTCCGGGCGGATGCGGTAGCTGAGGTTGCCGCCGTTGCGCTCGTGCCAGCCCTGACGCCAGCCGTCGTCGGCCATGCGGATAAAGCCCTTCACAAAGGGCGCGTCCAGTACGTTCATGTCGCTCATCCTTTCAGCTTCTATTGGTTTGACGGCCTTCCCGTCACGCGCGCTTTTCCAGCACGGCCCGCTCGTACTGGCGCACGACGGGCAGCCACGCGCCGTCCTCCGGCACGCCGCAGCGGCGGCAGTACTCGGCCCACACCTCGCCGAAGGGCAGCGTCTTCTGCTCGTCCTGCATCACCAGCAGAGAGGTGAAGTCGCCCTCGTCCTGCATCGCCTTGAAGGCGTCGTTCGGGGTGAGCAGGGCGTAGAGCAGCGCCTTCTGCGCGTTGCGGTAGCCGAGCACCCACGCGGCGATGCGGTTGACGGAGGCGTCGAAGTAATCGAGTGCGATCTTGACGCGGCCGTCCAGCCCGCCGCAGCGGACGATCTCCTTGCAGATCTCGCGGGTCTCGTCGTCGAAGAGGACGACGTGGTCGCTGTCCCAGCGGATGGGGCGGGTGATGTGCAGCGCGATCTCGGGGAAGAACGCGAGCAGCGCGGGAATCTTGTCGGAGACGACCTCGGTGGGGTGGTAGTGGCCGTTGTCCATCAGCGGGATGCACTTGCCCGGGTGCGCCGCCGCGTAGGAGAGCGCAAACTCCGCGCTGCCGACGGTGTACGCCTCCACGCCGATGCCGAACACCTTCGACTCGACGCAGGGCTTGACCTTGTCAAAGTCGAACGGCTCGGAGAGAATCTCGTCGATGCTCTCGCGGTAGCGCACGCGCGGGCCGAGGCGGTCGGCGGGGATGTCCTTGAGGCCGTCGCCCGTCCAGATGTTCATGACGCACGTCTGCCCCAGCTCCTCGGCGAGGTACTGGCTGATGCGGATGCACGCCTTGCCGTGGTCTATCCAGAAGCGGCGCGTCTCCTCGTTGGGGGAGGAGAGGGTCAGCGGGTCGCACTTGGGGTGCGAAAAGAAGGTGGGGTTAAAGTCCGCGCCGAGGCCGCGCGCCCTGCAAAAGTCCACCCACGCCTTGAAGTGGCGCGGCTCCAGCCGGTCGCGGTCGGCCCAGTCGCCGTCCTCAAAGACGGCGTAGCTGGCGTGCAGGTTGATCTTTTTCTTGCCCGGGCACAGCGACAGCGCGATGTCCAGATCGGCCATCAGCTCCTGCGGGGTGCGCGCGCGGCCCGGGTAATTGCCGGTGGTCTGGATGCCGCCGGTGAGCGGCTTGCTGGGGTCGGTGTCAAACCCGCGCACGTCGTCGCCCTGCCAGCAGTGCAGCGCGACGGGGACGGACGCGAGCTTGGCGAGCGCGTCCTCGGCGGAGATGCCCGCGGCCTCGTAGCGGGTCTTGGCTTCCTGATAGCTCATGGTGTGACCTCCTCGATGTCAAAACTCTCTCTGACGGCGCGGCGCGCCTGCGACAGCGATGAAAACTCCCCGGCGGCGATCATCTGCACGAGCAGATTGCCGATGGCCGTGCCCTCGACCGGCCCGGCGAACACGGGCAGGCGCGTGGCCTCGGCGGTGAGGCGGTTGAGGTATCCGTCCTGACAGCCGCCGCCCACGATGTTGATGCTGGTGTAGGTCTTTCCGGTCAGCTGGGACAATCCCTCGATCGCCCGCGCGTAGCACTGCGCGAGGCTGCGGTAGACGCAGCGCATGATCTCCCCGACGCGCTGCGGCTCGGGCTGCCCGCTCCGGCGGCAGGCCGCCCGCACGGCGTCGATCATGCTCTCGGGCGCGAGGAACGCGGGGTCGTTCACGTCCACCACGGAGGGGAAGTCCTCCGCGGTCTGCGCCTCGGCGATCAGGTCGGGGAAGGAGTACGTCCTGCCCGCCGCGTGGCGGCTGACGCGCCCGGCGACGTAGGCCTCGCCGTTTAGCTCGCGGCGGATGGACTGGATCATCCACAGGCCCATGATGTTCTTGAGGTAGCGGGTGCGCCGCCACGCGCCGCCCTCGTTGGTGAAGTTTTGCAGGCGCGACGCCTCGGTGGTGATCGGCTTGCCGATCTCCACGCCCAGCAGCGACCATGTGCCGCTGGAGAGGGTCACGGCGAAATCGTCCCGCGCGGGCACGGCGAGGAACGCCGACCCGGTGTCGTGCGTGGCGGGCAGCACCACCGGCGCGTCAAAGCCGGCGGCCCGGGCGATCTCGGGGGTAAAGCGGCCCACCGTCTCGCCCGGCATCGACAGCGGCCCGAACAGCCGCTCCGGCAGCCCCAGCCGCGCGATCAGCTCCATGTCCCACGCGCCCGTTTGGGCGTTTACGAGGCCCGTGCTGGTGGCGTTGGTGTATTCCTGCCGGCGCTCGCCCGTGAGGCGGTAATGCAGGTAGTCGGGGATCATGAGCAGCGCCTCGGCCCCCGCGAGCTGCTCCGGGTGCTCCTGATTTAAGGCCAGAAGCTGGTAGATCGTGTTGAACGGCTGCTTCTGGATGCCCGTGCGCGCGTACAGCTCCTGCGGGGAGATGCGTGCGTCGGCCAGCGCGTCCGCGCCCTGCGTGCGCGCGTCGCGGTAGGCGACGGCGTCGCCGAGGGGCGCGCCGCCGGGGCCGAGCAGCTGGAAGTCCACCGCCCATGTGTCCACGCCGACGCTCTTGGGCGTGACGCCCAGCGCCTTGCAGGCGCGCAGCCCCTCGAGCACGCCCTCCCACAGGGCGTCCATGTCCCAGCAGTCGTGTCCGTCCCGGCGCACCTGCCGGTTCGGGAAGCGGTAGACCTCGGTCAGGCGCAGCTTGCCGTCCTGTACGCGGCCCAGAATATGCCGCCCGCTGGAGGCGCCGATGTCGATGGCGAGATAGGCGTCAGGCAACGCGCTCGCCTCCTTCCTTTTTTGAATAGCATACACGATTTTGCGCCAAAAAGGAAGAGACTTTGACCAAAAAAGGGCGCGAAAAATGCGCCGCGCGCGCCTAAAGCGCTTGCCAAGCCCGCCGGAGCACAGGCAAAATAAGCCAGTTTTTTCCCCGAATCTCCGTCGTATTTTGCGCTGACGCAAAAAAAGCCGCCGTGGTATAATGGCAAAGCCAACGCGCGCGCCCGCGCGCGAGGGCGTTTGTCTAAACGCCTTGCCGCTGTCAACCCCCTAGCTTTGAAAGCCGAAGGGTTCCTAGGGGCGAACGGAAAGCCCCTAGGCGGGGCGTGGGGCGGCGCCCCACATCCCCGAGAGCATGATGAAATTGAACTGGACTTTTGATCTGCCGACGCGCGCGAGGCTGTTTAACGCATTGGAAGAAGACTGGAAGAAGGAAGAAATATGGAAATCCTGCTGAGCATCTCCATCGCGCTGTGCGCGGGCCTGCTGGTCTCGCGCTTTGTGAAGCCGCTCAAAATGCCCGCGGTCACGGGCTACCTGATCGCGGGCATCCTCATCGGCCCGTATGCGCTGGGCCGGCTGGGGCTGGACGGCGTCGGCTTTCCGACGATGGCGCGCGTCAAGGAGCTGTCGCTGATGAACGACGTCGCGCTCGGCTTCATCGCCTACGCCATCGGCAACGAGTTCCGCCTCTCGCAGCTGCGCCAGACGGGCAAGCAGGCGCTGGTGGTCGGCGTCTTTCAGGCGCTGGTCGCCGCGCTGACGGTGGACGTGGTGCTCATCGCGCTGCACTTCACCGTCCTGCGCGACGCGCTGCCGCTCGCCGACGCGATCACGCTGGGCGCCATCGCCACGGCGACGGCCCCCGCCGCCACGCTGATGGTCGTGCGCCAGTACAAGGCCAAGGGCAAATTGACCGATCTGCTGCTGCCCATCGTCGCCATCGACGACGCGGTGGGTCTGGTCGTCTTCGCCATCAGCTTCGGCATCGCCAAGGCGATGCACTTCGGCCAGTTCGACATGGTGTCCATCCTCGTGGAGCCGGTCGTCGAGATCGTCTGCTCGCTGCTGCTGGGCTTTGCGATGGGCGTGATCTTCTCCGCCGTGGAAAAGTATTTCAAGTCCAATAGCAAGCGGCTGAGCCTGTCCATCACCTTCGTCATCATGACGGTGTCGCTCTCGATGCTGGAGTTCGACGTGTGCGGCGTGCGCGTGGGCTTCTCCTCGCTGCTGGTGTGCATGATGCTGGGCACGGTCTTCTGCAACGAGTGCGACTTCTCCGAGGAGATCATGGAGAAGACCGACCGCTGGACGGCGCCGCTGTTCATCCTGTTCTTCGTGCTGAGCGGCGCGGAGCTGGAGCTGGGCGTCTTCAGCAGCGCTGCGGTCGTGGGCATCGGCGCGGCGTACATCCTCGCGCGCTCGGTGGGCAAGTGGCTGGGCGCGAGCGTCAGCGCCGGATTCATGCACTGCGATCCGCTCGTGCGGCGGTATCTGGGCATCACGCTGCTGCCGCAGGCGGGCGTCGCGCTGGGCATGTCCGTCACCGTCGCGCAGACCCTCGGCGCGACCGGCGAGATGGTGCGCAACATCGTGCTCTTCGGCGTGCTGATCTACGAGCTGGTCGGCCCGACGCTCACGCGCATCGCGCTCACCCGCGCGGGCGACATCACGCCCAAGGCGATCCCCGCCGCGCAGGCCGCTAGCGACGAGGACGACGACGAGTGACGCGCATGAGCGCCGCCCCTTGCAAGCTGCGAGGGGCGGCTTTTTGCGCCCAAGGAATTTTTCCCCTTGCCTTTCAAGCGGGCCGCCGCTGTGGTATAATAGCCGCAGGACGAACGTCGCGGCGCGCCGCGGGAAGGAGAAAAACCCATGAAAAAGAACGAACAGGCGAAAAAACCCGCAAAGCCCAAGGAGAAACCCTACGCCAAGCCCGCGACGCTGACCGTGTATCTGGTGCTGCGCGCGCTGGTGATCTTCTCGATGGTGCGCGCCGCGCTGCGCCTCGATTATGAGAGCGTGTTCCTCTGCGGCCTCACGCTGGTGCTGCTCGTGCTGCCCAGCGCCTTCACGCGCAGGCTGAACGTCGAGCTGCCCGGGACGCTGGAGATCATCATCCTGCTGTTCATCTTTGCGGCGGAGATTCTAGGCGAACTCAACAGCTTCTATATCCGCGTGCCCAACTGGGACACCATGCTCCACACGATGAACGGCTTCCTCTGCGCGGCGATCGGCTTCGCGCTGGTCGATCTGCTCAACCGAAGCGAGCGCTTTTCCTTCCAGCTCTCCCCGGTGTATCTGGCCATCGTGGCGTTCTGCTTCTCCATGACCGTGGGCGTGCTCTGGGAGTTCTTCGAGTATTCCGGAGACCGCTTCCTCGGACTGGACATGCAGAAGGACACGATCATCAGCAGCATCAGCACCGTGGAATTGGACGAGACGCGCAGCAACAAGACGGTCAAGCTGGAGGACATCGACGACGTGATCGTCGTCTACGCCGACGGCTCCCAGCAGGCGCTGGGGCTGGGCGGCTATCTCGACGTGGGCCTCAACGACACGATGAAGGATCTGCTGGTCAACTTCGTGGGCGCGGTGGTCTTCTCGACCATCGGCTACTTCTACGTCAAGGAGAAGGGCAAGGGACGCTTCGCCGCGCGCTTCATCCCCAAGGTGCTGCGCCGCGCGGAGCAGGACGGCGAACGAGAGGGCTGACCCGTGCCGCAGATCGTGACGAACGCCATCGTGGTGCGGCGTGCGGATTACCGCGATAACGACCGCATGCTCACGCTCTTTTCGCCGACGATGGGGCGCGTGGACGCGCTGTGCCGCGGCTGCCGCAGGCAGAAAAGCCCGCTGCTGGCGGCGAGCGAGCTGTTCTGCACGGGGGAATACGCGCTCTACCAGACGGGCGAGCGCGCGAGCGTCGTCTCCTGCGCGATCACGGAGACGTACTACCCGCTGCGCGCGGACTACGAGCGCCTCTCGCACGGGATGTACGCGCTGGAGCTTTGCGCGGCGGCGGTGCAGCCGGGGCAGGAGAACGAGCGGCTCTTCATGCTGCTGCTGCGCACGCTGGCGCACCTGTGCTACGGCGAAAACGACGCGCGGCGGGTGACGGCGGTGTTCCTGATGGGGCTGACGTCGCTGCTGGGCTTTAGGCCCCAGGTGGGCCGCTGCGTGCGCTGCGGCGCGCCCATCCTCACCGGCGAGGACGGCGAGGACGGCGCGGTCGCGGCGCTGGCGCCCGAATGGGGCGGCCTGCTCTGCGCGCGCTGCATGGCGGGCGAGGGCTGCAATCTCACCAGCGCGCAGGTGCGCTATCTGCACGGCATCATGCGGCGCGGGCTGGATTCGCTTGACGAGGAGGGCGAGTGCTCGCCGGAGCTTTTCGAGGCGCTCAAGCGCCTCGCGGAGCAGCGGCTGTACATGCCCATCCGCTCGTCGCATCTGCTGCCCTGACGAACCGACACAGGAGGAAAGGCATGGACGAAACGAAGCTCGCCCAATTGCAGGCGTGGCTGGCGCAGTCAAAACGCGTCGTCTTCTTCGGCGGCGCGGGCGTCTCCACCGAGAGCGGCATCCCGGATTTTCGCGGCGTGGACGGCCTGTACAGCCAGCGCTATTCAGACCCGCCGGAGACGATCATCTCCCATTCGTATTACCTGCGCAAGCCGGAGGTCTTTTTCGACTTCTACCGCACGCGCATGCTCTACCCGAACGCGAAGCCCAACATCGCGCATGTGAAGCTCGCCCAGTGGGAGCGGGAGGGCAAGCTGCTGGCGGTCGTCACGCAGAACATCGACGGCCTGCACCAGATGGCGGGCAGCCGCGCGGTGTACGAATTGCACGGCAGCGTACACCGCAACACCTGCCAGCGCTGTGGCGCGCGCTACGATCTGGCGCAGTTCCTGACGCTGGGCGATCTGCCCACCTGCCCCAAGTGCGGCGGACGGGTCAAGCCGGACGTCGTGCTCTACGAGGAGCCGCTCGACGCGGCGGTGATCTCCGGCGCGGTGGACGCCATCCGCCGCGCGGATTTGCTGATCGTCGCGGGCACGTCGCTGACGGTCTACCCGGCGGCCGCGTTTTTGGACGAATACC
Source organism: uncultured Clostridia bacterium (assembly GCA_947631405.1). Taxonomy (GTDB): domain Bacteria; phylum Bacillota; class Clostridia; order Christensenellales; family Aristaeellaceae; genus Ventricola. The sequence goes on along the minus strand of CANRLC010000032.1, from coordinate 18,139 downwards.
CCGGCAACCGGCTCGTGCTCATCAACAAGACGCCGACCCCGCGTGACGACATCGCAAGCCTCACACTGCACGAGGCGCTGGGGGACGTGTTTGCGCGGCTGTAATGTAATATAGAATGGGGTCTGGGGACAATGTCCCCAGACAGGGTTTGGGGCGGTAGCCCCAACGTACCTCCCAATCGCGAAGCGATGAAAAGGCAGCCCGGTAGCGAAGCGATCCCGGGCGGGTTCGCCATGAATATGATTTGATTTGAGAATAGTATGAGAAACCATGGTTACGGCGGGCGGCGAACGCAACACGTTCGCTGCCCATTTTATGTTCCTTATATCGCGATCTTCCCCCGCCTGCGCAGCAGCACATAGGCGCCCAGCGCCGCGGCGGAGAACAGGCTCAGCGCGACGCCCGCCGCGAGACCGCGCGTGCGGTAGGCAAAGGCGATCTCGTGCTCGCCCGGCTCCACATACACCGCCATGAACGCGACGTCGCAGGGGACGATCTCGGCGGCGCGCCCGTCTACCGTGGCGCTGAACCCCTTGTCGTAGGGGATGGTGAAGACGAGCAGCCCCGCCTCCTTCGCGTCGATGTGCGCGGTGAAGCCGCTGGGCGAAACCTCGAAGCGGTCGCAGGCGTTTTCCCGCAGGCGCGCGGCGCTCTCCCGCCAGTCGGGGATGGCGTAGACGTCGAGCCGCGGAAGCAGGCCGTCCCAGCGCGCGAGCGCGTCCGCGTCCAGCGCGGCCGCGGCGAGCAGCGTCGCGGGGAGCGCGTCGCCGCTCATCGGCTGGTCGTGCGTTCCGGTGACGCAGGTCTTCAAAAAGCCCATCGGCAGCGCGTCGGGGTTCACATAGACGGGGAAGCCGTTCTCCTCTCGGTCGTAGACGTAGCCGTCCGGCATGCTTTCGCCGCAGAGCTGATGGTACTCCGACACGCTCAGGTAGACGCGCAGCGCCTCGCCGCCGTCGGGCGGCTTGACCGTCGTGGATTCGTCGTAGCCAAAGCCCGCCATCTCCACAAAGCGGCCCACCGCAGAGGTGCGCAGCGAGGAGAAGCTGGTCAGCGAGGAGCGCCCCAGCAGCAGGCCGTAGTTGCGCAGCATGTCGCCGTGGTCGATGCGCACATAGCCGCCGCCGTCCTCCTCCGGCAGCGCGAGCGCCGAGAGCGTCGGCTCCGCCAGCTCGCGCAGCGTATAGACGCCCTCTCCCGGGGCCTCGCCGCCGGAGAGCAGCGCCCTGTCGCCGACGGCGATGTACGCCGTGTATTGCACGCACGCGACGGCGCACACCAGTGCCAGCGCCGCGCGCGGACGGAGCCTGCGCGCGAGCAGCGCGAGCATCGCGCCGCCGCCCAGCAGCGCGAGCGCCGGCGCGAGGACGCGCAGCGCAAGCGGCGCATACGCGCCCGTGCGCCGGTTCTGGCAAAACGCCGCGACGCGCGCGAGCGGCCCGCCGGCGGAACGCATCGCGTCCAGCATGCCCTGCGTCGGCAGCGCGGGCAGGAGCAGCAGGCAGCACGCGGCGACGCACGCGGCAAACGCGCGCCGCCACGTTTGCAGGGTCGCGCCGCGCAGCGCGTAGAGCGTCGCCAGCGTGAGCGCCATCGCCAAACCGTACCACCAGCGGGTGTAGGCGGTGTTCGTCTCCAGCGCGAACAGGCCGCACAGCGCCGGAACCGCGCTCGCCACGGCGAGCAGCGCCAGCAGCGCGCGCAGCCATCCGCCCGGGCGGCGCTCGCCGCGCTTCCCGCGCGGCATGGTCATGAACGCGACCGCGCCCGTCAGCCCGAAGACGGGCAGATACGCCGCCGTGGACGACCAGCTCGGCGTGTCGCCGTAGACCGCGTGAACGACGCCGCTCTCGATGGGCATGAGCAGCGCGCGCAGCCGCTCCAGCAGCGTGGAGAGGGTGTAGCGCCGCGCGAGCAGCGGCACGTCGCCCGCGCCCGTGCGCGTGATGGAGAGCATGGCGCGCGCGGCGGGCAGCAGCAGCGCGCCCGCGAGCGCGCAACCGGCGGCACACTCAAAGAGCGCGAGCAGCACCCGGCGGGGCGTGCGCGCGCTCGCCCAGTCCGCGGAAAACAGGCGGCAGGCGAAATACAGCGCGGCGAGCAGGGCGCTGGAAAACATGAAGTAATAGTTGGTCAGCGCGTTCAGGCCGCAGGCGAGCGCGAGCGCGCCGGGGTGCGGCGCGTCGCCCATCGCGTCCTCCATCCCCAGCAGGATCAGCGGGAAGAAGGCGACGACCTCGGTAAAGTGGTAAAACTGCGTATTCACCACGGTGAAGGAGGAAAACGTGTAGAGCGCCGCGCCCAGCAGCGCGAGGCGACCGCTTTGCAGCATCCGCCGCAGGTAGAGGAACGCGCAGAGCATGCACACGGCGTGCTTGGCGACGGCCATTGCGCTCACCGCGTAGGGCAGCGCCGCTTGCGGCAGCAGCGCCAGCGGCCACACAAACGGGCTACCCAGCGTGTAGAACGCGTAGCCGCTCACCGCGCCCGTGCCCAAGAACGTCGAAAAGCTGTACCCGAAGGGATTGCCGCGCAGCAGGCGGCGCGTCTCGGCGAGGAAGGGGAGCTGCTGCTCGATCAGATCGCCGCGGGTGACGTAGCGCCCGCCGTAGGGGAGGATCGCCGGGGCGAGCGCGCACAGCGCCAGCAGCGCGCCCAGCGCGAGGGCGTGCCACGCCTTGACGGGATCCGGCTTGCGCAGATCGTCCATGCGCGGTCTCCTTTCAAAAAAGGCCTTTACCGTTCTTGCTTTGGGGAAGGTGAGGCAGAGTCCGCCCTCTTGAAAGCATGATGCCAAACAAAACGAGGGTTTTGAGAAACGGAAGCGCGCATATGCGGCTCGTCATTATTGTACGGGCGAGCGGCGCGCCTGTCAAGCGGGATTGCGGCGAGGGGAGAATTCCTGTATAATGGAAGCGTTGCGAGGGGGATGGAACGATGAGGCTGCTGCATCTGTCGGATCTGCATCTGGGCAAGCGCGTGTGCGAGCGATCGATGCTCGAGGAGCAGCGCGCGATGCTGGAAAAGGTGTTGCCGCTCGCCCGAGAGGCGGACGCGACGCTGATCTGCGGGGACATTTACGACCGGCAGGTGCCGCCCGCCGAGGCGGTGACGCTCTTTGACGATTTCCTCACGCGCATGAGCGCGCAGGGCAGCCGCGTGCTGATGATCGCGGGCAATCACGACAGCGCCGAGCGCGTCGCCTTCGGCGCGAGGCTGTTTGGCGCGCAGGGCGTACACGTCTCCACCGTCTACGACGGAAAGCCCGTGCGCGTGGCGCTGCAAGACGAATTTGGCCCCGTGTTCTTCCACCTGCTGCCGTATGTGAAGCCCTCTCTGGCGCGCGCGGCGCTGGGCCGCGAGGACATCGACACCTACGCGGACGCCGTGCGCGCCGCCGTGGAGGCGATGGACGTCGTGCCCGGCGCGCGCAACGTGCTGCTGGCGCATCAGCTCGTCACGGGCGCGGCGCGCAGCGAATCGGAGGAGGTCAGCGTCGGCGGGCTGGACGGCGTGGACGCCGAGGCGTTCGCGGCGTTTGACTATGTGGCGCTGGGGCACCTGCACCGCCGCCAGAGCCTGCTCGGCGGGCGCGCGCGTTACAGCGGCTCGCCGCTGTGCTACGCCTTTTCCGAGTGCGATCAGGAGAAGGGCGCGCTGCGCGTCACGCTGGGGAGGAAGGGAGAGCTGTCGGTCGAGGCGTTGCCGCTTGCGCCCGCGCGCCCCATGCGCGCGCTGCGCGGCGCGTTTGCCGCCCTGTGCGATCCGCGCGCGGCGCAGCATGCGGACGACTATGTGCAGATCACGCTGACGGACGAGGACGACGTGCCCGAGGCGTTCGCCCGGCTGCGGGAGGTCTATCCAAACCTGTTGCAGTTGCTCTACGACAACGCCCGCACGCGCGCCGCGCAGGCGGACTTTTCCACGCCGTCGGTCGCGCTGCGCGATCCCGCGCAGTGGTTTAGCCTGCTCTACGAGCAGCAGAGCGGCGCGCCGATGACCCCGCCCCAGCGCGAGGTGATCGAGCGGCTGGCGCGGGAGATCTGGGAGGAGGACGCATGAGACCGCTTGAACTGACGATGTCGGCGTTCGGCCCGTATGCGGGCGTGACGACGATCGACATGGCGGCGCTGGGCCGCAGCGGGCTGTACCTGATCTCGGGCGACACCGGCGCGGGCAAGACGACGATCTTCGACGCGATCGCCTTCGCGCTCTACGGCGAGGCCAGCGGGCAGGAGCGCCGCGGCTCCATGCTGCGCAGCCAGTACGCCGCGCCGGAGGCGGAGACGTATGTACTCTTGCGCTTTTCGCTGGGCGATGCGCAGTACGCCGTGCGCCGCAGCCCGGAATACGAGCGCCCGAAGCGCCGGGGCGAGGGCGTCGTGCGCGCGCGCCCGCAGGCGATCCTCACCTATCCCGACGGGCGCGTGAGCGACAGCTACACCGGCGTCACGCGCGAGATCGAGGCGCTCATCGGCCTGACGCGCGAGCAGTTCTCGCAGATCGGCATGATCGCGCAGGGGGATTTCAGGCGCATCCTCTTCGCGGACACGGACAAGCGCCGGGAGATCTTCAGGCGCATCTTCCACACGGAGCGCTACGATCTGCTCCAGCGCCGCCTCGCCGAGGAGGCGGCGGCCCTGCGCCGGCAGGCGGAGGAGGCGGAGCGCGCGCTCATGCAGGAGGCGCAGACGCTCGTGGCGCCGCCTGAGATGGAGGCGGAGCTGCGCGCGCTGCTGGAGGAAAACAAGATTTCGCTGCTGCCGCAGGCGGAGGAGCTGGCGCGCCGGGGCCTCGTCAAGGACGCCGCGGACGCCGAGGCGCTGGGCGCGCGGCTGACCGCGCTGCAGGCGGCGCAGACGGCGCTCAGCGAACGGATTGGCCGGGCGGAGGCGCTGGAGCGCGCCGCGCGGGAGCTTGACGAGGCGGCGGCGCAGGAAAAGGAGGCCGCGCGCGAGGCGGAGGCGCGCGAGCGCGAGGCCGGTCAGGCGCAGGCGCTGCTGCCGCGCGCGGACGAGCTGGCCCGGCGGCTGGGCGCGCTGGAGGAGCACATCCGCCAGCTCGCGGGCGCTCAGGCGCTGCTCAGCGAGGCGAGCGCGCTGGAGGCGGGCGCGGCCGAGCAGGAGGCGCAGGCCGGGCAGACGCGCCAAAATCGCGACCGGCTGCACGCGGACATCGAGCGGGCGAGGCGGCTCGTCGCGGAGGCGGGCGACGTGCAGGCGCGGCGCGCGCAGGCGGGGCAGGCCGTGGAGGCGTGCGCCCAGCGCGCGCAGCGCGCGGGCCATCTGCTCGATGAAGGCCGGGAGCTGGGCGCTAGGCGGCAGGCCGCGCGGGACGCGGCGATCTCGGCGCAAAGGGCGATGGAGGAAAAGGCGCGGGCGCAAGCGGCCTACGGCGCGGGCGAGGCGGCGTTCTTCGGCGCGCAGGCGGGCTTGCTGGCCGCGCGGCTCGCGCCGGGCGTCCCCTGCCCGGTCTGCGGAGCGACGGAGCACCCGGCCCCGGCGAAGCTCGAGCGCGAGAGCGTGACCGAGGCGGCGCTCGCGGCGCTGCGCGAGGCGCGCGTGCGGGCCGAGGAGGACGCCGCCATGCGCGCAAGCGCCCTCTCGCAGGCGCAGGGCGCGCTTTCGGCGCAGGAGCGCGCCGTGTCGCAGCTGGCCGAGGAGCTATTGGGCGCGTACCAGCCGGACAGCGTGTGCGAGAGCGCATCGCGCGCGAGAGAGGAGGCGCTTTCGCAGGGCGAGGCGCAGCGCGCGCTCGAAGAGAAGCTGCGCAAGCGGCTGGAGGCGCTCGAACAAACGCGCGCGCTCATCCCGCAAAAGGAAGAGGAGGAGCGCGCGATGGACGCGGCCCTGCTCTCGCTCACGCAGCGCGGCGCGGCGCTGCGGGCGGAGGCGGCGGAAAAGCGACGCCAGGCGCAGGCGCAGCGCGCGCGGCTGCCCTACGGCAGCGCCGCCGAGGCGCAGGAGGAGAAGGCGCGCGCGGCGGCGGAGCGGGACGCGCTGCTCGCTCGGGCGGAGGCGGCGCGTCAGGCGGCAAGGCGCGCGGGCGAGGCGCTCAGCGCGCTGCGGGCGCGGATGGCGTCGCTCACGGCGCAGCTGGAGGGCGCGCCGCAAGGCGAGAGCGCGCAGGCGCTGCGCGAGCGCTGGGCGCAGGGCGCGCAAGAAGAGGGGCGCGTCCGCGAGCAGGCGCAAGCGTGCGGGGCGCGCGCCGCACACAACGAGCGCGCGCTCGCGCGCCTCGCCGAGCGCAGGCGCGCCTCGGAGGAGGGCATGGCGCGCTACCGGATGATGAACACCCTCGCGGAGACGGCGAACGGCCGCCTCGGCGGGCGGGACAAGGTGACGCTGGAGACCTTCGTGCAGATGGCGTATTTCGACCGCGTGCTCGCGCGGGCGAACGCGCGGCTGCTGCGCATGACGCGGGGGCAGTACGAGCTGCGCCGCCGCGCGCAGGCGGAGGATCAGCGCAGCCAGACGGGGCTGGACATGGAGGTGATCGACCACCTCGGCGGCGCGCCGCGGGACGTGCGCACGCTCTCCGGCGGCGAGTCGTTCATGGCGTCGCTGGCGCTGGCGCTGGGGTTGAGCGACGAAATACAGGCGGCTGCGGGCGGCGTGCGGCTTGACACGCTGTTTGTGGACGAGGGCTTTGGCTCTCTGGATGCGCGCGCGCTGTCGCAGGCGGTGGAGACGCTCGCCTCGCTCACGCAGGGCGAGCGCCTCGTGGGCGTGATCTCGCATGTCGAGGAGCTGGAGCGGCGCATCGAAAACCGCATCGTCGTCGCCAAGGACGCCGCGGGCGTGAGCACCGCGCGCCTCGTGCTGGAATCGCGCGGGCAAAAGGGGATTGACAGATTGTTGCCGTCATGATACACTGTCACAAGGCGGCCCGCGCACGGGCCGCGAACGGAGGGATGACCCCATGGCAAACATGGAAAACGACGAGCGCGCGCTGGACGCCAAGGCCCAGCAGCTCATGGAGGACAAGGACGCGGAAAGCCGCACGCGCGTCTTCACCGGCCCCATGCAGATCGCGCTGACCGTGCTGCTGCTCGTGTGGGCGGTGGCCCAGCTCTACTGGAACATGTTTGGCACCTTGGGCGCGGTCAAGCTGCGCACGGCGCACATCCTGTTCCTGCTGCCGTTTGCCTTTGCGCTCTATCCCACCTACAAAAAGGAGCGCCGCCGCCGCGCAAATCTGCCCGTGTGGGACTGGCTGCTCATCGCCGCCGCGCTGGTCAGCTTCGGCTATGTGTTCCTGCATTACGACGCCATCGCGCGCACGGGCAGGCTGGGCAATGTCGAGATCGCGATGGGCGTCGTCTGCCTGATCGTCGTCTTTGAGGCGGCGCGGCGCGCCAGCGGCAATCTCGCTGTGATCGCGCTGCTGTTCTTGTCCTACTTCGCCATCTGGGGGCGCTTCGTGCCGGGGCGCTTTGGCACCAGCGCGTTCACCGTCAAGCGCGTCATCAAGTCGCTCGTGTGGGATACCAACGGCATCCTCGGCACGGGCGCCGGCGTCTCCGCGACGTACATCTTCGTGTTCGTGCTCTTCGGCGCGTTCCTCAAATACAGCGGGTTTTCCCAGTTCATCAACGACATCGCGCTCACGCTCGTGGGCCGCTCGCCGGGCGGCCCGGCCAAGGTCGCCGTCATCGCCTCCGCGCTGATGGGCATGATCAACGGCTCCGCCATCGCCAACGTGGCGACCACCGGCACCATCACCATCCCGCTGATGAAGAAGACCGGCTACCGCAAGGACTTCGCCGCCGCCGTCGAGGCCGTCGCCTCCACGGGCGGGCAGTTCACCCCGCCCATCATGGGCGCGGTCGGCTTCGTGATGGCCGAGTTCATGTCCGTCAGCTACACCAAGGTCATGCTCGCGGCGGCCATTCCGGCGTTCCTCTACTATCTGTCGCTGCTCTACTCCGTGCATCTGGAGGCGAAGCGGCTGGGGCTTTCCGGCCTGTCGCCGGAAAACATCCCCAACGCGATGAAGGTCGTCAAGGAGCGCGGCCATCTGCTGCTGCCGCTCATCGTGCTGCTGGCGCTCATGTTCATGGGCTACACGCCGCTCTTCGCCGCCATCGTCGCCATCTTCGCGACGGTCGCCGTCTCGTGGCTGCGCCCGCAGACGCGCATGACGCCCAAGGTCATCGCGCAGGCCGCCGTCGAGGGCAGCCGCAGCGCGATCAGCGTCGGCGTGAGCTGCATCATCATCGGCATCATCATCGGCTCGGTCAACATGACCAGCCTCGGCCTCAACTTCGGCAACCTCATCCTGCAAATCGTCGGCGAGGGCCAGCTCTTCCTCGGCGGCGCGATGGTCATGGTCATGTCGATCATCCTCGGCATGGGCGTGCCGGGTGTCGCGGCCTACGTCATCGTCTACGCGGTCGCCGTGCCGGTGCTGCGCGGCGTCGGCGCGACCGAGATGGCCGCCAACATGTTCTGCCTCATCTACGCGTGCCTGTCCAACATCACGCCGCCCGTCGCGATGAGCTCCTACGTCGCCGCCGGCATCGCCGACAGCAACCAGACGAAGACCTCGCTCATCGCCATGCGGCTGGGGATCGCGGGCTTCATCGTGCCGTTCTTCTTCCTCGGCAATCCCGTGCTGCTCTACGGCAGCACCGAGGGCGTCGCCCTCTCGCTGACCGTGCGCGCGTTTGCGACCGCGTGCATCGGCGTGCTGGCCATCGCCGCCGGGCTGTCGGGCCTCCCCTTGGAGCGCTACGCAACCGGGACGACGGCGCTGCGCATCGGCTGCCGGGCGATGCTCGTGATCGCGGGGCTGCTCTTCGTCAGCCCGTCGCTGCTCACCGACGGCGTCGCCCTCGTGCTGATCGCCGCCGAGATCGCGCTCGACCGCGCGGTGCTCTCCAAGCGCAAGCCGCTCCCCGCGGCGTAACATCGGCTTTCGCCGCGCAAGCGGCTGGCATAGGTTTCCCCCAACATTTTGAGAAGGAGTGGACTTTGTATGAAGAAGTTCCTCACTGCGGCGCTGTGCGTCGCGCTGCTGCTGGCCGCGTCCAGCGCGCTGGCCGTCGACATCAACTTTGTCACCGCCGGCACGTCCTCCACGTTCTACCCGATCAGCGCGACCGTCGTCGAGCTGTGGAACAACGCCATCGAGGGCATGAACGCCACGGCGACCCCGTCCGGCGGCGGCGTCGATAACCTCAATCAGGCGCTGGACGGCGAGGCGCAAATCGGCATCGCCAACGCGAACCTCGTCTACCAGTCCCAGCAGGGTCTGGCCAGCTTCGAGGGCTATCCCAACGAGAATATCCGCATCTTCGCGGGCCTGTACTACAACCCCAATCAGGTCGTGGTCACCAAGGACAGCGGCATCGAGACGCTGGAGGACCTGATCGGCAAGCACATCTCCGTGGGCGCGCCCGGCTCCACCACCGTCGATGAGGCGACTGTGCATCTGGGCCTGTTCGGCAAGACGCTCGACGACATGCAGACCGAGTACATGGACACCACCGACTCCGCCGACATGATCAGCAACCGCCAGCTGGACGGCGTGTGGGTCATGGCGGGCACGCCGAACGCGGCCGTCACCCAGATTCTGACCACCACCGAGTCGAAGCTGCTGCCCATCCCGGCGGAGACCGTCGATCAGCTGAAGGTCGATTATCCGTGGTACGCGTCCTACACCATCCCCGCCGGCACCTACGACGGGCAGGATGAGGACGTGCCCACCTCCGCCGTGAAGCTGACGCTGTTCATCACCGCGGACGTGGACGAGGAGACCGTCTACCAGATGACCAAGGTCTTCTGGGAGAACTGGGATTCCCTCACCGAGCAGCACGCCGCGCTGCGCGCTGCCGATCCCAAGCTGGCTTGCGAGGATCTCGCGGGCGTGCCGCTGCACGACGGCGCCGCGCGCTACTACAGGGAGATCGGCCTGATCGACTGATCGCGCGGGAAACGCAACCCCGGGGCCTGAGGAGCCTTCCTCAGGCCCCTTGCTCTGCCCGCAGAGACCGCACAGCAAAAGGATGGATGAAGATGAAACGGATCGGACTGGTGGGGACGTATTTCCCGGGCGCTTACGAGGCGCTGCACGAGAACGTGCCGCAGGGCTTCGAGTTGGTGGACGCGCTCGCCCGCGAGGACTGGGGCAAGCTCGCGGACTGCGAATACCTGATCTCACGGCTTGACATCGACCCCGCGATCATCGACGCGACGCCGAACGTGCGCTTCTGGCAGCGCTGGGGCGCGGGCTACGACCATGTCGATCTCGCGGCGTGGGGCGCGCGCGGCGTGCCCGTCGCGGTGTGCCCGGGCGTCAACGCGGGCATCGTCGCCGAGCTGACCGTGATGCTCATCCTCGCGGGCTATCGCAATCTCCTGCAGATCAACCGCGACCTGCGCGCCGGGCACTGGCCGCGCACGGAGTACTTCGGGCGCTCGTTCATGCTGCGCGGCAAGACGGTCGGCATCGTCGGGCTGGGGCACATCGGCAAGCGGGTGGCGACGCTGGCGACGGCGTTCGGCGCAAAGGTGATCTACACCGACATCGTGCGCATGCGCGACGAGGAGGATCGCTTCGGCTACGCGTTCGTCACGCTCCCCGAGCTGCTCGCGCAGAGCGACGTCGTCACTCTGCACTGCCCGCTGGACGAGACGACGCGCGGCATGATCGGCGAGGCTGAATTGAAGGCGATGAAGCCCACGGCGATGCTCGTCAACACGGCGCGCGGGCCGATCGTGCGGGAGGACGCGCTGGTGCGCGCGCTCACGGACGGCACGATCGCCACGGCCTGTCTGGACACCTACGAGCGCGAGCCGCTGCCGCCGGATCACCCGCTGCTGCGGCTTGACAACGTGGTCGCCAGCGCGCACGCGGGCGGCAACACCCGGGACAACGATCTGAACATGGTGCGCTACATCTACGGCAATATCGCGGCGTTCGACGCGGGTCGGCCGCTCAACTCCCCGCTCGACGTGGTCAACGCCGATTTCCTGCCGCGCCAAGCGTAACACATCGGGCGCACAGCCCACGGCCTCGTGCGAATGAGTTGGACAATCGTTCACTTTCTTCGGAAATGGAGGCGGGCACAGCCCGCAGCCTCGCGCGAATGAGCTTGATAACCGTTCATCTTCTTCGGAAATGGAGGCGGGCACTGCCCGCTTTTTGCGGAAAACCTCTTTTGCTTTTCCCGTAAATTTGGTAGAATAGAGAGGAGGCGGCGCGACGCCGCCGCGCAGAGGAGGGAACGCATGATCTCGCCGCAGGAATTCGCCAAGGCGCTGGGCCTCACCGTCATCAGCGACGAGGGCCGCGAGGGCAGCATGCGCATCACCGTGGCCGACCTGTTCAGGCCCGGATTGCAGTTCGCCGGGTACTTCGGCGTGTTCGCGCACGAGCGCCCGCAGCTCATCGGCAAGACGGAGATGGCGTATCTGTGCTCGCTGCCGGAGGACGTGCAGCAGGAGCGGCTCAGCCGCTACTTCTCCTACGACATGCCGTGCATCATCATCGCGCGCGGCATGGCCTGCCCGCAGGCGCTGCTTGACGGCGCGCGTACACACGGCGTGCCCGTCTACGGCACGGCGGAGGCGACGACGGTGTTCACCGGGCGCGCCATCGCGTTCCTGCGCGAGGTCAGCGCGCCGAGGCAGACGAAGCACGGCGTGCTGGTGGACGTGTTCGGCGTGGGCGTGCTCATCACCGGCGAGAGCGGCGTGGGCAAGAGCGAGTGCGCATTGGAGCTGATCAAGCGTGGGCACCAGCTCGTCTCCGACGACGTGGTGGATCTTTCCCGCGTCGGCGACACGCTCTACGGCGAGGCGCCCGAGACCGTGCGCGACTTTATGGAGCTTCGCGGCATCGGCATCGTGGACATCAAGTCGATCTTCGGCATCGGCGCGGTGCTGCGGCGGCGCAGCGTGGACATCGTCATCAATCTGGAGATCTGGCGGCCGGACAAGGACTACGCGCGGCTGGAGACCGGAGAGCGGACGACGGATATTCTGGGCGTGACCCTGCCGCTGATCGAGCTGCCCGTGCGCTCCGGGCGCAATCTGGCGATCGTGGTGGAGATCGCCTCGCGCAACTGGCGGCTCAAGGCCGAGGGATACGACGCGGTGACCGAGCTGCGCAGGCGGCTCCAGCATCGCGCGCAGGACGAGCCGGACGCGTGACGCGCGCCGGCGGCAAACACAGGAGGGAAAGACGATGCGGTATATCGGCGTAGATCTGGGCGGAACGGGCATCAAGGCAGGCGTGGTCGATGAGCGCGGCGAGATCCTCTCCAAAGGCTCCGCGCGCACCGGGCAGGAGCGCCCGTATCAGGCGGTCATCGCGGACATCGCGGCGCTGTGCGAGCGCGTGGCGCGGGACGCGAACACGCCGCTTGGCGACATCAAGGCGGTCGGCGTCGGCGTGCCCGGCATCTTCGACCCCAAGACGGGCCGCATCCCCTTCTGCGCAAACCTCGGCTGGCACGACGTGCCGTTCGTCAGCGAGATGCAAAAGCGCCTGCCGCTGCCGGTGTTCGTCGGCAACGACGCGACCGTCGCGGGCTATGCGGAGTCCATCGCGGGCGTGAGCGCGGGCACGGCGTCGAGCGTGTTCATCACGCTGGGCACGGGCGTGGGCGGCGGCATCGTCGTGGGCGGCAAGCCGTACTCCGGCGCGCACGGCGTCGGCTCGGAGATCGGGCACATGATCCTCTCGATGGGCGGCGAGCCGTGCAACTGCGGCAACCGCGGCTGCTTTGAGCGCTACGCCTCCGCCACGGCGGTCATCCGCGAGGCGCGCAAGGCCGTCGCCGCGCACCCGGAGAGCATGATGCTCGCGCGCTGCGGCGGCGACCCGGCGCGGATGAACGCGAAGATCGCCTTCGACTGCGCGAAGGAGGGCGACGCGGCCGCGCTGGAGGTGTTTAACGGCTATGTGAGCGCGCTGGCGCACGGCATTGTGAGCATCATCAACCTGTTCGATCCGGAGGTGATCGTGCTGGGCGGCGGCGTGTCGATGGCGGGCGCGTTCCTGCTGGATGCGGTGCGCGAGGCGGTGAAGCCGCTGGTGCTCTTTAAGGACATGGGCTGCGCGCGCATCGAGCTGGCGCGCCTCGGCGCGGACGCGGGACTGATCGGCGCGGCGCTGCTGGGGAAGGAATAATTTCAAACCCAAAGGAAGGGAGTCCGAGGGATGAAATCCCTCGGGCGGGTCTGGCGCTGGAGCCGAGCGCGGCCAGTGGCCGAAACAGCGAGGCAGAAGCGGGGAATCGCAAGGAGTGCGCGAGAGCGCACGACTATGCGAGTTCCCCGGATCGGCAGCCCCTGCGTAGCCCCCTAGAAGAAACGCAGCCCGGAAGCGGACGCGAAGCGCCCGCGAGACCGGGCGGGGGAAATTGCAAAGAATCATGGGAGAAGAAGAGCCGGACGCGCTTTTGTCGGCTCTCTTTCTTTTGCGGGCGAAGCCGCGCCTTGGCGATTTTCCCTCATCCGGCAGGAAGTGCGCCTCGCGCGGAGAATAAGGCAAAGGAGAAAACAAGCGCGCTTTGGCGCGCGAACGGGAGGAATTTGCGATGGGCTTTGCTTTTGACGTGCCGTTTTCGGTCGATCTTTCGGGGCGCGTGGCGCTGGTGACGGGCGGAAACGGCGGCATCGGCGGGATGTTCTGCCGGGCACTGGCGGCGTGCGGCGCGACGGTGATCGTGCTCGGGCGCAACCTCGCGCGCTGCGAGGCGGTGGCGCGGGAGATCGTCGAGGGCGGCGGAAAGGCCGACGCGATCGCGGCGGACGTGACGGACGAGGCCGCGATGCTGCGCGTGAAGGAGGAGATCGAGCGCCGCTACGGGCATCTCAACATCCTCATCAACGCGGCGGGCGGCGCGATGCGCGACGCGACGGTGCCGCAGGATCAGATGGCCGACGGCGGCGAGCGCACGTTCTTTGACGTCCCCGTCGGCGCCGTGCAGGGCGAACTCGATCTCAACCTGCGCGGGACGTGGCTGCCCTGCAAGATCCTGACCCCGCTGCTGCTGGGGCAGGCGGGCGCGTGCGTGCTGAACGTCTCCTCGATGAGCGCGCTGTGCGCGCTGACGCGCATCCCCGGCTATTCGGCGGCGAAGGCGGGCGTATCGAACTTCACGCAGTGGCTGGCGACGTATCTGGCCCGCGACGGCGTGCGCGTGAACGCGCTGGCCCCGGGCTTCTTTGCCACCGAGCAGAACCACGCCCTGCAATTCAACCCCGACGGCACGCCGACCCCGCGCCGCCAGAAGATCATCGACGGCACGCCGATGCGCCGCTACGGCGAATTGCCCGAGCTGATCGGCGCGATGCTCTTCCTCGTCAGCGAGAAGGCGTCGGGCTTCGTGACCGGCATCACGCTGCCCGTGGACGGCGGGTTCAGCGCGTACAGCGGCGTGTGACGCGGGCGTTCCTTGGGATTCTTCGGCAGACTGAAAGGGTGCTTCCCGGTTTGGGAAGCGCCTTTTGCGTGGGTTATTGATGCCGCGTTACGCGTCCAGCTCGTAGAAGAGCCACTGGGCGGTGACCTTGTCGTAGCGGAAGCCGTAGCGCTGCGTGGTGGTCTTGCCGTCCACGGTGATCTCCAGCTCGATCACGAAGACCTCGACCTCCTGCCCGTCGATGGTGACGGTCTTGGTCGGGAACTTCTCGGCGAGCGTCGCCTGCAGGGCGGCGTAGTCCTCGTCGGAGGCGGCGTCCATGCGCGCGACGATGTCGGTCGTCAGCGCGTTCGCCTCGTCGGAGAGGGTGACGTTCATCGCGCGCATCGCGGCCTCGACGGCGTCGCCCATGCCGACGGCGGTCAGCGTCACCAGAATCTGCTCGCGGGCGGGCAGGGCCTTGAGCTTGCCGTATTCCTCGTCGCTCAGGACGTCCTTCGCGCCGACGACCTCGACGCTCATCTCCTTGCCGCTCGTCTCGGCCTCGTCGATCGCGGTGAGCAGGGTATCGACCATCTCGCTCGGCGCGGGCGTCAGTTCCGGCTCGGCGACGGCCTCAACGGCCTTGCTGCCGGAGCCGCTGGACTTGCCAGAAGAGCTGCCGCTGGAGCTGGAGGACGTCTTCTTGTAGCCGCACTGGGTGCAAACGCCGTCTGCGTTGAACCAGTGATCCCAGACGTCCTCCGCCTGATACGAAGCGATCGTAGAGTAGACCTGCTCGCCGCAATCCTCGCAATACTCTTGCTCATAAATGTCGGCTGTGAACTTGTGAGACTTTTCGTTCACGGGCTTGATAGCCGTCATGTTGTTGAAACTCCACTGCGTGTATGTATTCTCGTGCTTGCAGGTGTTGGCATAGCCGCATACGTCGCAGTAGCCGCCATGGAAACGGTGCGGTTCGACCTGCTCATAGTTCTCGTGCGGTTCGCGGGAAATCTCCAGTCCGCAATCCTCGCAGACCGTGACGATTTCATACTCGCTATAGGAGAACGTATGGCCGTCGGCAGAGGACGAAACAAAGGTTGCCCCGGAGTATCCGGAGTTGTACGTCCAAATGTGATCGTGCTTGCAGGTAGTGACCGCCTTTTTGTATCCGCAGCCAAGGCATACGCCATCGGCGTTGAAGTAGTGCTCTTCAAAGACTGTCAGCGTGTCAGAGGCCTCGCTGGAAAGCGTCTTGCCGCACTTCGCACACTCGACGATCACAGTAGTCGAGCCGGTGTAAACATGCCGGGTCTCGTCGTAGGGCTTATAGCCGGCCTCATTATCCCAATTGATGGAGCGCCACTCATCCGTGATCGAGTGATCGCACGTCTCTTCATCGGCCCAGATGGGCATGACGCCTTCATCGCCCTCGCCGTTCTGCGGGTCGTCGGCGTCGGGCACGTCGGCGTCCGGCTCATCAGCGTCGGGCGCATCGGCGTCCGGCTCATCAGCGTCGGACGCATCGGCATCCGGCTCGTCAGCGTCGGGCACATCGGCGTCCGGCTCGTCAGCATCCGGCTCATCGGCGTCGGGCACGTCGGCGTCGGACTCATCGACGTCAGGTTCGTCAGCGTCGGGCGCATCGGTGTCCGGCGCATCGGTGTCCGGCTCGTCCACGTCGGGAACGTCCACAACGGGGTCGTCGATCTCCGGAACGTCGACGTTGGGATCATCGGCGTTGGGCACGTCGGCATCGGGATCGTCAGCGTCCGGCACGTCGGCGTCGGGATCGTCAGCATCCGGCACGTCGGCGTCGGGGTTGTCGGCGTCGGGCGCGTCGGCGTCCGGCTCCTCCTCGTCGGGCGTCTGCGTCGGCACCTCCATGATGAACGGCAGGCCGTTGAACGTCGGCGGCACAGGCTTCGCCTCGTCTTCGGTCGCCACGGAGACGTCGTCATCCGCGAAGGCCGTCGGCATGCAGGTCAGCAGCAGCGCGAGGCAGAGCAGCCACGCGAGCGCCCGGTGTTTACGGGGATTTGCGTACATGGAAAACACCTCCAAAATGGATAGGATTAGGGCTATTATAAACCGGGGGGGGGTACTGTCAAGCTTTTTTTCATACTGAGGGCAAAATCGCAGGGCATGACAAAAAGCCCTCCTCCCGGAAAGGGGAAGGAGGGAGATATGGCGCCTCAGCCCGGCATCACGCCGGTGTAGCCGGGGATGCGCGGGTCGCGCCCGATCTGCGTGTTGTCCACCTCGCGCGGCTGCAGCTCCGTCACCGGGTGCGGCGACAGCTCGAAGCGGTAGTCGTGCCCGAGCCGGCGGATGGTCGCGTCGATGACCGCGTGGCTGGCGACGTGATCGAGCCGCGCGTGAACCGCGTCCTGATAGACGAAGAACGGATCCTTGCCAGGCAGCTCCTGCACGGGCTTGGGCGCGTGATCCTTGTAGGTGAGCTGCGCGGAGAGCAGCGCCGCGCGCACATAGCCGACGTTCGACTCGAGGCGCAGCGGGTCGGGGAAGTCCGGCTCCGGAAGCACCTGCCGCCAGTCGGTTCCCTCGAAGCGCTCCAGCAGCTCCGCCGCCTTGTGCAGGTGCGAAAGCTCCTGCTCCAGATGGCGCGCCCACAGCTTGCGCATGCGCTCGTCGGTCTCGGTCTGCTCGCAGGACCAGTACAGGTAGCACTCGGCGTATTCGTGCATGAGCAGCCGCGCAAGCCAGCTCGCGTTTGTGTCCTCCAGCGCCTCGTACTGGGTGACGTGCTGCTCCTCGATCATCGCGATCTCCTGATAGAGCTTGCGCCCCAGATCGTTGCCGTAGAAGCCCGTGACGTTCATGTAGTAATTCATCGTCTGCTGCTCGCTCGCCGTGATGATGCAGGCGGCCAGCCGGTCAAAGAGCGGCGCGTCCGCGCCCAGCGGCGTGGGGATGCCGTCTGTGGGGAAGCGATGCTCGCTGATCGTCGGGCGGCCGGGCATGATCTCGGTATAGCGCCCGACGAGCCGCTCCGCGTGCTCACCCGCGTCCATCTCCAGCAGGTCGGAATAGCGGTAGAGGTGGTCGAAATCCTCGAGCAGCGCGAGATCGAGCGCGTCCTTCACCTTTTGCGTGCTCACGCGCTTGGCCAGATGCGCGGTCAGATCGACGGCGAGCTGCTCGTAGCCGATCGTGTGCTCGAGGATGCTCTCGCCGATGGGCTTGAGGTTTGCCAGCTTCTTTTGCTGCTGCTGCTCGATGCGGCGGCTCATCGCCAGTTCGCGGCGCAGGTCGGGGTCGGCGATATGGCGGTCGATCTGGTGAGAGAACTTCACGGCCTCGAACTCGGTGCCGTTCATCAGGATAACGCGGCACTTGGTATAGGGGTCGGTCTCGCGCGGGTCGTAGGGGGTGGGGTAAAGCTCGCAAAAGCTTTCAAAGGTGCGCTCTATCGGCGCGGGCTTGGTGTCAAAGGGATTCATGCCATCACACTCCTTTGCGCACAGTATGTGCGCGGGGAGGGCGTTTCATGCAAAGAATGGGCGGGCGGCGCGGGCTGTGCCCGCACCCATTTCCGAAATGCGTTTTCGTTCATCGTGCTTTGGCGCACGAGGCCGAAGGTTTTTGGGTTTTGGGAACGCCGCCTGCGGGCGGGGGTGTGGGGATGCCGCGCTGCGGCGCGGGAGGGGGACGGGGTTACGGCCTCGCCTACGGCTCGGGAAGACGTCTGCCGCCACAGGCGGCAGGGTACGGCGCTCCGCTGAGGCAAGGAGGGCCTAGGGGGAGTTTCGATTCTCC
>CANRLC010000031.1 GCA_947631405.1 uncultured Clostridia bacterium | reverse complement strand
GTTCTCTCCTCTTTTCCTATTGACTTTTTATTTGCAGGCTTGCGATTCCCGACGTTCCGCCTCGCTGTATCGCCCACTGGGCGCGCTCGGCTTCAGTCCCCCAGACCCCTACCTCTGCTTCGCAGCTTATGAAGGTTTTATCTGAGAAAAGCATCAGACGGTGGCCACAGGCCGCCGAGTTGTGGTAGAATAGAGGAAACGAGGGGAGGGACGCCCATGCGCGTCGGCGCGGTGATCGCGTTGCTGTTGTGCCTGCTTTTGCCCGCGGCGCGCGCGGAGGAGGCGTATGACGCCCTGCCCTACGCCGTGCGCTTTGAGCAGGAGACGACTACGGAGCGCGTCGGCAAGGACGTCGCCGTGCGCGTGACGAAGCCGGCGACCTGCCAGAGCGCCGTGGACGAGGAGATCGCCGCGCTGCTGGACGCGATGGTCGCGCAGGCGCGCCCCGAGCTGCCCGAACGCCCCCAATTCTCCGCCGACATCGACGCGAGCGCGCAGATCTCGCGTTGCGGCGAAAGGCTGCTCAGCTTTCTGATCCTCTGCGAGGTCAGCGCCGACCGCGAGCTGGTGAGCGTCCGCTTCGAGACGCGCGTCTACGATATGCTAAGCGGCCGCCGCGTGACCCTCGCCGACCTGTTCCCATCCCAGAGCGACGCGTGGGACGCGCTCGCGCTTGCCGCGCGCGAGCAGCTGAGCGCCGCGTTCCCGGAACGGGAGATCGACGAGGAGGCACTGGGCGCATTTTGCGCGCCGGAAACGCTGCGGGAAGCGGACTTCACGCTCGGCCCGGCGTATCTGACGCTCACCTGCCGCGCCGACGCGCTCTATCCCGGCGCGGGAACGCTGCTGCACGTCCGCGTGCCGCTGCGCGAACTGCGCCCGATGATGGAGGAGCGCTATCGCCGCCTCACGGACAACAGCCGATACCGCCTGATGGCGCTCACCTTCGACGACGGGAGCGCGCGGGGCCGCTCGCGCTCGCTGCTCGCCACGCTGCGCGGGCACGGCGCGCTGGCGACGTATTTTATCGTCGGGCGCTCGATGCACAGCAATCGCGACATCCTCGCGCGGCTGCAAAACGCGGGCTTCTCTGTGCAGTCGCACACCTATACGCATCACTACGCGGATTCCTTCACGACCGAGGAGGCGTTTGAGGACAAGGAGCGCTTCGCCAGCGAGATGGCCTCGATCACGGGCGTGCCGCCGACGCTGCTGCGCGCACCCGGCGGGCGGGAGCGGTTCTACATCAAGCATGCCTACGGCTACCCGCTCATCCACTGGACGCTGCCGGGCGGCGATTCCGGCGGCACCGACGCGGACACGGTCGTCTGGCGCGTGACGACCTACGGCAAGGACGGCGACATCATCCTGCTGCACGAGACGAACGAGGCGATAAGCGAATACACGGAGCGCATTTTGAGGCACTTTGAGGCGCAGGGCTTTCTTTTCGTGACGGTACAGGAGCTGTTCGAGATGCGCGGCGTGCCGCTCGAGGCGGATCGGGTCTATTTCGGCCCGACCGACGTGCGGGACGAGTAGCGCGGCAAGGAGGGCGCGATGCGGTTTACCAAGATGCAGGGGCTGGGCAACGACTATATCTATGTGAACGGATTTGAGGAGACGGTGACGGACGCGCCCGCGCTCGCGCGGCGCATGAGCGACCGCCACTTCGGCGTGGGCAGCGACGGGCTGGTGCTCATCCTGCCCAGCGCGCGCTGCGACCTGCGCATGGTGATGTACAATGCCGACGGCTCCAGGGGCGCGATGTGCGGCAACGCGAGCCGCTGCGTGGCCAAGTACGCCTACGAGCGCGCTCTGACGCGCAAGCGTTCCCTGCGGCTGGAGACGGACAGCGGCGATGTCGCCCTCGACCTGACCGTGGAGCGCGGGAAGGTGACGCAGGTGCGCGTGGACATGGGCGCGCCGGTCTTCGAGGCGGCGAAGGTGCCCTGCCTGCTGGGCGGGCGCGAGGCGATTATGGCGCGGCTCGAGGCGCGGGGGCGCGCTTTCGAGATCACGGCGGTCTCGATGGGCAACCCGCATGCGGTCGTCTTTGAGGATTCCCCCGTGGAGGGCTTCGATCTGCGCGCCTACGGCCCGGCCATCGAGCGCCATAGCGCGTTCCCCGACCGCGTGAACGCGGAGTTTGTGAACGTCCTCTCGCGGAGCCTTTTGCGCATGCGCGTGTGGGAGCGCGGCAGCGGCGAGACGCTCGCCTGCGGCACGGGCGCATGCGCGGCGTTCGCGGCGGCGCGCAGGCTGGGGAAGATCGACGCGCGCGCGCAGGTCGCGCTGGACGGCGGGACGCTGACCCTCGAGGAGGACGCGCGCGGACACCTGCTCATGACCGGCCCGGCGGAGTTCGTCTTCGACGGCGAATACGAGGCGTGAGCCGGGCGCGCCGGGAAAGCGAGGCAAACCGATGACGCTGCTGACACAGGCCGTGATCTTCGCGGCGCAGGTACACGACGGCGCGGCGCGCAAGGGATCGCGCATGCCCTACATCGTCCACCCGATGGAGGCCGCGGCCATCGCCGCCGCGCTCACGCAGGACGAGGAGGTGCTTGCCGCCGCTGCGCTGCACGACGTCTGCGAGGACTGCGGCGTCGCGCCGGAGGAGCTGCGCGCGCGCTTTGGCGAGCGGGTGGCGCGCCTCGTGGAGAGCGAGAGCCAGACGCAATACCCCGACCCGTGCGAGAGCTGGCTCTCGCGCAAGCGGGAGACGGTGTACAAGCTGTCGCAGGGCGGCCGCGCGGAAAAGATCATCGCGCTGGCGGACAAGCTGAGCAACATGCGCGCCATCCGCCGCGACTACCTGCGCGAAGGCGAGGCGGTGTTTGCGCGCTTCAACCAGCCGGACAGGCGGCTGCACGCGTGGTACTACCGCAGCTGCGCGGCGCTGCTGGAGGGCGAGCTGGGCGGCACGGACGAGTGGCGCGAGCTGACGCGGCTGATCGACGAGGTCTTTCCCCCGCAGGCGTGACGGGCCAAGGCGATTTCCGGCAAATGCTTAAAACGGCTTGACAGACGCGCCCGCATGCTGTATCATATTTCGTTGGGAAATAGGTTCCCGCTGGCGCGGGGCTTTTGTAAGCGGCGCATGCCGCTTTCTCTTTGCGAAGGGAGCAGGGCACATGGTGCGAACGATCGTCGGCGCGAACTGGGGCGACGAGGGCAAGGGCAAGATCACCGACATGCTCGCGGCGGAGTCCGACATCGTCGTGCGCTTTCAGGGCGGCGCGAATGCGGGGCACACCATCATCAACGACTACGGCCGCTTCGCGCTGCACCTGCTGCCCAGCGGCGTGTGCAATCCCGGCGTCGTCAACGTGATCGGCCCCGGCGTGGCGATGGACATCGAGGCCTTCCTGCGCGAGATGGACGACGTGGTCGCGCAGGGCGTGCCAAGGCCCGCCGTGCTGGTCTCCGAGCGCGCGCAGGTCCTCATGCCCTACCACATCCTGCTCGATTGCTGCGAGGAGGAACGGCTGGGCAAAAACTCCTTCGGCTCCACCAAGAGCGGCATCGCGCCGTTCTACGGCGACAAGTATCAGAAGATCGGCATTCAAATCTGCCAGCTGCTCGAGCCGGAGCTGCTGCGCGAGAAGCTCGCCCACGCGCTGGACATCAAGAACGCGCTGCTCGTTCACCTCTATCACAAGGATCCCATCGATCTGGACGCCCTCTGCGAGCAGATGGGCGAATTGGCCGAGCGCATCCGCCCGTATGTCGCGGACACCGACGAATACCTGCAGGAGGCCGTGCGCTCCGGCAAGCGCATCCTGCTGGAGGGACAGCTGGGCACCCTGCGCGATCCCGATCACGGCATCTATCCCATGGTCACGTCCTCCTCGCCGCTGGCGGGCTACGCGCCCGTGGGCGCGGGCATTCCCGCGTGGTCGATCCGCGACGTGATCGCCGTCACCAAGGCGTATTCCTCCTGCGTGGGCGCAGGCCCGTTCACGACGGAGCTGTTCGGCGAGGAGGCCGAGGAGCTGCGCCGCCGCGGCGGCGACCGCGGCGAATACGGCGCGAAGACCGGGCGTCCGCGCCGCGTCGGCTGGTTCGACTGCGTCGCCACCCGCTACGGCTGCCGCATGCAGGGCGCGACCGAGGCCGCGCTGACCAACCTCGACGTGCTGGGCTATCTGCCCGAGATCCCCGTCTGCGTCGCCTATGAGCTGGACGGCAAGCGCATCGAGCGCTTCCCCGTCACGCCCAAGCTCGAGCGCTGCAAGCCCGTCTACGAGCGCCTCCCCGGCTGGAACTGCGACACGCGCGGCATCCGCGATTTCGCGGCGCTGCCCGAAAACGCGCGCCGCTATGTCGAATTTTTGGAGCGGCAGATCGAGTGCCCCATTCGGATGGTCTCCAACGGGCCGCGCCGCGAGGAAATGATGTTCCGTTAATGCCGCCGTTTTGGCGGCTTTCTTTTCGCTTGACGGCAAACGCCTGTCGGCGTATAATATACGGTAATATGCCGACAAAACACCCAAGTATGCGCATAACTATGCAAATCGCAAAAGGAGAGTGCGGATGGCTACATTGATCTTGGAGGACGGCTCCCGCTACGCGGGCACGCTGTTCGGCCGCAAGGCCGAGGTGACGGGCGAGGTGGTCTTCACCACGGGCATGACCGGCTATCAGGAGACGCTGACCGACCCGTCCTACTGCGGGCAGATCGTCTGCATGACCTACCCGCTGATCGGAAACGTGGGCATCAACGCGATCGACAGCGAGAGCGTGGGCGTATATATGAAGGGCTTCGTGGTCTCGGAGCTGTGCGACACGCCGAGCAACTGGAAATGCGAAAAGACGCTCGACCGCTATCTGGACGAGCAGGGCGTGACCGGGCTTTGCGGCGTGGACACCCGCGCGCTGACGCGGCATGTGCGCGTGTACGGCATGCTGCGCGGGCGCATCGTCGCGGGCGAGCCGACCGAGGCGGACGTCGAGGCGGCGCGCGCGTTCGTGCTGCACGATCAGGTGGCGCGCTGCACCTGCAAGGCCCCCTACGACCTGCCCGCCGGGGGCGAGGGCGGCGCGCTGCGCATCGCGGTGATGGACTTCGGCCTCAAGCGCGGCATCCTGCGCAGCCTGCAAGCGCGCGGCTGCGCGCTGCGCGTCTACCCGGCGGACACGCCCGCGCGCGACATCCTCGCGGACGGCTGCGACGGCGTGATGCTCACCAACGGCCCGGGCAACCCAGAGGACAACCCGAAGTCCATCGAGACGATCCGCGCGCTGATGGACGAGCGGCCCGTGTTCGGCATCTGCCTCGGGCATCAGCTGATGGCGCTGGCGATGGGCGGACACACGGTGAAGATGAAATACGGCCACCACGGCGCGAACCACCCGGTCAAGGATCTCGCGCGCGGCACCTGCTCGGTGACGGCGCAGAACCACTGCTTCATGGTCGATCCGCAGCGCCTGCCCGCGGGCGCGCAGGTCAGCCATGTGAACTGGAACGACCAGACGGTGGAGGGCGTGCGCTACACGGATCGCCCGGCCTTCTCGGTGCAATTCCACCCGGAGGCGTGCGGCGGCCCGCGCGAGACGGCCTATCTCTTCGACGACTTCCTCGACATGGTGAAAAAGGAGGGCGCGCGGCATGCCTAAGAAGGACTGGATCCACAAGGTGCTGGTCATCGGCTCCGGCCCCATCGTCATCGGTCAGGCCGCAGAGTTCGACTATGCCGGAACGCAGGCCTGCCGCGTCCTCAAGGAGGAGGGCGTCGAGGTCGTGCTGGTCAATTCCAACCCCGCCACGATCATGACCGACACCGACATCGCGGACAAGGTCTATCTGGAGCCGCTGACCGCCGGTTCGGTGGAGCGCATCATCGCGCGCGAGCGGCCGGACAGCCTGCTCGCCTCGCTGGGCGGGCAGACGGGCCTCAATCTGGCGATGGAGCTGGACGAGCGCGGCGTGCTCCAAAAATACGGCGTGACGCTGCTGGGCACGAACATCGACTCCATCCGCCGGGCGGAGGATCGCGAGGAATTCAAGAACATGATGCTCTCCATCGGGGAGCCGTGCATCGACTCGGTGATCGTACACGACGTGCAGTCCTCGGTGGATTTCGCGAACGAGTACGGTTATCCCGTCATCGTGCGCCCGGCCTACACGCTGGGCGGCACCGGCGGCGGCATCGCCGAGGACGAGCGCCAGCTGCGCGAGATCTGCGCGGACGGCCTGCGCTCCTCGCGCGTACACGAGAACCTGATCGAGCGCAGCGTCGCCGGGTGGAAGGAGATCGAGTACGAGGTCATCCGCGACGGCGCGGGCAACTGCATCACCGTCTGCAACATGGAGAACTTCGACCCGGTCGGCGTCCACACGGGCGACTCCATCGTCGTCGCGCCCAGCCAGACGCTGCGCGACCCCGAGCATCAGATGCTGCGCAGCGCGTCGCTGAACATCATCTCGGCCTTGGGCATCGAGGGCGGCTGCAACGTGCAGTACGCGCTCTCGCCGGACAGCATGGATTACTACGTCATCGAGGTCAACCCGCGCGTGTCGCGCTCCTCGGCGCTGGCCTCCAAGGCGACGGGTTACCCGATCGCCAAGGTGACCACCCGCATCGCGCTGGGCTACACGCTCGACGAGATCGTCAACGGCGTCACGGGCGAGACCTACGCCTGCGCGGAGCCGACGCTCGACTACGTCGTGCTCAAGTTCCCGCGCTGGCCGTTCGACAAATTCGTCTACGCCGACAAGCACATCGGCACGAAGATGAAGGCAACGGGCGAGATCATGTCCATCGGCGTGAACTTTGAGAGCGCGCTGCTCAAGGCCGTGCGCTCGCTGGAGACCGGGCGCGATTGTCTGGTGACGCCGCAGCTGGAAGCGCTCTCGGACGAGGCGCTGCAAGAGCGGCTGCGGGTGATCGACACGGAGCGCTCCTTCGTCGTCGCCGAGGCGCTGCGCCGGGGCGCGAGCCTTGCCGGCATCCACGAGGCGACGAAGATCGACGTCTGGTTCCTCAAAAAGGTGCAAAACATCGTGCGCATGGAGCAGGCGCTGCGCGCGCTCCCCGGCGTCGAGGCGCTGGGCTACGACGAGCTGCTCGCCGCGAAGAAGCTGGGCTTTGCCGACCGGGCGATCGCCCGCTTCGTGGGCAGCGACGAGGAGACCGTGCGGCAGGCGCGCGAGCGGATGGGCATCCTGCCGAGCTTCCGCATGGTCGATACCTGCGGCGGCGAGTTTGAGGCGGTCAGCCCGTATTTTTACAGCGCCTACGGCGTCGCCACGGAGACCGTGGAGGCGGGGAAAAAGACCGTGGTCGTGCTCGGCTCCGGCCCCATCCGCATCGGGCAGGGCATCGAGTTCGACTACTGCTCCGTCCACTGCGTGTGGGCGCTCAAGCGCGCGGGCTACGACACGGTGATCGTCAACAACAACCCGGAGACGGTCTCCACCGACTTTGACACCGCCGACCGCCTCTACTTCGAGCCGCTCACCGCGGAAGATGTACGCAATGTGCTCGCTGTGGAGCGCCCCGTGGGCGTGGTGTGCCAGTTCGGCGGGCAGACGGCGATCAAGCTGGCGAAGGCCGTGCGCGACGCGGGCTACGCCATCCTCGGCACCGATCTGGGCGGCATCGACACCGCGGAGGATCGCGAGCTGTTTAACGAGCTGCTCGCGGAGCTGGGCATCCCGCAGCCCAAGGGCACCACGGTCTTTACCGCGGACGAGGCGGCGAGCGCCGCAGCGCAGCTGGGCTATCCGGTGCTGGTGCGGCCCAGCTATGTGCTCGGCGGGCAGGGCATGGAGATCGCCTACGACGAAAAGCACATCCGCGAATACATGTCCATCATCAACCTGAACGTGCAGGAGCACCCGATCCTCGTGGACAAGTATCTGCTCGGCCGCGAGATCGAGGTGGACGCCATCTGCGACGGCGACAACGTGCTGATCCCCGGCATCATGGAGCACGTCGAGCGCGCGGGCATCCATTCGGGCGACTCGATCTCGGTCTATCCGCCGCAGCATCTGGCGCCGCGCATTCAGCGGATGGTGACGGATTACACGGTGCGCGTCGCGCGCCGGCTGCATGTGCGCGGGCTGGTCAACATCCAGTTCATCGAGCACGCGGGCGACCTGTACATCATCGAGGTCAACCCGCGCTCCTCGCGCACGGTGCCCTACATCTCGAAGGTCACGGGCATCCCGATCGTGGAGCTGGGCGTGCGCGCGTCGCTGGGCGAGAAGGTGCCGGCGATGGGCTACGGCACGGGGCTTTACCCGCCCGCGCCGACGGTCGCGGTGAAGATGCCGGTCTTCTCCTTTGAGAAGCTGCCGGAGGTCGAGGTCTCATTGGGGCCGGAGATGAAGTCCACCGGCGAGGCGCTGGGCCTCGCGCCGACCGCCGCCGAGGCGTACTTGAAGGGCTTCGCCTCTACGAAGACGGCCATCCCGCACCCGGAGGAGGGCGGCGTGCTCTTCTCCATCGCCGATCACGACAAGCGCGAGGCGCTGGAGTTGGCCGAGACCTTCGCCGCGCTGGGGTTTGAGATCTACGCGACCAGCGGCACGGCGCACTCCTTCAACTACAACTATGTCGGCGCGCACACGGTGCCGCGCCCCGGCGAGGACACCGACGCGCTGGCGAAGCTGCTCGACTCCGGCAAGATTCGCCTCATCATCACCACGCCGACGCACGGCCGCGACCCGCAGCGCGCGGGCTTCCGCCTGCGCCGCATGGCGGTCGAGTACGGCGTACCCTGCATCACCAGTCTGGACACCGCGAAGCTGCTGCTCGGCTGCGTGAAGCTGGGCAAGCAGGCGGAGGACGTCCCGCCGCTGGGGCTGCATGATTTGATTCTGTGAGGATAAGGATTCGACCCCAGATTATCAAAAAGGCTTTCTGCTAATATTCGTAAGAGTCAAAAGCACTTTATCATCTTTGGATTTTTGAGGGCCGTTAGGAACGCCGCCGAAAGGCGGCAGGTTTCCAAAGGGCGAGCCGCCTAACGGCGGGGCAAGCTTATCAAAGAAACCATCGCACTATCTTGCGTAATCTTCAAAAGCTTTTACAACCTTCAAAGTTTGGGGGCCGAAGGTTTCCAAAGGGCGACCGGAAAGCCCTTTGGTGGGGCGGCGGGGCAAAGCCCCGCATCCTTGCTGCAAAATGCAGAAAACTTTGCTTAGAGATCAAAACATCATGTACAAAAGCTGACGCCCGGGAACGCTTCGCTGCCGGGCTGCTTTTCTCCCTGCGCTACGCGCAGTGGGGTACGCTGGGCGGCTGCCCAGACCTGCCCGAGGGATTTCATCCCTCGGACTCCCTTCTTCGCTTCGCGATCGTATAAGAAAGGAGGCGCGCGCATGGGCCAGAGGGATCGCCCGGAGCATCTGCGCAGCCGCGTGTTCGCGCGCATGTTCTTTTCCTACGTCGCGATCATCGTCGCGTTCGTCGCATTCTATTGCGCGTGGTATTTGCGTGTCTACGCCAGCCACAACGAGGATCTCGCGCGCGGCGAGGTGCAGCAGCGCGTGGAGGCGATGGGCACGCGCATCGACAGGCAGCTCCTCGGGGCGCAGGGTCTTTGCGCCGCGGTGAACGCGTCGAGCGCCTGCCGCGCGCTGCAGCAGACGCTCTACACGGAGAAAAAGGCCGTGGATACCATGCAGCTCTATCGCGTGCTCTCGGAGCTGAAGCGCATCAAGGCGTCGAGCAACAGCCTCGCCGTCTACAACCTGCTGCTCTGCTTTCAGGGCGACAACAAGGCGTACACCGCGAGCAGCGTCGTCGATTACGAGGGCGAAAACGCGCTGCTGGGAACGTCGCCGTATCTCGGCGTCACCACGGTCAAGGCGCTGCTGGGCGTTCAGAAATCGACGAACATCCTCATGAACAAGGAGTTCTTCGTCTACGCCGAGGACTACGCGCTCGCCAGCACGGGCGCGGCGAAGGGCGTCGTGCTCGTGCTGCTGGAGCGCGGCGGCCTCGCCTCGATGATGCGCGAGGCGGCGCAGGACATGGCGGGCGCGTCGCTGTCGGTGGGCGGGGCCGAGCTGCTGAGCGTGGGCGAGCGCGAGGGCGTCGCCTTCACGGCGAACAGCATGGTCGTGCCCGGCCTCGTCTACGAGGCGACGCTGCCCGAGCGCGCGCTGCGCGCGCCGCTATTGACGGGCGCGCTCGTCCCGCTGGCCGGGTCGGCGCTGCTGGGGCTGGCGTTCATCGCCGCGAGCTATCTTTTGGCGCGGCGCTACTATCAGCCCATCGGCAACATCGGGCAGATGCTCGGCACGACGGGGGAGAACGAGATCGAGAACATGCTCTCGGGCATCCGGGAGCTGATCGGCGAGCGCAACGGTTATCGCGAAAAGATGGTCACGATCTCGCCCTACGCGCGGCAGGGCATGCTGCACTCGCTCATCAGCGGGGACGAGCGGCACACGCCGCAGCTCGACGTGCTGATCGACGAGCACTTCCTCTCGCTGCGCCGGGCGTGCTACATGCTGGCGCTGGTGGACGTGGCGGACATGGCGGGCGGCGACGACGCGCCGGAGCAGCTTCGTCAGGCGCAGGAGCGGGTCAAGGCCGTCTGCCGGGAGGCGTCCGGCGAGCGGGTGACGGTCGTCTGCTATCAGCGCACGCCGCGCAGCCTCTATGTGATCGCCAGCAGCGACGACGAGGCGCTGCTGGAACCCACATTCTACACGCTCTACGAGCGCATCGCCGAGGCGGTGGACGACCGCCGCTTCAGCGTGACGCTCGGCGTCAGCCGGTGCGAGCACGATCTCGACCGGCTGCGGGACGCCTGCGCCGACGCGCAGGCCGCGCTGGGGCAGATGCTGGTGGGCGGGCGCAGCAGCGTCTACTTCTTGGACGGCCTGCTCTCGCAGGACGCGCGGCGCTACGCCTTCCCCAAGGACGCCTACAAGCGCATCCTGCAATATCTGGACGCGGGGGACATGGACGCCTTGGGCGCGCTGCTGGACGAGATCTACCGCCGCAACGTCGTGGAGCAGGAGCTGCCGCTGGACGAGGTGCGCGCGATGGTGGACGAGCTGCACCAGACGCTCTGCGCCGCGCTGCGCGCCTTCGGCGGGGGTACGCACATCCGCATCGAGCGCATCAGCGAGGCGGCGACGATCGACGAGATCTTCGCCTACTACCGCGCCGCGCTGGAGGCCGCGATCGCGCAGGCGCGCACGATGAAAGAGGAAGACGGCGCAGGCGCGCTCGCCCCGCGCATCCTCGCCGCGATCGAGGAGGGGCTATTCGACCCGCAGCTCTCGCTCAGCGCGCTGGCCGACCGCTTCGGCGTATCGACCAAGGTGGTCAGCGAGATCTGCAAGCAGGCGTATGGGCGCACCTTCCTGCAATACGTCCACGAGCGGCAGATCGCCCATGCGGCGGAGCTGTTCAAGACGACCGACCTTTCGCTGGAGGAGATCGCGGGGCGGTGCGGGTTCACCAACCTGCTCACCTTCCGGCGCAATTTCAAGGCGGGCACGGGCCAAAACCCCAGCGAATACAGGCGATAAGCGAAAGGAAACATCAAAAAAGGCAGCGCTTTTTCCATGGCACATTTTGATGCTTGTGAAAGCGCAGCCTTTTTTGTATACTTTTATTAGTTCATAGCGCAGGCATTGTCCAATTATTCCAAAATGCGCCCGCGCCGCGCGGGCCAAGCGAACGGGAGGGATCGCCGTGACGAACGACAGAGCGCCGGGCAGGAAGCGCTCTCTGAGCGCAACGCTTTACCGCGAGCGCTATCTGCTGCTGATGTTCCTGCCCGTATTCATCTATTACATCGTCTTCTGCTATCTGCCGATGGCGGGTCTGGTGATGGCGTTCGAGGACTTCAAGATGGGCAGCGGCTTTGCCGGGCTGTTCACCAGCAAGTTCGTGGGGCTGCGCTGGTTTAAGCAGTTCTTCGGCTCGCCGTTCGCGTGGCGGCTCATCCGCAACACGTTCCTGCTGTCCTTCTATTCGCTGATCTTCGGCTTTCCCATCCCGATCATCTTCGCGGTGTGCATCACGCAGTTCCGCGCCAAGCGGGTGGCGAAGGTCGCGCAGGTCATCACCTACATGCCCTACTTCATCTCCACCGTGGTGGTCGTGGGCATGATGACCAACTTCCTCTCGCCGTCCTCCGGCATCATCAATCAGTTCATCAAGGCGCTGGGCGGCAAGCCGATCAACTTCATGAGCAACCCGTCGTGGTTCCGCAGGCTGTATGTGATCTCCGGCTCGTGGCAGTCCTTCGGCTTCAACGCGATCATCTTCGTCGCCGCGATCATGGGCATCGACCCCGCGCTCTACGAGGCGATGCGTGTGGACGGCGCCTCCCGCTGGCAGCAGATCATCCACCTGATCCTGCCGATGATCTCCAACACGATCATCCTGCTGCTCATCATGACGCTGGGCAACCTGCTCAACGTCGGCTTTGAAAAGGTCTACCTGATGTACAGCCCCGCCGTCTACGAGACGGGCGACGTCATCGCCACCTACGTCTACCGTCAGGGCATCGAGAACAAGAGCTTTGGCTACGCTTCGGCGGTCGGCCTGTTCTACTCGGTGGTCGGCTTCGTGTTCGTGCTGGCCTCCAACATGCTCTCCCGTCGGATGACGAACTCGTCGCTTTGGTAAGGAGGGAACGGACATGTCGGTAAAGGCGATCAAGCGTCGCGACCCGGACAGCTTCCTGAGCGAGGGGCCGAGCGACAAGCTGCTGGACATCGTGATCACCCTGCTGGTGCTGCTGGCCGTCGTGGTCACGGCGTACCCGTTCCTGTATGTGATCTCCGTGGCCTTCAGCGACGGCGGCGCGGTCTCGCGCGGCGAGGTCGTGCTGCTGCCCAAGGGCTTCTCGCTGGACGCGTTCAAGATGGTCATGAACTACAACCAGCTCTGGACGGCGTATGGCAACACCGCGTTCTACACCGTGGTGGGCACCGTGTGTAACGTCATCTTCACCTGTCTGGCGGCGTATCCGCTCTCCAAAAAGGAGTTTTCCCTGCGCCGCAAGCTCAACTTCTTCGTCGTCTTCACCATGTATTTTTCCGGCGGCCTCATCCCGACCTACATGGTCGTCACGGGGCTGGGCCTGTACAACAGCCGCTGGGCGATGATCCTGCCCGTGCTGATCAGCGCATACAACGTCATGATCTGCCGCTCGGCGATGGAGGCCGTGCCCAACGACCTGTACGAGAACGCCTCGCTGGAGGGCGCGAACGACTTCTACATGCTCACGCACATCGCCGTGCCGCTCATCAAGCCCACGCTCGCGGTGCTCACGCTCTACTACGCCGTGGCCCGCTACAACGACTTCTTTAACGGCATGCTCTACCTCGGCGACAGCAGCCTGCAAACGCTTCAAATGTTCCTGCGCCGCGTGCTGATCCTCTCCTCCACGGAGATCCTGCAGCAGGCGGGCACCAGCGGCGTGGCCGCCGCCGCGCAGAACACGCTCAAGATCCGCTACGTCTGCATCGTGCTGGCCGCCGTGCCCATCTTCCTCGTCACGCCGTTCGTGCAGAAGTATCTGGTCTCCGGCACGATGCTCGGCGCGGTGAAGGGCTGACCCATGGCACAAAGCGCCGCGTGCGCTTGGCATAAAAAAGAAAGGAGAACCCGTATGAAGATCACCCGTATCCTGAGCGTTCTGCTCGCGACGATGCTGCTGCTCTGCGGCGTCGCGTCGGCGGAAACCCCGACCGTCAGCGTGCTGGCGATGAACTCCTGGTACTCCACCGTCGACCTCTCCGACGCCGAGCTGCTCAACGACATCGCAGCCAACGCCGGCGTCACCGTCGAGTGGCACCTGAACGACCCGACCACCTATGCGGACTCGGTCAGCCCGATGCTCGCCTCCGGTCAGGATCTGCCGGACATCGTGCAGCTCCCCGACCTCGACCTGAACATGGACTACCTGTCCACCGGCATGTTTGAGCCGCTCGACGAGCACTTCGACATCATGCCCAACTACACCAAGTTCCTCGATGCCAACCCCGACATCAAGGCGACGCTGACCGCCGTGAACGGCCACATCTACTATGTGCCGCAGACGGTCGTCACCAATAACTATCAGCCCGTCATGATGTACAACATGCCGTGGATCGAGAAGCTCGGCATCGAGCCGCCCACCACGCTGGACGCGTTCGTCGAGATGCTGCGCGCCTTCCGCGATCAGGACATGAACGGCAACGGCGACACCACCGACGAGATTCCGATGTCCGTCGAGGCTGCGAACCTGCCCTACATGTTCGGCCCGGCGTTCGGCCTTGATCTGGTCAGCGGCTTCTATGCCGACGACGAGGGCAAGGTGCATTACGCCGCCGCGGAGCCGGAAGCGTACCGCAACTACCTGACCTTCCTCAACGGCCTGTACGAAGAGGGCCTGCTGGAGGTCGAGTTCGCCTCCCTGAACCGCGACCAGATCGTCGAGCGCTTCGCCAACGACCTGACCGGCGTCACCTTCGACTTCTCTTGGCAGATGTCGACCTTGTACAGCGCGCAGTATCCGAACTATGACGGCGAGACCGGCATCATCGTCGGCGCCGCGCCGCTCTCCGGCGATCACGAGGGCTTCTACGTCGGCCGCAACGCCGTGAACATGATCTTCGGCGTCAACAGCAAGGCGAAGGATCTCGAGACCGCGATCAAGTTCCTCGACTACGCGATGGGCGAGGAAGCGCAGGATCTGTACGTCTGGGGCAAGGAAGGCCTGACCTACGAGATCGTGGACGGCGAGCGTCAGTTCCTGCCGCGCACGACCGAGGACGTCGATTGGTTCCAGGGCCTCGGCATCAACGCGCCGAACATGCCCTCGCAGCAGAGCACCCCGGCGACGGACGTGCTGCTGGCCAAGTGGCATGTGCAGAACGATCGTGAGTTCGAGGAGCCGTACATCCGCGCCCCGTTCCCGGTTGTGTACTCCACCGAGGAGGAGAGCGCCGTCATCAGCATGTATCAGGTCGACCTTCAGACCTACGTCGATGAGCGCGCCATCGCCTTCATCTGCGGCTACGCCTCCATCGAGGACGAGTTCGACAGCTACATCGAGACCCTGAAGAGCATGCAGGTGGACGAGCTGATCGCCGTCAAGCAGGCGCAGTACGATCGCTTCGCCGCCGCCAAGCAGTAAACCGTCAGCCCCGGAGCGCATCGCTCCGAGCGCAAGCAAGGGCCGCCGTCCCGCAAGGGGCGGCGGCCTCCTTTCTTTCCGTCGAATACTTTCGGGGTACGTTGGGGCTACCGCCCCAAACCCTGTCTGGGGACATTGTCCCCAGACCCCATCCTCTGCTTCGCAGCATATGAAAACTTTATCTGAGAAAAATTTTTTCCTTTCCCGCAAGTGAATGAAAACGCGGCGGCGCACGCGTCTATATAGGTGAACACAAAAGCTGCGCGCAAAGAATCGACGAGGTGATGCGGATGAACGACGAGCGCCCTGCGGGGACGCCGGACTTTGGCGAGATGAGCGCCGAGACGCTCATCGACCGGTACGGCGACGACATCCTGCGGCTGTGCGTGCTGCTGCTGGGCGACCGGCAGCTCGCGGAGGACGCCTTCCAGATCGCGATGGTGAAGGCGTGGCGGCAGAGGGCGACGTTTCGGGGCGAGAGCGGCGTCAAGACGTGGCTCGCGCGCATCGCGGTCAACACCTGCCGCGATATGCGCCGCCGGGGCTGGTTCCGCCTGCGCGAACGCAGCGCCGCGCTGGACGCGCTCTCCGAGACGCCCGCGCCTGCGCCCGACGAGACGGCGGCCGAGGTGCGCCGCGCGGTGCTCGCCCTGCCGGATCGCTACCGGCGGGTCGTGACGCTGTATTACTTCGAGGACATGAAACTGCGGGAGATCGCGCGGGCGCTGCGCCTGCCGGAATCGACCGTATCGACCAGACTGCGCCGCGCCCGGGCGATGCTCGCGCGCGCGCTCGCCGAGGAGGAATGACGCGATGAGGGACGACCATCTGGCCCATCGGCTCCGCGAGGAGATGTCCGGCGTGCGCGTCGGCCCGGCGCTGCGCCGCCGGACGCTCGACGCGATGCGGGGAAAGGAAGAGACCGTCATGAGGAAAAAGGGACTGACCGCGCTGGCCGTCGCGCTGATCGGCGTGCTGCTGTGCGGCGTGGCGCTGGCCGCGGGCCGCGCCGGGATGCTCGACTTTATCGGCCGCCGCGCCGGGATCTCCATCCCGGAGGACGCCGAAAGCTTTGTGCAGACGATGGAGGAGACGACCGCGGCGGACGGCGTCACGACGACCGTGCGGGAGATGTATTACGACGGGCGCACGCTGCGCCTGACCGTGGACTTTGCGCCGCAGGACGAGGACACGCTGCTGACCGCCGCAATGAACACGCCCGACGACCTGTGGCAAAACCTCGCGTCGCTCGCGGCGTGGGATGAGAGCGACAAACGCACCATCGCCGACGTCTGCCGCGAGCGCGGCTACGTCCGCGGCTACGACGTCAACCTCTCCTGCGAGGACGAGGAGGAGGGGCGCCCCGGCGTCGCCTCTCAGGACGCGGTGCTGGGCGAGGACGGCACGCTGACGCTGTTCGTCGAGCAGACGTTCGCTGAGGATAAGCCGGAGCGCACGCTGCAAATGACCGCCGTCACGCGCGGGTTCGCCGTGGAGACGGACGGAAGCTGGACGTATGAGGACGACGTGACGCGCACGCCGTTCACGCTCACGGCGACCGCCGCCGTCCGAAGCGGCGAGGGCGAAGCCGCGCAGGTGATTGTAAGCGACGCCCCGGCGCGCTTTGAGCAGGTCGGCGTCACCGTCGAGCGCGTGAGCGTCGAGGTGAAGCCGCTGGAGCTGTATGTGACCATCGAGGGGACGATCGACGACGAGGCGCTCTACGCCGAGACGACCGACGACGGGCTGTGGTTCGAGATCATCGACCCGACGATCGAGACGGACGAACCCTACAAGCAGCGCCTGCCGGAGGGTCTGACCGCCAGCGGCGAGGTCGATGGGAGCGTCGATGAAGACGGCACGCGCCGCTTCACGCAGACGCAGACGCTGAGCGTCGATGCGCTGCGGGACGCCTACACGCTGCGCGCGTTTAGCGTCTGGGACAAGACGCGCTTCGACGCGCACGAGATCGCGATGCGCCCCGCGACGCCGGAGGAGATCGAGGCGCTGCGCCGGACGCAGGCGGAAAGGCCCGCCGCGCCGGAGGACACGCCGCAGCCGGAGAAGGGAAAGTAGGGGTCTGGGGACAATGTCCCCAGACAGGGTTTGGGGCGGTAGCCCCAACGTACCCCCCAATCGCGAAGCGATTGTAAAAATCAGCCCGGAAGCGAAGCGATCCCGGGCGGGTCGCTCCTGAAAAGTGGCATACTCCCGCGTTCGCCTGCTTGGATCAACCATGAACCGCACAACGAGAAAAAGCGCCGCCGGCGCTTTTTCTCGCTCTCTTTTTTTTACGCCTTCTGCAGCGCGGCGCGAACCATCTTTTCCTTGTACATCCGCTCGTCGGCGATGCGCACGAGGTCGGTCGTGCTGCCGGGGCCGTAGGCGCCGCCGAGGCTCGCGGAGAAGGTGAGCTTCGGGTAATCCTTGAGCGTGACGTGGGAGAGGCGCTCGCGCATGAGCGCCATCTTCAGCTCGAACATCTCGCGCGGCATCCTGCGGAAGACCACGCAGAACTCGTCGCCGCCGTAGCGCACCACGGGATCCGTGCTGCGCAGGCAGGAGCTGATCGCATTGCTGACCGCGATCAGCACCAGATCACCCGTCTGGTGGCCGTAGGTGTCGTTCACCTGCTTGAAGTTGTTGACGTCGAGGTACATCACCGCGTCCACATCCTTGAGCTGCGCGAGCTGCTCGTCGAAGTAGCGGCGGTTGTAGACGCCCGTCATCGAATCGGTGTAGACCTTTGAGTTGTAGTTGCTGATCGACTTGACCAGCTCATCCTGATCGTGATCCCCGGTGAGCATCTCGTCGTCCACCTGCGAGACCATCTCCAGCGAGCAGGGGCGGCCCTCCAGCTCCACATAGATCGCGTTGACGTGGTACATCTCGTCGTTGAAGAACTCGAACTTCGCCGCGCGCCGCTTGCCGCTGATGACCTTTTCCGCGATGCAGTTGTCGCAGCGGGCGTTGCGCCCCCAGTCGCAGTAGCAGGTGGCCGGCTCGTGGACGATCTCGTTCGCGTCGTTGACGGACAGCTGGGTCATCGCGTCCGTATCCACCAGCCGCACCGTGTCAAACAGGGGCCTGATGTACTCCATCAGCGAGCGGGCCTGCCCGCGCGTGAGCGAGAGCCCCGTCTCCGGAGAGCCCTCCGGCGGCAGCGGCTCCTCGATCATTTCCGGATCGTGCAGCCGCGCGATCACGTCTAGCCGCTCCTGTAGGGCGGGCGCGGCGGACGCGTCCTCCGGGGCCTCGCTGTCGCGCAGCGCCTGCGGGATCATCGGCTCCACGTCGTGCAGGCACTCGAGCACCAGCGGATTGAATGCGCCGCACTCGCCGTTGAGGATCATCTGAATCGCCTGCTCGTGGGTGAACGCCTTCTTGTAGCAGCGCTCGCTGGTCAGCGCGTCGTAGACGTCGGCCAGCGCGACGACCTGCGCCGAGATCGGAATCTCGTCGCCCTTGAGCCCGTCGGGATAGCCGCGCCCGTCGTAGCGCTCGTGGTGCCAGCGGCAGATCTCGTAGGCGGTGTGCACCAGCGGCGTGTTCTGGTAGAAGGGCAGCGTTTGCAGCATCTCTGCGCCGGCGGCGGAGTGCCCCTTCATGATCTCGAACTCCTCCGGCGTAAAGCGGCCGGGCTTGTTGAGGATCTCGTCGGGGATGGAGATCTTGCCGATGTCGTGCAGCGCCGACGCCAGACCGATCTGTTGGATCTCCTCCGGCGTCAGGCGGTAGGCGTCCGTGCGCGCGGCGAGGCTGCGCAGCAGCAGCTCCGTCAGCGCGCGAATGTGCGTGACGTGCAGGCCGCTCTCGCTGTTGCGGAACTCGACGATGTGGCTGAGGATGGAGATCATCACCCGCATGTTGCGTTCCTTCTCGTGAATCTGCTCCGCGACCATGTCGGCGAGCCTGCGCTGCTTGGCGTAGAGCAGGATGGTGTTGTTCACGCGGCGGCGGACGACGGCGGGATCGAACGGGCGGCTGATGTAGTCGGCCACGCCGTAGTCGTAGGCGCGGTCGATCGAGGAGGGGGAGCTTTCCGCCGAGATCATGATGACCGGAACGTCCTCGATGAGCTGGTGCTGGCTCATGACGCTCAGCACGCCGAAGCCGTCCATCACCGGCATCACGATGTCCAGCAGCACGATGGCGAAGTCCTGCGCGCGCTCGAGCAGCACGTTCACCGCCTGCTGGCCGTTCTCGACCTCGGTGATGTCGTAATCGTCCGACAGAATCTCCGAGAGCAGCGCACGGTTCATCTCCGAATCGTCCGCGATGAGGATGTTGTATCGCGCCTTTTTGCCGTTTTCCATGTGTTTCCAGTTCTCCTTTAGCGCGGTTTAGATGACGATATGTATGGGGAAAGCGCCCTGCGCATGCCGCCCGGGCGCGAAGCGCTCCACGCGAAAAGACGCGCTTTTGCGCTTTTTATCCACTTATATTGTATCATAGATGGCCGCGATGTCAAGTCGGGTTTTTCCCGCCGGCGCGGCGGCGGTGGCGCGGCGGCTCGGCCAGATACGCCGCGTAGCGCGCGCGCACGTCCTGCGCCTCCGCCTCGGCGGCCAAATACGCGCGCTGGTGCATAATGAGCAGCCCCGACGCGGCACGCTTAAAGTGGAGCTGCGCGCAGGAGACGCCGTGCTCGCGACACTCGGCCAGCGCCAGATAGCGCTCGCGCCCGCTGTCAAACCACGGCGTGGTCAGCGCCGCCTCCCGCCCGCAGACCGGGCAGCAGACCGCCGTCACCGCGCGGTCGCGCAGCGCCTGCGCGTGCGTCTGGTGGCGCGTGGGCGAGGAGCGCAGCGCCGAATCCGCGATGCGCCGCTCGCGGTCGAGCAGCGCGAAAAGCTCCTCGCGCGCCTGCGGCGTCAGCGCCGATACGGCGCGCTCCACCGCCGGAAGCAGCGCCGCCGTGCACTGCGCGTCGTACACGGCGCGGTGCGCGGGCATGTCCGGCGAGAGGGCGAGCGTCTCCAGCGCGCCGTGCAGGTTCATCTGCCGGTGCGCGTCGCCGAGGCATGCGAAGCCGAAGACGAGCTGCGCGTCCAGCGGCGGGGCAAACGGCGCGCGAAGGCCGTAAAAGGCCGCGTTGCGCCGCAGGACGGGATAGTCGTCCGGCCCCCAGGTGACGGTCAGGGCGTCCGGCCCGCAGAAGGCGGAAAAGTCCGCGAGCACGTCGGCGAACGCGTCGCCCTCCGACAATTCCTGCTCGGTGATTCCGGTCACGGAGCGGATGTGCCTGTCGAGCCTGCGGTAGAGCCGCGGGCGCACCATGCGGCTGAACGTGCCCGTCACGCGGCCCTGCGCGTCCACCCGGCACGCGCCGATCTCGATGATCTCGTGCGGCATGCGGTGGTTGGGCGTATAACTGCTCTGGTTCCACTCCAGATCGAAGACGATGAGATCGCGGCCCTCGCCGCTTTCGGGAAAGAACATGAAGGCTGATCGCTCCTGACGTGACGTTCTCCCCCTATTGTACCGCATCGCGGCGGATTTTCAAAGGGGAAAACGCGATTTTGTGCGGGCCGGGAAACAAGCGCATTGAATCGGCGGCGGATTTCTGCTATGATAGAAGGGACGAACGACCCAAAGCGCGAAGGAGGCGGCCATGAACCTGTTCGACATCCTCGGCCCGGTGATGGTCGGCCCCAGCAGCTCGCACACGGCAGGCGCGGTGCGCATCGGGCTGGCGGCGCGCGCGCTGCTCGGGCGCGGCACGCCGAGGCGCGCGCACATCGCGCTGTGCGGCTCCTTCGCGGCGACGGGCCGCGGTCACGGCACGCCCCGCGCGCTGATCGCGGGGCTGCTGGGGATGGAGCCCGACGACGAGCGCATTCCGGACAGCCCGCGTCTGGCCCGCGAGGCGGGGATGGACGTGTCCTTCGGCGAGGAGCCGTTGCGCGGCGAGCATCCCAACACCGCGCGCCTGCATGTGGAGGCGGCGGACGGCGAGACGCTGGACATGACGGCCAGCTCGCTGGGCGGCGGGCGCATCGAAGTCGTGGAGATGAACGGCCTGTCCGTGCTCTTTTCGGGCGAGCTGCCCACGCTGATCGTGCAGAACCGCGACCAGCCCGGCTGCGTCAGCGACGTGACGGGCATCCTCGCCGGGGAGGAGGTCAACATCGCGACCATGCGCCTGTACCGCGACCACCCCGGCGGCAGCGCCGTGATGGTGCTGGAGATCGACAAGCCCGTGGCCGGAGAGGGCCTCGCCCGGCTGAGGGCGATCGAGGGCGTCTTTTCCGTAACCTATCTGGACGCGCGGCGGGCGCTTTAGCAAAAAACCATCGGCCGAAGGGGGCTTTGCATGCAGACGCTGGAGGAGCTCGCGCGCGCGGGCGAGGGGCGCGATCTCTTTGAGGCCGTGCTGGAGGACGACTGCCGCGAGCGCGGCGCGACGCGCGAGGACTCGCTCTCGCGCATGGGCGCGCTGCTTGAGGCGATGCGCCGCGCGCAGGCGGGCTACGACCCGACGCTGCGCTCCGGCAGCGGCATGGCCGGCGGAGACGGCGCGCGCATGCGCCGCTACGCGCGGGAGCGGGGCGGCGTGTGCGGCCCCTTCGTGGGCGAGGTGATCGCGCAGGCGATCGAGATGGGCGAGAGCAACGCCTGCATGAAGCGCATCGTCGCCGCGCCGACGGCGGGGAGCTGCGGCGTGCTGCCCGCCGTGCTGCTGCCCTACCAGCGGCGGGAGGGGCTGCGCGACGAGGACGTCGTGCGCGCGCTGTACGTCGCCGGGGCCATCGGGCAGGCGATCGCGACGCAGGCGTCGATCTCCGGCGCGGAGGGCGGCTGTCAGGCGGAGATCGGCTCCGCCAGCGCGATGGCCGCGGGCGCGCTGTGCTATCTGGGCGGCGGCGACGCGCAGGCGGTCTGCCACGCGGCGGCCATCGCGCTCAAGAGCCTGCTGGGCCTCGTGTGCGATCCGGTCGCCGGTCTGGTCGAGGTGCCGTGCGTCAAGCGCAACGCGGCGGGCGCGATGATCGCGATGATGAGCGCCGACATGGCGCTCGCGGGCATCCGCTCCGCCGTGCCGCCGGACGAGGTCGTGCTGGCGATGCGCGACGTCGGCGAGCGGATGGACGCCTCGCTGCGCGAGACCGGATTGGCCGGAACGGCGGGCACGCCGTTTGGCATATGCATGCGCGAACGGATACAGGGCGGCAAGGCGACCCCGTAAAAACGCCGCGCCCTTCATCCTGTCAACGATTTGTCTTTATCATTTCTACCGCACGAAAGGAGAACGCCCCATGACCAAGATCTTCGCATCCCCAACCCCGGACGTGACGGCGCAGGAGCTGCGCCATGCGGAAACGGCGCGCAGCCTCGCGGGAGACTGCGTGGTGCTGCTGCAAAACGACGGCGTGCTGCCGCTTGCCCCCTGCCGCGTCGCGCTCTACGGCACGGGCGCGCGCAAGACCATCAAGGGCGGCACCGGCTCGGGCGACGTGTACACGCGCACGAGCGTGACCGTCGAGGAGGGCCTCAAGGAGGCTGGCTTCACCATCGCGACCGAGGCGTGGCTGAACCGCTACGACGCCGCCTACGACACAGCGAAGGCGGAGCACACGCGCTACATCGAGGAAAAATCGAAGGAGACCGGCGCGCCGCCCGTCGCCATCGAGATGGGACACCCGTTTGCGATGGTGCCGCCCGTGCCCGTGACCAGCGACGATGTGGCCGATTCCAACGCCAACGTGGCGATCTACGTCATCTCCCGCAATTCCGGCGAGGGCGCGGACAGACACTCCGGGCGCGGCGATTACCGCCTCTTTGAGGAGGAGCTGCAAAACCTGCGCGCGCTGGGCAAGGGCTACGCGCATGTGATCGTGGTGCTGAACGTGGGCGCGGTGATGGATCTCTCCGAGCT
This sequence comes from uncultured Clostridia bacterium, assembly GCA_947631405.1. GTDB lineage: Bacteria > Bacillota > Clostridia > Christensenellales > Aristaeellaceae > Ventricola. Next base: position 4,762 of record CANRLC010000031.1, on the reverse strand, counting down.
GCAAGAGGTGGCGGGGCTGGGCACGCTGCTGCTGATGGGCCAGCTGGGCAACATCGGCGGGCAGGCACTCGCGGACGTGATCACGGGTCGCGTGACGCCCTCCGGCAAGCTGTCCGACACATGGGCCGCCCGCTACGAGGATTATCCCTCCTCCGCCACGTTTAGCAGCAACGACGGCGATCTCGACGACGAGCCGTATGGCGAGGGCATCTACGTCGGCTATCGCTACTTCAGCTCCTTCGGCGTGAAGCTGATCTACCCCTTCGGCTACGGCCTGTCCTACACGCGCTTTGAGATGGAGACGCTCGGCGCGGCGCTCACGGAGGACGGCAACCGCGTCGAGGTGCGCGTGCGCGTGCGCAACGCGGGCGATCGCTACGCGGGCCGCGAGGTCGCGCAGCTCTACGCGTCCGCGCCCGCGGGGACGCTGGACAAGCCGGAGCGCGTGCTGGCCGCCTACGCCAAGACGCGCCTGCTCGCCCCCGGCGAGGAGGAGACGCTGACGCTCTCCTTCGCGCTCGCGGACATCGCCTCCTACAGCGAGGCCCATTCGGCATACCTGCTGGAGGCTGGGCGCACTCTGCTGCGCGTGGGCGCGGATTCGCAGAGCGCCCAGCCCGCCGTCGCGCTGACGCTCGATCGGACGGTGGAGACCGCGCGGCTGTCGCGCCTGTTCGGCATCGCGCCCGCCGCACCGGACATGACCGCGCCTGTACACGATACGGAGGACGTCGCCGCGCCGTTCACCCTCGCGCTCGACGCGGACAAGATCGCCTGCGAGACGCCCGTTCACGCGGCGCGCGAGACGATGACCTGCGACAAGCCGGAGAAGCTGACGATGGACGACGTGCGCGCCGGTCGCGCGAGCGTCGAGGAGCTGACCGCGCAGCTCACCGTCGAGGAGATGGCCGACCTGTGCGTGGGCACGCTGCGCGTGGACGAATTCCAAAACTTCGTGGGCGAGGCGTCGCGCTCGGTGCCGGGCGCGGCGGGCGACACCACCGGCAAGCTGCTTGGCAGCCGCGGCATCCGCCCGCTCATCCTCGCCGACGGCCCCGCAGGGTTGCGCCTCACGCCGCACTTCGCTGTGGACGCCGAGGGCAACATCCTGCCGCATCTCTCCGCCGCCGGGCCGGACGCCAAGCACTACTACCAGTACTGCACGGCGATCCCGATCGGCTGGTCGCTGGCGCAGACGTGGGACGACAGCTTGCTTGAGACCATGGGCGACATGGTGGGCGAGGAGATGGAGCGCTTCGGCGTGGATCTGTGGCTCGCGCCCGCGCTCAACATCCACCGCAACCCGCTCTGCGGCCGCAACTTTGAGTATTACTCCGAGGATCCGCTGCTCTCCGGGCGCACCGCCGCCGCCATCTCGCGCGGCGTGCAGCGCCACCCGGGCCGCGGCGTGACGATCAAGCACTTCGCCTGCAACAATCAGGAGAACAACCGCAACTTCTCCAACTCCATCCTCAGCGAGCGCGCGCTGCGCGAGATCTACCTGCGGGGCTTTGAGATCGCCGTGCGCGAGGCGAAGCCGCTGTCGGTCATGTCCTCCTACAATCTGGTGTGCGGCATCCACGCGGCGAACCACCGCGCGCTGCTGGATACCGTGCTGCGCGGGGAGTGGGGCTTTGACGGCTTCGTGATGACGGACTGGTTCACCTCGCAGGACGTGCCCGCGTTCACCGGCGCGCCCAGCAAGTACACGATCTCCTCGTCGGCGGGCTGCATCGTCGCCGGAAACGACGTGCAGATGCCCGGCTGCCAGAAGAACGTGGACGACATCGTGGAGGCGGTGAAGACCGAAAGCCCCGTGGACGGCTACACGGTGACGCTCGCCGACCTGCAATTCTGCGCGGCGAACGTGCTGCGCGTGATCGCGCGCATGGACGCGTGACGCGGGAATTGTCAAATCTTGCGGCTTTGTCTTGATTTGCCGCGCGCCCTCGTGTATAATCGGAGGGAAGGAAAACACCGCGCGCGATCCCGCGCGCGGGAGTTCCGCTTGATAAAGGAGTGATACCCTATGGCTCGTATCGTAACCCTCGGCGAGATCATGCTTCGCCTGAAAAGCCCCGCGCTGGAGCGCTTCTTCCAAAGCCCGTCTCTGGAGGCCACCTTTGGCGGCGGCGAGGCCAACGTGGCCGTTTCGCTCGCCAACTACGGCATGGACGCCGCGTTCGTGAGCGCCCTGCCCAATAACGACATCGGCACGGCCTGCCTGCGCGAGATGCGCGGCTTCGGCGTGGACGTGTCCGGCGTCAAGCTGACGGAAGGCCGCATGGGCATTTACTTCCTGGAGACCGGCTCCAACCAGCGCCCGTCCAAGGTCATCTACGACCGCGCGGATTCGTGCATCGCCAAGGCCCCGGCCGACCTGTTCGACTGGAAGGCGATCTTCAAGGGCGCGACGTGGTTCCACATCACCGGCATCACCCCGGCGATCTCCCAGTCCGCCGCCGACCTGTCCCTCGCCGCGGTGAAGGCCGCCAAGGAGATGGGGCTGACCGTCTCCTGCGACCTCAACTACCGCAAGAACCTGTGGAAGTACGGCAAGGAAGCCAAGGAAGTGATGAGCGAGATCACGAAGTATGTGGACGTCGCCATCGCCAACGAGGAGGACTTCCAGAAGTCGCTGGGCATCTCCGCTAAGTCCGACGTGGAGAGCGGCGAGCTTGACCGCGACGTCTACAAGACCATCGCCCAGACCGCGATGGATCTCTACCCGAACCTGAAGACCGTGGCGATCACGCTGCGCGAGTCCAAGAGCGCGGACACCAACTACTGGGCCGCGTGCATCTACGACGGCAAGGAGTTCTACGTCTCCCGCAAGTATGCGATCACCGACATCGTCGATCGCGTCGGCGGCGGCGACTCCTTCGGCGGCGGCCTCATCTACGGCCTGAACACCTACAAGACGCAGGCCGAGGCGCTGGAGTTCGCCGTGGCGGCCTCCTGCCTCAAGCACACGATCTCGGGCGACTTCAACCGCGTCAGCGTCAAGGAAGTCGAGAGCCTCATGAAGGGTTCCGGCTCCGGCCGCGTGGAGCGCTGATTCCCTCGCGCCGAAAAAGCAAACGTCACGGGGCCGTCAGGTTGGCAGGATTGCCGGCCTGACGGCCCCGTCAGTCTGTCAAAGAAGCCTTTTCTCCCCTGGAGGGGGAGAAAGGCGATCTGTACTACTCCTCAATCCAGGAAAACGAAAAAACCTTCGGCCTCGTGCGCCAAAGCACGATAACCGAAAACGCTTTTCGGAACTGGGTGCGGGCATCGCCCGCCCCGCGCCGCAGCGCGGCGCTCTCCCGCCGCCCGCAGGCGGCGTAGCTCAACAGCCTCTTATCCGCGACTTTTCTTGTCCGGGAACGCGAACGCATAGCGTTCGCTGCCGGACTGCTTTTTTTCTGGATACGCTGGGCTGCCGCCCAGACCCGCCCGAGGGGCCAGCCCCTCGGACTCCCTTCCTCGCTTCGCGCGCGATTCCCCGCCCGCCGCATAAAAAGAGGGCCGCTCGCGCGACCCTCTCTTTTTCCTTGCCTCTCGGCTTACTCGATGATCTTCGTCACGACGCCGGAACCCACCGTGCGGCCACCCTCGCGGATAGCGAAGCGCAGCTTCTCGTCCATCGCGATCGGCGTGATCAGCGTGCATTCCATGTCCACGTTGTCGCCCGGCATCACCATCTCCACGCCGTCCGGCAGCTTGATGCTGCCCGTCACGTCCGTCGTCCGGAAGTAGAACTGCGGGCGATACCCGTTGAAGAACGGCGTATGGCGGCCGCCCTCTTCCTTCGTCAGAACGTACACCTGACCCATGTAATGCGTGTGCGGATGGATCGAACCCGGCTTCGCAAGCACCTGACCGCGCTCCACTTCGTTCCTCTGGATGCCGCGCAGCAGCACGCCGATGTTGTCGCCGGACTCCGCCTGATCGAGCAGCTTGCGGAACATCTCCACGCCCGTCACCACCGTGGACTTTGGCTTGTCCTGCAGGCCCACGATTTCCACCGGGTCGGATACCTTCACCACGCCCCGCTCCACGCGGCCCGTTGCCACGGTGCCGCGGCCCGTGATCGAGAACACGTCCTCAACCGGCATCAGGAACGGCTTGTCCGTCTCGCGCTCGGGCGTCGGAATGTAGCTGTCCACCGCTTCCATCAGGTCAAAGATGCACTTGCAGCACGGCTCGTTCGTCGGATCCGTTCCGCCGTTCTGGATGTACTCCAGCGCCTTCAGCGCAGACCCGCGGATGATCGGAATGTCGTCCCCCGGGAACTGATAGCTGTTCAGCAGCTCGCGGATCTCCATCTCCACCAGCTCCAGCAGCTCCTCGTCGTCCATCATATCCGTCTTGTTCAGGAACACGACGATATAATGCACGCCCACCTGTCGCGCCAGCAGAATGTGCTCGCGCGTCTGCGGCATCGGCCCGTCCGGCGCAGACACCACCAGAATCGCGCCGTCCATCTGCGCCGCGCCCGTGATCATGTTCTTCACATAGTCCGCGTGGCCCGGGCAGTCCACATGCGCGTAGTGGCGGTTCTTCGTCTCGTACTCCACATGCGCCGTGTTGATCGTGATGCCGCGCGCCTTCTCCTCCGGCGCCTTGTCGATGTCGTCGTACTTCATCGCCTGCGCCTCGCCGAAGGTGCTCAGCACCATCGTGATCGCTGCCGTCAGCGTCGTCTTGCCGTGGTCGACGTGCCCGATCGTGCCGATGTTCACATGCGGCTTCGTGCGCTCAAATTTTTGCTTCGCCATGG
>CANRLC010000030.1 GCA_947631405.1 uncultured Clostridia bacterium | reverse complement strand
TGCTTTCGTTTACATTGGTGCTATTTCCGTTTTGTTGAAATAGCACTATGCTTCACTATTTTTCAAACAAGGCCTATCCTTCTTTTGCGCACGAGGCCGGAGGTTTTAGGGAGTGTGGGACGCCGCCTGCGGGCGGCGGTGGGCCGTGCCCGCACCCATCTCCGAAATAGGAAGTTGAGTATCGTTCTTTTGCGCACGAGGCCGCAAGTTTTTTGTTTTGAGACGCCGCATTTTGCGGCGCTCTTTTGATGATGCGCCTCTTAAAGACAATAAAAAAAACCGCTGTGCTGCAACGGTTTTGCGAGATTTGGAGGCGCCATCCAGACTCGAACTGGAGAATAAAGCTTTTGCAGAGCTTTGCCTTACCACTTGGCTATGGCGCCGTGGAGCGGTAGACGAGATTCGGACTCGCGACATCCACCTTGGCAAGGTGGCACTCTACCACTGAGCTACTACCGCAGGGATGGTGCCTTGGGGCGGAATCGAACCACCGACACGAAGATTTTCAGTCTTCTGCTCTACCGACTGAGCTACCAAGGCATAAGATGGCGACGCGGAAGGGGCTCGAACCCTCGACCTCCAGCGTGACAGGCTGGCATTCTAACCGACTGAACTACCGCGCCGTAACCATGAAATTGGTGGGAACAACAGGGCTTGAACCTGTGACCCTCTGCTTGTAAGGCAGATGCTCTCCCAGCTGAGCTATGCTCCCAGCCGTTTGCGGCCCGCCCTTCGGACCCACATATCGCCGAGCCGACGGCGCGGCGACATGAACTATGATACACGATGGGCCGGGTTTTGTCAACCGTTTTTTGCAATTTCCGAAAAAAGCGTGTGCGCCTCAGACGCGCCTGCTTCGCGGGAAAGCGCGGCCTCCCCGCTTACCGCCGCCGGCCCGCCCAAAGCCGGTTTCCTTTGCAGCGCTCGGTGACGCATGACAGAAAAACGCAATCATCATTGAAATGATGAGGAGATTTCTTCCTCCCCTGCGGGGAGGAAGAACGCCTTTGGCAAGCTGAGCGGCCTCCCTTGCGGGAGGCCGCCAGCGGGGCGGGTCAGTCCACGGGCTGCTCGCCCGCGTCGTCGCTGACCTTCGCGCCCTCTTCTTCAAGCGCCATGCGGCCGATTTCCTCCTCGGTCTTCCCAGCCAGCGCGCCCTCGTACACGTCCTCGCCGGACGCGTCGGGATCCTCTGTCGCCTGCGGCGCTTCCGTCGCCGGGGCCTCGCTCTGCTGCGGGGCGTCGGTCGGCGCGGGCGTCGGCTCCGGGGCGGCCGTGTCGGCCGGGACGGGCGTCGCCTGCGCCGCGTCGCTTCCCTCGCGCGTCATCGAGATCAGCGCAAGAACCACGATCAGCGCGACCACGATCACGGCCACGAGGAGCTTCGTCTTCTTCTGCATGGGAGATCGCCCCTTTCCTTGCCGCGCGCGGCTGCCCGCGCGCGCTCGCGTTCGATTATTCCAGCAATTATTCCAGCTCGATCAGGCCACAGCCGCCGTCCTTGCGGCGGTAAACCGTCGCGGCCATCCCGGTCTCCTGATTGGTGAACATGTAGAAGGAGTGGCCCAGCAGATCCATCTCCAGCACGGCGTCCTCCACGCTCATCGGCTTGGCCGAGTAGCGCTTCACGCGCACAACCTGCTCCTCCTCCTCGTCGGGCGCATCCGCCGCGACGTCGGGCGCAGGCTCGGGCTTCTTGCGCAGGTCGCGGCCCAGCCGGGTGCGCAATTTCTTCATCTGGCGCTCGATCACGTCCACGCCCTTATCGAGCGCGGGCAGCGACAGATCGCGCTCCTGATTCTCGGTGCGCAGCGTGTGGCCCATGTAGGGCATCGTGACCTCGACCTTATAGGTGTTCTTCTGTTCGGTGATGCGCACGGTGATGACCGTCGCGTCCACGGCCTCGTCGCGGAAATAGGCGTCCATGCGCTGATGGATGCGCTTGTTCATGGTCTCCTGAACGGCGTTGGGGACGTGCGCGTCCTTCGTCACAAAGCGGGTGATCATAGCGTGGCCTCCTTTGCTGAGGGATGATCGCCGATGGGGTCTTCCCCACCCTCTTTCATTGGTGACAGTATAACCGATTTGTGGGCGTTACACAAGGTTTCTCGGATGATAACCAAAATGAATCGTCAATCGTTCGCCCTGCGCAGCAGCCGCTCGTAGATGGGGAGCATCGGCGCTTCGCTCACATAGTCCGAAAGCTGCGCGATGGGCAGCCAGCCCACGGCGCTGTTTTCGCGCTCGGCGGCGTGCAGCGGCAGCGCGTCGTCCGCCTCAAAGAGGTAGGATACGTTGAGATGCAGATGGCTGGGCACCTGCTCGCCGCGCCGCACATGCGCCCACACGGGCAAAATCTCCAGCGATGCGATGCCGGGCCACACAGGCGTCAGGCCCGTGATGCCCGTCTCCTCCTCGGCCTCGCGCAGGGCCACGGCGTAAAAATCGCCGTCGCCGTCGCAGTGGCCGCCCGTCCACGCCCAGCTGTCGTAGATGCGGTGATACGCCATCAGCGTGCGCGTGCGGTCGCGGCTGACGATCACCGACGACGCGGTCATGTGCGCGTAGGCACACTCCCGCCGCAGCAGCCGCTCGCCCTCCCGCTCGATCAGCAGCAGGATCTGCTCGCGCTCGGCGGCCTCCCGCGCGTCGCGCGGCGCATAGGAATCGATCGCCTCGGCCCACGCCGGAATGTTCGGGTTTTTCACGCGCGCGTCCTCCTTTGGGTTCAGGTGGCTCTATCATAGCACGGCGCGCGCCGCGTGTAAAGCGCGTCAAATCCAGCCGGAATGGTAGGAGCGCCAGTCGATCAGCTCCGTGACGCGCTCCTCGTTTTCCCCCTGCGGCAGGTACAGCGAATACACCAGCTGATCGTCCTGCTCTTCCGCCCAGAAGTACGCCCGATAGCACGCCACCGCCGGCTCCTCGTTGCGATACGAGACGCAGATCACCATCACGCGGGCGTTTTGCCCGAACGCGCAGGACAGGATCGCCTTCGGATCGCTCCAGTGCGGCGAAAAGGAATCGTCCGCGCCGTCGATCAGGCGCTCCCGCAGGCACGCCGCCGCGCGGATGCGGATGGCCTCGTCCGTCAGCTCGCCCGGCAGCGCGTCCACCGTCCATTCGTTCATCTCGTTCCAGTAGCCGCGCCCCAGCCCCGTCACCATGTAGACGAAGCCGCAGGTCATGCGATCCTCCTGCTCGCGGCCATGCTCGACCGGCGGCAGAAAGAGCTGCACCCACTTGTCGTCCGTGCGGCTCATCGCATAGTAGACCTTCTCCGGAACGCAGCGGCCGATCACCGGCGAGGCCGTGTCGGGATAGGCGTAGACCGGGGCCTCGCGGTTGAATTCCAGCTCCATGTACGCGGGCCGCACATGGCGCTGCGCCTCCGCGCCGAAGCGCAGGTCGCCTTCGCGCATGTAGCCGATCACGCTCGCGCCCTTGACGCCCGCCTGTACCCGCCAAAGCCCGTCGCCGACGGGGCGCAGCGCTGAGAGCCGCGCGCCGGCGTAATACTCCATCAGCACGCGGCTGTCTTCATCCGCCGCCTCAAAGAGCGGCACGGTGCCGTCGATCGCTGCCGGCGCGGCGACGGCGGGCAGCGGCCCCGCGGGCGCGGGCGGGCGCGTCTCGTTCGGGTCGTTGGCGGGTGTGGGCGTCGGCACGGGCGCGAGCATCGGTTCGGGCGTGAGGATGAGGTCGATCTGCGCGCAGGCCCGGGGCGCGCGCGCCGCGAGGAGCGGCAGCGCGAGCAGCAGGCAAAGCGCGGGCGTCCATCGTTTCATAGCGTCGCTTTCCTTTCGCGTTTGGGGTTCTCTCTATTAGACGAAGGACGCGCGGAAAAATTGCAGGGAACGGCAAATTTCAGCGGGGCGGCCTTTGGGCCGCCCCGCGTCGCGCGATCAGTAATTGGTGCCGTAGAGGGAGTTCTGCGTGTCCTTTCCGGCGATGCCGTCCACGGCGAGGCCGTGATCCTTCTGGTAGGCGCGCACGCCGTCGTAGGTCCACTTGCCGAAGATGCCGTCCGCGGTGCGCACGACGCTGTAGCCCTTGTCGAGCAGCGCCTGCTGCAGCTTCTTCACCGCATCGCCCTTGCAGCCCCAGTAGAGCAGGCGGTAACCCGTGCCGCTGCTAGAGGAGGAGCCGGAGGCCGCCCTCGCGTCGGCGGAATAGAGCACCTGCTGCGTGTACGGGTCGGCCTTGCCGGTGACGGAGATGCCGTTGCGGCTCTGGAAGTTGCGCACGGCGCGATAGGTCTGGCTGCCGAAGTAGCCGTCCACGGAACCCGCATAGTAGCCCAGCTCCTTGAGCCTGCGCTGCATCGGCACCACGGCGGACTGGTAGCGCCCGGAGCGCGTCAGCGTGCCGTACACGCCGCCGCCGGAGGTGTCGGCCGCCTTGGCCGCGGAGGAGTAGAGCAGCTGCTGGGTGGCGTTGTCGGCCTTGCCGGTGACGGTGAGGCCGTTGCGCCGCTGGAACTCGCGCACGGCGCGCTGCGTGCCGCTGCCGAAGATGCCGTCCACGCGGATGGTGTAGTAGCCCAGATCCTTGAGGCGCTGCTGCAGCGTGTAGATGAGCGCCATGCCCCGGTCGCCGCGCACCAGCGTGGGATAGATCGTGCCCTCGCCGTAGCCGATGGCCCCGACGGAGTAGAGCGCGGTCTGCGTGAGCTGCCCGGCCATGCCGTCCACGGAGAGGCCGTTGGCCGCCTGGAACAGGCGCACGGCGGCGACGACGGAGTCGGTGTAGGAATAGGTCGCGCTGACGGGATAGCCCAGCTCGGCCAGCCGCTTGGTGAGGCGGTAGACGCGCTCGCTCTTCTTGCCGCGCTTGAGCAGCTCATAGGAGGGCGCGCCCTGCACGGTGACGGTCTTCTGCGCCGTCTGCTTGTTGTCCTTGCCGTAGAAGATGGTGAAGGTGACGACCGTGCCCTTGCCGTAGTTGTGCGGCAGCGAATAGCGCAGGATGCCGCGGCTGTCGGCGATCAGCGTCTGGCCGTAATCGCTCGTGCCGAGGTTGACCATCGTGCCGGGGGTCGTCTTGGCCAGCACGGTGAGGCTCTCCGGCGTGATGGGATCGACGGTCAGGTCGGGCGCGACGGGCGGCGCGGTGACGACGTAGCTCCCCTTGCTCGTGACCTTGCTGGACGCGTCGCCGACATACTGGGCGTTCACCGCGGTGTAGGTGCCCGCCGCCGCCGTGATGGTGACGGAGTAGTTGCCGTTTGCGTCCACATGCGCGATGAGCGTGGCGCTGGCGGGTTCGGTGGTGAAGGTCACGTCGCTGTTCGGCTGCGCGGTGCCGGTGACGGTGAGCTGGTTTTCGCCGCCCTCGACCTTGGCGATCACGATCGCGGCGGGCTTGCCCGTCACGACGATCTGCCCGACCGCGGTGGCGGAAACGCCGCTCTGCGCGGGCGAATACTCGGCCAGCACGCTGTACGTTCCGGCGGGGACGCCTTCAAAGACGACGCTGCCGACGCCGCCCGCGATGGTCTTCTTGCCCTGCGCGGCCTCGCCCAGCAGCAGCGTCACGTCGATGGGCAGCAGGCTGGCGGAGGTGACCGTCGCGGTCACGCTGTCCGCGCCGCCCGTGGCGGTCAGCACGATGGGCAGTGCCGTGGGCTGCGCCTCCGGCACGACGACGTTCTCGATCACCACGGCATCCACGCCGGTCACGGGCACGAGGTAATCGACCCGCACCGTGTACGTTCCGGCCTCCAGCATCGAGAAGGAGACGGTTCCGGAGCCTTCCGGAATCTGCTGCGCGACGATTTCCTTTCCATCCTTGAGGAGCGCGACGCCCACGGCCTGCGCGGCCGCCTTCACGGTCACGGAGATGCTGCCCGCCTGCGCCGTGGCGCTCGCCGTGATCGCCTTGTCCTTCGGATCCTCGGCCTCGGTCACGGAGACGGTCTTCGTCACCGCGTTCACGCTGCCCACCGGCTCGGCGTAATCGACGGTCACGGTGTAATTCCCGGCGGAGAGGCCGGTAAACGTCGTCTCGCTCTCGCCCGCGTCAATCTGCTGCGCGATCGGCATCGCGCCGTCCGACAGCGCGATGGGCGCGGCGATCGTCACGGAGGTGGAGAGCGTCACGGTCACGGGCTTCGTGTGGCCGGAGACCTTCACGGTCACAAAGCCCGCGCCGCCCACGGCGTCCACCGTGAACTGCGGCGGATCCGCCTCGGTATCCGGCTGCTTTTCGATCACGGTCACAGGCTCCGCGTGGGCCTCGATGCCCTCCACGGGCGTCTCGTAATCGACCGTCACGACGTAATCCCCGGCGTCGAGATCGCCAAACGACGCGACGCCCTCGCCGCTCTCCAGCGTCCGGCTGCCCGCGTCCGCGCCGTCCTTCGTCAGCTTCACGACGATCGGACGGTTGCCGCCGCTTACGACCACGTTCACGACGCCCGCGCCGCACTTGACCTGCGCGGCAAACTGCGCGGGCGCGGCGGGTTCTTTGGGCGTGCCGACGGTGACGCTCGCCGTCGCCGCCTCGACGCGGATATCCGGAATCGTATAGTTGGCCGTCACCGCATAATCGCCCGCGGCAAGGCCCGTGAAGGTCACGCTGCCGCTGCCCTGCGGCAGGGTCTGCGGCTTCGCGGCGCTCGCGCCGGAGATCGACACGGTCACTTCCCGGTTGTCCGCCGTCACGCGAACGGTCACGCTGTCCTCCGTCGCGGTGGTCTCCTCGATGACGACGCGGTTGGGCGGCGTCCCGGCGTCGCTCTGCGGCGCGCTCTGCTGCTCGCTCTGGTTCTGCGGCTCGCCCTGCTGCGTATTTTGCGGCTCGCTCCCGGCGATGGTCAGCGGCCCGCTGCTCGCCGGGGACAGGCCGATCACGGGAATGCTATAGTCGGCGGTGACGGCGTACACGCCCGCCGCGAGGGAGGAGAACGTCACCGTGCCGCTGCCCTGCTGCAGGGTCTGCGGCTGCGCGCCGCCCTCGCCGGAGAGCGTCACGGTCACGGGCATCGCGTCCGCCGTCACGGTGACGGCGACGTAGTCCGCGCCCGCCTCGCACGCGTCGATCTTCACGGGGTTCCACGCATTGGCGTTCGGGCCGCCGCCCTCGCCGCTCTGCGAATCGATCTGCGAAAGATCGTTCGATTGCGGATCAATCTGCGGCAGATCGTTTGGCTGCGGATCGATCTGCGGAAGATCCATCGTCTGCGGCTCTACCTGCGGCTCGGCCTGCGGCTCCACCTGCGGGGCAGCCTGCGGGGCGGTGACGGCGACGTCCTGCACCGTCACGGGGTCGATGCCCTCCGCCTTTTTCGCATACGCCGCGCGCACCCAATACGTCCCGGCGGGCACGTCTTCAAAGACCGCCTTGCCGTTCCCGGTCAGGGTCTTGGCGTACAGCTCGGGATGCTCCTTGCTCTGCGCGTCCAGCACGCCGACGCGCACGTCGAGCTGCGCGGCCCCTTCGATCGTGACCTCGATGCGGTTTTCCCCGCCCTCGACCCTCGCGGAAAACCGCGTGGGCGCCGGCTCGGCGGGCGTCAGCTCCTCGGCCCATGCGGCGCTTCCGCCGCTCAGGCACAGCGCCGCGCACAGCAGCAGGGCGAGGGCGCGCTTCGCTCCGATCCTCTTCATCATCATTCCCTCCGATCCATGCGTTTTCATTTCGTCTTGGTTTGCTTCTCCGGTTCTGTCTTTGGTCGCTTTGGCCGCCGCGGAGCGGCCTTCTCTTTCCCCGATATTTTAGCACCTTTGGAAACGATATGCAACCGCTTCCCCGGGCGCTTCTCCGTTTCCTTCGAGGGTTTCAGTTATATGACGATGCCGCCCTGCCGTTTCATCCCAATGCCGGAAAATTTTGTGTTGCTTTTGCGCGCGCGGGCAGGTATGATAGAGGCGACAGAGAAAAACCGGCGCGCGCCGACGACATGGCTGCGCCCCGCGAAAGGAAGGGTTTTCATGCTGGACTTTGAGTTTTGCGCGCCGACGCGCTTCGTCTTCAGCAGGGGCGCGCAGTCGCGCGCGGGCGAGCTGGTCGCCGCCTGCGGCGGCACGCACGCGCTCGTCGTCTACGGCGGCGGCAGCGCGAAGCGCAGCGGCCTGCTCGATCAGGTGCTCTCCTCGCTCAAGCAGGCGGGCGTCGCCTATGAGACGCTGGGCGGCGTGCGGCCCAATCCGCGCAGCGACCTCGTCTACGCGGGCGTCGAGCTTTGCCGCCGCGCGGGCATCGATTTCGTGCTGGCCATCGGCGGCGGCAGCGCCATCGACACGGCGAAGGCCATCGCCGACGGCGCGCTCTACGACGGCGACTTCTGGGACTTCTTCGCGCGCAAGGCCCCGCTCGAGCGCGCGCTGCCGCACGGCTGCGTGCTGACCATCCCGGCGGCGGGCAGCGAGGGGAGCGCGTCCTCGGTCATCACGCAGGAGCGCGGCATGCTCAAGCGCGGCCTCAATTCGGAGCTGCACCGCCCGCGCTTTGCGATCCTCAATCCCGAGCTGACCTTCACCCTGCCGCGCCACCAGCTCGCCTGCGGCGCGACGGACATGATGGCGCACATTCTGGAGCGCTACTTCACCAACACGCCGGACGTCGCCCTGACCGACGAGCTGGCCGAGGCGCTGCTGCGCGCGATCATCGACGCCGCGCCGCGCGCGATGGAGAATGCGACGGACTACGAATCGCACGCGACGCTGATGTGGGCGGGCATGCTCGCGCACAACAACTCGGTGGGCGTGGGCCGCGAGCAGGACTGGGCCAGCCATCAGATCGGCCACGAGCTATCCGCGCTGTACGACTGCGCGCACGGCGAGAGCCTCTCCGTGGTCTTCCCCGCGTGGATGCGCTACGTCTACCGCCACGACGTGGCGCGCTTTGTCCGCTTCGCCGTCAATGTCTGGCGCGTGCCCAACGACCCGGCCGATCCCGACGCCGTCGCGCGCGCGGGCATCGCCGCGACGCGGGCGTTCTTCTCCTCGCTGGGCATGCCGGTCTCCTTTGCGGAGCTGGGCGCGCGCGCGGAGGACATCCCCGCGCTGGCGGCCAAGGTCGTCGGCGGCGCGACCGGGCACTTCGTGCGCCTCGAGCCGCCGCAGATCGAGGAGATCCTTCGCATCGCTTGCGCGGACGGCGGCGGGCTGTGCCCGCACCTATCTCCGAAAAGCTAAGGAGATCATCCTTCTTTTGCGCCCGTGGCCGGCGGGCGGTGCCCGCACCCGTCTCCGAAACGCTAAAATGATTGTCCTTCTTTTGCGCCCGTGGCTGTATGCTGTATATACGCACGTCTCCGAAGCGCTGGGCGAACTGTTCTTGCCTCTCCCCATGGGAGAGGTGTCGCGGCGCAGCCGCGACGGAGAGGGCGCGTCGCCTTGCGCATCAATCCCCAACCGCAGGAGGTCTTCGCCATGTCCGATTCATCCTTCCGCGCCATCGGCGCGTGTACGTTCCTCTCGCCCATCCCGGCGGTCATGCTCTCCTGCCGGGGTACAGAGCCTGGCTACGACCGCGACAACCTCATCACCATCGCGTGGGCGGGCGTGGTCAACTCCGCCCCGCCGATGGTCTCCGTGTCCATCCAGCCCAAGCGCCACTCGCACAAGCAGATTCGCCAGTCCGGCGCGTTCTGCCTGAACCTGATCGGCCGCTCGCTCTGCGAGGCGACGGACTTCTGCGGCGTCAAGAGCGGGCGGGACATCGACAAATTCGCCGCGACGGGGCTGCACGCCCGCGCGGTGGAGGGCTTCCCCGCCCCGGCGCTCGAGGAAGCGCCCGCGTTCCTGTGCTGCCGGGTCAAGCGGGTGATCTCGCTCGGCTCGCACGACATGTTCCTCTCCGAGGTGGAGCAGGTCTACGTCAAGGACGCGCTGTTTCGCGAGGACGGGAGCATCGACTTCGGCCGCGCGGAGCTGGTCGCCTACGCGCACGGCGAATACTATCCCCTGCAAGACGCGCCGATGGGCTTCTTCGGCTACTCCGTGGCCGGGGAGGACGCGCTGCGGCGCAGGCTCGGGAAGGGGAAGGCGTAAGGGCGACCCGACGGCAAACACAGAAAAGCTGCCAAGCGATTTGCTTTGCTTGGCAGCTTTTTGTATTGGTCTTATTCCCCCGCGACGCTGAGGGCCTTCACGCGCACCGACGGCGCGCCGATGGGCGACGCGTCGAAGGTCAGATCGCCGCCGACGCGCTCGATGTCCGCGAGCAGCCGATAGAAGTTGCCCGCGACGGTGAACTGCTCCACCGCGCGCGCGATCTTGCCGCCCTTGACCTCGAAGCCGCGCGAGAGCAGCGAAAAGTCGCCGCTGACGGGGTTCGCGCCCGCGTGCAGGCCGCTGACCTCGGTGAGGTACAGCCCGTCGCCCATCTCGGCGAGCAGGTCTTCTACCGTTCCTTCGCCGGGCTTGACGTACAGGTTGCTCGGCGCGACGCGCCCGCCGCCCGCGGCGTTGCCCGTCGTCTGCACGCCCGCCTTCTTGGCGGTCTTGCGGTTGTGCAGCAGCGTGCGCAGCACGCCGCCCTCGATCACGTTCTTGGTGTACGTCGCCGCGCCCTCGCGGTCGAACGGGCAGCTCGCCATCCCCCACGGCATCAGCGGGTCGTCCACGATCGTGACGCACGCGCCGGCGATCGCCTCGCCCTCGCGCCCGGCGAGTAGCGAGAGACCCTTTTGCGCGTTGTCCGCCGAGAAGATACCGGAAAACGTCGTCAGCAGGTCGGCAAGCGCGCTGTGCTTGATAACCACCTTGTATTCGCCGCTCTTGAGCCTTCCGGCGTGCAGGTTGGCCAGCGCGTCCTCGACGCAGCCGCGCGCGACCTCCTCCGCCGGGACGTCGTCCATGCCGTAGCCCCAGCGCAGCTTAAAGCCCGTGGCGCTGTCGCCGTCCTCCTGCGCGAGCGCGGCGGTGTAGCCGTAGACGAGGTTGCTGCGGTGCGAGAGATCGAGTCCCAGAGAGTTGCGCAGCATGTACGTCTCCCGCTGCGTGACGAGGACGCTCTCGTCCGGCTTGAGGCGCGCGTCGCCCGTCCCGGTCAGGCGGCGGTCGATCTCCATCGCCCGCGCGATCTTCTCCTGCGCCGTCACCCGCTCCAGTTCCTCGCTGTAATTGACGACCTCGCCGTAGGCCGCGTCCGGCGGAAGGATCTCGTCCTGCTCGTCGGTCTCGATCAGCTCGGCGCTCTCCCGCACGCCGCGCACGAGCAGCGCCACGCTCTCCTCGTCCAGCGCCTGCGTGCTCGCCGTGCCGATGCGCCCGGCGGCCTTGCCGCGCAGCGTGACGGTCAGCGCGTCGCCGACGTCGTAGCTCTCCAGCTTGCCCTCGCGCACCTTCGCGGTGAACGTCGCGGAGGACGACGCGCTCACCTGCGCCGGGTCGATGCCCGCGCATTTGGCCGCCTCAAGGACGCGATCCGCAAAGGCCCTGATGTCCATGTCCATGCCGCTTCCCTCACTTTCCGCCGACGGTCAGCCGGCTCACGCGGATGGTCGGCTGGCCCACGTTGGTGGGCACGCTGCCGCTGCGCGAGCCGCACATGCCCTGTCCCATCGTCATGTTCCTGCCCACGCGGTCGATTCGCCGCAAGATCTCTCCGCCCTTGCCGATCAGCGACGCGCCGCGCACCGGGGAGGCGATCTTGCCGTCGCGCACGAGGTAGCCCTCATCCACGGCGAAGTTGAATTCGCCCGTCGCCGGGTTCACGCTGCCGCCGCCCATCTTCGCGGCGTAGAGGCCGTCGCCCATCGTGCGGAAGATCTCCTCCTCGTCGTCCTCGCCGGGGGCGATGAAGGTGTTGCGCATGCGGCTGGTCGGCGCGTAGGCGTAGCTCTCGCGGCGGGCGCTGCCCGTCGGGGCCATGCCCATCTTGAGGCCGTTGAGCCTGTCCACCATGTAGTTTTTGAGGATGCCGCGCTCGATGAGCACCAGCCGCGTGGTGGGCGTGCCCTCGTCGTCGATGTTTTCGCTGCCCCACTCGTTGGGCATTGTGCCGTCGTCGATGGCGGTCACGCAGGGCGCGGCGATCTGCTGCCCCAGCTTGCCGGAAAACTCGCTCATGCCCGGCTCCACGCTGGTCGCCTCCAGCGAATGGCCGCACGCCTCGTGGAAGATCACGCCGCCGAACCCGCCCGCGATGACGACGGGCATCTCGCCCGCGCTGCAATACGGCGCGGTCAGCATGGTCGCGGCGCTGCGCGCGGCCTCGCGGCCGACCCGCTCCGGGTTCACGCGCTCGCGGAACAGCTCGTAGCCCATCAGCGCGCCGGGCGCTTCGGTGCCCGTCTGGTTTTCCGCGCCGGAGCTGGCGACCGCCGAGCAGACCATGCGCGTATACACGCGGCGGTCGCCGGTGTACAGCCCCTCGCTGTTGGCGATGGTCACATGCTGCTCGCGGGCGGTGAGCGCCGCCGTCACCTGCGCGATCGCGGGCGACACGGCGCGGGCCGCGCTGTCCGCCGCGCGCAGCAGGTCGGCGCGCTCGAGCGCGGCGACATCCAGCACGGGGATCGCCACGGGGTGCCTGTCCGGCGTGGCGCGCTCGCGCAGCGAAACGTCGCGCCCGCTGCCGCGCGTGTCGGTCACGGCGGCCGCGGCGCTGTCCGCCGCCAGCAGCAGGCCGCGCTCGGTCACGTCGCAGGTGTAGACGTAGATGGAGCGCAGGCCGTCGTACACGCGCACGCCCGCGCCGCGCGGCCTCGCCACCGCCGCCTGCTCGATCTTGCCGGAGCGCAGCAGCATATTGAAGCTGGTGGTATCCTCGTAAAAGATCTCGGCGAACGTGCCGCCGCTCTTCAGCGCGCGCGCGAGGACGCGCTCGCACAGATGCCTGTCGATCATCCTCTTCCTCCCATCCGTAGGAAAGCCTTCCAGTTCCCGTTTTTTTCTATTATACTCCGATCAAGGGCAAAAGTAAACGCGAGAGACGCCGCGCGAATCTCCCCTTTTTTGCAAAACCCCTTGCGGGAAAACCGCCGCAAAGTGTACAATAGACGGGTACGCAGGAATGCGGCGGGGAGGGATGCGCATGGGCGGACGGCTGGACGAGGCGCAGAGACTTCTGCGCGAGCGATTGGGCGGCGAGCTGCTCTCGCGCTGCCCCGATCTTCCCTATGTCGTGAGCGAATGGTCGCTGCGCTCCATGCCCCCGACGCAGCCGCCGGGGACGCTCTGGCGGCGCATCGACTCGGCGATCTTCAACGCCGTCTATCAGGCGACGGGCGGCACGATGCTGGCCCCGCTCGACGACGGCCGCCGCGTGCGCGTGACCAGCGAGGACATTCGCGACCTGTCCGACAGGCTGCTCGCGCTCTCCTACGCGCGCCTTCCGGCGACGGACGCGCTGCGCGACGCGCTCTTCGACCTCTCGCGCGAAGGCTCCTGCGCGGCGATGCGCGAGCTGCTCTCGCGCTTCCCGCTCGACGAGACGGAGCGCGCGCTCATCGAGCAGGTCTTATCCGAAAACGAGCGGGACGATCCGTCGAGGCCCGCCTGAACCGAGGAACAGCATGGCACATTTCATCGCGATCACCAACCAGAAGGGCGGCGTGGGCAAGACGACCACGAGCGTCAACCTGTCCGCGTGCGTGGCGGCGCAGGGCCGCCGTGTGCTCGTCGTGGACGCCGACCCGCAGGGCAACGCCTCCAGCGGGCTGGGCGTGCGCGTGCGGGACGACACGCCGACCGTCTACGAGCTGCTCGCCGGGAGCGCCTCCTTTGACAAAGCGCTGCAAAAGACGCCCGTGCCCGGCCTCATGCTGCTGCCGTCGGACATCCGTCTGGCGGGCGCGGAGATCGAGCTGGCGGCGATGGAGCGGCGCACCGACGTGCTAAGGGACGCGCTCGCCGAGGCGCGGGAGCGGTTTGACTACGTCTTCATCGACTGTCCGCCGTCGCTGGGGCTGCTCACGCTCAACGCGCTGTGCGCGGCGGACGGCGTGCTCATCCCCATCCAGTGCGAGTATTACGCGCTGGAAGGCGTGAGCGCGCTGATGGGCACCGTGCAGAAGGTGCAGCGGATGGGCCGCCGCCTGAGCATCGAGGGCGTCGCGCTGACCATGCTCGACGCGCGCACGAACCTCGGCGTGCAGGTCGCGCGCGAGGTGCGCCGCGTCTTCAAGGGCAAGGTCTACCAGACGGTCATCCCGCGCAACGTGCGGCTGGGCGAGGCGCCCAGCCACGGGCTGCCCATCCATCTCTACGACGCGCGCTCGCTGGGCGCGCAGAGCTATCAGGCGCTGGCGCGGGAATTCCTCGCGCGCGCGGAGCAAGGAAGGTGACGGACATGGCGAAAAAGAACGGGCTGGGCCGCGGGCTGAGCGCGCTGCTGCCGGACGTCGAGGAGGTCGTCTCCTCTCTGGACGCCGCGCCGGGCGAGGCCGTCGCGCAGATTCCTTTGGGCGACATCGACCCCAATCGCGACCAGCCGCGCAAGCGCTTTGACGAGGAGGCGCTGCGCGCGCTCGCCGACTCCATCCGCCACAGCGGTGTGATCTCGCCGATCCTCGTAGCGAAAAGCGGCGCGCGCTACACGATCATCGCGGGCGAGCGCCGCTGGCGCGCGGCGCGGCTGGCGGGCCTTGCGACCATCCCCGCCATCGTGCGCGAGTGGGACGACGTGAAGCGCCGCGAGGCCGCGCTGGTGGAGAACATCCAGCGCGAGAACCTCAATCCCATCGAGGAGGCGCAGGGCATCCGCACGCTGATGCGCGAGTGTGCGCTGACGCAGGAGGCCGTCGCCGAGCGGCTGGGCCGCAGCCGCCCCGCGGTGGCGAACCTGCTGCGCCTGCTCACGCTCCCGCAGCCGATTCAGGACGCCGTCGCGGACGGCTCGCTCTCGGCCGGGCACGCGCGCGCGCTGGCGGGCGTCTCCGACCCCGAGCGGCAGGCAGCGCTGTTTTCCGCCGCGCTGGACGGCGGCTGGACGGTGCGCCGGCTGGAGACCGCGGCGCAGGCCGCGCCCGCGCAGAAGAGGCCGCGCCGCGAGGCGGCGGAGCTGCCGCCGGAGTACGCGGAGCTGGCCGAGCGCCTGCGCGCGGCGACGGGCATGCGCGTGACCATTGAGGGCACGCGGCGAGGCGGCCGCGTCGTGCTGCAATACGCGGATGAGGAAGACCTTCAGCGCCTGTGGGAGCTGACGGAGCGGTAATACTTTTTTCAGTTAGAATCTTTATATCACAGGATGGGGTCTGGGGACAATGTCCCCAGACAGGGTTTGGGGCGGCAGCCCCAACGTTCCCCCGGCGCGTAGCGCCCACAAATCAGTAGCCCGGTAGCGAAGCGATCCCGGGCGGGTCGTTCATGAAAGGTCGCATTATCCCGCTTTTGTTTGTTCGACGTATCCCAATAAATCACAGCAAACAACCCCTTCGGCATTCTCTGCCGGAGGGGTCGCTTTTTGTTGAAGATAGGGCTGGCGGCCTCGTGTGCCCAAGCACGATAACTATAAACGCCCTTCGGAGATGGAAGCGGGCACAGCCCGCCGCTAATTCACTTGGAGCGAGAGCGGTTCAAGATCGCAGATCAGCATGTAGCTCTCCGCATCATACAGGCTCAGGGAAAGCTGTATATCCTCGACCTCGTCCAGCGACTGGATGCCGGTGCTCGCCACGTCGAATAGCAGATCTTCCTCTCTCTTCTTGCCCTCCGATGTGACGGAAAGGCCGGAGCAGTAGACCTCCCAGCCGTTGACGACGGCGGAGTTGACCGCCACGCCGATGTCCTTCTCCCCGTCGTTGACGGCGAGCGCGCCGATGTGCAGGTATTGGGAATCCAAAACCTGATCGTCCAGCGCGTTTTTCCCCGTCAGGTAGAGCGTGAACCCCTCCGCCTCAAAGAGCGCCATGTCCTTCGTCAGCGCCCTCTCCCGCCGGGCCAGTTCATTCCTCGCCGCGTCGATGATCCCGTGCAGCTCCTCGTCGCTCATGTCCGCATACGACGCGCCCTCGGCGACGCCTGCGCCGCACAGCAGCGTCGCCGCCAGCATGAGCGCCAAAAATCTTCTCATGTTTGCCCCTCCATTTTGTCATCGTATTTGTCCGAAAACCTTGAGCATGCGCGCATCTTCCGACGCCTCTTTAATACTACTCTCAAATCAAATCATCTATCATTCTATCATTGGGTTACGCCGGACAAGCAAAAGCGGGATAGCGTAACTTTTCATGAACACCTCGCCCGGGATCGCTTCGCTTCCGGGCTTCTTTTCAATCGCTTCGCGATTTGGGGTACGTTGGGGCTACCATGGGGAACGACACTGTCGTGGCGGTAGCGGTTTAAGTCTCTTTAGCGCTCGCCCGGGGAACTCGCATAGTCGCGAGCTGCGCTCGCTCTTTGCGATTCCCGACGTTCCGCCCGCCTCTCCTCCGCCACTGGCGGCGGCGGGCTTCAGTCCCAGACCCCATCCTGTGCTTCGCACCAATTTGAAGGTTGAATCTGAGAAAAGTATACCGCTTTACGCCGTCTGCTCCAGATCGCCCGTGTAGAGCTGATAGTACTTGCCCTTGGCCGCGAGCAGCTCCTCGTGCGTGCCGCGCTCGATGATGCGCCCCTGCTCCAAGACCATGATGCAGTCGCTGTTGCGGACGGTCGAAAGCCGGTGCGCGATCACGAACGTCGTGCGGCCCTGCATCAGCGAGTCCATGCCCGCCTGCACGAGCGCCTCCGTGCGCGTGTCGATCGACGAGGTCGCCTCGTCGAGGATGAGCACCGGCGGGTCGGCGACCGCCGCGCGGGCGATCGCCAGCAGCTGGCGCTGGCCCTGCGAGAGGTTCGCGCCGTCGCCGGTGAGCATCGTGTCGTAGCCGTCGGGCAGGCGGCTGATAAACCCGTGCGCGTTGGCCAGCTTCGCCGCCTGGATGCACTCCTCGTCGGTGGCGTCGAGGCGGCCGTAGCGGATGTTTTCCATGACCGTGCCGGTGAACAGGCGCGTCTCCTGCAGCACGATGCCCAGCGAGCGGCGCAGGTCGTCCTTCTTGATCTTGTTGATGTTGATGCCGTCGTAGCGGATCTTGCCGTCCTGAATGTCGTAGAAGCGGTTGATGAGGTTGGTGATTGTCGTCTTGCCCGCGCCCGTGGAGCCGACAAAGGCGATCTTCTGCCCCGGCGTCGCGTAGAGATGGATGTCGTGCAATACCATCTTGTCGTCCGTGTAGCCAAAGTCCACGCCGTCCATCACGATGTCGCCCTTCAGCTCGACGTACTCCACCTCGCCCGTCGCCTTGTGCGGGTGCTTCCACGCCCACAGGTGCGTGCGCTCCGGCACCTCGGTCAGCGTGCCGTCGGCCTCACGGCGGACGTTGACGAGCGTCACATAGCCGTCGTCCACCTCGGGCGTCTCGTCCAGCAGCTCAAAGACGCGCTCCGCGCCCGCCAAGGCCATGATGATCGAGTTCGCCTGCTGCGAGACCTGATTGATCGGCTGGTTGATGCTGCGGTTGAGCGTGAGGAAGGAGACCAGCGTGCCGATGGTGACGCCAAGCAGGTTCCCCGTCGCCAGCAGGCCGCCGGCGACCGCGCAGAGCACATAGCTCAGGTTGCCGATGGCCATGTTGATCGGCATGATCGTGCCCGCGATGCGCTGGGCGCTGAAGGCGCTCTCGCGCAGCTCGCCGTTGAGCTTGCCGAATTCCGCCTTGGTCTGCTCCTCGTGACAGAAGACCTTGACGACCCGCTGGCCGTCCATCATCTCCTCAATGTAGCCGTTCACCGCGCCCAGCGCCGCCTGCTGGCGCACGAAGTACGCACCGGACTTGCTCATGCGCAGCATCGACAGGCGGAGCATCGCCGCGACCATCAGCAGCGAGAGCACGGTCAGCGGCGGGCTGAGCAGGATCATCGACGTGAGCACGCTGACGATCGTCACCACGCTGGAGACCATCTGCGTCATCGACTGGGAGATCATCTGGCGCATGGTGTCGATGTCGTTGGTGTACACGCTCATGATGTCGCCATGCGCGTGCGTGTCGAAGTAGCGAATGGGCAGGCGCTCCATCTTCTCGAACATCTGCGCGCGCATCGAGCGCAGCGTGCCCTGCGAGACGAAGATCATCAGGTAGTTTTGCAGCCACATCGCCAGCGCGCCCATCGCATACAGGCCCGCGACCTTCAAAATCGCCCGGCCCAGCGGCCCAAAGTCGGGGGCGGTCTGGCCCATCATCGGCAGGATGTAGTCGTCGATCAGCTTCTGGGTGAACAGCGTGCCGCGCACGCTCGCCACGGCGCTGACCACGATGCACGCGACCACCGCCAGATAGTGGAACTTGTACCGGCTCATGACCTCGACGAAGATGCGCTTGAGCGTCTTGCCGGGGTTCTTTGCGCCGCGCCCGGGAACCATTCCCGCGCGGCCGCGTCTTCCGCCTCTCATCATGCGCGGTCGCCTCCCTTCCCCGCGTGCTCGTCGAAGTCGCCGCCGCCCTGCTGGCTCGTGGCGACCTCCTGATAGATCGCGTTGGTCTTCATCAGGTTTTCGGGCGTGTCGAATCCGCTCACGCGCCCGTCGTCCATCACCAGCACGCGGTCGGCGTCCTCCACCGAGGCGATGCGCTGGGCGATGATGATCTTGGTCGTGCCGGGGAGCTGCTCGCGCAGCGCGGCGCGAATCTTCGCGTCCGTGGCGGTGTCCACGGCGCTGGTGGAGTCGTCGAGGATGAGCACCTTCGGCTTGGCGAGCAGCGCGCGCGCGATGCACAGGCGCTGCTTCTGCCCGCCGGAGACGTTCGCGCCGCCGCGCTCGATGCGGCTGTTGTAGCCGTCCGGCATCTGCGAGATGAACTCGTCCGCGCAGGCGACGCGGCAGGCCTCGCGGCACTGCGCCTCGGTGGCGTTGGGATCGCCCCAGCGCAGGTTCTCGAGCACCGTGCCGGAAAAGAGCACGTTCTTTTGCAGCACCACGGAGACCTGACGGCGCAGCGCCTCCACGTCGTACTCGCGCACGTCCACGCCGCCGACCTTGACACTGCCCTCGGTCGCGTCGTACAGGCGCGAGATCAGGTTGACGAGGCTCGTCTTCGAGGAACCCGTGCCGCCGAGGATGCCGATCGTCTCGCCCGAGCGGATGTGCAGGTCGATGTCCTGCAAAACGGGCCGCCCGCTGCGCTTGTGGTAGGAGAAGGAGACGTCGTCAAAGTCGATGGAGCCGTCGCGCACCTCGGTCGCGCCGCCCTCCGGGGAGACGATGTCGCTCTCCTCGCGCAGCACCTCCTCCACGCGCTGGGCCGCCGCCATCGACTGGGTGACCATCACGAAGACCATCGAGAGCATCATCAGGCTCATCAGGATGTTCATGACGTAGGAGAGCAGGCTCGTCAATTCGCCCGTCGTCAGTCCGGTGCCGCGCACGATCATCTGCGCGCCAAACCAGCTGATGAGCAGGATGCAGGAATAGACGCTGAACATCATCACCGGGGAGTTGAGCGAGACGATGCGCTCGGCGCTCACCGAGTTGTTATACAGGTCGTCGCACGCCTTGAGGAATTTGCTGTTTTCAAACCGCTCGCGCACGAACGCCTTCACCACGCGGATGGCGCCGACGTTCTCCTTCACAGCGGCGTTGACCGCGTCGTACTTTTCAAACATGCGCCTGAAGTAGCGCATCGCCATCGGCACGAGCACGATCAGCAGCACGGCCAGCACGACCATCGCGACGAGGAAGATCATCGACAGGCGCGCGTTGATCGACAGCGCCATGAACAGCGCGATCGCCAGCGTGACCGGGGCGCGCGTGCAGACCATGAGCAGCATCTGAAACGCCATCTGCATGCTGGATACGTCCGTGGTCAGGCGCGTAACCAGACCGGCGGTGGAAAACTTGTCGATGTTGGAAAACGAATACGTCTGGATGCGCGAAAACATCGCCTCGCGCAGGTTGCTCGCAAAGCCCGTGCTCGCCCGCGCCGCGGTCACCGACGCGCCGATGCCGCAGAGCATCGCCAGCAGCGCCATCACCGCCATCACCGCGCCCACGCGCGCCACATGCCCCATGTTCCCCACCGAGATGCCGTCGTCGATGATCGACGCGGTCAGGTAGGGGATGAGGATCTCCAGCAGCACGCACAGCACCGTAAAGAGCGGCGAGAGCAGCGCGCTTCTCTTGTATTGCTTGACCTCTCGGATGAGCAGCGCGCCCGTGACGGGCCGCCGCTCCCCCGCTTTCCCTTTGCTCATGTGCGGTCGTCTCCTTTCTCCCGCGCCGCCGTTCCGGCGCGCGGGCCGTCGATAAGGCCCTCGTCGGCTTGCTCCGCTTCGGGGCGGGCTTCCTCGCGGCGCGCGCGCCGCCCGCGGCAGGGACGCTGCGGCAGCAGCTCCGTCACCCGCCGCGTCAGGC
Organism: uncultured Clostridia bacterium; assembly: GCA_947631405.1. GTDB lineage: Bacteria > Bacillota > Clostridia > Christensenellales > Aristaeellaceae > Ventricola. Next base: position 7,660 of record CANRLC010000030.1, on the reverse strand, counting down.
GCACGAACAGCGCCGCGTCCTCCTCGCCCAAGGCGCTGAAGAGCCGGGCCAGCTCCTCCTGCGCGTAGCGCTGCTTGCGCGCACACAGCGCGCGGCCCTGCGCGGTCAGCGTCACGCGGATGCGCCGCCTGTCTCGCTCGTCCCGCTCGCGCAGCGCGAGGCCCTTGCGTTCCAGCCCCTTGAGCACCGCCGCCATCCGCGAGGACGTCATCCCCAGCGCGCGGCAGACCTCTCCGGGCGTCAGGCTCTCGCCGCGGCGGTCGAGCAGCCGCATCACCGCGGCCTCCCCGCGCAGCGTCTCGCTCGTGCGCCCGCCCGGCGGGCCGGACGGGGCCGCGGCGTCCATCGCCTGAAAGAACTCCCGCGCGAGCGACTCGTATCGCTCCATGCCGTCCCTCCTTTTATCTCATAGCGTGAGACATTATACGGCGCGCGCGCGCTTCTGTCAATCGGAAGGTGGCCCAAAAACGGCGGGGTCAATGCAGCGGTTTTCACATCGCTTGACAGCGCAGGACGCGCGTGCTATACTGGGCGCAGTTTGAAATGGAGGTGATCGGCGCCGTGCGCTTCTGATCTCGTCTTTGCGGTTCCGCGCCCCCGGCTGCGCCCTGCGCAGGCGGCGCTTCGCGCGCGCCCCGGCGAGATCGGCATGCGGCGTTTCTGCGCGCGGCGCTTGTCCGTGCGCGCCCTGCGCTGCCCCTTTCCGCCCCCGGCGCGTCCGGGGGCGGTCTTTTTTACGGAGGGCACATGCTGAAAATCGACCGTCTTTCCATCGTCCACCGCCGCGACCTGACGCCCATCGTGCGCGATCTCTCGCTCACGCTTCGCCCCGGCGAACGCCTTGCGCTGATCGGCGAGGAGGGCGACGGCAAATCGACCCTGCTGCGCTGCATCGCGGGCGACGAATCCGTGCGGGAATACGCCGAGGTGACGGGCTTTATCTCGACCGACCGCAGCCGGGGCTACCTGCCGCAGGAGCTGCCCGCCCGCGCGCGGGGGATGACAGCCTACGAATATTTCTGCGAGAGCGACGCCTTTGCCGCCGCCGCGCCGGGCGAGCTGGGCGCGCTGGCGGCGCGGCTCTCCCTGCCCGCGGACGCGTTTTACAGCGACCAGACGATGGCCGCCTTTTCCGGCGGGGAGCGCGTCAAGCTGCAACTGGCGCGCCTCCTGCTGGGCGACCCGGAATTGCTGCTGCTGGACGAGCCGACCAACGACCTCGATCTAGACGCGTCGCTCTGGCTACAGGGGTTTCTCTCTTCCTGCCCGCAGGAGGTGATCTTCGTCTCGCACGACGAGGCTCTGCTTTCCGCCGCCGCCACGGGCGTGCTGCTGCTGGAGCGACTGCGCCACAGGCAGCTTCCGCGCTGGACGCTCGAGCGCGCGGGCTACGAGGACTTCGTGCGCACGCGCGCGGCAACGCAGGAGCGGCAGGCGCAGCTCGCGCGCAAGGAGCGCGAGGAGTTCGCCCGGCGGCAGAGCCGCTACGAGCAGATTCGCGCGAAGGTGGAGCACGACCAGCGCGCGATCTCGCGGCAGGATCCGGCGGGCGGGCGGCTGCTCAAGAAGAAGATGCACGCGGTGCTGTCGATGGGTCGCCGCTTTGAGCGCGAGCGCGAGGCGCTGACGCCCCCGCCGGAGAGCGAGGAGGCGATCTTCGCCCGCCTCTCCTGCGCGCCGCTGCCGGAGGGCAAGGTCGTGCTGGATGTGACGCTGCCCGCGCTGCGCGCCGGAGATCGCCTCCTCGCGCAGAACGTGCGCCTGACGGTGCGCGGCCGCGAGCGGGTGGGGATCACGGGCGCGAACGGCGCGGGCAAATCGACGCTGCTGCGCGAGCTGGCCCACCGCCTGCGCGGGCGGAGCGATGTGCGCGTCTTCTACCTGCCGCAGGATCCAAACGAGCTGCTCCCGCCTGAGCGCACGCCCGTCTCCCTGCTGTGCGATCGGGGCGGCGAGGCGCTCTCCCGCGCGCGCACGGAGCTGGGGTCTCTGCGCTTCACCGCCGGGGAGATGGAGCACCCCTGCGCGGGGCTGTCCGGCGGGCAGAAAGCGAAGCTGCTCTTTCTGCTGATGGCGCGCTCCGGCGCGAACGTGCTGCTGCTGGACGAGCCGACGCGCAACCTTTCGCCGCTCTCTGGCCCGGTGATCCGCGCGCTGCTGCGGGATTTCGGCGGCTGCATGATCGCCGTCTCCCACGACCGGCTGTTTCTGCGGGAGGCGTGTACGCGCCTCGTCCGCCTCGCACCGCAGGGCCTGACGCAGATGAGAGAGGCCGCCCTGCAAAGCGGCGATTTTCGACAGGATTCGCCGTAAAGTGGAGAATATCAGGCCAAATTTCGCAAAAATTCGCGCCGAAATGGAGCGTTAGTGGAGAAAATCGGGTGGGAGCGATTGACAAGTGGAAAAAAATCGGTAAAATAGGAATTGGCAAAAATTGGAATAAAAGGACAGCGGACAGGGCAAAGTCTTGCGAAAGGAGCGTCGGCATATGAAAAGCATCGCGGTGGAATACCTCGGCGGCAGCGGGTTCTTTGTCGCCATCGGGGAGACGGCCATGCTCTTTGACGCGAGCGAGCACGGCTCTGACAAGCGGCAGCTCCCTTCGCGCGAGACGCTCTCGGCGTTTGAGCGGCTGGTCGTGTTCGTGAGCCACCATCACGAGGATCACTTTTCCCCCGCCCTGTACGACCTGTGCGGCGAGCGCGCGATCTATGTGCTGGGCAGCGACGTGCCGCAGCCCTATGCGGGCGAGCGGATGGCCCCCGGCGAGGAGCGGGACTTCGGCCCCGTGCATGTGCGCGCGTTCGGCTCTACGGACGAGGGCGTCTCCTTCTATGTGCGCTACGCGGGCATCACGCTCTTCCACGCGGGCGACCTGAACCTGTGGCACTGGCGGGACGAATCGTCCTTGGCGCAGATCGAGGCGGCGGAGCAGTCCTTCTACGAATGCGTCGCGCCCATCCCCAAGGAGGAGATCGACGTCGCCTTCTTCCCGGTCGATCCCCGGCAGGGCAGCATGTACGACGCGGGCGCGGGCTACTTCGTGATGACGGTGAAGCCGCGCATCCTCATCCCCATGCACTTTCAGGGCCGGGGCGACGTGGCGCTGCGCTTCGCCGTCACCGCCGACACGACCCACACGAAGGTCGTCGCCCTGCAGGAGGCGGGCGAGCACATCGACCTGAACCTGCCGGAGACGGACGAATCCGCGCCGGACAGGAAGCTGCGCGAGCTGCTCGCAGACGAAACCTTCGGGGAATAAAAAATGTGTACTTTTAGATAGAATTCTTATGTGCTGCAAATCAAAGGATGGGGTCTGGGGACAATGTCCCCAGACAGGGTTTGGGGCGGTAGCCCCAACGTATCCCAAATCGCGAAGCGATTGCCAAAAGTAGCCCGGAAGCGATAGCGATCCCGGGCGGGTTGTTCATGAAAAGTTGCGTTATTCCGCTTTTGCTTATCCGGCGTAAGCAATGACAGGATGCTAGATGATTTGGGAATAATATTGGAGCCGTCTCGCGCTGCGAGGCGGCTCCTTGTTTAGTCTATGGCTTGGGGCGCGTTATTCCGCCGCGCCGCCCGACATCGCGGCGGCGATATAGGCGTTCAGCTCCTGCGGCAGCAGGCCCATCGCGGAGAAGCCCTGCATCATGCCGTTGTTCGTGACCGTCTGCACCAGCGCCTGCAATTCCTCCTGCGTCGCCGTCTCCAGCGCGACCTCGGAGAGCGCCGCGGTGGAAGCCGGGTCGTAGTCGAGGCTCTCCATCTGCACGTTCAGGGCGAACGCGTCGATGCCCGTGCCCGGCATCTCGAGGGAGACGCTCGTCTCGCCCTGCGCACCGCCGTTGCCGTCCGGCGCGACGGCATCCTTGGCGGCAAAGGTCATGCTCAGCGCGTTGTCGCCGACGTACAGATCGTACTGCCCGCCGACGTTCTCCGCCTCGCCGCCGTCCGCCGTCAGGTTGGCCAGCCCGCTCGCGGCGATGACCGCGCGCGCGGGCGTGCCGTTTTTATCGATCAGGCTCATGTTTTCGCTCACGTCGACCGCCAGCGAGGGCATGCCCTCCCGGATGCCGCCCTTGGTGGTGATCGTGTAGGCGACGTCGTAGAGGCTCTGGCCGTTCGCAGTGGCCGACATCGTCAGCTCCGCGTCGCAGGCCTTGCCGATGATCGCGTCCTCCGTGATGTCCGCATCCATCGCGTAATCGAAGACGATGGCGCTCTCGTCCGCCGAGGCGATGTGCGCGCCGACGGTGACGTTCTCCTCCGAGGAGGCGATCGTCACCGCGCCGCCCGCCACCTTCGCGCCGGCCTGCGCCGCGTCAAAGGCGATATAGACGGGCACGCCGTCCTCCCGCTGGCCGAATACCAGCGTTATCTCGATGTCGGGCGCGATGCCCGCCGCCGCCTCGCGCAGCACCTCGGACAGGGAACCCTCGGTCTCGACCGTGGCGCCGATGGACTCTATCGCCTGCGTGGCCGAGGCGAGCAGCCCCTTGAGCGTCTCGTCCCCATCGAGCTGATTCGCCAGATCGGTCAGCAGCTTCGACAGATCGCTGCCGGAGAAAACCAGCGTCGTGCGCGTCGCCATCGCTGGGGCGTCGCCCTGCGCCGGGACGTTCACGGCCGTCTCGGCGATCGCGTTCTCCAGACCCTGCGCGAGGATCTCCTGATACGGCGCGACGACGGCGAGAAGCTGCTCGGAGAGCTGCCCCATCTGATCTCCCATCTGCTGCGAGACCGCGTCCCAGTCGGCGCTCTTCAGCGCGTCATAGATCGCGAGCGTCTGCTCGTCCGCGCCCCCGAGCTTCAAAAGCGACTCCCACTTGGCCGTGAAGCGCTGACCGGGGATGAGCGCGCTCTCCACGCTCACGCCGTCCCAGTCGATGTTCACGGCGGCATCGACGCTCGCCGGGGCGCCCGCGCCGCCCTCGGGCGGATCGAGCTGCGCGCCGAGGATCAGGCGCAGGCCGCCGTCCAGCTTGCCCAAGCCCATGCGCAGATGTGCCTGATCGAGCAGCTTGAGCACGCCGGTCGCGAGCTGCGCGTTGTTTCCGGACGCGCCGAAGGCCGCCGGGTCGGCGTCGATGTGCAGGTTCATATCCCATGTGAGCACCTTGCCCGCGTCAAGGGCGTCGCCGACGAGGCAGTTCGCGGTCTGGCCCGGGACATACGGCGCGCCCTCCTCTGCCAGCGCGCAGCCGACGAGCAGCAGCGCACACAGCGCGAGGGCGAGAATGATCTTTTTCATGGCGGAAGCTCCTCCTTTGCGGTTCTGATGATGTCGACTATTATATGCGATCGCGGGGCTTTCGTCAAGCCGACGCGCACAGCGCGAGGGCCTGTAAAAGGAAGGTGTGGACATGGAAAAAACATCCTGCATAATATATTGACAGGCGAGGTATAGTGTGATATACTCTATCGCGTCGGAGGTGATGAAATGCTCAATTCATCGGACATCCTGCGCGGGTACACGGATACGATCATCCTCTCGCAGCTCGCGCGGGGGGACAGCTACGGCTACATCATCAGCAAGAACGTACAGGAGATCACGGGCGGGGAGCTTTCCCTCAAGGAGGCCACGCTGTATACGACGTTCAGGCGGCTGGAGGCCGCGTCGCTCATCGAGAGCTACTGGGGCAGCGAGGAGGTCGGCGCGCGCAGGCGCTATTATCACCTGACCGACGCGGGCCGCAGGCTCTACGAGGAAAACAAGGCGGAATGGACGCGCTACCGCGCGATGATCACAGAACTGATCGAAGGAGAGGAGCGGAGCAAATGAACAAGCGGATTCGCAGCCTGATCGACGAGATCTTTTCGCAGATGAAGATGACGGCGGAGAACCTCGCCCTGCGCGACGAGCTGATGGCCAACGCGCAGGATCGCTACGAGGACGCCCTGCGCGCGGGCAAGAGCGAGGAGGAGGCCTTTTCCGAGGTTGCCTCTTCTCTGGGCGACGTGCAGGCGCTGCTGCGCGACATGAACGCGCAGGACGAGACGGAAGAGACCGAAGCGACAGAAGAGACGGAAGAACCGGCGCAGACCGGCGAGGCGGAACCCGCCGCGAGCGACGCCGCGCGCTGCGACATCGATCTGGGCGAGACGCTCAACAAGGCGCTCTCGGCGATCGGCGATTGGGGCAGGCAGCTCGTGCCGCAGGCGAAGAAGCTCGCGCGTCAGGTGGACGAGGCGACGGGCGGCGCGCTGGACGAGCTGGGCAAGGCGGCGCAAAAGGGCATGCGCGACGCGCAGAAGGCCGCGGACGACGCGTTCAGCCGCCTGTCGGGCAGGAAGAGCGACGCGCCCCAGCCGCAGGAGGAGCGCACTCCCGCGGAGCTGCGCGAGGCGGCCAAGGACGTGCGCGCGCAGGCGGAGATCAAGCAGGCCGTCGGCGATCAGGAGGGCGCGCGGGCGTTGCGCGCGCAGGCCTACGCGATGGAGACGCGCGCGGACGCGCTGGAGCAGGCGCAGGCGATGCGCTCCGCCGCCGAGGATGCCGCGCGTCAGGCAGACGCCGCGCAGCAAGCGGACGACGCCCAGCCTTCGCCCGCGCCGCACGCGCCGGACTCGCCGGAGGATGCCGAGGACGCCGAGCGCTTTGCGCAGGCGGTGGACGATCTGGTGCGCGAGGCGACGCAGGCCGCGGGCGCGCAGGACGCGCAGCCGCAAGCGGCGGATGCGGGCGCCGAGGGCGAGGCGTCGTTCCCGGCGGCGGGCCTGCGCGGCGTGGACATCGAGCTGGACGAAGACGACGTGACCGTCGAGGCCGCGGCGGGCGATCAGGTGACGGTGTGCTGGTCGGGCATGCGCCCGGACGGCCAGCCCGTGGTGAAGCTGGACGGCCACACGCTGCGCGTGCGCCGCAGGAACCCGGACGTTTTCAAGACGTTCTTCTCGGTCTTCGTCAAGAAGGGCGGGCGCATCACCATCGGCGTGCCGCGCGGCTACGCGGCGGACTACCGGCTGTCCACGACCTCCGGCGACATCCGCCTCTCGGGCGTGGACGCGGACGGCATCGAGATCAAATCGACGTCGGGCGACGTGCGCGTGGAGCCGGATACCGGCGCGGGCGCGGCGGTCAAGGAGATCGCCGTGGGCACGGTCTCGGGCGACGCGACGGTCAGCGCGGTGGCGCAGGACGTGAAGGTGAACACCGTCTCGGGCGATCTGTTCGTCTCCTGCGACGCAAACCGCGTGGACGTGGACGCCGTCTCGGCGGACGTCCACGTCGAGGGCGCGTGCGACGAATGGGAGGTTTCGACGGTCTCGGGCGACGCGACGCTGGTCTGCACGGTCGCGCCGACGCGCAAGATTCAAATCAACACGGTCTCGGGCGACGCGCGCGTGATGCTGCCGGGCGAGATTCGCGGCTTCGCGGCGGAGCTGTCGGGCATGGGCGGCCACATCGAAAACGAGTTCGGCCCCGACCGCTACGGCACCTGCGCGCTGCCCATCCGCATGGAGACGGTCTCCGGCGATTTAATCATCACGCGGGTATAATGCTTTTCTCCGTTAGAATCTTTATATCACAGGATGGGGTCTGGGACTGAAGCCCGCCGCCGCCAGTGGCGGAGGAGAGGCGGGGCGGAACGTCGGGAATCGCAAGCCTGCAAATAAAAAGTCAATAGGAAAAGAGGAGAGAACCGAAAAAAATACACGG
>CANRLC010000029.1 GCA_947631405.1 uncultured Clostridia bacterium | reverse complement strand
GCATCATGATAACAGTTCCGACTGCATCCTTCTATTCTTTTTTTCTCCCGGTGTCCAAGATGTATTGTAGTCCTACATCCATCCTGCTGGGCTGACGCGGTTGCCCGTTGAATCGCGCCGCCCCTTGTGCTATAATGGAAAAAAAGCAGTCTCGCGTCGCGCGACAAGACGCGGAAAGGAAGGGCAACATGATTCACTCCAATCCCCTGCTGCGGGAAAACGACGGCGCTCGCAAGTTCATCACGATGGGCGAGATCATGCTCCGCCTGACGCCGCCCAACTACGAGAAGATCCGCATGGCGACCAACTTCGAGGCCAGCTACGGCGGCAGCGAGGCGAACATCGCCCTCGCGCTGGCCAACCTCGGCGTGGACAGCACGTTCTTCTCGGTCGTGCCGGGCAACAGTCTGGGCAAGAGCGCGGTGCGCATGCTGCGCTCCAACGACGTCCACTGCACGCCCGTCATCCTCTCCACCCCGGAGGAGACGCCCACCCACCGTCTGGGCACCTACTATCTGGAGACCGGCTACGGCATTCGCGCCAGCAAGGTCATCTACGACCGCAAGCACAGCGCGATCAGCGAGTACGACTTTTCTCACGTCGATCTCAAGGCGCTGCTCACCGGGTTTGACTGGCTGCACCTCTCCGGCATCACGCCCGCGCTGGGCGAAAACTGCCGCGAGCTGGTGCTCGCGATGCTGCGCACCGCGAAGGAGCTGGGCCTGACGGTCAGCTTCGACGGCAACTTCCGCAGCAAGCTCTGGACGTGGGAGGAGGCGCGCGACTACTGCACCCAGTGCCTGCCCTATGTGGACGTGCTGCTGGGCATCGAGCCGTATCACCTGTGGAAGGACGAGGACGATCCTAGCAAGGGCGACTGGAAGGACGGCGTGCCGATGCAGCCCAGCTACGAGCAGCAGGACGAGATCTTCCAGCGCTTCATCGCGCGCTATCCCAACCTCAAGTGCATCGCGCGCCACGTCCGCTACGCGCACAGCGGCAGCGAGAACAGCCTCAAGGCGTTCATGTGGTACGAGGGGCACACCTTCGAGAGCCGCCTGTTCACCTTCAACATCCTCGACCGCGTGGGCGGCGGCGACGCCTTCGCCAGCGGCCTGATCTACGCGATGCTCCACGACTACCGCCCGATGGACATGGTCAACTTCGCGGTCGCCTCCAGCGTCATCAAGCACACCATCCACGGCGACGCGAACATCACCGACGACGTGAGCACCATCCGCAACCTGATGAACATGAACTACGACATCAAGCGCTGACGCGCAGGCGGGCCGCGCCGCTTCCTTGGGAAGGGCGGCGCGGCCCGTTCTCATCTAAAGGAGGAATACGCCGTGCCGTCGCCCGTCGTGCTGACCATGGGCTTTGACCCGGAGGGGACGCGCGCCGTCATGCGGGCGGCGATGCGCCTCAAGATCCGCGTGCGCCCGGTACACCCGCAGGAGGCCGATGTGCCTCTGGGCGAGCTGTGCCGCACGCCGGCCCCGCAGAACCTCTCCGCGCCTGGGGCGCCCTTTCCGGGCGCGATGCTGGTGATGGCGTTCTTCCCGCCGGGGCTGATGGATCGCTTTTTGCAGGCGCTGCGCGAGGCGAACGCCGCGCGGGGCGCGCTCAAGGCGGTGCTGACGCCGACGAACGCCCTCTGGGCCGCGCCGCAGCTGTACGCGGAGCTTTCCCGCGAGCGCGACGCGATCGCCGCGGGCCGCGCCGCACACGCGCCGGGCGGCGCGCAAAGAAATTGAAAAAATCCGCCGGATAGGGCTTGCGCTTTCCGGCGAAATCTGTTAGAATACTTTTTGTTGCCGACGCTGATATAGCTCAGTCGGTAGAGCGCATCCTTGGTAAGGATTTACTCTATACGACACGCCAGCAACTTTATACACCCGCGCTGATATAGCTCAGTCGGTAGAGCGCATCCTTGGTAAGGATGAGGTCGCCAGTTCGAATCTGGCTATCAGCTCCATGAAAATCGCCTCTGTGGGTCAAGACGCGGGGACGATTTTTCTTTATATTCTTGGGTTTTTGAAGACTCGCGTCAGAATGGACGTTTTGAGTTTGCGTCCCTCTTTTAAGACCTCCTCCCCAAATTCAAGGTTTTGTCAGCTTCCGTGTCAGCTCCTTTTGATTTTTACGGTCGATTTTCCCTTGTGACATATGGATTTTTCAGCGCTTTCATGTGTCAGTTGACGTGTCAGCTTAAAGGCCGTAAGCCGCCGCCACGGGGGCAGCCGTATTGCTATGCTCAGACCGTCCTTTGATGTAGTACTTCAATGTGGTGATTTCGTTGGTGTGTCCTGCCGCATGCATAGTTTGCTTTACGTCTTTTGTTTGGTCGTAGATGTCCGTTAAGACCGTTGTCCGAAAGCGTATCGGCGTAACACGTTCGTCAAATCCTGTATCATGCTGGATTCTCTCGCATATACCTTCAACCTCCGTACATGTCAAGGGCTTTGCGCCTCCAAGAATATAATCGTGAGGCGCTGTCTTGGGTAGATACTGTTTAATCTGCTCGACCAAATCCACCACGCGCACGCCATCTTCGGTCTTTGTCTCTTTGATTTCGGGTTGATTTCGATCCGGATGCGTGACTGCCCGTCTGACATGTATAGAGTGGTCGTCGATATCCCTGCCTTGAAGACCGAGCACTTCCTCCAGCCGCAAGGGATGTAATGCGTGCAGCGCCAAATAAGCTCTGCCGCGTGCTTCTTTCACTTGCCCAATGTGCCGCACCAGATATTGCATTTGTTCAATGCTGTATGGCGGCGTTGGCTTGCTGGCGGCTCCAGTGATGCGGATGCTTTTTGAAGTAAGAGGATTTTTTCGCAAGAGGTTTTCTTCAACCGCTTGTTCCAGCACCATGTTAAGGACAATCTTTGCTTTATTCTTGGTTGCCTTTGTTACGTTTCCCATGCGATTGAATACCGTCTGTACGTCAATTGGTGTGATATCCTCGATATTCTTCTCCCCCAAAACCGGGTAGATGTGCAAACGCAACTGCCTCTCATAGGTGATTGCCGTTACTTTTGCTATGTTCGGTTTAGAGAAGACGTTAAACCAGTTGTCCGCATACTCTCTAAAACCATGCTTGCTGCCCGCATCTTGGGTCTGGGGTTCAGCGGCCGCTTTCATGAGCCGCGCGCATTTCTCTGCGTATTCCTGCTCGTTTGCGCCAGTTATCCAGCGTTTTTCTCCGTTGACGACGATCTCTCTCTTGATTCTCTTGGACATATCGTCTTCTCCTTTCGATATGCCCACGGTATCCGATGTGAGGTTGTCAAGGTTCGACGAGCCTCCAGCGGCGGCCTATGCCTTTTCAACGGCCTCTTGAATCATCTGCTGGAGGTCTTCTCGATTTAGTGTAACATGGTTGTCAATGCGTAAGTTTGTATTCATGTTCATGAACTCCTCTCTTAATGAATAAGTTGTTGGGTCGGTCAAAGCAACCACAGGGCACACCTGCGTTTTGTAAAGGGGATTTTCCCTTGGGAGGGGATTCGGCGATGTGGGCCTGCTCCGTTCGTGGGGCATGGCGTTCACGGGAACATACCTCCCCGGAGGAGAGCGTAGGTACGGTCTGCCTATTGTCATAAAGCAATACCCTACCACTTTACGCGCGCGTATATAGAAGCGATCTTTGTCTTTCATCCGTCTAAAACACCTCGTTTTCTCATGCGCCGCCTGTAAAAATTGAAGATGGACAACGGACTTTCCAACGCCTCAAAAAGTGAGGCATGAAAGAATATCTTCACATAACGGCTCTATCTCTTCCCAACACGGCAGATTTTTGCATATCGCATGTTTTACCTCCCTGATCCCTTCCAACTTGAAAATCTCGTTTTCTTCATTCCGCACAAAAAACAGATGGAGGTTGCGCCTGAGAAAACTCCCCCTCTTCTCGTCCGGCTTCTTGAGCGCATAGAGTTGCCGGGCATGCTTTTCGGCCGCCTCGCGATAGGCGTCTCTTGTGATGCCTGACAGTGCGCGCCGCCACTCGTCCAATACATAGGGCAGCGTTTCCCCGTGAAGGTTCAAGCGCCTCAATTCAAGCCGCCCCTGCCCATATGCGCTTGTCCGCTTCTGTTTGGCCTTGTCATAGTATTCGATGCCTACAAGCGCTCCAGCGTCCTTCTCGTCGGGCATGGCACGCACGCTGGATACTTCCCCCGTCCATGCGTCGTACACGGTTATCAGCCGATCTGACAGCCCACAGCGATAGGCAAGGAGAAACACCAGCGCCCGCATCAAAGGCAGGTCTTGACGGTATGGCGCGTCGTATCGGTCTATGCGATAGTCAATGCGCGTGACGGTCGCACGCTCTCCGCCGATGTCAACGCACGCCTCCAGCGCCGTATTCATGGCCTCTTGCGTGGAGGCCGCATCGTTGTATTCCTCCATGCCCGGCAGGCGTGGAATGTTCAGCCTGTAGCGATTCCCGCCCTAAGGGTCAAGCGGGTGTCTGTATTTCTCCGGCAGGGAAGCAAGGTCGATGGAATTCTTCGCCGTCAGTTCGACCGTGTGTACGCCGCGCCGCTAGTTTTTATTTATGTTCATCGCCTCCTGTCTGTTTTGTCGTTTGCTTCCCATAATTTCTGGGAAGTCAAAATGATTTGAAGTCGAAAATAAAGAGGGTGGATAATTCCCTTGCCGACAGGGAGTAGCCGCTTTGCCTCCCATATTTTCTGGAATGCAAAATGCTTAAACGGCCTTTTTATATAAGCGCTCTGTTAATGCCCGTTTCTGCTCGTCGCTCATCTGGCGCTTGCGTTTGACTGCCGGTTTGATGCTGATTGCATGGTCTGGCGCTGAGAAGCTGACGCCATACCTGTCTTCTTTTTCGACTGTCCATCCTTGCCTTCTAAATTGCCGGATGTCTGATGGAATGTCGCTCCATGCGTGCAAGCCGTCCTTGTCCCGCCTGATGATGGTCTCCTGTTCTCCGCGTGCTACGCTCATATCATTCTTTCCTTTCGCGTCGTGATAGGAGTATTTCAACCCCTTCACTATATAGTGGGAACAATTATTGGCCATCATTTCGCATGATAAAAAATTTCGATTGTTTTTCGTCGTATTGAACAGTTTTTATAAACTAGATTTGTACAACATAGCCATTTTTCCGTCGTTCTCTCCCTACCCTTATACCGGCCTTGGGCATACCATAGCGCCTATTATTTGACTTTCGCGTGTGCGGCGGTGCGGGCTGTTCATCGTCGAACGCTTCGTTAGAGTTTAAGATAAAGCAGGGATATGGCAAAAATCAATATCTATATCCCTGTAAACGTAAGATGCGGGGCAAAAGAAAAGGCAGGGGATTATCCCCGCCTTTCGGCTATCATCCTGTCGAGCGTCGGCCTGCTGATTCCCAATTCTTTGGCCATTGCAACCTTCGTCAGTTCCCGGCGCTGATACCTTGCAAAGGCCTCTTCAAACTTCGCATCCGCTTCCTTGGCCTTTCGCCCTTTGTATTTTCCGGCTTTCTTCGCCTCTGCGATTCCTTCCCGCTGACGCTCCAGCAGGTTCTCTCTCTCGAATTCGTTAATCGCCGCGATCATGGTCAACATCAGCTTCCCCTGCGGCGTCCTTGTGTCGATGCTTTCTTTGAGGCTGACCAGATGCACGTTCTTCTTGTTCAACAGTTCGACGATGTTCAGCAGGTCACGCGTGCTTCGCGCCAGACGGCTAAAGTCGTGAACAAAGACCGTATCGTCCTCTCTGACATATTCGAGCATGGCCTGTAGCTGCGGACGGTTCATATCCTTGCCGCTGACCTTCTCCGTAAACCAGCGGTCAATCTCGCATTTGCTCAAGCTCTCCAGCTGGCGCGCTTCGTTCTGTTCCACCGTGCTTACTCTCACATAGGCCACGTTCGCCATCTTCCCGCTCTCCCTTCTGCCGTTGGTGGTTTGGTTTTGTTGACGGCTACAGGATAGCATGATGTAAAAGTAAAGTCAATGATTTTGAATACATGATGTAAAATAAATAGAATTTTGATTTCTGTTTTACAGTTTTTCACTGAGTTTCTTGTGTATATTTAGAGTATACCCCAGTTTGACGTTTCATTCATTTCTAGGCGGCGTTCGGCATTGCCGCCTTCCCGTGTTGACGTCCGTGGTTCGTTTCATGGAGGTCTTTTGCTGTTCTCGCTGGAGGTTCCATCCCTTCGGCAATTCAAATTCGATGACATTAAACAAAGCCCCCGACACCCTCTCGCGGATACCGTGGACACGTTATTTTGTCTTTCTCACACCTTTGGTAAGGATGAGGTCGCCAGTTCGAATCTGGCTATCAGCTCCATGAGTCCGCCCCGCGGAAATGCCGCGGGGCGGACTTTTTTGTCGTTTGGACGTGAGCGCCGTCATCCCTGAGGATGCAGGAAAGGGACGCGGCCCTCGCCGCGTCCCCCTGTGTATCGTTGGCTTATCGCCTGATGCGTCGGCCGTCGCTTAGGCCGGGATGATGAGGTAGACCGCCGCGGCGTCCATCTCGAAGGTCAGCATGCCGTCCTCGAAGGTGAACTCGATCTCGGTCAGGGTCTCCTCGCCGTCCACGGTATCCACGCGAACCAGCTTGAAGGTCTCGGTCGGGACGCTCATGCCCTCGCCGTCCGTCTCGCCGACGGCGACGGGGATGCTCACGGTCACAGGCGCAACCTCGACCAGCTCGCCGTCGCGCTGCCACGCCGCCGCGAAGGCCGCGTAGACGTCGCTCTCGGCGTTCTGCGTGTCGGTGACGACCGCGGCGCGCACGACCAGCTCGCCCTCGGGCGCGTTATCCACGGCCACCGCGTCAGCGATGGGCCGCAACGCGACCGTCACGTTCTCGGACACGGTCACCGTCTCCGAAACGATCAGCTCTTCCACCGTCTTGCTTGCCAGCGCGGCAGCCGTGCGCGCGCCGCTCTGCTCGGGCGCAGGCGCGGGCGTAGGCGTGGCCTCGGGCGCTCTCTGGGCGACGGGGGCCTGCGTCGGCTCCTCGACGGGGGCCGCAGTCGCCTCCGGCTCCTCGGTCGGCTCGCTCGTGGCTTCATCCTTCGCCGGCTCAGCCGGTGTGATCTCCGGCTCCGGCTCCTCGGTCGCTTCGCCCGGCGTCACCTCGTCCGGCTCGCTCGGCGTGATCTCCGGCGTCGGCTCTTCAGTCGGTTCGGGTGTCGGTTCCTCGGTCGGCTCCGGCGTCGGCTCTTCCGTCGGTTCGGGCGTCGGCTCCTCGGTCGGCTCCGGCGTCGATTCCTCGGTCGCCTCGCCCGGCGTCACCTCGTTCGGTTCGCTCGGCGTGATCTCCGGCTTCGGCGTCGGCTCTTCAGTCGGTTCCGGCGTCGGCTCCTCAGTCGGTTCCGGCGTCGGCTCTTCAGTCGGCTTCGCCGTCGGTTCATCCGGCGTCACTTCCTCCGGCTCGCCCGGGGTCACTTCGCTCGGCTTGGGCGTCGGCGTCGGCTCCTCGGTCGGTTCGGGCGTCGGTTCTTCAGTCGCTTCGCCCGGCGTCACTTCCTCCGGCTCGCCCGGGGTCACTTCGCCCGGCTTGGTCGTCGGCTTCGCTTCGCCCGGCGTCACTTCGCCCGGCTCGCTCGGGGTCACTTCACCCGGCGTCTCCGTCTGCTCCGGCGTCTCCGTCTGCTCCGGCGTCTCCGTCTGCTCCGGCGTCGGCGTCGGTTCGGGTGTCGGTTCCGGCGTCGGCACCGGCGTCGGGTCGGTCTTCAGCAGATCGCGCGTCGCCTGGCTGCCGCACTGCGTGCAGGTGCCCACTTCAAGGCCCATCTGCTCCGGCGTCGGCGTGCGCGTCGTCTTCCACTCGTACTCGTGCTTCCCCGTCTCGATCGTGCCGCAGATCTTGCACTTGCGGGTGTGCGTCTGAGAGCCGTTGTCGGTGTCGGGCGTCCACGCCGTGAACGCGTGCTCCTCATACGCGGCGGACGTATCGATCCAGCCGCACACCGAGCAAACCTTGCCCTTGGTGCAGTCGCCGTCGATCCACTTCCAGACGTGCTGCCAGTTCTGTTCCTCTCTCTCCTTACAGTCGGAACACGTCTCCCAGTGATACGTCTCGTCGCTCCCCCACACCCATGTGTGCGTGTGGACTTCCGTGGCGTCCGCCACATAGCCGCAATAGAGGCAGGTCTTGACCCACTTGCTCGGCTCGCCATCCTTGCCCTTCTGGAACACGGGATCGCCAAACGTATGGGCTTCCGTATCGGCAAGCGATTTTCCGCACCACTCGCAGACAAGATGGTGCGTCGTCTCCGTGATCTGACCATAGAACGTGGCCTTATGCGGCTGGAGCGGGACGTCCGTCTCGCGGGTCTTGCCGCAAAGCGCGCAGACCTCGACCGTCTTGCCCGTCACTTCGCAGGTGGCCGACGACGATTGCTTCGCGTCGATCTTCCACTGATGCTCGAGACGGCCGCTCTCCTCGCTCAGAACCTCCTGCGCGCCGCAGCGCGTACAGGTGCGCACCGTGCGCTTGCCGTGCTCGCAGGTGGCGTCCTCTTCGATTCCATCCTTGTTGTCCCACGCATGCCCCAGCTTCGGGATCGTCTCGATGCGCGTGCTCTCCCCGCAATCGCAGGTCAGGCGCGCCCATCCCTCATCGGTGCAGGTCGCCTCGGTGAGGATCTCTCTCTTCGCGTTATCGGTGAAAAGGTGCGTGTAAACCTTGCCGCTGTACTCGTCGCCCTTGCGCGTGCCGCAATAGATACATTCTTGCCATGTATGCGCCCGTTTGCCGCAGGTCTCCGGCTCCGATTTGGTCGTCCAGCTGTGGTTGCCCTCGGCGACCGTCTCGTAAGCGCCGCAGGTTTTGCAGATTCTTACCGACGCCTGGTTACTCAAGCACTCGCCCCTGATTTCCACCGGGTCGCCCCACTCATGCGAAGCGGTGCCGCCGGTATGCTTCTTGTACTCGGAGATG
Source organism: uncultured Clostridia bacterium (assembly GCA_947631405.1). GTDB lineage: Bacteria > Bacillota > Clostridia > Christensenellales > Aristaeellaceae > Ventricola. The sequence continues at coordinate 20,409 of CANRLC010000029.1, read as the reverse complement.
ATCGAGCCGCACTTGCTGCACTGCATCCGCTCGATGTAATACGCAGGCTCCGTACAGGTCGCCGGGAAGGATTCTCCATCCACGCGAATCAGCTTGTGCTCGCACGTCGCGGGATCGACGGTCACCTGCGCGACAGGCTCGGAAGACTCCGTCGAGATCGGCGCGGATTCGTCCAGAGACGCGGCCGCCGTCCCCTGCTCCTCGGTCGTCTCCTGCGCGCCTTCTGTCGGCTGCTCGACGGCCTCGGTCGGGTTCTCCGTAGCCTCGGTCTCGTTCGTCACGGCCTCGGTCGGGTTCTCCGTGACCTCGGTCGTGGCCTCCGCGCCATCGGTCGCGGCCTCTGCGGCTTCCGTCGCAGCCTCCGTGCCCTCGGTCGTGGCCTCCGTGCCCTCGGCTTCCTTCTCCTCAGGCGCGACCGTCTGGTTTTCGGTCGTCGCGGCGTTCGCCGCCTCATCGTCCGCGAACACGGTGATATTCAGCGCCGTGAACAGCAGGGCGATCGCAAGCGCGGACGCCAAGAGCTTTTTGAGCATTTTCTCCATCTCAAATCCTCCCTTTCAAGAGACATCGTCGTGCCTTGAGTGGATGCTTGAAACGTGCCCCTTTCCCCGGCGCGTTCACAAGCGCGGCCCGGGGTCTTGAGTATAGCATGGGCGGCTCCGCGCGTCAATCCACTTTTGGGATTTTCTTCATCTTCTGAGCGCGAAAATCCATCGCAAATTTGCGCGCCGTCCTGCAAAACGGGGGCGCGATTTGCAGGTTGACGGCGAAGCGGGCGCGCGGGGCCATCCGCCGCTCCCTGTGTTCATTTTACTGCAATTTGTTGTTAATGTCAATGCCGATCTTCTTTCCGCCAATAATAAGGTGCGGAGGGATCGACGATGTATCGCAACATTCGGGATCTGCGGGAGGACGCGGACTTGACGCAAAAGCAGATGGGCGAGGCGCTGCACTGCTCCCAGCAGGTCTACGCGAACTACGAGCTGGGCCAGCGGGACATCCCGACGGCGGTTTTGATCGCTCTTGCGCAATTCCACCACACCTCCACCGATTACATCCTCGGCCTGACGGAGGAAAAAGACCCGTATCCCCACAAGAAATGTCGACATGATGCGACGTAAACGCGCGCGTTTGAAGCCCCGCGCATCCGGCGGGATGGCCGCGCCGCGAAAAATTGCTTCCCGAAGCCCTCGGGAAGCAATTTGTCTTTTCTCTTGCCTCTTGCGCCGGTCAATCGACGGTGTAGCCCATCGCTTCGATCTGCTTCTTGCTGCAAAGGCTGGAGAGCGCGTACAGCACGGCGACGACCACCATCAGCACGGCGAAGATGACCCACGCGAGCTGATAGGTGCCCGTGATGTCGAAGATCAGCGAGGCGATCGTCGGCCCGATGATCTGGCCCACGTTGCCCGCCATGTTCATCCAGCCGGACATGACACCGTATTCCTTATCGCCGAAGTTGCGTGCGGTGATCAGGAACGGGATGACGGACGGCACGGCGCCGCCGATCATGTAGCAGAGGGCCATCGGCGTGGCGAAGGCCGCGCTGTTGCTGCACAGGCGCAGGCAGACAAACACGGCGGCGTAGAACAGCGGCGCGATGACCGCGGTGCGCTTGACGTTCAGCACGTCGGAGAGAACGCCCACGAGGAACTTGCCCAAAATCAGCGTGCCGAGCGCGCCGGAGTAGATCGCGGCGGCCGCTGCGCCGTCCATGCCGAGATCCTTGAAGTACGCGACGCACTGCGTCGAGAACGCGGACGCGCCGATCATCGTGGTCAGTCCGGCGAACCACTGAAGCCACCAGCGCAGCGTTTTAAGCGCCTGAGCGCCCGTGATGCCCGTCTTCTGGGCGGGCACCGCGTTCGCGCTCTCCTCGGGCGTCGGGTCGCCGACGCGCGTCGCGAAGCCCTTGTCCAGCGGCATGCTCACGACCAGCAGCAGCGCGATCGGGATCATCAGCGCGTTGATGCCGCCCATCGCCACATAGCCCATGCGCCAGCCCGAATTTTCGATGACGCGGTTGATCACGTTCACCCACACCAGCGCGCCCGCGCCGGAGCCAAGCATGCCGATGGACATCGCCGTGCCCTTGACCTTCGGGCCGAACCAGTTGCTGACCATGATCGTCACGGGCAGGTTGGTCGCGCCAGCCCAGCCGAAGCCTTGAATCGCGGCCAGAAGATAGAGCTGCCACAGCGACGTCGCGCGCGCCATGAGCAGATAGCAGGCGCTGGTGAGCGCGACGCAGCCCGTGAGCACGAACTTGACCGGGAACTTCTTATAAATTTTGCCGATGAAGGCGGAGCAGATCAGCATCGTGACGGTCATCACCGTGTTCATCTGGGTGAACGCGGTGCGCGAGATGCCGAGATCCTCGCAGACGGGCGTGTAAAAGAGGGACGTGCAGTTCGCCTTGATGACGTAGCAGATGAACATGCACATGAAGCTGCAAAGCAGCATGACCCAGCCGTAGTAGAAGCGGCCGTCGACGGTCAGCAGATTCTTTTTCGATTTCATCGCAGGATACCTCTAAACGCTTGTAAAGTCGCTCAGATGAGCGGATAAAACAGGGGAACGAAGGCCACGACGCCCATATATGAGAGCAGCGTCACCGGCAGGCCATAGCGCAGGTAATCCATAAAGGAATACCCCGCCGCCTGCGTCATGGTGATCTGCGCCGCGGCCAGCGGCGTGCAGCACGCGACGCTGGCCGCCAGCGTGATGCCGACGCAGAAGGGCATCGGCTGATAGCCGAACTGCGCGCAGATGGACAGCGCGATGGGCAGCACGACGATCACGGCCGTCGAATTGGTGATGAATTGCGAGATGAGCAGCGTGACCGCGGTCAGCAGCGCGAACAGCGCCCACGCGGAATGGACGCCGCCCAGCGCGCGCGCCGCCATCCGCCCGATCATCTCGCCTGTGCCCGCCGCGGTCAGGCCGCTGCCCAGCCCAAGACAGGAGGCCAGAAACGCGATCGTCTCGACGTTCAGCTCCCGGCGTATGTCCTTGACGGTGCAGCAGCCGGTGAATACGCACAGCAGCGCCGCGCCGATCGCCGTCAGCGCCGCCGGCAGCAGCGAGAACGCATAGGAGGCGATCATCGCCGCGCCGATCGCCGCCATCACGACGATCTTCCCCTTCTGCGGCGCGGCCTCGCAGGCCGTGCGCACCTTTTCCTCGGGGACGTCCATCGCCGCTTCCTCTTCCCGGCCCCAAATCCTCTCGCTGTCCTTATAGCCGAACAGGCACAGGTAGCCGAAAAACAGCAGGAGCAGGCATATTCCCGGCCTCGTGAGCGTCCACATGCCCATCTCCACGCCGGCGAGCTTCTGCAAGAGGCCGTTGGCCGTGAGCTGGGGCGTGCAGCCGATCAGCGTGCAGCAGCCGCCGAACATCACCGCGCAGGCGAGCGGCAGCAGCAGCTTCTTGCGCTTCATGGCGGGCTGCGTCCGGCACACGCTCTCGACGATCGGGATGAACGCCGCCAGAATCGCCGTGTTCGCCAGAAACATCGCCAGCAGCGCGCACACGGCGCAGCTCGCCAGCAAGAACGTCCGCTCGCTCCCGCGCGACAGCCGAACGATGCGTCCGCCCACGATCTGCGCAAGCCCCGTTCTGAACATCGCGATGCCCACGATCATCGCCCCCGTCATCAGCAGCACGATGCTGCTGGAAAAGCCGGAGAACGCCACGTCGAAATCGCAGATGCCCGTCAGCGTGAACAGCGCGCAGCCCAGGCAGCCCGCCGCCGCGGACGAGACGCGCCGGTTCAGGAACAGCGCGACGCAGACGCACAGGATCAGCAGGCCCAGAACGTCCGCCCGCTGCGCGTACCTTAAAATGCCGTCGAAAAGGGCGCGCATCAGACGATCGTCCAGCCGCCATCCACGAGCAGGAGCTGACCGGTGACGTAGCTGGAGGCGTCGGAAGCGAGATAGAGCATCGCGCCGTTCAGCTCGCCCGGGTTGCCGCGGCGTCCCATCGGGCAGCCGTTGCGGATTCCCGCGTCGTACTTTTCATCGGTCACCTTGTCGGCCATCTCGCTCTTGAAGTAGCCGGGGCCTAGCACGTTCACGGTGATGCCGTTCTTGGCCCACTCGGCGGCCAGCGCCTTGGACATCATCAGCACGGCGCCCTTCGCGGTGGAATAGCCGGAACGCGGCACGCCGTTCATCGTCACCTGGCAATGGAAGGAGCCGATGTTGACGATGCGGCCGTAATTCTGCTTGAGCATGACCTTGCCGACCTCGCGGGCGACGTAGAACACGCCGTTCACGTTGGTGTCGATCACGCGTTGCCAGATCTCGTCCGTCGCCTCGACGGCGGGCGTCGCAAAGCCCGCGGCGGCGTTGTTGATGAGGATGTCGATGCGGCCAAATTCGCTCGTGATCTGCGCAACCGCGTCCACGATGTTCTGGGTGTCGGTCACGTCGCAGCGGATCGCCAGGCACTTGACGCCGAACGCCTCGCACTCCTTCTTGACCTCCTCCAGCTTCTCCAGCCGGCGCGCGAGAATGGCCACGTTACAGCCCTGCTCGGCGAGGCACAGCGCGAACTGCCTTCCCAGCCCGGAAGACGCGCCGGTCACCACGGCGTACTTGCCGCTGACGTCAAAATAGTTTTTCATTCTTTTTCCTCCTGTAAAGCGGTGGGGTAAAAAAGCGCGCTTCGGAAATCCCGAAACGCGCACATTATATCATGTCGATTTTTTGTCAAACAGCACCACTTTTGAATAGTGCATATATCAATACAGACATGTGCAAAAGGCCGGCCTTATATTGTTCGTCCATAAAAACAGAGATTTACAGACTTTTTAAGGCAATCTGCGAAAGCCTTGTCTATATCTGTGAACATATATTTGCTCTGGCGTATCAGATAGTCATGATATTTTGTTGTCAATCCTGTGCAAGGCCGCTGTACCAGCCCACCCTCCTCGAGCGCCTGAGGCGAGTACGCCGAAACCACCATGAACGTCAGCGGGTTGGCGGCCAGCATGTTCATCTGCGTCGCGCGATCCACGACGTAAATATGGCGGCGGATGTCGTTTGAGAAGTTGTCCTTTCGCACGGTTTGGAGCATGGAACTGTTGACCGGATTGGCGTGCGAGATTTCGATATAGCGGGGCAGATCGCGCTCGTCCACGGCGTCGCAATCCGCAAGCGGGCTGTTCTTGCTCATGACGAGCATATACTGGAAGGACGCAACCGGCTCATAGCGCAGGCCGCGCTCCTCCAGCGAGCGCAGCGTGTACTCCTGCCTGCCGTCCTCCACGCGGATGATGCCCAGACGATAGTTGTTTTGAAGCACGTTCTGGACGACTTGCGCGGAGGTCGTCTCGTTGTAAAAGATTTCCGCGCAGCTCGCGTTCACATATTTCGAGAGCATGGTAAACGCGTGCGTGACGTAGTAGGAGCGCGGCGACGTCAGGGAGAAGGACTGGCGCGCCGCCGCGTCCTCGTCCAGCCCCTGCTTCAGATCGTCGATCTGCCGCAGAATCTTCGTCGCCTTGTCGATGAACTCCGCGCCGCGCGGCGTCGGCTGCATGCCCTTGCTGTTGCGGTCGAAGAGCGTGACGCCAAGCTCCTCCTCCAATTCGCGCATGCAGCGGCTCAGGTTCGGCTGCGCCACCAGCAGGGATTGCGAGGCCCGGCTGATGGAGCCTTGCCGCGCGATCTCCACGGCGTAGCGCATGTGCTGTAAATTCAATTCCGCTATCCCCTTTCGCGCGTCGCGCGATCGTGTCCGTCTATGATAGCACGTCTGCGCGCGCTTGAATAGACGGTTTTTGCAAGGCCAAGCGTCCCGGCCCGCATCGCGGGCAGACGAAGGCGCTCCCCGCGGAGCGCCTCAGTCTGCTCATTTGTCGCTTTTACCGTTCTCCTTGCCTCGCCGCGTGCAGCGCCTCGATCACGCCGCGCAGCGCGCGCGCGTCCATCTGGCCCGGCGCGGAGGCCTCGCCCGCCGTGCCGAACGTCAGGCAGCTGCCGAGCAGCTCCGCGCCCGCGCGCGAGAGCAGGCCGAAGCGGCCCATGACGATCAGGATGCACGGCGCGCCCACCTCGCGCGAGGCGCAGAGCATTGCGTGGGAGAGGCACAGCGCCTCCTCGTCGCTCGCGGCCATCAGCGCGGCCTTGCACACGTCCGCGCCGCATGCGCGCTGGCGCAGCAGCCACTCGCGCGCCGTTTCGCCGGGAACGCCCGGCGTGAACGCGTGGCTCGACCCGACGAGCGACACGCCCGCCGCGTGCGCCGCACGGGCGACGCGCGCAAACGCCTCCTCGCCCACGCTCAGCTCGCAGTCGATCGCCTCGCAGGCGCGCGCATCGGCGAGCGCGCAGAGCAGCGCCTCGTAGGCGCGCGCGTCCGGGTCGCCCGCGCCGCCGTCGCGCGCGGTGCGCAGGGTGAAGAGCAGCGGCAGATCGCCCGCGCCCTCGTACACGGCCCGGCAGGCGGCGAGCGCTTCCTGCAAAGTTGGCATCGGCGACAGGCTGTCGGCGCGCAGTTCGACCGCGTCCGCGCCCGCGCTCGCGGCCCGCGCCGCCGCCGCGCGAAGGGCGGACAGGTCGCGGCCCATCACGGGCACGGCGATCTTGGGCAGGCCCTCGCCCAGCGTCAGCCTTCCCCAGCGCGCGACGGGCCGGACGTCACTCACCGAAGGTCACCTCGACGTCGCCCGCGCCCACGGCCTCGCGCAGGCCGGACGTCTGCGTCAGCCTGCCGATGCGCGTGTAGCGGTAGGGCGTGTCGAAGCCCTCGTAGAAGAGGACGACGCAGTCCTCGCCAAAGAGCATCACGTCGCCCGCGTCCACATGGCCGACGGCCTGCTCATGCGCGGGGAGCGGCCCCATCAGGTAGTGATACTTCTCGTTGCCGTTCAGCTCGCGCATGGGCAGCGCCATCGGCAGCAGCGCGGCGAACGCGGCGGCGGTTTCATTGTCCTCCAGCGCGAGCGGGAAGCGGCGGCCTGCAATCGTGACGGTCACGGCGCGCTCCCTTCAAAGGGCGGTATCCGGCGCGGTGATGTCCTTGCCGAAATACTTTTCGCTCAGCTCGGAGAGCACGCCCTCCTGCGCGAGCGCGTCGATCGCCTCGTCGATGGCGGCGAGCAGCGTGGCGCTGTCCTCGCCCTTGCGCACCGGGATGGCGACGTGCGACGCCTCGTCCGTCAGCGCCACGACCTTGACGTTCGCGTCGGGATGGACGTTCATGTAGTCGTAATAGGAGACCTCGGCGTTGAGCGTCGCGTCCGCGCGGCCGGAGAGCACCATCTCGATCGTCTGGTCGAGCGTGTCCACGCCCACGGCGGTCGCGCCGTAGCTCTCGGCGAGGGTCATGTAGGTGCTGGCGATCGAGTTCGTCGTGCGCTTGCCCGCGAGATCCTCAAAGGTCTTGATGTCCTCGTTGTCCCCGCGCACGATCAGCGCCGTGCGGATGTAGCCATAGGGGACGGTGAAATCGTACTTCTCCGCGCGCTCGTCGGTGATCTCCACGCCGTTGGCGGCGATGTCGTAGCGCTCGGCGTCGATGCCCGCAAAGATCGCGTCCCACGGGCACTCGACAAACGAGGCCGTCACGCCCAGCTTCTCGGCGATGGCGGTCGCCACCTCGACGTCGAAGCCGACCAGCGCGCCGCTCTCGTCGTGATACGTCCACGGCGCCCACGCGCCCTCGGTCGCGACGACGATCTCGCCCTTCTCTTGGATGCGCGCGAGCAGATCGCCCTCGGCGCAGGCGCACGCGCCGCACAGCAGCGCCGCGCAGAGCAGCGCGCAGATTCCTTTGAACAGCTTGTTCATGGGTTCTCCTTTCCTGCGGATCATCCCGCAAGTCGTAGGGGTTACGCGGGCATCGCCCGCGAGGGACAGCTTATTCGCCCAGACCGCCGAGCGTGGAGAGGAACGCGCGCACGCGCTCCTCGCGGGGATTGCCGAAGAACGCCTCGGCGTCGTCCTGCGCCAGCACCGCGCCGCCCTCCATGAAGATCACCCGGTTGGCGACGCCGCGCGCGAAGCTCAGTTCGTGCGTGACCACGAGCATCGTCATGCCCTCCCGCGCCAGATCGCGCATCACGGAGAGCACCTCGCCGATCAGCTCGGGGTCGAGCGCGCTGGTCGGTTCGTCGAAGAAGATGATCTCCGGGTCGGTCGCCAGCGCGCGGGCGATGGCCACGCGCTGCTGCTGCCCGCCGGAGAGCTGTGCGGGATAGTGATGAGCGCGGTCGGACAGGCCGACCTTTTCGAGCATCTTGTAGCCGATCTCCTCCGCCTGCGCGCGCGGCGTCTTGCGGGCGACGATCAGCCCCTCGGTCACGTTTTGCAGCGCGGTCTTGTTGCGGAAGAGGTTGTAGTTTTGAAACACGAACGCGGTGCGGCGGCGGTACGCGGCGATCTGCCTGCGCGTGGCGCGCGGCATATCCAGCGTCTCTCCGTCCAGCGTGAGCGTCCCCTCGTCGGCGGTCTCCAGAAAGTTGACGCAGCGCAGCAGCGTCGTCTTGCCGGAGCCGCTGGGGCCGAGGATCGCCACGACGTCGCCGCGGCTGACGGTCAGGTCGATGCCCCGCAGAACCTCCAGCGCGCCGAAGCGCTTCTTCACGCCGCGCGCGCTCAGCATGGTTTCCATCCGGCTCCTCCTCTCACGCGCCGTAGGCGTTCAGGCGCTTTTCCCCTGCGCGCTGCAAGCGGGTGAGCACGGTGGAAAAGAGCAGGTAGATCACGCCGACCTCGCAATAGAGCGCGAGCGGCTCGTAGGTCAGCGCGACGATGCGCTGGGTCGCCATGAACATCTCGGTCACGGTGATGTTCGAGGCGAGCGACGTGTCCTTGACCATCGCGATGAGCGAGTTGGACAGCGGCGGGAACGCCGTGCGCAGCGCCTGCGGCAGCACGATGCGCCGCATGATCTGCAAGTAGCTCATGCCCACGCAGTACCCGGCCTCCAGCTGGCCCACGGGCACGGACTCCAGCGCCGCGCGCATCGTCTCGGCGCAGTACGCGCCCTCGTTGATCGAGAAGACGATCACCGCCGAGGGAAACGGGTCGAGCACGATGCCCACGCCCGGCAGGCCGTAAAACACCACAAAGAGCTGCACCAGCAGCGGCGTGCCGCGCACCACCCAGATGTAAAAGCGCGCGATCTGCCGCAGCACGCGCACGTTGGCGTACTGCACGAGCGCCATCACCACGGCGATCACCATCGCCAGCGAAAACGAGATCACCGTCAGCGGAATGGTCATCGTCAGCCCCGGCAGCAGGATCTTGCCGAAGGAGTCGATCAGGATGCGCACGAGCCTCTCCGTCATGTCCTCTCCTCCTTCGCGGGGCCTCGCCGCCCCCGTTTGCCCCGCAGGGCTTTTCTACAATATACACCGTTTGGCTCCGGGATGCAAGCCCCGAAGCGGATGGGTTTTCTCTACCATTTTATTTAATGCACAGCGGCAGGCGAGGCAATGGGGCCTTGTAAAATATTTCTTGAAATTGAAAATTGCGCCGCCCAATCTTTTGCGAGCGCCGCCGCATTTCGCGCCCGTCTTCCCATTTTCGCGCAATTCGGTTTTTTTCGGGGCGATCGATGCACCTGCGGGCGGGTTTTGCGCAGTCTATTGACCGAAAAAGAATTCATTTCATTTGGGCCTTGCAAAGCGTTCAAGGCTATGTTATAATAGCATATCACATCTTGTAGGGAGGAGGCCCCGGCCCCGCCCCGAGTGTCATTATACCCTATCTGTCAAGGAGGAAAACGACATGAAGAAACGCCTTCTCGCCCTTGCGCTGTGCGCCATGATGCTGCTCGTGGGCAGCGTTGCGCTCGCCGCGCAGGAGAACCCGAACGTCGGGCTGGGAATCTTCCCCGGCACGACCGAACCCGGCACCATCTACGTCGATGCCGCCACGCAGGACATCATGGATCCGATCAAGCAGTCCTATTCCAACGAGTTCTCCATCAACCGCCACATCTGGGATTGCCTCGTCAAGCTCAGCGTGGACGACAACTCCATCGTGCCCGCCGCGGCCGAGAGCTGGGAGTCCTCTGAGGACGGCATGACGTGGACATTCCACCTTCGCCCCGGCATGAAGTGGGTCGACAGCACCGGTGCCGTCATCGGCGACGTGACCGCGAACGACTTCGTCTTCGCGTGGAGCGAGCTGCTCAACCCGGCCAACGCCTGCTCTTACGCGAACTACGGCGAGGTCTTCAAGAACGGCAAGGCGTACTACGACTACGCCTCCGGCGTCGAGGGCGCGCCCGAGGTGACGCTCGATCAGGTCGGCTTCCACGCGGTGGACGATCTCACCCTCGTCTGCGAGCTGGAGAACTACCTGCCCTACTTCCTGCAGTACGTCAAGTTCGAGGTCATGGCCCCGATCTATGAGCCATTCTACACCGAGGTCGGCGCGGACAACTACGGCACCACCCCCGAGAACCTCGCCTTCAACGGCGCGTTCTACATGACCGAGTACGTCCTCGAGGATCACGTCACCGTCGTGCGCAACCCCGAGTGGTGGGACGCCGATAACGTCGAGGTGCAGAAGATCGTCTTTAAGAAGTTCACCGACTCCAACGCCAAGCTCAACGCCTTCCTGGGCGGCGAGATGGACGTGATCGACCTCGCCGACGGCACGCAGCGCGCCACGGTGCGCGCCTACGGCTATGACACGCCCAGCTACGCGGGCGGCTATAGCTTCTTCTTCTGGTCCAACTGCGATCCGAACTCCGGCCGCGACATCTCCAATGTCAACCTGCGCAAGGCCATCAGCGCGGCCATCGACCGCACGGAGCTGGTCAACACCGTCTACAAGAACGACAATCTGCCGTCCCCGTCCATCGCGTTCGGCATCAACGGACTCACGAATCCCAACGGCAGCTTCGGCGATGCTGTGCTTGCCGCCAACAACGGCGAGCCGCTCTACAGCGCGACCTCTGAGCCGGAGAAGGCGCAGGAGTACCTCGCCGCCGCGCTCGAGGAGCTGGGCAAGACCGCCGACCAGATCGACATCACCATCATGGTCTCCGAGGGCACTACCAATGAGCTGGTCGCTCAGGTTGTGCAGGAGCAGATTCGCAAGACGCTGGGCATCGAGATGAAGGCCGAGATCCTGACGCAGGCCGAGTGGCGCGCCCGCCGCAAGGCGCATGACTTCGACATCTGCCACGGCGGCTGGGGGCCGGATTACAACGACCCGATGACCGACATGGATCTGTTTGAGACCGGCGGCGGCAACAACCACTGCGCGTACTCCAACCCCGAGTACGACGAGCTGCTGGCCAAGGCGCGCGTTGAGCTGGATACAGCGACCCGCGAGCAGCTGTTCGTGCAGATGGAGCAGATCGTCGCCCGCGACGCGGTCGTCATCCCGACCTTCTGGCAGTATGTGGACTACGCGGTCAGCGAGAAGATCGCCGGCGGCTACAACCGTTTCCCGTTCCAGGATCTGAACTTCATCTACGCCAAGCTCGCCGACTAATATCGAAGCAACGTCAAGTCGCAACCCCGGGAAACGCGGCATGGACACACCGTGCCGCGTTTCCCATATCCAAGCAAAGGAGGAAAAGCATTGGCCCGATACATCATCAAGCGCATCGTCTACGCCATGCTCACGCTCTTTGTGCTCATCTCGCTCGTCTTCTTCATGATGCGCCTGCTGCCGGGCGATCCGTTTGTCGGCGATAAGGCGCTCCCCGAGGCGACGATGGCCAACCTGAACGCAAAGTATGGCCTGGACAAGCCGCTGATCATTCAGTATTTCACTTACATGGGCAACTGCCTGCGCGGCGATCTGGGCATCTCGCTGACCTACAACCGCCCGGTGATGGACATCGTGGCCGAATCCTTTGCGGTCTCCGCCGATTTGGGCATCCGCGCGATCATCTTCGCGCTGATCGCCGGCATCCTGCTGGGCGCGGTCGCCGCGCTGCAGCGCGGCAAGGCGCTCGATTCGTTCTCCATGTTCATCGCGATGATCGGCGTCTCCGTGCCCAGCTTCATCTTGGGCGCGCTGCTGCAATACTTCCTCGCGCTCCAGCTGCGCATGGTCTTCAAAATTAACTGGTTCCCGGTGCAGGGCTGGGGCACCTTCGCCCACACGCTGCTGCCCGCCTTCGCGTTGGGCCTCGGCTCTCTGGCCACGGTCTCCCGACTGATGCGCACGAGCATGCTCGACGTGCTGGGGCAGGATTACATCAAGACCGCGAAGGCGAAGGGCCTCTCCCAGCGCAAGATCCTCTGGCGGCACGCGCTGCGCAATTCGATCATGCCCGTCGTCACCGTGATGGGGCCGACGGTCGCCAGCGTCATGACGGGCACCTTCGTCATCGAGAGCATCTTCAGCGTCCCCGGTCTTGGCAAGTACTTCGTCACCAGCATCAAGAATCTCGACTACACGATGATCGGCGGCACCACCATCTTCTACGGCGCGCTGCTGATCGCCTGCACCCTCGCGGTCGATCTGCTCTACGGCCTCATCGACCCGCGCGTCAAACTGGAGGAGTGAGCGTATGGAACACATCGAAAAGAGCCGTTTCGCTCACGTCGGCGAGAGCGCGCGCGACCGCGAGGCGATCTCCCGCCCCAGCCTTACCTTCATGCAGGACGCGATGCGCCGCCTGCTCAAAAACAAGGTGGCGCTCTTCTGCCTCGTGCTGATCGTGCTGCTGACGCTCGCGTCCATCCTCGCGCCGATGCTCTCGCCCTTTGATTACCGCGAGCAGCACTACGGGCACATCAACGCGCCGATGTTCACCGTCTGCGACGACGAGACCGTCCCCGGCGCGGGGCATATGCACCTGTTCGGCACCGACACGCTCGGGCGCGACCTGTTCACCCGCGTGTGGATGGGCGGCCGCATCTCGCTGACCATCGCCGTCGTCAGCGCGCTGATCGACCTCGTGCTGGGCAGCATCTACGGCGGCATCTCCGGCTACTTCGGCGGCACGCTGGACATCATCCTCATGCGCATTCTGGAGATCATCAACGGCATCCCGTACCTCATCATCGTCACGCTCCTGATGCTCGTGCTGGAGCCGGGCATGATGACCATCATCGTCGCCTATTCGCTCGTCGGATGGATTCCGATGGCGCGGCTGGTGCGCGGCCAGATCGTCGCGCTCAAGCAGCAGGAGTTCATCTCCGCCGCCGAGGCGATGGGCGCAAGCCCGGCCCGCGTCATCCTGCAGCACCTTTTGCCCAACACGCTCTCCGTGGTCATCGTGCGCGTCACGCTGTCCATCCCCAGCGCCATCTTCTCGGAGGCGTATCTGAGCTACATCGGTCTGGGCATCCCGCTGCCGCTGTGCTCGTGGGGCACGCTGGCGCAGGCGGGCATCCAGAATTTCCGCGTCTATCCGTCCCAGCTCATCATCCCGGCGATCTGCATCAGCCTGACGATGCTGGCGTTCAACATGTTCGGCGACGGCCTGCGCGATGCGTTCGACCCGCGTCTGAGGAGGTAGACCATGGCTGAAAGAGTTCTCACCATCGAAGATCTGCGCGTGTCGTTTGACACCTACGCGGGCGAGGTGCAGGCCGTGCGCGGCGTGACGCTCCATGTGGACGAGGGCGAGGTGCTCGCCATCGTGGGCGAGAGCGGCTGCGGCAAGTCCGTCACCGCCCAGACGATCATGAAGCTCAACCCCATGCCCCCGGCGCGCATCGTCGGCGGCAAGCTGACGCTGGGCGAGCACGACATCGTGGCCGCGTCCGAAAAGGACATGCAGAAGATTCGCGGCAACGAGGTCGCCATGATCTTCCAAGACCCGATGACCTGCATGAACCCGACCGCGCAGGTGGGCAAGCAGATCGTCGAGTCGATCAAGCTGCACAAGCATCTCACCGCCGCCGAGGCCAAGGCCGAGGCCATCCGCTGCCTCAAGCAGGTCAACATCCCCAACCCCGAGGAGCGCGCCAAGCAGTACCCGCACGAGTTCTCCGGCGGCATGCGCCAGCGCGCGATGATCGCGATGGCGCTCTCCTGCAACCCCAAGCTGCTCATCGCCGACGAGCCGACGACCGCGCTGGACGTGACGATTCAGGCGCAGATCATGGATCTGCTGCGCGAATTGAAGGACGAGATCAGCGCCGCGATCATCCTCATCACGCACGATCTGGGCGTCGTGGCGGGCATCGCCGACCGCGTGGCGGTCATGTACGCGGGCAAGGTCGTGGAGACCGGCACCTGCGAGGCGATCTTCTACGAGCACAAGCACCCGTACACCGAGGCGCTGCTGCGCTCCCTGCCCTCCACCGAGACGGGCAAGCGCGAGCCGCTCATGTCCATCCCCGGCACGCCGCCCGACCTGCTCGACCCGCCCAAGGGCTGCGGCTTCGCCGCGCGCTGCCGCTACTGCATGCAGATCTGCCGCGAGGAGCAGCCGCCCGAGTTTGCCTGCGGCGACGGGCACGGCGTCTCCTGCTGGCTGATGCACCCCGACTGCCCCGACGCCGAGGAAAGGGGGATGGGCAAATGACGAGCGACATCCTCGTGCAGGCCGATCACCTGTGCAAATACTTTAAGATCAGCGGCAACCGCATGCTGCACGCTGTGGAGGACGTGAACCTGTCCATCCACCGCGGAGAAACGCTCGGCCTCGTCGGCGAGAGCGGCTGCGGCAAGTCCACGCTCGGGCGCACGATGATGGGCATCTACACCCCGACCAAGGGCAAGCTCCTCTACGACGGGAAGGAGATGGATCTCACCCGCAAGAGCGAGCGCTTCGCGTTCGCCAAAAAGGCGCAGATCGTCTTCCAAGACCCCTACGCCTCGCTCGACCCGCGCATGACCGTCGGCTCGATCATCGAGGAGGGCATGCGCATCCACAAGCTCTACGACGCCGCCGGGCGGCGCGAGCGCGTGAACGCGCTGCTGGACACCGTCGGCCTCAACCACGAGCACGCCAACCGCTTCCCGCACGAGTTTTCCGGCGGGCAGCGCCAGCGCATCGGCATCGCCCGCGCGCTGGCGATCGAGCCGGAGTTCATCGTCTGCGACGAGCCGATCTCCGCGCTGGACGTGTCCATTCAGGCGCAGGTCATCAACCTCCTGCACGATCTGCAGGAGAAGCTGGGCCTCACCTACCTGTTCATCGCGCACGACCTAAACATCGTCAAGTACATCTCCAACCGCATCGCGGTGATGTATCTGGGGAGCGTGGTCGAGCTGGCTGACAGCGACGAGCTGTACGCGCACACGCTGCACCCCTACTCGCGCGCGCTGCTCTCCGCCGTGCCCATCCCCGATCCGAAGGCCGAAGCGATGAAGAAGCGTCAGATCCTCGAGGGCGACGTGCCCAGCCCGATCAACAAGCCGAAGGGCTGCGCGTTCTCCAGCCGCTGCCCGCTCTGCTGCGACAAGTGCCGCGAGGCCGCGCCGCAGCTGCGCGAGGCCGCGCCCGATCACTTCGTCGCCTGCCATATGGTGTGACGCGCTTTGCGGCCCTTCCTCCCGCACGGGAGGAAGGGCCTTTCTTTTTTCCGCCGCGCGGCCGCTCTCAGCCGCTTGACAGGCCGCGCCCTTTTGCTCTATACTGGTCGCGTCTGTTTTGGAAAAAGCCAGCGGGAGGAACGCCTATGACCGTCAAGGACAGCATCGAGCGCAGCGTGGACGCACACGGCGAGGCCTACGCCCGCCTCAGCGACGCCATCTGGGAGCATCCCGAGACGCACTTTCACGAGGACTACGCCGCCGGTGCGCTGCAAAGCGCGCTCAAAGAGAACGGCTTTTCGCTCACCCCGAACCTCGGCGGCCTGCCCAACGCGTTTTGCGCCGAGTACGGCGAGGGCCGCCCGCGCATCGCGTTCCTCGGCGAGTTCGACGCGCTCAGCGGCCTGAGCCAGCAGGCGGGCTGCGCCTCGCGGCAGAGCGTCAAAGACGGCGCACCCGGCCACGGCTGCGGCCATAACCTGCTCGGCGTCGGCGCGCTCGGCGCGGCGATCGCCGTCAAGGAGCTGATCGAGCGCGGCAAGCTGCGCGGCAGCGTCGTCTACTTCGGCTGCCCCGCCGAGGAGACGGCGAGCGCCAAGGCGTTCCTCGCGCGCGACGGCTGCTTTCACGGCCTCGACGCCATCCTCGCGTGGCACCCGTGGGATTACAACGGCATCTGGCCCGGCGGCTCGCTGGCGAACGTCAAGCTGATCTTCCGCTTCACGGGCCGCAGCGCGCACGCCGCGAGCAGCCCGCATCTGGGCCGCAGCGCGCTGGACGCGCTGGAGCTGATGAACGTCGGCGTTCAATTCCTGCGCGAGCACGTCCCGGACGACACGCGCATCCACTACGCCGTCACCGACGCGGGCGGCGCTTCGCCCAACGTCGTGCAGGCCCATGCCGAGGCCGTGTACCTCGTGCGCTCGCGGCGCGTACAGGATTTGCAGGACATCAAGCGGCGCGTGATCGACTGCGCGCGCGGCGCGGCGCTCATGACCGGGACGGACATGGAATGGGAGTTCGTCAAGGGCTGCTCGAACATGCTGCCCAACGGCGTCCTCGAGCGCGCGCTGCTCGACTGCATGGCCGAGATCGGCGTGCCGCAGCACAGCGAGGAGGAACTCTCCCTCGCCCGCGCGCTGCACGCCGCGCTCGAATCCCCCGAGACCACGCTCGCGCGCCTCACGCGGCTCTCGCCGGACGGCGAGCGCGAGCGCGTGCTCGCCCATCAGGGCGAGGCGATGTACGACTTCATCGCGCCGTATCACCCGTCGGACGTCCCCGTCGTGCCCGTCTCCACCGACGTCGGCGACGCGAGCTGGTGCGCGCCCACCGGGCAGATGTCCGCCGCCGCATGGGCCGCCGACACGCCCGCGCACAGCTGGCAGGCCGTCGCCATCGGCAAGAGCGCCATCGCCCACCGCGCCACGGCCTTCGCCGCCAAGACGCTCGCGCTGTGCGCCGCCCGCCTGATGGAGGACGACGCGCTGCTCTCCCGCGCCCGGGACGAGTTTATCCGGCGCACCGCCGCCGCGCCCTACGTCTGCCCCATCCCCGAGGGCGTGAAACCCAAGCTGTGATTTTGCATAAACTCTACAAATCTTGCGCTGCGCAGCGCGATTTTGGCGGGCACTATTGCATGTTTATGCAAAGTTTGGTATAATACCGTCATATTTCATTCCGCGCGGCGCGCCTGCGCGCGCGATCAAAGAAAGAGGAAACGCCATGCCTAAGGATCAGATCGTCGATAACAACGACCTCGGCTTCATCAATAAAGCCAATATCCTCATCGAGGCCCTGCCCTACATCCAGCGGCTGTGGGGCAAGACCGTCGTCATCAAGTACGGCGGCAACGCGATGGTGAACGAAGACCTCACCCGCAAGATTCTCGAGGACGTGACCCTGCTCAAATATGTGGGCATCAACCCCATCCTCGTACACGGCGGCGGGCCGGAGATCAACGCGATGCTGCGGCGCGTGGACGTGCAAAGCGAGTTCCACAACGGCCTGCGCATCACCGACGCCGCGACGATGGAGATCGTGCAGATGGTGCTCGCCGGGAAGCTCAACAAGAACATCGCCGCGCAGATCGGCACGCTGGGCGGCAAGGCCATCGGCCTGTGCGGCAAGGACTCGGGCCTCATCCGCGTGCGCCGCAAGCCGCCGCTGCCCGACGGCGTCGATCTGGGCTTCGTGGGCGACATCGTCGGCGTCAACACGAAGCTGCTCAACTCCCTGTGCGCGGACGAGTACATCCCGGTGATCTCCTCCGTGGGCGTGGACGACGCGGGCGAGAGCTACAACATCAACGCGGACACGGCGGCGGCGGCCGTCGCCACCGCGCTCAAGGCGGAGAAGCTGATCTACCTCACCGACATCGACGGCATCTACCGCGACCCGTCCGACCCGACGACGCTCTTCCCCATCCTGACGACCGAGCAGGCGGAGGCGCTGATCGAGGAGGGCGTCATCAGCGGCGGCATGATCCCGAAGGTGCGCTCGTGCATCGACGCGATCGCAAAGGGCATTCACCGCGTACACATCCTCAACGGAACCATCCCGCACCCGATCATCCTCGAGATCTTCACCGACCGAGGCATCGGCACGATGTTCGAGCGGCCCAAGGCGTGAGCACCGCTCTCCCCAACGACCCCACAAGGAGCATCCATGAAGACCAAAGTCTACATCGACGGCAGCGAGGGCACGACCGGGCTGCGCATCCACGAGCGCCTCGCGGGCCGCGAGGACATCGAGCTGCTGACCATCGACCCCGCGCTGCGCAAGGACGCCGCCGCGCGCGCGGAGCGCATCAACGCGTCGGACATCACCTTCCTGTGCCTGCCCGACGCCGCCGCGCGCGAGGCCGTCGCGCTGGCGACGGGCGAGCATGTGCGCATCATCGACGCCTCGACCGCGCACCGCACCGCGCCCGGCTGGGCCTACGGCTTCCCGGAGCTGTCCGCGCAGCGCCGCCGCGCGATCTGCGAGGGCAAGCGCGTCGCCAACCCCGGCTGCCATGCCACGGGCTTCATTTCCATCGTCCATCCGCTGGTGCAGGGCGGCCTGCTGCCGCCGGACGCGGCGCTCTCCTGCTTCTCTTTGACCGGGTACAGCGGCGGCGGCAAGAAGATGATCGCCCAATACGAGGACGACGCGCGCGACGCCGAGCTGGACGCGCCGCGGCCCTACGGTCTGACCCAGCGGCACAAGCACCTGCCGGAGATGCAGACCGTCTGCGGCCTGACCGCCGCCCCGATCTTCACGCCCATCGTCGCCGACTACTACGCGGGCATGCTCGTGGGCGTGCCGCTGCACGCGGGCCAGCTCGCCCCCGGCACGACCTTGGCGCGGCTGCGCGAGTGCCTGTGCGACGCCTACGCCGGCGCGCGGCTGGTGCGCGTCGCGCCGGGGGACGCGCAGACGAGCGGAAACGGCTTCCTCTGCGGCAACGCGCTCGCGGGCCGCGACGACCTCGTCCTCTACGTCACGGGAAACGAGGAGCGGATGACCGTCTTCTCCCAATTCGACAACCTCGGCAAGGGCGCGTCCGGCGCGGCCATCCAGTCCATGAACCTGATGATCGGCTGCGACGAGACGCGCGGGCTGAACGTCTGACGCGCCCACCTTTGAGAAAGGAAGATTCCCCATGACCCTATCCGAAATCAAGGCGCTCGACGCCGCGCATTTCCTCGGCGTGTTCGGCGAGCGCAACCCCGTGTGCTTTGTGCGCGGCGAGGGCTGCACGCTGACCGACCAGGACGGCAGGACCTACACCGATCTCTTCGCCGGAATCGCCGTCAACGCGCTGGGCTACGGCCACCCCGCCGTGACGCAGGCGCTGATCGCGCAGGCGCAGGCAGGCGTGCTGCACACCTCCAACCTCTACTATGTGGAGCCGCAGGCGAAGCTCGCCGCGCTGCTTTGCGCGCACACGTTCGCCGACCGCGCGTTCTTCGGCAACTCCGGCGCGGAGGCCAACGAGGGCGCGATCAAGCTGGCGCGCAAGTACTTCTACGCCCAAGGCTCCGGCCGCTACAAGATCGTCTCCGCGCATCACTCGTTCCACGGGCGCACGCTGGCGACCGTCGCCGCGACGGGCCACGCGCACTATCAGGCCCCGTATCTGCCGCTGCTGCCGCACGGCGTGACGCAGGTGCCCTACAACGATCTGGACGCGCTCGCCGCCGCCGTGGACGGGGAGACCGCCGCCGTGCTGCTGGAGCCGATTCAGGGCGAGGGCGGCGTCGTTCCGGCGGAGCCGGAATACCTGCGCGGCGTGCGCCGCCTGTGCGACGAGACGGGCGCGCTGCTCATCCTCGACGAGGTGCAAACCGGCGTCTGCCGCACGGGCAGCTTCTATTGCTATGAGCAGTACGGCGTCACGCCGGACATCATGACCAGCGCCAAGGGGCTGGGCTGCGGCTTCCCCATCGGCGCGGTGCTGGCGACGGAGAAGGTCGCCTCCGCCATCGCGCCGGGCGATCACGGCTCCACCTTCGGCGGGAACACGCTCGCCTGCGCGGTGTCGCTCGCCGCGGTAACCGAGCTGCTCTCCGGCGATTACGCCGCGCGCGCCGCGCGTCTGGGCGAGCGCTTCAAGGCGCAGCTCTCCGCCATCGACAGCCCGTTCATCGCGCAGGTGCGCGGCATGGGCCTGCTGCTCGGCGTGCAGCTCACGGACGCGCTCCCCGCCGCGACGCTCTCCCGCGCGCTGCTTGCGCGCGGATTTGTGGCGGGCACCGCCTCCGGCAACGTGCTGCGCCTCGCGCCGCCGCTCGTCATCACCGAGGCGGAGCTGGACGCCTTCACAGACGCCCTGCGCGCGGAGCTGGCCTCGCGCGCGTGAGCGCCGCCGCAGAATTACCTCCTCAAGAGTTAGATCGCCCGTTCTCCCCTGTGGGGGAGAACGGGCTCAGACCGCTGACAAAGCCAAGTCAGCGGTCATTTTTTGCACAAGGGGCGAGAAACCAAAAGGGAAAACAGGGGGTAA
>CANRLC010000028.1 GCA_947631405.1 uncultured Clostridia bacterium | reverse complement strand
ATCTTTTAGTTCCCATAACCACAGTTTACACGTTTTTTAACTTTTGTGCAATCTGCGATTTTTCAAACAAGGCCTAATCTACTCCCTATTTCGGAGATGGGTGCGGGCACGGCCCGCGCGGGCACAGCCCGCCGCCACCCACGCGATGCACGCGCCTGCCGTGTCGATCGCGACATCCACGGGGCTGGGGCCGCGGTCGTCGACGAAGCTCTGGTGGAATTCGTCCGTCGCGGCATAGGCGGCGCAGAGCAGCAGCGCCATGAGGCCGGGCCGCTTCGCGCCGCTCAGGCGCAAAGCGCGGCGGTAGAGCAGGAACAGCACGAAATATTCCGCCATGTGCGCGCCCTTGCGCACGAGCAGGTGCAGCAGCGCCGGATCGAGCCGCGCGGCATAATCGCCCAAGAGGAACGAGAGCAGACGCATCAGCAGCGAAAAGAAAAAGCCGCTCTCCATCTCGGAGAGATCGCCCGGCATCGCGGAGAAGAGAAAGATCACCGCCATCCATAGCGCGCAAAGAAGCCACGCCCGCTTCGCCTGCGTCATTTCGCTCGCCCTCCTTTCCGCGCCATCATATCACAAATCCCCGCGTTTGAAAAGACCGCGGCGGGGCGCGCATGGCCGAACGTGACGGATTATATGGAAGAAAATTCACGAAGATGCCAAAAAATGCTTGTGTTTTGTACGCCGTCTGGTATAATGAAGGATAAGAAGAACGCTCGCCCGCGCCTGCCGCGCGGAGACTTTCGGGCGCTTTCCCGCGCGGAAGGCGCGCATGTTTCGGAGGATGGACGAATGAAAAAATGCCTGTTCGCGCTGCTTTGCGCCGCGCTGCTGCTGATCGCCGCATGTTCCCTCGCCGAGGACGCCGCCGCGACGCCCGCGCCCACCGAGGCCGCTGCGCCCGCCGAGGCCGCCGCGCCCAATGCGGTCACGCCGACCACGGAATACCGCTGGTTTGTGAACCAGTACGGCACCGTGCGCGGCCGCACCGTCACCTATTACGACGACGTGTATGCGGTCAACCACGGCAAGTACGGCCTGACGCCGTTCGCCGACGTCGTCCCGGCGGAGTACTTCGTCGTGGACGAGGGCGGCGCTTACGCCGTCGCGCCCATCGTGCTGGACATCGCCGACGCGATGCGCATCCGCCTCTACGGCGGGGACACGGGCGAGACGGCCCTGCTCTACGGCCAGTATTGCGACCGCATCCGCGGCACGGCGGGCCGCGTGGGCTTCTCCGGCATCCACGAGGGCATCGACTTCGTGGCCAAGCCCGGCGCGACGCTGCACGCCATTCTGGACGGCGTCGTCACCCGCGCGGGCGACAGCAACGGCACCGTGGGCGTGTACAGCGCCGATTACGACGTGACGCTGCTCTACCTGCACTGCGAGCAGATCTGCGTACACCGCGGCGACGAGATCGAGGCGGGCGCGGCGATCGGCGTCGAGGGCGACAAGAAGTCCGGCGCGCCGTATACGCATGTGGAGATGCGGCTGGGGCGGCACACGTCTTCCAGCCCGTATCGCGACACGCAGCTCACCAGCGATTGCCCGTATGCCGTGATGCAGACGGCGCTCGGCGTCGAGGCGTCCGGCCGCGAGCCGGTCACCTTTGCGGCCGCCGAGGCGCTGCGCAAGCAGCAGGCGGAGGAGGAGGCCAAGCGCCTTGAGGCGGAAAAGCTCGCCGCGCAGGCCGCGCCCGCCGTCGAAGCGACGCCGGAGGTGGAGCTGGTGGACGTGCTGCCCGCGACGAACGAGGCGGGATACGGCTTCGGCGGGGAGACGCCCGCTGCGGACGCGACGCCCGCCGCGAACGAGAAGACCCCCGCGCCGGAGGCGACGCTTCCGCCCGCCAACCCGTAAGGCTCACAGAGGTATCGCTTCGCCGGGCCTCGGCGCGCCGCCTCGACGCGGCACGGCGGGGACCCGGCTTTTTCAAACGCGAAGAAACGAGAGAGGAGGGAGCGCATGGTCAGGGTGCTGCGCTATCCGCGCGTGAGCGCGTTCGCCTGCGCGGCGACGCTGCTTTGCGCGGCGGCGAGGGACGTCTGCGTCGGCGCGGAGCTGCGCGGCTGGGCGCAGGCGCTGCTGATGGTGACGCTGCTGCTGATCGCCGTCAGCCTGACGCTGCTCTCCTCCCGCTTTTTCGTGGACGAGCGCGGCGTGGGCGTGGGCTTCCTGCTGCGCGTGCGCCGCACCGACTGGGAGGATCTGACCGCGCTGGGGACGCTCTGCTGCAACAGCCGCCGGGCATACCTGTACGGGATGTACCGCGGCTCTTCCGGGTTTTTGACGCTGCTGCACCGCGCGCCGCGCTGCGGGCCGTGGGGCTTCATCGTGCCGATGAGCCGCCGCCTCTCCGGGGCCGTGCTGCGCTACTGTCCCTATGAGGTGGACTTTTCCCCGATGCCGCGCGCCAAGCGCGAGGGCCGCATGCGCTACCAGTGGCAGCAGGCGGCGCTGTACGCGGTGGCGATGCTCCCGGCGAGCGTCGTGGCCGTCGTCACGGGCGCGGTGATGATCGCCGACGCCACCCGGCGCGGGCGGCTGCTGGCGGAGTTCGCCCCGGCGGCGGGCGCGCTGGCGCTGATCGCGACGGGGCTGATGCTCTTCTCCCGTCTGGTCGTCTCGGCGCTCATCTGCCCCGGCCTCAGCGAGCGCGGCGTCTGCGCGGGGCGGCTGCTCTACCTGCCGTGGAGCGAGGTGCGCTTCGGCTACGTCCACCGCGTCGCGCGCATGAGCGGGCTGTTCCTGCTCTCGCGCCCGCTCGCCGATCTGGAGCGGCGCGGCGCGCCCCCGGTCGCCTGCCTGTCCATGCCGGACACCTCGACCGTCGTGCTGGCGTATGTGACCTACTGCCCCAACGCCCCGCGGGACGAGCAGATGGTGTGATACTTTTCTCATATAAATCTTTATATACTGCGAAGCAAAGAATGGGGTCTGGGGACATTGTCCCCAGACAGGGTTTGGGGCGGTAGCCCCAACGTAACTCAAATCGCGAAGCGATAGTTAAAGGTAGCCCGGAAGCGAAGCGATCCCGGGCGGGTCGATCATGAAAAGTTGCGTTGACCCGCCGTTTGAAAGACAACATCAAAGGGCGCGTGCATCATACAAAAGACGGAGGACGGCATGGCGGAACGGTTTTTGACCCTGATGGCAGATCTGGACGATGCCTCGCGGAAGCGCCTGTCCGAAGGGGACGACGCGCTCAAAAAAGCGGGATTCGTCGTGACGCAGACGCCGTCGCTTCCGTATCACATCAGCATGGGCACATTTCCGCTCGAGCGGGAAGCGGAGATCGTTGGCCTGATGAAAGAGATCGCTGGAAAATTCCCGGCCATCGCGGTTCATTTCAGCCATATCGGCATCTTCACCGGAGGGAAGGTGCTTTTTTGCGCACCCGAAAGAAGCGCGCGGCTGGATGCGCTTCACGACGCGTGCGAAGCGAAGGGGGATGCGCTCCGCCCGTGGACGCCGCATGTCACGGCCCTGATCGACGAACCCGAAGCGGTTTGCGCCGCGCTGCCCGTGTTTTTTGCAATCCTTTTCTCCGTTTGTTGCGAAGATCGTCCGGCTGCATTTGTGCGCCTTCTGGCCGACGCGGGACATCGCATCCTTCGAGCTGAACGGGAAATAGAGTTCGGGGCCACGGGAGCATAGCGCATTTGGACAGCATGAAGGGCCTGACGCGATCGTCAGGCTAATTTCATATGGGTTGATGCAGCGCTTTCCAGCGAATGTCAAAGCCAAGTGTGCCTTGAACCGATGTCATCTACAACTCCGGATTGCGTTTGTTTCTTCTTTTTGGCTCAAGTGCTCTGAGCATAGAGTCGTCCTTGGATTCAGAAGGAAGGGATCCGCTTTTTGCTTTAATGCGTTCGATTTCTTCCTCAATAATCTTGCCGAATGTGGTTTCATCAACTTCCCTTTCACTCTTTTCGGTGTTTGCGGCAGCGACGGATTTATCAGCGAACGCATCGAATATTGCTTGTTTCTCTTCTAGTAAATCGGCGATTCTCTCATCGATGGTGTTTTCGCACAACAGCCGATAAACAAGAACATTGCGGGATTGCCCCATCCTGTATGCACGAGAGATTGCCTGATTCTCTATAGACGGTTTGAATTGTGGCTCGCAAATGATAACAACGCTTGCAGTTTGTATGTTTAATCCGGTTCCTCCAGATTGGATCTGGGCACATAAAACCGTTTTTTTCGGATCAGCATTGAACTGATCGATGATTTCTTGACGTCTTTGAGGCGATATGGAACCGTTGATCGGATTACAGCATCGGTTGCCCAAATAGGCATGTATTTTGTGAATCGTATCAAGAAAAAAGGAAAAAACCAGAACTTTCCGCCCTTCGCTTTCCGCCTCGCTAATAATTTCCATCATTCTATGCGCTTTGCAGGAACGTTCCAGACTTCCGACATTCCAAGATAGTCTTCTGGTTCCCATAAAGTTCTTAGCAAGAACTTCCTGCTCATAAAGACGAGTTTCCTCTTCGGACATTGTACACCATTCTTGCGTCTCGATGAGAGCTGGAAGCTCAGTAAGAACGTCTTCCCTTTTTCTGCGATAATAAACGCCGGCGATTCTTTCCCTGAATTGCGGAGCAGCTGACATAAAAGCAATGCTTCGAATGTTGTTTGCTACATATGGTTGCAAAACATCAATAAGGGAAATCATCTCATCAACCTTGTTTTCAAGGGCAGTCCCTGTCATAAAGAGAAGCCTCTTGGTATATGTGGAAAGCTTACGCACATTTTGGGAACGAGCGGCATGGGCGTTTTTTATAAAGTGAGCTTCGTCCACCACCAAGAGATCAAACTCAAAAGCCTCTTCAAGAAATATTCCGATTGTTTCATAGGTTGTAACCGCAACTCCCCCGGTTTTCATCCACGATATGATGGCTTGCGATTTGTACGTTCCATGCACTTTTGTTACGCGTAGTTTGCTCTTCGCGGCAATTTCTTTACACCAGTTTGGGAGAACGCTTGCCGGACAAACCACAATAAAATGACTGGCGCCCGTATTTCTCAATGAAACCATTGTTGCAATGGCCTGAACGGTTTTCCCAAGACCCATTTCATCGCCGAGCAATACGCGCTCCTGATGAAGAATATATTTAACGCCCCACTCCTGATATCTGCGCAGTTCACAGTTCAAACCATCCGGGAAAAAGCATTCCTCTTGGATTTCTCTCGCTAAATCCTCAGGAAGTCCATAAAGCTTGTCATCGTTTCCAAGCACACCCGGAACAATTTCCTCAAGAATATTGTAATACGAAATGGGATTATCCTTGAAATCCTCCCAAGCGCTTCCATAATCAGGGAGGCCGACCTTTGTGAACAGATCGATTATTTCGTCATAGCTATCTTTGTAATCCCCGCTGATTTCCCTGCTCAAATAAGAAAAGGACTCTATTATGGTTTCCTTTTTGAGAGCATCAAAGAAAGTCCAGTATATGCCGGAGCCAACAGACTGCAAATTGGAAACCGCAACGTTGATATTGTAACTATAGTCGGAATTGAACTGATTGACCGCCTCCAATGCTCTTTTGTATTGCTTGTATTTGAATAACGCCATGACTAGATTTGTCGCCGCTCTTGTCTTATTATCCACACTTATTTTTATTTTTGCGTTGCGTCGCGCTTCAAGCGCAAAATCGGTTGCAATGCTTTTTATTAAAAGCGAAGCGTCTCCACTAATGCCGTATACGGTTGCCAGTTGATATGAGGATGCGGTATACAGATCGGCCATGGTAGCGTATCCGGCGCTACGGAGAGCTTTTATTCTAAGGCCCCTTTTTCCTCTGTTCAATTCTTCAACGGGTATGGTTCTTAGAACATCCAAGACTGTTGCTGTAACCATTCGCTCGACAGCGGCCTGTATATCGCTTTTCATCGCGTCTGTTTTGGATGTTTCTTTTTCAAGAGAGGACGCCATATTTGCAAACTGACCGATAAGTTGTTCTAAATCTAAGATCAACTCAGAGGATGTGGAATTCGACGGGAGATTATTTTCAAGAAGAGCTTGATACTCTTCGAGATTGAGCGCTAAATCATTCCATCCGTCCGCTGTCGTAACGCTGTCATTTTCGGCAATATAATAAAGGACTTCTTTTGAAGCCATCCAGTAGTCACCTCCGTCGATCTCGCTGGACAATTCTTCAAAAGCGTTCTTCAGATTTTGCTTTTTCTTTGATGAGGCAAAGAGCCAAACGATTGCGTTCGATCCCGCAGAAGCTTCCTTTAGCATGCTTTCAATTCTATTCTTGTTCTGAAAAAGAATAGCTTGGCAGGTGTCAGCTTGACGGGTCGCCCGTTTTAGGAGGTAAAGAAGCTTTATAAGTTCTCCGATTTGACCTCTTTGCTCCGATTCCTTTCCTTTCAAAGAATCCATAACATCGGCTGAAAAAACACGGGCGGAATACAAATCATCTATACACGATTGAATTTGTTTTTTCAATTTAGACGGAAATAAAAGAGAAGCTTCAAGCTTTTTAAGGTTTTCTTTGTGCGTGGTAATCAAACTTTTTATTTCTTTTGGAGTATAAGTTCTAGCCATAAAAACCTCAGCTTTTCCTTCATCTGGGTGTAATTTGAAAAACGGTACAAGGAGCGTTGTTTCAACAAAAGGATGTGAGCGATGTACTCGTGGCTTCCACAATGGGATCTTTCGCATCGTTCGATGCTGTGGCAAATGTCGATGCAAGTCATCCGCGAGTGTCAAATCGCGCCGTGAAGCATATTCCCGCTGGAAGCGTTGGTATGTTTAGATTTAGAGTCAAGCCTTTTGATCGTCGTTTTGCAGAGCTGCTTTAGCCGTCACACCCCTTCAATCACGATCTCCCTTTCCATCCCCCGCACGGTCTCCATGTCGAGCGCGCACGGCGCGTCGGCCAGCGCGTTCGCCGCGCCGCAGGCCATCGCCAGCCGCAGCGTTTGCGCATCCGGAAGATTCTGCGCCATCGCCAGCAGCGCGCCGGCGAAGCACGCGTCCCCGCAGCCGACCGTCGAGCGGGCGGAGAGCTTCGGCGGGCGGCCCCAGAGCGCGCCGCGCGCCGTGACCAGCACGCCGCCCTGCGCGCCGAGGGACACGAGCAGTGCGCCGTAGGGCGGCATCAGCCGCGCGGCCAGCGCCGCGACCGCGCGCGCGTCCCGCGTGGGCCGCTCGCCGAGGTGTGCGCAAAGCTCCTCTTCGTTGGGCTTGCCCAGCGCGTAGCGCGCGCCGGGGAGCGAGGTGGCGAGCGCGGCGGCGTTGCAGTCGAGCGCGCAGCGCGCGCCCGCCGCGTCGCACAGGCGGCTCACCCGCGCGTAGACGTCCGCGGGCGCGCCCGCGATGATCGAGCCGGAGCAGCAGACGATGTCCCCCGGCGAGAGCGCGTCGCCCAGCGCGCCCAGCAGACGATCCACATGCGCCTGCGTCACGCGCGGGCCGGACTCGCTGACGACCGTCTCGCGGCCCGTCCCCGGGTCGATGATGTTCACGCTCGCGCGGCACGCGCCCGGCACGGGGATGAAGACGCATTCGCAGCGCGGGCGCATGTCGCCCTCGATGACGCCGCCGTCCTCGCCGAGCAGCGCGTACAGGCGCGGCGCACCGCCCAGCAGCGACAGCGCGCGGGCGACGTTGACGCCCTTGCCGCCCGCGCTCACGCGCGGCGTCTGGCCGGGGAAGACGCCCCCGGCGGCGAACCCCTCGATCGCGTAAAACTTGTCCACGGCGGGGTTGAGGCAGAGCACATGGATCAACGCCTTTTCCTCCTTTGGGGCGAGATGCGGGAAAACAGCCGCAGCAGCGCGTCCTCGATGGCGCGGCTGTAGCGCATGCAGAAGAAGAACGCGGCGGCCAGCGCGGCGGCGAGCAGCGCCCAGCCCCACGGCGGCAGGGAGATCAGCCCGTCGCCCAGCAGCGCGGCGAAGACCAGCCCCCATGGGCGCGTCAGCGCCATGAGGAGCGCGAAGCGCCCCGTGGAGATGCTCGAAAGCCCGGCGAGGATGCACATCGCGTCGTCCGGGAAAAAGGGAAAGAGCATCGTCAGGAAGAGGAACATGTCCTGCTTTTCCTCGATGAGGGGCAGGTATTTTTCCAGCATGCCCCGGGCGATCAGCCGCTGCACCGCGCGCCGCCCCAGCCGCCTCGCGGCGAGAAAGAGCAGCATCGAGCCGCACAGGATGGCCAGCACGCCCAGCGCCAGCGCGCGAGAGAATCCCAGCGCCAAGGCCCCGGCGGCCATCGTCACGTTGCTGGGGATGGGCGCGATGATCACCGTGAGCATCTGCAGCAGAAAGAACGTAACGCCCGCCAGCGGCCCCGCCCGGTCGATGAGCGCGCGCAGCTCCTCCACCGAATCGATGCGCTTGATCGCCCCGCAGCGCCACAGAAAAAAGCCCGCCGCCGCGAGCGCAGCGAGCGAGACGGCCGCGGCGATCAGCGCGGCGCGGCGGGGAGAACGCGGTCGGGTCATGGGAAGCCGCCTTTCACGGGGCGCGTCAGAGGACGTGCCCGTCGAGGGTATAGCCGTATGTCCAGAGCAGGAGCAGCGCGAGGCTGACGGCGAGGGCGACGGCGTGCGGGAGCGGACGCCGCGTCGCGCGCGCCTTGAGCAGCGGCAGCGGCGCGAGCGCGAACAGGTAGCGCGCGCCGGAGAGCAGCCACGTCGGCGAGAGCACGACGGCCACATAGACGAAGGCATACGCCGCCAGATCAAAGGGCAGCGCGTCCTCGCGCAGCGCGAGCAGCGCAAAGACGAAGAACATGCTCACGAGCTGGAAAAACCATGTGAAGAGCCAGTCGCCGTCGCCGAAGGTGGTCAGCGTGTAGTAGACCGTGTTGCGCACCGAATCCCAGAACGCGCCGGGCGCCTGATGCCAGTTTTCGCGCTGGTAGATCATGTAGGCGAACGGGTCGCCCGTCACGCGCACGTTGATCGCCCAGTAGGCGAAAAGCCCGCCAAAGACCACGCCCATCTGCAGCAGGCAGCTTAGCGCGCGCCGGGCCGTGGCGCGGCCGCGGGGCACGTCGCCCAGCAGGCGGATGAAAAACAGACCGGCGACGATCGCGCCCGGCATGCGCGTGAACGCGCTCGCCGCGCCGCACAGCGCCGCCGGCCACGGATGATCCCGCCGCAGCAGGCAGCAGGCCGCCAGCGTGAGGCAGAGAAAGAGCGACTCCGTATACGCGCAGCCGAGGAAGACGCTGAGGGGATCGAGCAGAAAATACGCCAGCGCGAGCCGCGCCGTCGCCGCGTCGGCGTGCATGCGGCACAAATCGTAGAGCAGCGCGCCGGAAAGAGACGCGCACAGCAGCGACACCAGCGTTCCCGCCATAAACGCGCTGCCGTCTGTCAGCGGCATCGCCGCGCGCGTCAGCAGCGGATAGAGCGGGAAGAACACCAGCCGCAGCCGCTCGTCGCCCACGGCGGTATAGCCCTCGCGCGCGATGCCCAGATAGTGGCGCACGTCCCAGTGCGTCCACAGCCGCTCCAGCGACTGCACCGGGCCGCCCTCGCCGCCCGCGAGGCGGTAGAGCGCGTAGGCGAAGAGGTAGAGCGCCAGCCGCGAGGCCAGCGTGACCGCCGCGGCGAGCGCCGCCTCGCGAAGGCTCGCCCCGCGGACGCGCTTTCCCTCCGGCAGGCCGCCCGCCGCCTCGCGCCCGCGCAGCACGGCGACAAGCCGCACCAGCAGCCGCACGCCGCACGCGCCCATGAGCGCCGCGGAGAGCAGCGCCAGCGCCCCCTGCGCGAGGGCGATCCGCTCGGGGGTCAACGCGCTCACCTTCTGCGGCGGCCGCCGCGGGGAGGCCGCGCCGCGGGGCCGTAGGCCTCGTGCGGATCGACGCGGGGCGGCAGCGACTTGATGCCGACGACGTCGGTCTGCTCCGGCTCGATCATCTGCGCCATCCGCGCGACGCGATCCTTGAAGCCGCCCGCCGCGCGCTCGCTCGTCTCCTCCTCCGGCTCCGCCGGGATGTCCTGCGCGACGCGGCGGCGATGTGCGGACGCATCCGTCGCGGCGATCTCCTCGCCGCCCGCGCCAAAGGCTTCCCGCGCCGCAAGGCGCGCCATCTGCGCGTCGTATTCGGCCTTCTGCCGCTGGTATTCGGCCATGTCGCGCTCGTACTGCGCGCGCTTTTCCTCGTATTCGGCCAGCTCGCGCGCGTAGCGTTCCTGCGCCTGCTGCGCGGCGCGCTGCCGCGCGGCCTCCTCTTCGGCTTGGCGCTGCCGCTCGGCCTCCTCCGCAGCGAGACGCTGGCGCTCCGCCTCCTCTGCGGCGAGGCGTTGGCGCTCGGCTTCCTCGGCGGCGCGGCGGGCCTCTTCGGTCGCCTGCGCCTCGCGCAGCAGGCGGGCCTGCTCGGCCTCGGCCTCCGCCTTGGCGCGCGCCTCCTCGCGCATTTGGAGCTGCCACGCGTCGATCTCCGCGCGGCGGCGATCCACCTCCGCCGCGCCCGGCCCCTCGGCGTGGACGGCGGCGTAGCGCAGCGTGTCCTGCGCCGGCTGGGCGGAGAGCGCGCTTGCGGTTCCGGCATAGGCGTCGTCGTAGCGCATGCCGGGGTAGACGCCCAGCGCGCCGTCGGGCACCTGCTCGGCGGCGTTCATCGCCTGCCGCGCGTCGTCCTCATCCAGCATGGGATCGGGCAGGGGCAGCCATTCCTCCTCTTGCGGGGGCGGCGTCCGCCGGTTGGGGAGCACGGCGGCGTGCGCGCGCGGCGCGTCGTCCTCGTCCTCCTGCGGGCCGGCGATGCGCAAAATGCGCCTGACCCGCTGCGCCCAAAGATGATAAGGCTGCCAGCGCAGCAGCCAGATCAGCCAATCCGCCGCGAGGCCGAAGGCGATCAGCGCGAGGGCGATGAGCAGCCAGTTTTTGCCCAAGAATTCGAGGATCGTCGTGTGATCGGAGGAGAAGATGGCCCAGATGTCGCTCACCAGCGCGCGCACCCAGCTCATCAGCGCCGAGAACAGGGAATCGGCAACGGTATTCATGGCGTCCTGCGGCGCCCCCTTTCGCGGTCGGGTTTGCGCTTAGCGCGCGCGCAGCGTGAGCGTCAGTTCCGGCTGGCTCAGCGCGCAGGTGAATTCCTCGGCGTTGTCGATGCGCAGCTGCACGGGCAGCGTATGCTTGCCCTCGCCAAGCTCCGACGCGTCCACAAACAGATAGAGGTCGTCCGCGGTGAGGCCGCGGATAAAGCCGTAGCCGCCCGTGAGCTGCACGGTCACGCGCTCGGCGGAGAGGGAGGCGCGCAGCGCCTGCTCGTCCACGCCGGTGACGTAGACGGGCACGGAGCGGAACGTGCGCTCGACGGTCTCCTCCTCGATGTGCGCGGTGACGGCGACCTCGGTGGGCAGCGTGTTTTCAAGGCCGGACGGCCTGCGCAGGCGGACGTAGCCGGTGACGTCCGCCGTCGCGTCGCCGATGTCCAGCGGCTGGTCGGTCGTCAGAACCTCGATCGCGTCCAGCGCCGCCTGCTGCGCGGAGACGAGCAGGCTCTCGCTCTCGGCGGTGACCCCGGCGAGGACGTAGCCCTCGCGCGGCTCGCCCTCGACGAACGCGGGCAAATCGAGCGGCACCATCTTGGCGGGCGTCAGCTCGGTCTCGGCGACGATGGTGTCGGTGATGACGGTCTGGTTGGTGATCTGCAGCCGGTCGGAGGAAACGACCTTGCCGGAGGAATCTTGCAGGGTCACGGTCAGCGCCGTGCGGTCGGAGGGCCGCTCGGGCGAGAGACGGCCCAGATCCAGCCGCGCCACGGCCCGGGCGACGGTGGAGACGAGCGACTGCGGCCCGGAGACGGAGAGCATGGTCGGGTCGGTGCGCGTGGCGTCGAGGTAGACGCCGTCGGGCACACTGCCCACGGTCTCCAGCACCACGGGCACGCGGCGGGTCATGTAGCGCTCCACGTTCACCGTCACGGTGGACGGCTCGCAGGAGACGACCGGGCCGTAGAGCTGGGAGGTGTAGGTGATCTCCAGCGTGTTTTCGCCCTCGCCCTCCACCTGCGAAAGATCGAAGTGCGGGTTGTAGGAGGCGGCGGTCACGCGCTCGTAATTCGACTGGGCGACCTCGACGGTCATGCGCACGGAGGGCACCAGCTCGGTCGGGTCGTCCATCACGGTGTAGCCGCGGCTCTGCAGCGCGGCCTCGCCGGAGACGGTGACCGGGACGCTTTGAAAGGTCTTCTGCCGGGTGAGCGTGCCGTCGGAGGCGACGAGCACGCCCCAGAAGAGCACGGCGACCAGCAGCGACATCGCCAGCAGGAACAGCTTGCTGGAAAACAGGCGCGTCAGCCCGCCGCGAAGGCCGCGGAACGGGCCGCGCCGCGGGTCATGATGACTTCTTGTCGGTCTGCCGTTCATCATGGGCGTCCTTCCTCCTTTGCATGAAGTGGAGCAGCGGCGCGCCGATGCGTGGCTCGTGGGAACCGGTATCGTACATCCCGTGCAGAATCTGCCGCAGGGACGCCTCGTCCAGATGGCGCACGAGGCGGCCGCCCTCGGCCATGGAGATGATGCCCGTCTCCTCGGAGACGATGAAGACCTTCGCGTCGGAGATCTCGCTCATGCCCAGCCCCGCGCGGTGACGCGTGCCCAGATCGCGGCCCACGCCCGTCGTGTCGGACAGGCGCAGCAGGCAGGCCGCCGCGATCACGCGGTCGCCGCGGATGACGACCGCGCCGTCGTGCAGCGGCGTGTTCGGCTCAAAGATGTTTTCGATCAGCGGCTGGGAGATCAGCCCGTCCACGCGCGTTCCGGTGGCGACGACGTCGTTGAGGCGCGTGCGGTTTTCCATCACGATCAGCGCGCCCACGCGCCTGCGGGCCATGTGCCCCAGCGCGAGGATCAGCTCGTCGATGATCAGCTCGGTGTTTTCGCCCTCCTGCAATCGGGCGGCGGAATCGAACACGCTGTTGTTGCCCAGCTCCTCAAGCACGCGGCGAATCTCCGGCTGGAAGAGCACGATGAGCAGCACCGGCCCGGCGTTGATGAGCCACGAGAGCAGCGAGTGGATGGTGCGCATGCCGAGCATCTCGCTCAGCCACGTCGCCAGCAGCAGGATGACGATGCCCTTGAGCGTCTGGGAGATGCGGGTCTGGCGGATATGCAAAAGAAGCTGATAGATAATCAAGGTGAGCAGCAGAACGTCGATGACGTCCACCAGCCGCGGCCGGTTCATCACGTTCCAGATGATCGCCGAGATCTGCTCGCCAAACGCGCTCACGGTAGGCCCCTCCCGTCCGTTATCGTCATACGAGCTTATTATACACCATCGCGCGAAGGAAGGACAGAGGCAAACGGCGGGAAAATGGGTAAAATTTTGCCCCGTTTCCGCGCCGGACATAACCGGAGCGGAAACGGGGCAAAGAGAGGTCAGGCGTTCGCGCCGTCGGCGCGCGCGCCGGAAACGCGGTTCTCGCGCTCGCGGCCGGTGAAGAGCATGGAGATGCTCCACAGCCCGGCGGCGCCCACGATGGTGTAGAGCACGCGGGAGATCAGCGCGGCCTGCCCGCCGAACAAAAAGGCGATCAGGTCGAACTGGAACAGCCCGATCAGGCCCCAGTTGATCGCGCCGATGATCACGAGCACCAGCGATAGACGATCCATCATCGAAATCCACTCCTTTCTGCAAGGGCAGTCTTGCCGAAAGGCGCGGCGATTATGCGCGTCAGGTGCCGTCGCCCGTGCGGCGGCGCAGGCGCCGCTTTTGCGCGTTGCCCGGAAAGGCGATCACGCGCGCGTCGTCGGTCACGCTCTCGCGGCGGGCCTGCGGCGGCCACGCGCGGCTGGGCACGTCGGTGAGCAGTCCCTCGCGGATGCACGCGTTCACGAGCCGGATGGCGTAGGTCGCCGCCAGCTCCGGCGGAAAGCCGAGCGCGTCGGACAGCGCCATCAGCTCCTGATGGGCGTCCTGCGTGAGCTTGAGCGTATGCGTTTCGCGCATCGCTTGCGTCCCTCCTTTAGCGCGCCATTGCGTCGCCGTCGTCGGCGAGCAGGAGCAGATCGGAGACCCGGTCGCGGCGCGAGACCATCACGCGCACGTCCTTTTCCACCGCATAGCCCGCGCCCGACAGCGCTTCGCATACCGTATTATATGCCAATTCGGGTAAATTATTGTCAGCGGACAGGTGCGAAAGAAAGACCGCCCTCGTCCCCTTTTGTGCGAGCGTCACCATCGCCCTTGCGCAGTCCTCGTTGCACAGGTGGCCGTTTTTGCCGAGGATGCGCGCCTTGAGCCGCTGCGGATACGGCCCGCGGTGTACCATCTCCACGTCGTGGTTGGCCTCCAGCACCAGCGCCTGACAGCCGGAGACGGCGGAGAGCCAGCCCTCGTCGATGTGGCCCAGATCGGTCGCCACCGCGCAGGAGAGCACCCCGCAGGAAAACGCGTAGCCGACCGGCTCCGCCGCGTCGTGCGGAATGGAAAAGGGGCGCACGCTCACTCGGCCCAGCGTAAAGTCTTCCCCGGTGTAGAAGACGCGCATGAGCCGCCGGGGAAAATCGCGCTCCCGCTGCAAAAGGGCGCTCCACGTTCCCTCGTTGGCGTAGACGGGCAGATCGTGGCGGCGGCAGAGCACGCCGAGGCCGCGAACGTGGTCGACGTGCTCGTGCGTGACGAGGATCGCGTCCAGCTCCGAGGCGTCCGCGCCCAGCTCGCGCAGTCCCGCCTCCACGCGCGCGGCGCTGACGCCCGCGTCCACGAGCAGGCGCGTGCCGCCCAGAGAAAGATACACGCTGTTGCCGGAGGAGCCGGAAAACAGCGGACAAAGAGCGAGCTGCATGGCTTTACAAATCCCTCGCAATCCGTTACAATCATGCTAAGAAAGCGCATCCCACGCCATTATAGCGCATTTTGCGCGCCGCGTAAAGGAGACAGAAATGGACAAAAATCGACTCTGGGGCCGCGTGATCGTCGATCACCGCATCGCGCGCAGCGAGACCGTCGTCATCGAGGACGGCGATCTGGAGGCGGCCTTTCTGGAGCTTTGCCGCCGCTTCGACGTGCAGCGGCCCATCCAGCTCCCCAAGCACGCGCGCGAGATGGAGCGCTTCGGGCGCACGTTCTACGCGCCGGAGCACTTTACCGAGCCGGTCTCCTTTCAGAAGCTGGAGATCGAGCTGATCCCCGCCGACGGCGAACCGCGCCGGAGCGGCCCGCGCACGCCGCTCATGGACGCGTGAGCGCGCCGGTCGTCGGGCGCTTTGCGCCCACGCCGAGCGGGCGGCTGCATCTGGGCAACCTGCTGTGCGCGCTGCTGGCGTATCTGTCCGCGCGCAGCGCGGGCGGGCGCTTCCTGCTGCGCATCGAGGACGTGGACGCGATGCGCTGCCCGCGCGCCGTCGCGCAGCGCTGCATCGAGGATTTGACCTTTCTGGGGATCGACTGGGACGGCCCCGTCGTCTACCAGAGCGAAAGGACGGACGCCTACGAGCGCGCGCTTAAAAGGCTGAAGGCGCAGGGGCTGGTCTATCCCTGCTTCTGCACGCGCGCGCAGCTGCACGAGGGCGCGCCCAACGAGGGCGATACGCAGTTCGTCTACTCCGGCGCGTGCAGGAACCTTTCGCCCGAGGAGATCGCCCGCCGCGCGATGGGGCGCAGCCCCGCGCTGCGCGTGCGCGTGCCCGAGGAGACGGTGCGCTTTTGCGACGCGCTGTGCGGCGAGGTGGAGGAAAACCTCGCGCGCGACTGCGGCGACTTCATCGTCCGCCGCTCGGACGGGCCGTTCGGCTACCAGCTCGCCGTCGTCGTGGACGACGCGGAGGCGGGCGTCACCGAGGTCGTGCGCGGGCGGGACATCCTCACCTCGACGCCGCGGCAGATCTTTTTGCAGCGCGCGCTCGGCCTGCCCCAGCCGCGCTACGTCCACATCCCGCTGCTGCGCGACGCGCAGGGCAGGCGGCTGGCCAAGCGCGACCGCGACCTCGATCTAGACGCGCTCGCCCGGCGCATGGACGCGGCGCAGATCGTGGGATTTCTGGCGGCGAGCTGCGGCCTCGCCGAGCCGGGCGAGCGCGCGACGCCGCAGGCCTTGGTGCCGCGCTTTTCGTGGGCGCGCGTCGCGGCGATGGGCGGCGACCTTCGCCTGCCGCCGGCGCTCTGCCCGTGACCCCTCTGGCGGTATGCCAGTAGCGATAGGATTTCAATAGGATTTCAAACGATCAGGAGGTCTGCCCATGCTTCCCCGCTACTTTGAAGACCCGCAAACCCTGCGCGTCGGCGCGTGCCCGTGCCGCGCGAACGCCCTGCCCGAGGGCGCGGTGCGCCCGCTGGACGGCCTGTGGTCGTTCGTCTACTATCCCTGCTTCGAGGACGTGCCGGACGACGTCGGCTCCCGTCCCGTGGAGGGGACGCCGATGCCCGTGCCGTCCATGTGGCAAAACCACGGCTTTGACCGCCACCAGTACATCAATTGCCGCTACCCGTTCCCGTTTGATCCGCCCCATGTGCCGCGAGAAAACCCCTGCGGCGTCTACCGCCGCACGTTCGCGTGGAGCGAGCCGGGCCGCCGCTGCTACCTCTGCTTTGACGGCGTGGACTCCTGCTTCTACGTCTATGTGAACGGCGCGTTCGCGGGCTACGGCGAGGTGTCGCACACGACGACCGAGTTCGACGTGACCGAGCTTGTGCGGGAGGGCGAAAACACGCTGACCGTCGCCGTGCTCAAATGGTGCTCCGGCAGCTATCTGGAGGATCAGGACAAGCTGCGCATGAGCGGCATCTTCCGGAGCGTCTATCTGCTCTCCCGCCCGCAGCGTCACCTGTGGGACGTGACCGTGCGTGGCGAGCCGGAGGGGCGCATCGAGGTCGAGGCGACGTTCACCGAGGGCGTCGCGCCCATCGACTGCGCGCTGTTTGCGCCGGACGGCGCGCCGCTCAAGCAGGCGCGCGGCGAGGACGGCCGCCTCGCGCTGCGGGTGGATGATCCCCAGCCGTGGACGGCGGAGACGCCCAGCCTCTACACGCTCCAGCTTACAACCTGCGGCGAGACGATCCGCCTGCGCGTCGGCCTGCGGCGCATCGAGGTGCGGGATGGCGTCATCCTGCTCAACGGCAGCCCGCTGCGCATCAAGGGCGTCAACCGCCACGATTCCGACCCGCGCCGGGGCTACGCCGTCACGGACGAGGATGTGCTGCGCGACATGACGCTGATGAAGCGCCACAACGTGAACGCCATCCGCACCAGTCACTACCCCAACGCGCCGTTCTTCTACGATCTCGCGGATGAGATGGGTTTCTACCTCTGCGCCGAATCCGACGTGGAGGCGCACGGCGCGCACCTCGTCTACGGCGAGCACAGCCTCTCCGATTACGCGCAGATCGCGCGCATGCCCTGCTATCACGGCGCGATCCTCGACCGCGTGCAACGCAACGTCATCCAGCACAAGAACCACGCCAGCGCGATCATCTGGTCGCTGGGCAACGAGTCCGGCTACGGCGAGAACCTCGCCGACGCCGCCCGCTGGGCGCGTCAGGCCGACCCGACGCGCCTGCTCCACTACGAGGGCGAGTACGCTCACGGGCCGGAGTTCGTCGAGGATCACGCGCTGCTGGACATGAAGAGCAGCATGTACCCGACGATCGAGTCGCTGGACGCCTATTTCGCTGACCCGCAAAACACCCGCCCGTATATCCTGTGCGAGTATTCGCATGCGATGGGCAACGGCCCGGGCGATCTGGAGGCGTATTGGCAGTGCTTTGACAGGCACCCCGGCCTGTGCGGCGGCTTCGTGTGGGAGTGGTGCGACCACGCCGTGCAGGATGGGACAACGCCGGAGGGCAAGCCGCGCTTCCTCTACGGCGGCGACTTTGGCGACGAATTGAACGACGGCAATTTCTGCATGGACGGCCTCGTGCTGCCCGACCGCACGGTCAGCACCAGCCTGCTCGAGTGCAAGAACGTCTACCGCCCGGCGCGCTGCGAGGGCCTCACGGCGGACGGGCGCGGCGTGCGCCTGCGCAGCACGCTCGACTTCGCCGCGCTGGAGGAGCGCGTGGCCCTGCGCTACGCGATCCTACAGGAT
This sequence comes from uncultured Clostridia bacterium, assembly GCA_947631405.1. Taxonomy (GTDB): domain Bacteria; phylum Bacillota; class Clostridia; order Christensenellales; family Aristaeellaceae; genus Ventricola. The sequence continues at coordinate 11,358 of CANRLC010000028.1, read as the reverse complement.
GGCGTCAGGATTCAGGAGGGCGAGGCGAAGCTGCCGCATGTGCCGCCGCGCGCGACCGTGGACGTGCCGCTGCCGCTGCCCGAGCATCCCACGGGCGATTGCAGCCTGCTGCTGACCGCCGTGTCGCTGGGCGCGTCCCCGCTGGAGGTCGCGGGCGAGGAGATGGGCTTTGACCAGATCGTCCTCTCGCGCGAGGAGAAGCGCCTTGCGCCGCTACCCGCGGGCGGCGTGCGGCTTTGCGAGGAAGGGCGCTATGTTCGCGTGGAGGGCGAGGGCTTTGCCTACGTCTACGACACTTGGTCGGGCGCGCCCTGCGAGATGACCGTGGGCGGGCTGCCGCTGCTCCAAAGGCCGATGGAATATGCGATCTGGCGCGCGCCGACCGACAACGACATCAACATCCGCAAGAAGTGGGAGGAGGCCGGGTACGACCGCGCCTGCGTCCGCACCTACGCCACGCACAGCGAGATCGTGGACGGCCGGGCGCGCATCGAGACGGAGCTTGCGCTCGTCGCCGCGTGCGTGCAGCGCATCCTGACGCTGCGCGCGCGCTGGACGTTTGGCGCGGACGGGGTGGTGGACGTGGAGATCGACGCGGAGAAGTGCCCGCGCATGCCCGACCTGCCGCGCTTCGGCCTGCGGCTCTTCCTGCCCGAGGCGATGGACGAGGCGGCGTACCTCGGCTACGGCCCGCACGAGAGCTACTGCGACCGCCGCCAGAGCGCCTACCGCGCGCGCTTCACCGCGCGCGTTAGTGAGATGGCCGGGCCGTATGGCAAGCCGCAGGAGAGCGGCAGCCGCTGGGGCTGCGACGAGGCGGCGCTCTCGGGCGGCGGCCTGCGCCTTTGCGCGCAGAGCGAGACGCCGTTCAGCTTCAGCGCCTTGCCGTACACCGCCGAGGAGCTGACGGCAAAGAAGCACGACTTTGAGCTGGAGAAGAGCGGCTACACCGTGCTCTGCCTCGACTACAAGCAAAACGGCATCGGCTCCAATTCCTGCGGGCCGGAGCTGCCGCGCGAGTACGCCTTTGGCGAGACGGCGTTCACGTTCAAAATCCGGCTGACCCCGTCGAGAATCTGATCGAATAAAACAGAGGAGCCGGAGGGCGCAGCCCCGGCTCCTTGTTCTCAGATTAAAATTCTTATGTGCTGCGAAGCACAGGATGGGGTCTGGGGACAATGTCCCCAGACGGGGCTTGGGGCGGTAGCCCCAACGTACCCCCAATCGCGAAGCGATTGCAAAAGGTAGCCCGGAAGCGAAGCGATCCCGGGCGGGTTCATCATGAAGAGTTGCGTACTCCCGCTCTTTCTTGCCCCGCATAACCCGATGACAGAGTATGTATCGATCGTTTGATTTGAAAATAGCATCGATTCACATTTATCCCAACCAATACGGCGGCACGATTCGCGCCGCGCGCAGCGCCCACAGCGCGAGCAGGTGCAGCGGATACGCCGCGTAAAAGAGCAGCGTCAGCGCGGGCCGGCGCGCGCCGCGCCGCCCGTCGTAGAGCGCGATGGGCGCGAGCGACAGCAGCGCAAAGAGCGAGGCGGCCGCCCACGAGACCTCCACGCCGGAAAGGAGCAGGCTCGCCGAGTAGAGCGCCATCGCGCCCGCGCAAAGCGGGAACATCGCGCGGCGGTCGGCGTCGTATAGCCCGAAGCCGAGGCACAGCGCGACGCCCAGCCAGCCGTAGCTCACGGAGAGCAGCATCCCCGCCAGACACAGCGACGCCAGCGCGGCGAGCCGCAGCGCCGGCCGCCCCCGCAGCGCGTCCGCCGCGTAGAGCGCGAGCAGCCCCAGCAGCAGCGCGAAGACCGCGTTCTGCTCGGCGGCGCACGCCGCGCGGCCGAAGATCAGCAAATCGAACGGAATCTCGGAGACGAACGCGAGCAGCAGCAATCGCCGCGCGTAGGCGCGCAGGTCGCGCGTGTGCCGGTAGCCCTGCGCGATCAGAAAGCAGTACAGCGGAAACGACAGCCGTCCCGCCCAGCGAAACGCGGGCGCGGCGGGAAACAGCGCCAGCCCCGCGTGATCGACGACCATGAGCGCGAGCGCCAGCAGGCGCAGCGCGAATGAGGACACACCCGCCGCCTCCTTTGCGTGGGGTTCAAGGGAAAGGGCCGCGCAGCCTCCGGGGAGCGCGGCCCGCTATTCTATTCGCCCGCTCAGTAGGCGATGACGATGCCGCCGTCAAACGCGTACATCGAGGAGAGCGCGGACGTGGGCGTCATCACGATCTCACCAATGGCCGGGCAGCGCTCGCGGATCATCCGCTGCACGTCGCGCGCGCGCTCCAGACAGTTGCAGTAGGAGAGCACCAGCCGCTGCGACCCGGCGGCCAGCCCCTCGGTGTGCTTGCGGCAGACCTCCACCATCTGCGAGAGCGCCGCGCGGATGCCCCGCGCCTTGGCAAGCTGGCGGATGCCGCCCGTGCCGTCGTCGCTCATCACCAGACGGATGGACAGCACGCTGGCCAGCAATCCGACCGCGCGGCTGACCCGCCCGTTCTTGACCAGATTGTCCAGCGAATCGAGCACGAAGAGCGTGTGCAGCGAGCGAATCTTCTCCTCGACCGCGCGCACGATCTCCTCGAAGGTGCGGCCCGCGTCGATCATCTCGCGCAGCAGCAGCGCCAAGTACGTCTCCCCGGCGCTCGCGCTCTCGCTGTCAAAGACGTGTACGCGCCGCTCGGGCGCCTCCTCCGCGGCCAGCTGCGCGCCGACCAGCGCCGCGTTGTGGGAGCCGGACAGCTTCGAGGAGAGCGTGACCACGAAGCAGTCCTCCCCGCCCTCGCCGATCCGCCCGGCGTATTCCTGCGGCGAGGGGCACGCCGAGCGCGCAGGCTCGCGCGACGCCTTCATCGCGTCCAGATACGACGGGATGTCCACCGTGCCGTCGTCCACATATTGCGCGCCGTCTATCGTGATGACCAGCGGCGCGACCTGCGCCCCCGTGCGGGAAAGCAGCTCCTCCGAGAGGTCGCAGCAGCTATCGACCAGAATCTTCATGGTTTGCCTCCGTCCTTGCGCTATTAGAATCAGTATACGCAAAGAACGGAAAAAAGTCAAGATCGCCGCTCTTGACACGCCCGGGCAAACGCGCCATAATGGGGACGCAAACCCGTCAAACCACGACCTGCGGCGCGCGCCGCCCGATCAGGAAAAAACCATGAGCAAAGAAAAAAGAAGCTTCCATCCGGCCTCCGTCTTTCACCAGCCGTTCGGGGAATACCGCCACGCGCTCCCCGACGGGCGCGTGTGCATCCGCATCGCGACCGGCGCGGGCGAAGTAGACGAGATCGCGCTGCGCTGCGCGTGCAATTACGGCGCGGGCCTTCCCTTTGAGCGCGACGAGCGCATCCCCATGGAGCGGATGTGGCGCGACGGCGCGCGCGACGTGTGGCAGGCCGTCTTCCTGCCGCGCGACCCGAGGCTGGTCTATGGCTTCGACCTGCGCGCGGGCAGGCGGCATTTCCTCTGCGACGAGAGCGGCGTGCGCCCGCTGCCGAAAAGCGCCGGCGCGATCGACGGCTTTCACTTCGCGCACGCCTATCCCGCCGAGGAAAAGCCCGCGTGGGCGCGCGGCTGCGTCGGCTACCAGATCTTCCCCGACCGCTTCCGCCGCAGGGACGTGCCGGGCGAGGAGCCGGTGGAGCCGTGGGGCAGCCGCCGCGTCGCCAACGAATACCGCTTCGGCGGCAATTTGAAGGGCGCGCTGGACGCCGTGCCGTACCTGCAATCGCTCGGCGTGGGCGTGGTCTACATGACGCCGCTGTTTTTGTCGGACACGTCCCACCGCTACAACACGTTCGATTACGAGCAGATCGACCCGCTGCTGGGCACGAAGGAGGATCTGCGCGCGCTGTGCGACGCGCTGCACGCGGCGGGCATTCGCCTCGTGCTGGACGGCGTGTTCAACCACTGCGGGCTGGGCTTCGCGCCCTTCGCGGACGCCAAGGCCCGCGGCAAGGCGTCGCCGTATTACGACTGGTTCTTCTTTGGCGAGCAATACCCCTGCGGGTACATGACCTTCGGGGAGCGCTGGGCGTACATGCCCAAGCTCAACATGAAAAACCCCGACTGCGCCGCGTACTTTCTGCGCGTGGGCCGCACCTGGCTGCGCGAGGTACACGCCGACGGCTGGCGGCTGGACGTGTCGCCCGAGGTCTATCCCGACTTCTGGCGGCAGTTTCGCCGCGCCGTGCTGGCGGAAAAGCCGGACGCCGTGCTGATCGCCGAATGCTGGAACGACGCGCGCGAGTGGTGCGTGGCGGGCGACATGTTCGACGGCACGATGCACTACGTCCTCTCCGGCGCGATCTGGGGCTTCTTTGCGGGCGGCGCATTGACGCTCCCCGAGTTCGACGCGCGGGTCAACCGCGCGATGGCGCTCTACCCCCAGCAGGTGCAGGACTGCCTGTGGAGCCTGCTCTCCAGCCACGACACGGCCCGCATGCGCACGCGCTGCGGCGGGAGCCTGCGCCGCCTGCGCGCGGCGGCGTTCTTCCAGATGACGCACCCCGGCGTGCCCGTGATCTACTACGGGGACGAGCTGGGCATGTGCGGCGGCGAGGATCCGGACTGCCGCCGCAGCATGGCGTGGGATCGCATGGACGGCAACCCCACGCTGGCGTATTACAGGAGCCTCACCCGCATGCGCAACGGGAGCCGCGCGCTGCGGCTGGGGACGTTCCGCACGCACGAGGTCGGGGCGGACGGCGTCTACGCCTACCTGCGCGAGACGGACGACGGGGAGACGGCGCTCTGTGCGCTGAACACGTCCGGTGCTCGCGTGCGCAGGGCGCTGCGCCTGCCCCCGCAGCTGGCCGGGGAGCGCACGCTGGTGGAGCTGCGCACGGGAAAGCGCGTCCTCGTGCGCGGCGGGCAGGCGACGCTGCGGCTGGCCCCCGGCGAGGGCTGGGCGCTCGCGCGCGAGCGGGGCTGAGCGGCGCGGCTTCTTCCCGCGAAAAGGTTGCTAAAACGCGCGGAGAATGGTACAATAAGCCAATGCGGAATCGAAAAAGAACGCGCATGGAGGAAGAATATGGGCTTACTCAAAAAGCTGTTTGACCCGACCGCCGGGGAGCTGAAACGACTCGGCAAGATCGCCGACCAGATCGACGCCTTTGAGGAGGCGCATAAAAAGCTCTCCGACGCCGAGCTGCGCGCCAAGACGGAGGAATTCAGGCGGCGCCTCAAAGATGGCGAAACGCTCGACAGCCTGCTGCCGGAGGCGTTCTCCGTCGTGCGCGAGGCGACGGGCCGCGTGACGGGCAAGCGCCAGTTCCGCGTGCAGATGCTCGGCGGCATCGTGCTGCATCAGGGGCGCATCGCCGAGATGAAGACGGGCGAGGGCAAGACGCTCACCGCGACCATGCCCGCCTACCTCAACGCCCTCTCCGGCGAGGGCGTCCACGTCGTGACGGTCAACGACTATCTGGCCAAGTTTCAGGGCGAGGACATCGGGCGCATCTTCCGCTTCCTCGGCATGAGCGTGGGCGTCATCACCCATGGGCTGACGCAGGAGGAGCGCAAGGCCGCTTATGCCTGCGACGTCACCTACGGCACCAACAACGAGATGGGCTTTGACTACCTGCGCGACAACATGGTCATCTACGAGCGCAACCGCGTGCAGCGCGGGCACCACTTCGCCATCGTGGACGAGGTGGACTCCATCCTCATCGACGAGGCGCGCACGCCGCTCATCATCTCCGGCCAAGGGGAAAAGAGCACCGATCTCTACGAAAAGGCCGACCGCTTCGTCTGCACGCTGACCGAGGGCGTCGAGCCGGAGGAGGATCGCTGGGCGGAAAACCCGCTCTCCGAAGAGGAGAAGGCGGCGATGCGCAAGGACTTCGTCAAGGACGAAAAGAAGAAGACCTGCAACCTCTCCGAGGCGGGCGTGCGCAAGGCCGAAAAGTGGTTCGGCGTGGAGAACCTCGCCGATATGGCCAACAACGAGCTGATGCACCACATCAACGCCGCGCTGCGCGCACACGCGTTGATGAAGCGCGACGTCGATTACGTCGTGCAGAACAACGAGGTCGTGATCGTGGACGAGTTCACCGGCCGCCTCATGGTCGGCCGCCGCTACAGCGACGGACTGCATCAGGCCATCGAGGCCAAGGAGCACGTCAAGGTCGAGCGCGAGAGCAAGACGCTGGCGACGATCACCTTCCAGAATTACTTCCGCATGTATCAGAAGCTCTCCGGCATGACGGGCACCGCCAAGACCGAGGAGGAGGAATTCAAGGGCATCTACAGCCTCGACGTCGTGCAGATCCCGACCAATAAGCCGATGATCCGCAACGACATGAACGACCTCGTCTACCTGACCGTCAAGGGCAAGTATCAGCAGGTGATCGAGGAGATCGAGCGCCGCCACCAGACGGGCCAGCCCATCCTCGTGGGCACGGTGAGCGTCGAGGTCAGCGAGCTGCTCAGCCGCATGCTCTCCCTGCGCGGCATCGAGCACGAGGTGCTCAACGCCAAGTATCACGAGAAGGAGGCCGACATCGTCGCGCAGGCCGGACACTACGGCGCGGTGACGATCGCCACCAACATGGCGGGCCGCGGCACCGACATCCTGCTCGGCGGCAACCCGGAATATCTCGCCCGCCGCGCGATGCGCCAGCAGGGCTACGACGAGATGCTCATCGAGGAGGCCACGGGCTTCAACGAGAACGTCTCCGAGGAGATCCTCGAGGCGCGCGCGGTCTACAAAAAGCTCTACGAGGACTTCAAAAAGCAGACCGACGCCGAGCACGACCGCGTCGTCGCCGTGGGCGGACTGCACATCATCGGCACCGAGCGCCACGAGAGCCGCCGCATCGATAACCAGCTGCGCGGCCGCGCGGGCCGCCAAGGCGACCCCGGCTCCTCGCAGTTCTTCCTCTCCATGCAGGACGACCTCATGCGCCTGTTCGGCACGGAGAAGGTCAGCGGCGTCATCAGCAAGATGGGCCTGCGCGAGGACGAGCCGATCGAGGCGAAGATCCTCACCGGGCAGATCGAGAACGCGCAAAAGCGCATCGAGGCGCGCAACTACGAGATCCGCAAGAACGTGCTGCAATACGACGACGTGATGAACGAGCAGCGCAAGGAGATCTACGGCCAGCGCCGTCAGGTGCTCGAGGGCCTCGACATGCACGAGACCATCGTGAAGATGGCGGATAAGCTGATCGAGGAGGCCGTCGCCTCCTATTGCGGCCTCGGCGACGCGCCGATGGACTGGGACATGGAGGGCCTGAGCGCCTACATGGAGCGCCTGTGCGTGCGCGCCGGATTCTTTGACGCGCATAAGGACGAGCTGGCTTCCATCCAGAAGGACGACCTGACCGACCTGCTCAAGGCCGAGGCGCGGGCATTCTACGCGCAGCGCGAGGAGGAGTTTGTCTCCCTGCGCATCGACCCGAGGGAGCTGGAGCGCGTGGTGCTGCTCTCGTGCGTCGATCGCCGCTGGATGGATCACATCGACGCGATGGATCAGCTGCGCGACGGCATCGGCCTGCGCGCCTACGGCAACCGCAACCCGATCACGGAATACCAGATCGAGGGCTACGACATGTTCGACGAGATGATTCACCTCATCCGCGAGGACACGGTGCGCCGGATGTATCAGGCGAAGATCAACGTGCCGCAGGAGCGCAAGCAGGTGGCGGTCGAGCAGGAGACGAACCTCGAGCAGGCGCAGAACGCGGGCGGCCCGGCCGGCCCCAAGCGCGTGGCGAAGAAGATCGGCCGCAACGACCCCTGCCCCTGCGGCAGCGGCAAGAAATACAAGAACTGCTGTGGCAAAAACGCCTAGGCCCCAAAAACGCCGCGCCTTTTCGCAAAGGCCGCGTTCCCGTTCCCCCGTTTCCCCATTCCCCCTCGACCCGCATAAAGGAAGTGAATCAACATGATCGAAATGGACCTGTATCGCCAGCAGCTGGCGCAAATCCGCGAGAGCATCGTTGAGGCAGGTGAGTCACTTTAACGTCGCCGGACTTCGCGAGCAGCTCCTCGAGCTGCACGAGACGATGAACGAGCCGGACTTCTGGAACGACCTCGAGCGCTCGACCCAGATCACCAAGAAGGTGCGCACCAGCGAAAACAAGGTCGCCCACTTTGAAAAGCTCAACCGCCGCGCCGACGACGTCGAGGCGACGCTCGACCTCGCCGAGGAGATGGACGACGCCGAACTCGCCGCCGAGGCGGGCGAGGAGATCAAGAGCCTGCAGGACGATCTCGCCGAGCTGCGGCTGGAAACGCTGCTGCGCGGCGATTACGACGCCAACAGCGCGTATCTGTCGCTGCACTCCGGCGCGGGCGGCACCGAGGCGCAGGACTGGACGCAGATGCTCTACCGCATGTACACCCGCTACTGCGAGCGCCACGGGTACACCGTAAAGGTGCTCGACCTGCTGGAGGGTGACGAGGCGGGCATCAAGTCCGTCACCTTTGAGGTGGACGGCGAGAACGCCTACGGTTTCCTGCGCGGCGAAAAGGGCGTACACCGCCTCGTGCGCATCAGCCCGTTCGACGCCAACGCCCGCCGCCAGACCAGCTTCTCCTCGCTCGACGTCGCCCCCATCATCGAGGACGACATGGAGGAGCTGGACATGCAGGACGTGCGCATCGACACCTACCGCGCCTCCGGCGCGGGCGGCCAGCACGTCAACCGCACCGACTCCGCCGTGCGCATGACGCACATCCCCACCGGCATCGTCGTGCAGTGCCAGAATGAGCGCAGTCAGGTGCAGAACCGCGAGGTCGCCCTGCGCATGCTCAAGAGCCGCCTGCTCGAACTCCACGAGCGCGAGCGCGAGGAAAAGATGGCCGACATCAAGGGCGAGATGAAGAAGATCGAATGGGGCAGCCAGATCCGCTCCTACGTCTTCCATCCGTATTCGATGGTCAAGGATCACCGCACCGGCTGCGAGACCTCCAACGTGAACGGCGTCATGGACGGCGAGCTTGATCCCTTCATCACCGCGTATTTGCAGATGCAGTAAGGGGGAGGGGACGGTGTGGGGCGCCGCCCCACGCCCCGCTGGGGATTTCATCCCCAGACCTCTTCCCCATCCCCGCTGCGCGGGGATGGAGGATATGATTCACGCAGCCTTATTAAACCACCGTCGTTTGGCAACTGTTAGAAACTTCTGAAAATCGTTTTTTGCAAACTAAGGCGGGCGCGGCTCGCCGCAGTCTGTCAAAGAAGGCTTTTCTCCCCCCGGAGGGGGGGAGGAAAGACGACCCAATTCCTTCAATGTCTACTTGGTTTTGAATTGAAATTAAAAAGGCTTTTGACGCTGAATATGGGTTTTTCGACAAGCTAAGGCGGGCGCGGCCCGCCGCTTTTGAATGCAGGAGGGAAGCGATGAAACGCCATCTTTGGGGAACCGCCCTGCTGCTCGCCCTCGCCACGCTGCTTTCCGCGCTCGGCGCGCTGGGCGCAAGCGTCGCGCGCACCGCGACGGACGAGGCGTTCTATCTGGACGACTCGCGCCGCGCCGTCGCCGTCTATCTCGGGCGGGAGCCGGGGCAAGCGCTGACCGACGCCGACGAGACCGCCGTCACGGGCTATATCGGTCTCACGCGCGAGGAGCAGCGGCTTATCGCCGCGCAGCTCGCCGGGGGCATGGGCGCGCAGGCCGCCGATTTTGAAAGCATCGACGCCTTGAACGCGCGCGAACGGCAGCACCTGCGCGACGTGCAGCGCATCATTGCGCAGGCACGCAGCCTGTCGAAGGCGCTGACGGCGCTCGCCGCGCTGCTGGCCGTCGCCGCCGCGTGGACGGGCGCGGGGCTGGTTAGGCGCGCCCGCGCGGCCCTTGCCGGGGTTTTGGGCGGCCTCGCGCTGTGCGCGCTGCTCGCGGCCGCGCTGGCGCTGGGGCTGCGCTTTGCGGGGTTTGAGCGGCTGTTCGTGGGCATGCACGAGATGCTTTTCACCAACGATCTCTGGCAGCTCAACCCCAAGTCCGACCTCCTCATCCGCATGATGCCGCAGCCGCTGTTTGAGGCGGCGCTCTCGCGCGTGCTCACGGGCGCGTTCGGCGCGCTGGCGGTTCTTCTGGTGATGCTGGCGGCGCTGTACGGAATGGTAGGCGGCATGATTCGCAAGCATCTGATCGACAAGGAAAGCGGGGCGACGCAGGCATGACACAGGCCGAGACAGGCTACGAGCAGCGCGCGCGCGCGCAGGCGGAGAGGCTCCGTCAGGCGGGGCATGCGACGATATTGGCCATTGAAAGCAGCTGCGACGAGACGGCCGCCGCCGTCGTGCGCGACGGGCGCGAGGTCGTCTCCTCGGTGATCGCCTCGCAGATTCCGCTGCACGCGATGTACGGCGGCGTCGTGCCGGAGATCGCCTCCCGCAAGCATGTGGAGAGCGTCGATCCCGTGGTGGACGAGGCGCTGCGTCAGGCGGGTATCGTGCTCGCCGACGTGGACGCGCTCGCCGTCACCTACGGGCCGGGGCTGGTCGGCGCGCTGCTGATCGGCGTATCGGCGGCGAAGGCGCTCGCCTACGCGGCGGACAAGCCGCTCGTGCCCGTCAACCACATCGAGGGGCACGTCAGCGCCAATTACGTCGCCCACCCGGAGCTGACGCCGCCCTTCGTGTGCCTCGTGGCGTCCGGTGGGCATTCGCACATCGTGCGCGTCGAGGACTACGGCGTCTACACGCTGCTCGGGCAGACGATGGACGACGCCGCGGGCGAGGCGTTCGACAAGGCCGCGCGCGTGCTGGGCCTGCCTTATCCCGGCGGGCCGCTGCTGGACAAGCTCTCGCGCGAGGGCGACCCGACGGCGCTGCCCCTGCCGCACGTCAAGACGCCGGGCCGCTACGATTACAGCTTTTCCGGCCTCAAGACCGCGCTCATCAATGCCGTACACAAGCTGCGCCAGAGCGGGCGCGACGTCCCCGCCGCGGACATCGCCGCGAGCTTCCAGCACGCGGCGGTGGAGCTTCTCAGCGAGAAGGCGGTGCTCGCCGCGACCGAGACGGGCGCGACGACGCTCGCGCTGGCCGGGGGCGTGGCCAGCAACACAGGGCTGCGCGCGGCGATGGAGGACAAGTGCCGCGCGGCGGGACTGCGTCTGGTGATGCCGCCGCCCATCCTGTGTACCGACAACGCGGCGATGATCGGCAGCGCGGCGTTTTACCGCCTCATGCGCGGGGAGATCGCGGGACTGGAATTGAATGCGGAGCCGTCGATGAGGCTGGTGTAGCATTGGAAAAGCGTAAAATGTACAAGGGTTATCAAGGGAACGGCATTTCAAACACGAACGAAAAAGGGGTGTACTAGTCAACAAAAACTGGACACAAACAGCGAAGAAATTAGACACGCGCATTTTGAAAATGGGACTCACGAAA
>CANRLC010000027.1 GCA_947631405.1 uncultured Clostridia bacterium | reverse complement strand
ATCCGTGAGGCAAATATATTGTAACAGGAGCGAGCGCAGCTCGCGACTATGCGAGTTCCCCGGGCGAGCGCTACAAAGACTTACACAGCCACCGCCTCGACAGTGTCCGTTCCCTGCGGTAGCCCCAACGTACCCCAAATCGCGAAGCGATCCCGGGCGGGTTCACTACGAAAATCTTTTGATTTGAGGATCGTATAATCCCCCAACGCGCACCTCGTCAGCAAAGACAATGGGAGCTGCTCCACTGGCCGTGGGGCAGCTCCCTGCTTTTGATCTTTACGCTATCTCAAATCAAATCATCTATCATTCTGTCAAGGGTTACGCGAGCAAGCAAAGGCGGGATAGCGCAGCTTTTCATGAACAACCCGCCCGGGATCGCTGTCGCTTCCGGGCTACTTATTTCGGGCGCTACGCGCCGGGGTACGTTGGGGCTACCGCCCCAAACCCTGTCTGGGGACATTGTCCCCAGCCCCCTACTTGTGCTTCGCACAATATAAAGATTTTATCTAAGAAGAGTATTACGCCTCGTCCGGCGGCTGGCCGTCATGCGCGGGCCACTGGCATTCGGTCACGTCCATGTGGGTGAACACGGCCGTAAAGGAGGAATCCTCCGGGCTGCACGCGTAGACGCCAAAGGCGATCCTGCCCGTCGCTTGCGCCAGATGGCACACGCGCATCTGCGAAAAGCGCGCGCCATCCGGCGAGCACTCGATGCAGAAGTCGTCCTCCCGGCGGCTCAGCCGGTACCACATGCAGCGCGCGGACGCGTCGATCTCGGTGGTCGCCCAGTCCGAATAGCCGCCGTTGGTCACGACGCTGCCCAGATGCTGGAAGCGCTCGTTCTCGTATTCCACAGACGCCTTGAGCCAGTTCTCGCTGTCGAGGTAGACGACCACGCCGCACTGGTCGAAGCGGTGTTTGCCGTCAAACTCCGTCTTGACGACGAAGGAGAAGAAGCGCTCGTCCGTGTGCATTTGCAGCACCGGGGCATTGTCGTTGCGGAAGTGGTAGTAGGTGCGCTGCCACAGGTCGGTGTGCGGGTGGGTCGCGATCTCGATGCGCTCCTGCGAAAGGGCGCATGCGCGCGGCTCCCGCGTCCAAAAGAGCTGCTTGACGTCAAACATTCGGTTCCTCCCATTGCGCTCGGCGGTATTCTGTTTTCATTATATCGTAAGGGCGGCAAAGAAGCAATGCGCAAAAAAATCGAAGGGCCTTGCGGCCCTTCGACTTTTGCGGATTGGCTTACTCGCCAAGCGCGGCCAGCTTCTCGGCGCGCTCGTCGATGATGGCCTGTCCGCCGGCGGCGAGGTAGTCCGCCATGCCGGCGTCATAGACGGCGTCGAACTGATCCTCAGGCGCGGTCACAGCCTGGCAGAGGAACTGATCGCGCTTCTCGGCCAGCGGCGTGCCCATGCCTTCCTCAGAGGAGATCGCAGGCAGGTTGTAGTGCGCGGCGGTGCGGCCGTCGTGCGTGGAGCACTCCAGCGCGTTGATGACGTACGCCGGCTCGACCTCGGCGTAGTTGAGCGCCTTGGACTTGTTGGTCAGATCCTCATCGAACAGCTCCAGACCGTTGATGGTGATGGTGTAGTCGATGTTCATGCCGGAGTTCATGATGTCGGGGGCCACGGCGGTCAGGGTGGCGATGCCGCCATCCGCGGTCACCTCGTGGTTGACGCCCTCGTCGCCGATCTGCAGGTACTTCACGACCTCAGGAGAGGAGATGAAGTCCAGATACAGCATGGAAGCGAGCGGCTCGTCGTTGGTGGACGGGAAGAAGACCTTGCGGTCGATGCTGTCCGCAAGGAACTTGCGGTACACGCCCGCGTCGTTCTGGAAGCACTCGACGGCGATGTACGCCGCGTCCTCGCCCACGTTGCGCTTCAGGTTCGCGTGGATGGAGTCCTCAGCGCCGCGGAAGGGGTAATCCCAGTTGTGCATGAACGCGCCGACGAAGCCGGCCTTGATGTTGTTGTCCTCGGTGGTATCGCCGGAACCGTAGACCGCGAAGTCCTTCCAGATCAGGCCCATATTGTACCACTTGTTCAGCAGACGGACGCCTTCCTTGTAGTTCGGGTAGAGCAGGTGGCGGTCGTCAAAGCCGTTGATGTACAGCTCCTCGTCCGTGACGGCGTCCGGCACGAAGGAGGTCAGCAGGTGATCGTTGCGCCAGCCGATGTCGTAGCTGGTGGAGTAGGGCACCATGTGCGCCGCGTCGTCGCCCAGCAGCAGCTCGGCGTTGTCGCGGAAGGCGACGAGCATGTCCTCAAACTCCTGCGTGGTGGTCGGCACGGGCAGGCCGAGCTTGTCCAGCCAGTCCTTGCGCACGAAGGTGTTGATGCGGGCGCGCTCGGCGAGCAGGGCCTCGATCGCCCACACGGAGCCGTTCTCCGGATCCTGATCGTAGAAGATGTTGTAGTCGCCCAGCAGGCTGTACAGGTTGGGCAGCTGATCCTTGTACTCGGTCAGGTACGGGTTGAGGTCGATGACGCCGTCCATGCCGGCATAGGCCAGAATGGTCGGATAGTCATAGGTCACGCAGATGTCGGGCGCGCTGCCGGTGCCCAGCAGGTTGTTGATCTCCTGCGTCTCCGTCCAGCGCGGAACCTTCACATACTCGACCTCGACGTTGTGCTGCTCAAGCATGCCCTGCTTGATGAAGTCGGTGAACTTGTTGTCCGTCGGATCCGTGCCGCCGTCGTTGCCACGATCGTAGATCTCGACGGTGATGTGCTTGGTCTCGGCGAACTTGCCGTCCACCAGCTCCTCAGCCTGCGCGCTCACGGCGACGCAGAGGAGCAGGGACAGTGCCAGCAGCAGAGTCACAATGCGCTTCATAGGGGTTCCTCCTTTTTTATATTATGGGCGATCCCGCCCATGGGGACAGGGTTGCGGCCGTCAGCCCTTCACCGCGCCGATGGTGACGCCGGTGACGAAGTAGCGTTGCAGCCACGGGTAGACGACCAGAATGGGCACGGTGGCGAACATGACGGTGGCCATCTTCATGGTCTCGCCGACGCCCGGCTCGAAGAAGCCCTCCTGCGTGCCGACCTCGATCGCGGTCGTGTTCTGCAGGATGTTGTAGAGCAGCAGCTGGATGGGGTAGAGATCCGTGCGCGTCTTGATGTAGAGCAGCGCGTCGGAGAAGCCGTTCCAGCGGCCGACGGCGTAGAACAGCGCCAGCGTCGCCATCACGGAGGTGGACAGCGGCAGATAGATCTGCACGAGCATGCGCCACGGGCCTGCGCCGTCGATCTCGGCGGCCTCGCGCAGGCTGTCCGGGATGCCGAAGAAGAAGCTGCGCATGATGATCATGTTGAACACGCTCAGGCAGCTCGGGATAATGAGCACCCACACGGTGTCGAGCATGCCCAGCTTGAAGAGGAGCAGGTACTGCGGGATCGTGCCGGCGCTGAAGTACATGGTCAGCACGACGATGGCGTTGAGAAACTTGCGGCCGCGCAGGTTGTCGAAGATCAGCGGGAACGCGCACAGCACGGTCATGATCATCGACAGGATGGTACACACGACGGTCAGCACGCCGGTAAACGCCAGCGAATGGGTGTACTTCGCGTCCTTGAGCACCGTGGTGTAGGCGTCCAGATTAAAGCCCTTGGGCCAGAGCAGCACCTCGTTGCGGATGAGGTATTGCGTCGAAGATAAGCTGCGCGCCAGAACGTTTAACATCGGCAGCAGGCAGATGAATATGAGCACGCAGCAGATCGCCACGACGATCCAGTCGCCCACCTTGGTCGATCTCGATTTGATCATCTCTCATTCGCCTCCTTACCACACGCCGCGCTCGCCAAACTTGCTGGCGATCTTGTTCGCACCGAGCAGGAAGAACACGCCCACCACCGACTGGAACAGGCCGACCGCCGTGCTCAGCGAGAACTGCGAGCCGCGCAGGCCGTACTGGTAGACGAAGATGGAGATCGTGTTGGACACGCTGGTGACCAGCTTGTTGCTCAGCGCATAGGGACGGTCGAACTCGGAGCCGAGGATGTGGCCCAGATTCATGATGAGCAGCGTGATGATGGTCGGCCTCAGGCCCGGCAGCGTCACATGCCAGATGCGGCGGAAGCGGCCCGCGCCGTCCACGGCGGCGGCCTCGTACAGCTCGGGGCTGATGCCCGTCAGCGCGGCGAGGTAGATGATGGTGTTCCAGCCGCACTCCTTCCACACGCCCAGCGCGACGTAGGTCCACACCCAGTTGCCGGGCTTATCGAGGAAGTGGATCGGCTCCATGCCCATGTTCGCGAGCACGATGTTGATGAGGCCGTCGTTCGGCGCGAGCAGGCGCAGCGCGAGGCCGGAGATGATGATCCAGCTCAGGAAGTGGGGCAGGTAGACGATCGTCTGCGTGACGCGCTTAAACCGCTTGAACGTCAGCTCGTTGAGCACCAGCGCCATGATGATCGGCGCGGGGAAGCCGATCACGAGATCGAGCAGGTTCAGCGTCAGCGTGTTGCGCAGCGCGTAGAGGAAGTCGCGATTCTTGAAGGCCTTGATGAACCATTCCATGCCGTGGTTCTTCGCCCACGGAATCTGGAACAGCGGCTTGATGATGTTGTTCTGCTTGAACGCCTGCAGGATGTAGATCATCGGCGCGTAGCGGAACACGGCAAAGAACACGAGGGGGAGCAGCATCATGACGTAGAGCGCGCCGAAGCGGCGCATGTACTGCTTCCACGACATGCGCCCCGACGTGACGGGCGTCTGCCTGCTCAATGCGGGCTGAATGTCTTTCAAGCGGGACCCTCCTTTGGCGATGATGCGGCCGCGCCGGACGCAAAGGACACAGCGTAGTCGACAATTCAATTATACGGGAAGGGAAACTAAATTGATAGATATAATTCAGTTTATATTGACTTAATTCGCTAAATAGAGTAGAATGAAACGGTCACTTCTCCCAAAGGAGCGCGGTTAGTTATGGCAATTACGGCTAAAGAATTGGCGCAGGCGCTGCATCTCTCGCAGGCGTCCGTTTCCTTTGCGCTCAATCACAAGCCCGGCGTCAGCGAGCGAACGCGCCGAAGGGTGCTTGACAAGGCGCGGGAGATGGGCTACGACTTTTCGCGCGGCGCGCTCTCCGGCGCGAAGGAGACGGTGTGCCTGCTCTTGTATCGCCGCAGCGGGACGCTGGAGGCGGAGGAGCCTTCCGCCGAGGAATGGGAGGACGGCGTCGCGCGCGCCTGCGGGCGCGAGGGCTACGCGCTCAGGACGCGGCGGCTCGACGAGGCCGATCTGCCGGGGCGGCTCACGCAGCTCGCGGCCGACCCCTGCGCGGGGTATGTGCTGCTGGCCACGGAGCTGGACGAGCGGAGGCTGGAGCCGTTCGCGGCGCTGACGGCCCCGCTGGTGCTGCTGGACGGCGGCTTTGAGACGGACAGGTGGGACAGCGTCTGCGCGGACGCGACGGGCGGCGCGCGCGCGGCGGTGGATGCGCTGCTCGCCGGCCGCCGCCGCCAGCCGGGGCTTCTCTGCTCCGCCGCGCCCACGGCGAACGACGAACGGCTGGAGCGCGGCTTTGACGCGGCGCTGCGGCGTCACGGTCTCTCGCCCGCGCGCAGTGACCGGCCGCGCCTTTCCCCCTCGCGCGAGGGCGCGCGCGCGGACATGCTCTCCCTGCTCCGCGCGGGCGAGGCCCCGGCGGACTGCTACTTCGCCGTCGGCGACGAGATTGCCGCGGGCGCGATGGACGCGCTGCTCGAGGCGGGCCTGCGCGTGCCGGAGGACGTGGCGCTGGTGGGCTTCGGCGATCTGCCGCTGTGCCGCGAGACGGCCCCGCCGCTGACCAGCGTGCGCGTGCCGCGCCACGATCTGGCCGAGATGGCCGTGCAGCGCCTCGCCCGGCGGCTCTCCGGCGGCGAACAGGCGCGCGCGCGTATGGAGGTCGGCGTGACCCTCGCCCGGCGCGACAGCCTGTGAGTATACGCAAAAGGCGGACGGGTTTCCGTCCGCTCAGTCTGAGAAGAAGCCATTTCTCCCCCCGGAGGGGGGAGAAATGGCGATCCTATTTTCAATTATAACTTGGTTTTGAATTATACTATTCTCAGATCAAATGATCGAACCATTCCATCATGGGTTATACAGCGCAAGCCAAGGCGGGAGTACGCAACTTTTCATGAACAACCCGCCCGGGATCGCTTCGCTACCGGGCTACTCCGTACAATCGCTTCGCGATTTGGGGTACGTTGGGGCTACCGATCCGGGGAACTCACATAGTCGTGAGCTTCGCTCACTCCTTGTGATTCCCCGCGTTCCGCCTGCCTTCATCCGCCACAGGCGGCGGCAGGCTCCAGCGCCAAACCCTGTCTGGGGACATTGTCCCCAGACCCCATCATGTGCTTCGCACCATATGAAGATTTTATCTGAGAAAAGTATCAGTACAGCGGCCGCCCGTGGGCGTCCGGCGCGCCGGAGTAGCGATGGAAGAAGGCGTTCACCTGATCGCGCCACTCGCGCGCGTTGGCCAGCTGGCGCTCCATGCGCTCCAAGGCGACCTCGCGATCGGGAGAGGGCAGCGGCAACGCGCGCAGCGTCTTCGCCATCGCCTCGGCCCGCTCCACGCCCTCGAAGTGGTCGTCGTAGATGCGCTGGATGAGCGTGCGCCCGTCGGAGAGGACGTCGTCGTAGCGCATGCGGTGGAAAAACAGCTTGAGGGCGTCCGGGCAGCGCGCCGCGTCCTCGTAGCGCTCGCGCAGCCAGTCCGGATACTGCATCAGGTAGCCCGTGCCGCTCGCCGTGCGGTCGATGCCGACGCCGTCGCGGTCGGCGCGGTGATACGTTCCCCACGCAGCGTACTCGTAGTCGTCCGGGCCGGGGCCGTAGTGGCCGTCCCGGCAGACCATCCAACACAGGCCCAGCGGCGCGGTGTATTGCTCGTAGATCGCGCGGCTCTCCATCAGCATGTCGCAAAGAGACCGCTGCTCCCGCTCGCTGAAGTTGGGATAGGTCAGCCGCCCCCAGAGGGAAAGCAGCGCGCGCGGCTCGGCGTCTGGATCCCACGCGAACAGGCCGTAGGAGAACAGGTTCGCCGCGGCGAACGGGTGGCCCGTGTAGTTTTCGTCGCGCCCGAGGTTGCCCACAGCCGCGATGGCCTGTACGCGCTCCGCGCCCATGTCGTCAAAGACCTCGCGCCACATCGGCGGCATCGCGTACAGGTCGATCTGATGGCCCGTGTACTCCTGCGCGAGCTGGAACTCGACAGCCATGCGCGTTTGTTTCATCGCCAGCAGCAGCGGGGAGACCGGCTCGCGCACCTGAAAGTCGAACGGGCCGTGCTTCACCTGCAGGATGACGTTCTCGTCGAAGCGCCCGTCCAGCGGGGCGTAGTGCGTATAGGCGGCCATCGGGCGGTCGGTCTTGCGGTCGCGCCAGTCCTGCTGGCAGTTGTAGACGAAGCAGCGCCACACCAGCGCGCCGCCGTGCGGCGCGAGCGCGCGCGCGAGCATGTTCGCGCCGTCGGCGTGGTCGCGCCCGTAGGCGAACGGCCCGGGCCGGTGCTCGCTGTCCGCCTTCACCAGATAGCCCGCCAGATCGGGGATGGCCGCGTAGACCTTGTCCGTCTGCTCCGCCCACCAGCGCTGCACGCGCTCGTCGAGCGGGTCGGCGGTCGGGATGCCGTGGCGCAGCGGCTGCGCGAAATCAATGGAGACCATCAGCCGCACGCCGAACGCGCGGAAGATGTCCGCCAGACGCGCAAGCTCCGGCAGCCCGTCCTCGATCAGCCGCCACGCCGGGCCGAGCACGTTCACATTGTTGACGCACAGCACGTTCACGCCCACCGAGGCGAGCATCCGCCCCAGCGTGCGCATGCGCGCCGGGTCATAGGCAAAGCGCCCGCCCTCGAAGAAGAGCGAGCGGCCGGAGTAGCCGCGCTCGATGTCGCCCTCGGCGTTATCCCAGCAGTTGAGCATGCGCAGCGCGTAGCGCGGGCGCTGCACGCCGCGCGGCAGCGGCTCCTTCGCCGCGCGCGCCATCAGCAGGCGATACGCGCCGTAGAGCACGCCCGTCCTGCCGCCGGTGATCGCGCCGTCCTCGCCGATCTCAAAGGCGTCGCCCATCGCCTCGTCCACGCGCAGCGGGCAGCGCGCGCCCGCGTGGGCCAGCTCCCAGCGCGCCGTCTCCTCGGGCGCGGACGTCTGCGGCAGCTCGCCGGGCAAAAAGGTCAGCCAGCAGGGCGCTTCCTTGATCGTATCCATCAGGCGATCCCCTCTCCTCATCGTGTCGTCGTGTCGTTTGATCGCGGCCTATTATAGCACGCGCGCCGCGCCGGGGCAAGCGCTCGCCCTGACCAAAACCAAAAAAAGGAGAGCGCGATTTCGCGTCGAAAAGTGAAATGGAAAACTTGGGCGATCGTGCCCTTACGTCGACGAAAGGAGAACCGCGATGGAACGGCTGCTCAACGACGGATGGTTCTTTGTGAAGCGCGCCTGCGGCGAAGCGCCGGGCGAGGACGCCCCATGGACGCCCGTCGATCTGCCGCACGACTTCCTGATCGCGCAGGCGGACGACCTCTACGAGAGCTGCGACGGCTGGTACCGCCGCGCTTTGCCCCTGCCGCAGGGGCCGGGAGACCGCGTCTGGCTGCTGCGCTTTGACGGCGTGTACATGGATTGCGACGTGCTGTTAAACGGCGCTCTCGTCAAGACGCACCGCTACGGCTACACCGCCTTCGACGTCGATCTCACGGACGGGCTGCGCGCGGGCGAAAACGAGCTGCGCGTGCTCGTGCGCCACCGCAGCCCGAACAGCCGCTGGTATTCCGGCGCGGGCCTCTTCAGGGATGTGACGCTGCTCGCGCTGCCCCCGCGGCGCATCGCGCAGGACGGCGTGTACGTCAGCGCCGCGCAGGAGGAAGACGCGTGGCGGCTGCGCGTGGAGACGGAGCTTTGCGGCCCGCAGGACGGCGCGCCCCTTTGCCACCGGCTGCTGGACGCGCAGGGCGCGTGCGTGGCCGAGGCGACGCTCCCGGCGCAGGGGGAGCGCGCCGTGTGCGAGCTGCGCGTCGCGTCGCCGCAGCTGTGGAGCTGCGAGACACCCAACCGCTACACGCTGCTCACGACGCTGGGGGAGCAGCGGCTTCGCCAGACGGTGGGCTTCAGGCGCTTTGCGCTCACGCCCGACCGCGGGCTGCTGGTCAACGGGCGGCGCGTCAAGCTGCACGGCGCGTGCCTGCACCACGATCTGGGCGCGCTGGGCGCGGCGTTTCACGAGAAGGCCGCGCGGCGGCAGCTCAAGGCGCTCAAGGCGATGGGCGTCAACGCGCTGCGCACGGCGCACAACCCGCCCGCGCGGCAGGTGTTGGAGCTTTGCGACGAGATGGGCCTCCTCGTCATCGACGAGGCGTTTGACATGTGGCGGCGCGCCAAGACGGACTATGACTACGCGCGCTTCTTTGACGCCTGCGCGGCGGAGGACGTCGCCGCGTGGGTGCGGCGCGACCGCAACCACCCCTGCGTGCTGATGTGGTCGATCGGCAACGAGATCGTGGACACGCATCTGGGCGAGCAGGGCGAGGAGACGGCGCGCTTTCTGTGCGAGCAGGTGCGCCTGCACGACCCGCTTTCCAACGCGTACACGACGATCGGCTCCAACTACATGCCGTGGGCGGGCGCGCAGCGCTGTGCGGAGCTGGTGGACGCCGTGGGCTACAACTACGGCGAAAAGCTCTACGCACAGCACCACGCCGAGCACCCCGACTGGGTGATCTACGGCAGCGAGACCGCCTCGGCGGTATCGAGCCGCGGCGTGTACCGCTTCCCGGCGCGCGCGTGCATCCTCTCGGACGAGGACTTGCAGTGCTCCTCGCTGGGCAACAGCCTGACGAGCTGGGGCACGAAGGATCTGGCGAAGATGATCGTGGACGACCTCGCCGCGCCCTACACGCTGGGGCAGTTCCTCTGGGCGGGCATCGACTACATCGGCGAGCCGACGCCCTACCACACGCGCAGCAGCTACTTTGGCATGCTGGACACGGCCTGCTTCCCCAAGGATCTCTACTATCTCTTTAAGAGCCTGTGGATGGACGAGGCGATGATCCACATCGGCGTCAGCTGGGATTTTAACCCCGGGCAGAGCATCGACGTGCCGGTGATGACCAACGCGCCGGAGGCGGAGCTGCTGCTCAACGGCGCGTCGCTCGGGCGAAAGCGCGTCCGCCGCGGGAGCGCCGCGGATTGCTGGCCGCACTGGCGCGTCCCCTTCGCGCCTGGCGAACTGACCGCGCTGGCGCTTGACGCGCAGGGTAACGTGGTAGCGGCGGACAGGCGGCGGACGCCGGGCGACGGCGCGCGCATCGCGCTCTCCGCCGAGGACGAGCGCTTGACGGCCGACGGCGAGGACATGACCTTTGTGACGGTCTCCATGGTGGACGCGGACGGCAACCCGGTGGAAAACGCCGCCGACCGCGTGCGCGTGACGGTCACGGGCGCGGGGCGGCTGCTGGGGCTGGACAACGGCGACAGCGCCGACCCGGAGGGCTACAAGACGAACACGCGCCGCCTGTTTTCCGGCAAGCTGCTAGCCATCGTCGGCGCGCTGGACGCGCCCGGCACGGCGCGCATATGCGTGACCTCTCCGGGCAAGCCGGAAGCGGTTTTGGAGCTGCCCGTGCTGCCCGGAAGGAAGCGCGAGGGGATCGGCTGCGTCGAGCGCTGCGGGGACGCGCCAAAGATCCTCGAGCATCCCGTGCGCAAGCTGGAGCTGACGCTTGAAGAGGGTTCGGCGGCGCTTGACGCCTCCCGGCGCGAGGCGGTCTTCAGGGCGATTCCCCGCCCGGCGGACGCCGACGCGCAGGAGATCGCCTTTCGGGTGACGGGCGAGACGGGCGTCGATTCGCCCTGCGCCGAGGCGATCCCCTTGGGCGACGGCCGCGTGCGCGTACATGCGCTGGGCGACGGCCTGTGTTACCTGCGCGCCGCATGCAACAACGGCGCGCCCCATCCGCGCGTGATCTCGCAGATCGAGTTGACGGTGAGCGGTCTGGGCCGGGCGCGGCTCGACCCCTACGGCTTCGTGTCCGCCGGGCTGTACGACCTGTCGGAGGGCGAGATCGGCGCGGGCAACGAGCAGGGCGTCGCCTTCGCGCGCGACGGCTACAGCATGGTGGGCTTTCGCGACGTGGACTTTGGCCGCGCCGGGTCGGACGAGATCACGCTGCCAATCTTCGCGCTCACCGACGACCCCTACGACATCGCCGTGTACGAGGGCGACCCGCGCGAGGGCGGGGAGAAACTGTGCGTGCTGACCTATCAAAAGAAGAGCCGGTGGAACGTCTACCAGCCGCAGACGTGGCGGCTGCCCCGGCGGCTGACGGGCCTCGTGACGCTCTGCTTCTCCATGACCGCCAAGGCGCATTTGAAGGGCTTCTCCTTTGCGCGGCAGAGCCGCGCGTGGCAGCGCCTGACGGCGCTCTCGGCCGACGCGATCTACGGCGACAGCTTCACGCGCACGCAGGCGGGCGTGGAGGGAATCGGCAACAACGTGTCGCTGGCCTTTTCCGATATGGACTTTGGCGGCGCGCGGCGCGTGTGCCTCACGCTGGAGGGCGCGACGGAGCTGCCGGTGCAGATCGTCACGGTGCGATTTGCCGGCGCCGAGGGCCGCGAGACGACCGCGCTGGCGGAGTTTGCGCGCGGGCGCGGCGCGCAGGCGTTCGAGATGGACGTGCCGCCGGACGCCTGCGCGGTGACGTTCGTCTTCCTGCCGGGCAGCCGGTTTGACTTTTACGCCTTTCGGTTTGAGCGCCTGTGATACTTTTCACAGATTAGAATCTTTATGTGCTGCAAAGCACAGGATGGGGTCTGGGGATAATGTCCCCAGACAGGGTTTGGGGCGGTAGCCCCAACGTTCTCCAGCGCGTAGCGCCCTCAGATAAGTAGCCCGGTAGCGAAGCGATCCCGGGCGGGTTAAACATGAAAAGTCGCTTTATTCTGCTTATGCTTGCCCGGAGAACCCAATAACAGAGCGCGTAGATCATTTAATCTGAGAACAATGTGAGAAATCCATTTTGATCCGATTCAAAAACCAAACTGCAATTGAAATAATGGAATCGTCTTTTCTCCCCCCTCCGGGGGAGAAAAGGCCTCTAGACAGACTGTGAGCGCATGGAATGACGCGCATCAAAAAGCGCGGGCGGGAAAGCGTCGCTTTCCCGCCCGCGTCATGTTTTATGCGTTTTTACGCCTTGCGCCCCTTCAGAATGTCGCCCAGCACCTTGAGCAGCCGCTGCACGTCGATGGGCTTGGGGATGTGCGCGTTCATGCCGCTGTCCAGCGCACGCTGGCGATCCTCCTCGAAGGCGTTCGCCGTCATCGCGACGATGGGGATGTTCGCGCGCTGCGGATCGGGCAGGGCGCGGATGGCGCGCGCCGCGTCGTAGCCGTTCATGCGCGGCATCTGGATGTCCATCAGCACCAGCGCGTAGGCGTCCGGCGCGCTGTTTTCCACCTTCTCCACGGCGACGACGCCGTCCTCGGCGCAGTCCACGGCGAAGCCGTTTTCCACCAGCAGCTCCTCGGCGATCTCGCGGTTCAGCTCGTTGTCCTCCACCAGCAGCAGGCGCATCCCGCGCAGCTCGGAGAGATCCGGCCCAGCGGGCGCTTCATGCTGCTGGGCCGCGCCGGGATGCGCGCCCACCAGAATGTCGCGCAGGTCGGACAGGAAGATCGGCTTGTTGCAGAAGGCGGTCACGCCCGCGGCGCGCGCCTCCTCCTCAAAGGCCGTCCAGTCGTAGGCGGTCACGATGATGATCGGCGCGTTCTCGCCCACGATGGCGCGCACCTGCCGCACGACCTCCAGACCGCTCAGGTCGGGGAGATACCAGTCCACGATGTAGGCGTAGTATTCGTCGCCCAGCTCGAACGCCTGCCGCGCGTGCAGCACGGCCTCCTTGCCATGGAGCACCCATTCGGCGCGCATGCCGATCTGGGTGAGCATCTTGGTCACGCTGTCGCAGGTGGTGAAGCTGTCGTCCACCACCAGCGCGCGCAGGCCCTGCAATTCGCGCACGACCTCGACCTGCTGCGGCGCGTTTTGCAGCCTGAAATCGAGGTCGATCACGAACTCCGTGCCCTTGCCCTGCTCGGAGTGTACCGCGATCGTGCCGCCCATGGTATCGACGATGTTCTTGGTGATGGCCATGCCCAGACCCGTGCCCTGAATGCCGCTGGCCGTGGTGTTGCGCTCGCGCTCGAACGGCTCGAAGATGTGCTCGATGAAGTCCGGACTCATGCCGATGCCCGAGTCCTTGACGGTGATCTCGTAGGAGCCGTAGCCCTTGGGCGCGCGCGGCTTCTGGCGGACGGTCAGCGCGACGCTGCCGCCCGCGGGCGTGAACTTGATGGCGTTGGAGAGAAGGTTCAGCAGCACCTGATTGACGTGCAGCTTGTCGCAGTAGATGCTTTCGTCCACCACATCCAGCGTGTCCATGTAGAAATTGAGCTGCTTGGCGTTCATCTGCGTCTGGATGATGTTGCGCATGTCGCGGAAGATCTCCGAGATCGTGCAGGGCTTTTCCTCGATGTTGAGCTTGCCGCTCTCGATGCGGCTCATGTCCAGCACGTCGTTGATGAGCGAGAGCAGGTGATTGCTGGAGGAGAGGATCTTGGCGAGGTATTCCTGCGTGCGCTCGCGGTTGTCGAGGTTCGCCTGCGCGAGCGTGGTGAAGCCGATGATGGCGTTCATCGGCGTGCGGATGTCGTGGGACATGTTGGACAGGAAGGTGGTCTTCGCGCGGTCGGCCGCCTCGGCCTTGTGCAGCTTTTCGGTGAGCACGGCCTGCTGAACCGTCCTGTCCATGATGGCCTTCGCATTGCGCCGCACCCAGAGGTAGTAGACGACGACCGTCGCCGCCATCAATACGCCCAGCAGGATGCAGATCTTGCGCACCTCGTTGACGCTGGCGAACGCCTCGTTCTCCGGCACGCTCACCGCGATGGCCCACTCGTTGATGCCCGCGGGCATGTAGTACATGTACTCCCAGCCGTCGGTGTAGTCCGTGCGGAAGATGACGTAACCGGTGCCAAGGCTCATGATCTCCTTGGTGTATTCATCCCACGTCAGTGCGCCCTTGGTCGTGCGCCCGTCCACGCCCTCGACGTAGTCGTCGTAGATGTTGCCGAGGCCGTCATGGAAGGTATCCAGAATGAAGTCGCCCGTGTGCGTGTCCACGATGTACACGCTGGCGCTGGCGTTGTAGATGTTGTCGATGTTGAGGCTGCCGGGCAGATCCTCGAGGCTCGTGAGGCCGTAGAGCAGCGCGGCGGTCTCCCCGTCCTGCACGATGGGGACGAAGTGGCGCAGCACCGGATCGCCGCCGGCGAGCGTGTAGGTGCGGTCGGAGATGTGCTCGCCCAGCGGCGCCTCCACGGCAAAGGAGAGGCTGTCGTCCTGCGAGATGTCGGTGGCGCTGCCGTCGGGCGAGAGGATGGTGTCGTCGGACATCAGCACGAACATCTGCATGGTCTCCAGCAGCGGCGCGACGGACTGCATGGTTCTCTCGGTCGCCTCGGCGTCGAAGTTGTCCGTCTGCGAGAGGATGCTGGCCGTCGCATTGAGGATGTGGCTGTCCCGCGCGAGCTTGGAGGTCACCTCGGTGATGACGGTGTTGACGCCCTCTTCAAGGCGGCTGATGGAGCGCTCGCGCAGCACGCTGTTGATGCGCAGGAACGCGAAGATGAGCAGCGCCACGATCACGGCGATCACGATGCCCGTCGCCGTCAGGCTGTGGTCGCGCTTGATGGGCGCGATCTTGCGCTCGTCCATAGGGAATCCCTCCTCAAACGGGCCGCGGCGGCCCGAAACCATGCTTCGGTATAGATGTACATCCTGATTATAGCAGATGCGCGGGCGAATGTCCAGCGCTGCGGGGGGCCGTGCCCAAGATAAAAAAGCGCCGGGCCAGCGGCCCGGCGCACAGTCTGTCAAAGAAGCCCAGTTTGTCAAAAAAGTCATTGTACTATCTTGCGTAATACTTAAAAGCTTTTTCAACCCTCAAAGTTTGGGGGCCGAAGGGTTCCTAGGGGCGACCGGAAAGCCCCTAGGTGGGGCGGCGGGGCAAAGCCCCGCACTCCTCGGAAGCTTGAAGGTAGTGAAATGGGGTTTTTCGACAGACTGAGCCTTTTCTCCCCCGCGAGAGGGAGAAAAGGCGATCCGACGCCTTCGATTTTGTGCAGGCAAAGCGGCGCGCATTACGGCAGCGCGTCCACGGCCTCGTCGATGTAGCTGCGGTCGATCAGCCCCCAGAACGCGGGCTTGGCGCGCATCTGGCGGTCGAAGAGCAGCGGCGCGTCCGTGCGCCCGGCGACGGGGTAGCCGTTTAACCAGCTGCTCCCGTCATACGCGCCCCACGTCACCACCATGTCGAGGTTGCCCTTTGCCGCCTGACGGCGGAACATCTCGAACAGGTCGGCGTAGCGCTCGGCAAGGCGCTTTTGCAGCTCGGGCGTGATCGGCTTTTCGGCGCTCTTGTCGTTCCAGTCGAAGATGGAGACGTCCAGCTCCGTCACCTGCACGACGAAATCCGGCGCGATCTCCCGGAGCGAGGCCAGCTTCTCGATGGCATGCTCGAACGCGCTCACGCTGGGGTAGCCGATCTGGATGTGCGCCTGAATTCCCGCGCCGCCGATGGGCACGCCCTTTTCGAGCATCGTCCGCACGGCCTCGTAGAATTCGTCCAGCTTGCGGGCGTCGCCCTCCAGACTGTAGTCGTTGAGGATGAGCCGCGCGTCGGGGTCGGCCTCGTGCGCGAAGGAAAACGCGCGCTCGATGTAGTCGAGGTCGTTGCCGTCGCCGTCGAGGTCGCCGATGATCGACGCCCACTTGGAGCCTTCGGCGTCGCGGCGCAGGCCGCTCTGGTCGGAGAAGGCCTCGTTGACCACGTCCCACACGGCGACGCGGCCCTTGTAGCGGCCCACCACGGTTTGGATGTATTCCTCCATCCGCGCGAGCAGCTCCTCGCGCGTGGCGTCGCCGCCGCCCTCGCCCTTAAACCACCACGCGGGCACCTGCGAGTGCCACACCAGCGTGTGCCCGCGCAGCGTCGCGCCCAGCTCCTCGCCGAAGGCGACGAAGCGGTCGGCCGGGCCGAAGAGGAAGACGCCGGGCGCGGGGTTGACGTTTTCCGGCTTCATCTCGTTTTCCAGCACGAAGGCGTTGTAGTGCTTGGCGACCAGCCGGTAAAACTCGCTGTCTGGAGCCAGATTGACCGTGTTGACCGCCGCGCCGACCTTGAAGTCGTCCGCGAAGACGTCGCGCAGCGCGGGCGTCTCGTCCGCGTAGCCGTAGGCGTTAAAGTCGATCCCCTCGCCCGCGGCGAGCGCGAGCGGGAATAGCGCGAGGAGCATAATGAGCGCAAGCAGCGCGATCCGTTTCATCGTCTTTTCCCCCCCGTGTCCGCCGTGCGGCTCACTTGCCCTTTTTCACCAGCCCCGCGCCGCTGTGCCACGCCTGACCGATCTTCTCGCCCACGGCGTAGTAGCCGTTGCGCATCTGGTCGAAGACGAACGCGTGCAGCTTGCCCGCGTCGATCTTCCCGTCCGCATCCAGCACGGCCTCGTCGGCCAGAACGCCCACGATCTTGCCCAGCACGCGCAGGCCGTAGGGTTCGTCTTCCATCTTTTCCA
Source organism: uncultured Clostridia bacterium (assembly GCA_947631405.1). Taxonomy (GTDB): domain Bacteria; phylum Bacillota; class Clostridia; order Christensenellales; family Aristaeellaceae; genus Ventricola. The sequence goes on along the minus strand of CANRLC010000027.1, from coordinate 14,793 downwards.
CCTCGCACTCGAGCGTCAGCGGGTATTCCGCGATCACGGGCGCGTTCACGCGCGCGCTTCTCTCGGCGTGCAGCCCGGTGCGCTGGAACTTGTCGGGCGTCTTGTTGGCGGTGGCGATGCCCAGATAGTCGGACGCCTCCAGCGTGTCCGCGCCGGGCACGGCCAGCGTGAACGCGCCCGTCGCGCGCAGGTTGGCGACGGTCTTGTGCGCCGCCTCCAGATTGAGCGCCACGCGATCCTCGGCGCAGATGCCGCCCCACGCCATCATCATCTCGTCTACGGTGCCGTCCTCGTTGTAGGTGCCGATCATGTACGTCGGCATGGGGAAGAGGAAGGGCTGCACGGGAAATTCCTTTTTCATGGTCGATGACTCCTTTCTCATTGACGCGTTGGGAAGATTACAGCAGGCGCACGAGCGCCTCGCGCACGGCGTCGTAGTGCGCGTCCACCAGCCCAAAGTCGCGCTGCTTGTACGTCCACGCGGCGCGGCCGATGCCGTATTTTTCAAACACGCTGTGGATGTCGCGGTACCAGCGGAGCGTGTCTTCCACCGGCGCTTGGTCGATGACGCCGTACTCGCCGCAGTAGAGCGGCACGTCGTAGCGCTTGGCGACCTCGATCGCGGGGGCGAACATCGCCTCGAACATGTCCGCGCCGACGAGGCGGTCGCCGTCCCCCGCGTCCTTGGGCTTGTAGCCGAGCTTCTCGGCGGCCCTGCGGTAGGCGGCGAGCGTGTCCGGGTAGGCGACGTCAAAGTCGGGCGTCATGCCCTTGACCCAGCTCGCCTTCTGATGGGTGAAGACGAGCGGCTCGTAGCAGTGGAAGTTGTAGACGATGCGCTCGTCTGCGGGCGGGTCGAGCAGCGGCACGCTCGATACGCTGTTGTGCCGCACGCCGCCGATGAGGATGCTCGTCTGCGGGGCGATTTGACGGATCTCCCGCACGGCGCGCGCGGCGATGGCGTTCCACGCCCGCGCGTGCTTGGGGTCGGTCACCTCGTTGAGCAGCTCGAAGGCGACGCGCTCGGGCTTGCTCCCGTAGCGCCCGGCCAGCGCGCGCCACAGGCGGATGAACGCGTCCTGCAGGGGGGCGTCCGTGAAGAACGCGTCCGGGTCGGGGACGACGGCGGTGTCGAACATGTAGCCGTAGGTCTTGTGCAGGTCGAGGAGGACGCGCAGGCCCAGCTTTTCGCACCACGCGACGCAGTCGTCCACCCGGCGCATCTGCTCGGACGGCGCGGCGTCGGGGCCTGTAAAGATGACGTCGCAGTCGATGGGCAGGCGCACATGGTCAAGGCCCCATCCGGCCAGACGCTCGATGTCCGCCTCGGTGATAAACGTCGCGTAGTGATGTTCGTCCGTCGCCACGCACTGGGACAGCCAGCCGCCGAGGTTGACGCCCCTTTGATACCCTGTGAAGACGCGCATAAGCCGCTCTCCTTTCGTCTTCGCCGCACGCGCGGCGTCGCTTTTCGTAAAGTATAGCACAGCGGCGCGCGCCTGCAAAGAGGCGCAAAACAAAAAAAGGGGCCGCCCGGGGGCGGCGTCGGTTCCCTCTCTTTCAGCCTTCGCGCGCTTTTGCCGCGGCGGGGATCATGCGAGTTGCGGCCGCGCGCTCAATTCGCGATAAGTGAGCGCGATCAGCGCGGCGCTCAGCAGGAAGGTGAGCAGGTCGCTCACGGGCATGGAGAGCAGCACGCCGTCCAGTCCGAAGCGCAGGGGCAGCAGCAGCGCGAAGCCCACGCCGAAGACGATCTCGCGCATCATCGAGAGCATCGTCGAGGCGGCGGCCTTGCCCATCGCCTGCAGGAAGATGAAGCAGGCCTTGTTCACGCACGCGAGCACGATCATGCACAGGTAGATGCGGAAGGAGCGCAGCGCGAAGGCCGTGTAATAGGCGCTCTCGTTCGCCGCGCCGAAGAGCGCGATCAGCCGGCCGGGGAACGCCTCGACGATCACCAGCGCGACAGCGCCCACCAGCGCCTCCACCGCCAGCAGGCGGGAAAACAGCGCGCGCACGCGATCGCGGCGGCCCGCGCCCATGTTGTATCCGGCGATGGGGATGCAGCCCGCCGCCGTGCCCACGACGATGGAGATGACGATCTGGAAGAACTTCATCACGATGCCCACGACCGCTATCGGGATCTGCGCGTAGGCCTCCTGCCCAAAGACGGGATCGAGCGCGCCGTAGCGGCGCAGCATGTTGTTGATCGCCGCCATCGCCGCCACGAGCGACACCTGCGAGAGGAGGCTGGTGACGCCCAGCGACAGCGTCCGCCGCACGATGCGCGCGTCAAGGCGCAGGCGGCGCTTGTCCAGATGAATCTGCTTCATGCGCGGCAGGTAGGCCAGCGCGAGCGCAGCGGTGACGACCTGTCCCAGCGCCGTGGCGACGGCCGCGCCCATCATCCCCCAGCGGAAGGCGAAGATGAACAGCGGGTCGAGGAGGAGGTTGACCAGCGCGCCCGCGAGCGTGGAGACCATCGCGTAGCGCGGCGAGCCGTCCGCGCGGATGACCGGATTCATCGCCTGTCCGAACACATAGAAGGGGACGCCCAGCGCGATGTAAAGGAAATATTCGCGCGAGTAAAGATAGGTTTGCTCGTTCACCGTGCCGCCGAAGAGCGCGATCAGCGGCCGGGCGAAAAGCAGATAGATTGCGCACAGGAAGACGCCGCTCAGAATCGAGAGCGTCACGGCGTTGCCCGCGCTCGTGTGCGCGCGCTCGGCGTCGCCGCGCCCCAGACACAGGCTCACGAACGCGCAGCAGCCGTCGCCGATCATGACGGCGACGGCCAGCGCGACGACGGTCAGCGGGAAGACGACCGTGTTCGCCGCGTTGCCGTAGGAGCCGAGGTACGCGGCGTTGGCGATAAAGACCTGATCGACGATGTTGTAGAGCGCGCCGACCAGCAGAGACAGCACGCACGGCTCGGCGTAGCGCCGCATGAGGCTGCCGACGCTCTGCTCGACCAGAGAGCGGTTTTCGTTTGCTTCCATTTGAAGATGACCTGCCTTTCCGACAAAAAAAGACGCGCAGCGCTCAACTGGATTTACGCGCAAGCGCCACACGTCTTCCCTATTGTACTCCCGGAGGCGCGAAAGGGCAAAGGACGTTTTCGCCAAAAATGGATGCGGCAGACCTGCCCAAAATGGGCGGCGCGCCGCGTTGACAAGCCCCTGCGCGCGTGCTACAATGCGCGTGGATTTGCCTTGGAGGGGAGGACGATGCCATGCGCCGTGCAGAAGACGGCCGCGCCTTGATCGCGCAAATCGCGGCGCTGTCTTGGCCGACCATCGTGGAGCAGGCCCTGCAAACGGTCGTGCAGTTTGCGGATTCGGCGATGGTCGGGCGCATCGGCGCGCAGGCGTCGGCGAGCGTGGGCATGACCGCCTCGGTGACGTGGCTGGTCAATTCGCCCCTCTGGGCGATGGGCGTGGGCTTCACCGCCGTCATCGCGCGCGCGGACGGCGCGGGCGACGAGCGCACCGTGCGCCGCGCGGGTACGCAGGCGCTGCTGCTGGCGCTGGCGCTGGGCGCGGCGCTGGGGGCGGTCACGCTGGCGGTCAGCCCGGCGCTGCCCGTCTGGCTGGGCGCGCAGGAGGAGCTGCGCGCGAGCGCGTCGGCGTACTTCGCCATCGTCTGCCTGCCGATGGTGTTCCGCGCGATGCTGATCCTGTTTGGCAGCGTGCTGCGCGCGCTGCATGACACGAAGACGCCGATGCTCGTCAACACGCTGGTCAACGCGATCAACATCGCGCTCAATCTGCTGCTCATCTTCGGCTCGCGCCGCGTGGCGCTGGGGCCGCTCGCCTTCACGCTGCCCGGCGCGGGGCTGGGCGTGACCGGCGCGGCGATCGCCACGGCCATCGCCTACGCGGTGGGAGGGCTGCTCATGCTCGCGGCGCTGCTGGCCAACGCGCGCGCGACGCCGCGCGGCGTGCCGTTCAGGCTCGACCGGGCGATCATGGGCCGCTGCGTGCGCGTGGGCATGCCCGTGGCGCTCAGCCGCGTGGGGTCGTGCCTCGGGCAGGTCGTCTTCTCCTCGCAGGTGACGCGGCTGGGGACGACCGCGCTGGCGGCGCACTCGCTGGCGATCACGGCGGAGCAGGCGTTCTACATCCCCGGCTACGGGATGCAGGCGGCGGCCTCGACGCTCTGCGGCAACGCGCTGGGCGCGCGGGACGAGCGCCTGCTCACCGACACCGCGCGCACGATCACGCTGCTGTGCGCGGCGCTGATGGCGCTCACGGGCGGCGTGCTCTACCTCATCCCCGCGCAGATGATGGCGCTCTTCACCGCCGACGCGGCGGTCATCGCGGCGGGGGTCAAGGCGCTGCGCATCGTGGCGCTGAGCGAGCCGTTCTTCGGCGCGTCCATCATCTTAGAGGGCGTGTTCGACGGCATGGGCGACACCCGCACGCCGCTGGCGATCTCCATCGCCTGCATGTGGGGCGTGCGCATCCTGATGACGTTCGTCTGCGTGAACGTGCTGGGGCTGGGCCTGACGGCGGTCTGGTGCTGCATGGTGGCCGACAACGTGACCCGCTGCCTGCTGCTGGCGGCGCGCTTTGCGCGCGGCAGATGGAAAAAGGACGTCGGGCTGCTGCCGGGCGGCGCGGCGGACTGACCTGCAAAGGGGCGATTGAATATGAATATCCGGTGGGACGCGGAAGGGTACACCGAGCGCTTTTCCTTTGTGCCCGGCTACGGCCGGGACGTCCTCTCGCTGATCGAGGCCGGGGCGGGCAGCGCCGTGCTTGATCTGGGCTGCGGGAACGGGACGCTGACCCGGGCGCTGCAGGAGAAGGGCTATCGCGCCATGGGGCTGGACGCCTCCGAGGCGCTTCTGGCGATCGCCAGAAGGGAGCATCCCGACATCCCCTTTGTGCAGGGGGACGCGACCGCCTTTTCCCTGCGCGAGCGCGTGGACGCCGTCTTTTCCAACGCGGTCTTCCACTGGATCGACCGCGAGCGGCAGCGCGACATGCTCGCCTGCGTGCGGGAGGCGTTGAGAGCGGGCGGCGAGCTGGTCTTTGAAATGGGTGGTAAGGGGAATAACCGGCGCATCCATAGCGCGCTCGGCGAGGTTTTCAAAAGGCACGGCTATCGGTATGAAATGCCGTTTTACTTTCCCGCCATCGGCGAATACGCCGCCCTGCTGGAGGCGGCGGGCTTTGAGACGCGCGTTGCGCTGCTCTTTGACAGGCCGACGCCGCTTCAGGGCGAGGCGGGCCTCGCGGACTGGATCCGCATGTTCGTCAAGGCCCCGTTTGAGGCCGTCCCGGAGGCGGAGGAGCGGGAACAGATGATCGCCGAGGCGGCGCAAGCGCTCCGCAGGGAGCTATATGCAAATGGCGTCTGGTACGCGGATTACGTCCGGCTCCGGATGCGCGCCGTCCGCCTGTGAAAGAATACGCCTCGCGGGCGGCGCGTTTTCTTGCGCCGCCCGCGGTTTGTTTATTTATCGGCGTCCTCCGGCGGCATCAGCGCGCACTCGACGTCGCTCAGCCGCGCGGCAGCCTGGCTGCAAAAGGCCGCGCAGTGGGACAGGCGGTCGGCCTCGGGCAGGGCGATGTACTCCTTGAGCAGCGTCACCATGCCCCCAGCCTCGGCACGCAGGTGATCCCCGCGCGCCCGCTCGTCGCTGAGCGCGATGCGCAGCATGTCGCAGCGGGCGCTCAGGCGGTCGGCGCGGCGCAGCGCCTCGCCCTCCTTGGCCGCGGGGTGCGCGCCCTCGCCCTTGGGCGCGAGCGCGAGATCGAGCAGGTGCTCCAGCGAGGAAAACAGCGCCGTCAGCTCCGCGTCGCCGGATTGCTCCGCGCGCCTGCGCAGGCGCGGCAGCGCGCTTTCCTGCGGGGCGTCCTCGCCCGGCGCGTAGGGGCTGACGTAGGGGACGCCCTCCTCTTGGAGGCGGCTCATCACGCGCGCGACCAGCTCCGGGCGCGTGCGGACGGTGGAGCGGTACTTGTTCTGGTAGCGGAGCATGCGCGTGCGGTCGCCGTCCGCGAGGTCGCGCACGCAGGCGCGCACGCTCATCCCCTGCGCGCGGGCGGTCAGCACGCTGCGCAGCAGCTGCTCGACCTCCTCCTGCGTGAACGTCTCAAACGGCAGCGCGCGCTCGGGCGCGCCGCTTTCGCGCGCGCGCACTTGGGCGTAATAGAAGTTGCGGATGCTGTTGGGCTTGCGGCCCAGCTCCTCGCCCATGCGCTCAAACACGCTGCGCAGCGATTCCCCGGCGCGATTGGCCTCGTCGATGCCGCGCTGCAGCGCGTCGATCTCCTGCTTCTGCCATCCGCCGTGCGGGCCGCGGACGGGCCGCGCCGCCTGAGACGGGCGCGGACTTCTTGAGGACATCTCCATGATGTCGTCCCTCCTCCATTGATCTTCCCGCGCTGGGCGCAGGGCGCGCCGCGGGGGCGGCGCGTATGCCGTAAGGATGCGCAGCCGCGCGGTACTCTATACATCCTGCGGCACAAACGGCACCCCGTCGCGGCGGATCGTTATCATCGCGTTATCAGTCTATGTATGTTTATGCCCGCTCATGACGCGCCGCGGCGCGTTTGGGCGTTGCGGCGGAGGAAGAAATGCGCTATAATAGAGGCAGTTTGCTGCGAGCGGAGGGACGTTTATGAAGTATGTGCTTGTGATCGGCGACGGCATCGCCGACGAACCCGTGGAGGCGCTGGGCGGAAAGACGCCGCTGGGCGCGCTCTCCTGCCCGAACCTTGACGCCCTCGCCGGGGGACGCCTCGGCCTTTGCCAGACGGTGCCCGCGGGCGTCGCGCCGGGCAGCGACACCGCCATCCTCTCGATCTTCGGGTACGACCCGCGCACCTGCTTTACGGGCCGCTCCGCGCTGGAGGCGGCGGGCATGGGCGTGCTTTTGCAGCCGGGCGAGACGAGCTTCCGCGTGAACCTGTGCGCGCTGGAGGGCGAGCGCTTTGACGAGGCCGTCATCCGCTCGCACAACGGCGGCGGCATCGAGGGCGACGAGGCCGTGGAGCTGATGGAGGATCTCGTGCGCGATCCGCGCTTTTCCTCTCTGGCCGCCGCGCTGGGCTTTTCGATCCACATCACGCCGACCTTCAGGCACATCGGCGTCATCGATGCCGCACACGAGCCGAAGGACGGCCTGCCGCGCTTCACCGAGCCGCACAACATCCTAGGCTCGGCGATCGCTTCCTATCTGCCCGCGGGGGACAGCCCGCTCGCCGCGCCGCTTGCGGCGCTGATGCGCGCCTCCTTCGACGTGCTGCGCGATCACCCGGTCAACCGCGTGCGCGTGGCGTCGGGCAAGCTGCCCGCCAACTGCATCTGGCCGTGGGGGCCGGGCAGCGCGATGGCGCTCACGCCGTTTGAGGCGCTCTATCACAAGCGCGGCAGCGCGGTCTCGGCGGTGCCGCTGGTGTGGGGCATCGCGGGGCTGTGCGGCGTGGACACGCCGCGCGTGCCGGGCGCGACGGCGGAGCTGGACACGAACTACGAGGGCAAGGTGCAGGCCGCGCTCGACGCGCTCGCGGGCGGCGCGGACTTCGTCTGCGTCCACGTCGAGGCCCCGGACGAGTGCGCGCACGCGGGCGACGTGGAGGGCAAGTGCGAGGCCATCCGCCGGCTGGACGCGCGCGTGGTCGGCCCGCTGCTCGGGCGCCTGCCCGAGGTGGACACGCATTTCCGCGTGCTGCTGCTCTCCGATCATCCGACGCTTCTGCGCACGCGCGGGCACGACGGCCACGCCGTGCCGTTCGCGCTCTACGACAGCGACAGCCACGGCGCGCCGCGCAAGTTCTGCGAGGAGAGCGCCGCCGCGACGGGCGATTTTCTGGCGGAAGGCCCGATGCTGCTGCGCGAGCTGTTTCGGTAATTCTTTCCGCGCCGCGGGATGAAAACGCCCGGCGGGCGCGTCGAATACACGGGGAGGAGATCGGGGCGTAGGCCCGATGGGAGGCGCGTATGCTCAAACGGATAGTGGCTCTGGCGCTGACGCTCGCCTGCTGCTTTGCGGCGGCGCGGGCGCAGACCAACGAGAAGGCCCGGCATTACCTGCTGCTGGGCGAGGACGGTTACGCGGACGAGCTGACCGACGACGCGCGCACGGACACGATCATCGTGGTGACGCTCGACCCGCTGTATAACCGCGTCATCATGACGTCCATCCTGCGCGACAGCCGCATTGACAACCCGCGCGGCAATCCGACGAAGGCGAACCTGCTCTACAAGTATCACGGCTTCGACGGCGTGATCTCGTGCATCGAGCGGGAATTGGACATCGAGATCGAGGGCGCGATCCTCATCAATTTTGAAAACGTCAAGCCCGTGATCGACGCGCTGGGCGGCGTGGACATCGAGATCGACATCAACGAGTGCCTGATGATCCAGAGCATTCTCTTGCACGACGATCCCGACCTGCCCACCAAGCCGGGTCTGGTTCACATGACCGGGCGCATCGCGCTCGCGTACATGCGCGACCGCTCCTCCGGCTCGGGCGATTTTTCCCGCACCGAGCGCCAGCGCAAGGTGGTCAGCCAGCTCTTTGACAAGTGCCGCGCGCTGTCGCTGCCGGAGCTGATCGGCGTCTACAACGAGATCTCCTCCGGGATGCGCATGACGCTCTCGGCGATCGACATCTTGGGCGCACTCTCCAGCGGCTATTCGCTGGTGGCGGGCGGCGCGGACTTCTGCGAGTTCCACATCCCGCAGCCGGGCACCTACGCCTACGGCAGGGTCAACGGCTCCTCCTCTCTGGAGGTGCGCTGGAAGACGAACTGCGAGCGCTTCCACGAGCTGCTGGACACGCCGCCGCAGCCCTGACGAAGACGAAAAACGACGGAGAAGACGATGAGAAGGACAAAGGCAAAGGCGTTTCTAGCGCTGCTCGCGGCGCTGCTGGCCGCGGCGGCGTCGGCGGAGACGCTCGATCTGTCCCAGTTTGAGGGCGGGGAGCCGCCGCAGGCCGCCGAGTGGGAGGACGCGGTCTTTGAGGAGCGCGCGTGGTACGAGCGCGAGGACGGCTCCGACGCCCGCGTGCGGGAGGACGGCGCTGTGCTCGTGACGCTCTCGGCGACGGGCGACGTGACGATCGGCGGGGACACGCGCAAGAAGGGCACGAATGTCTTCGACAAGCAGCTGGAGAAAGAGGCCTCGGGCCTTGACTTCCCGCTTGAAAACGTGCGCGATCTGTTTTCGCGCGACGATCTGACGCTGGTCAATTTCGAGGGCACGCTGACCACGACCCGCAGTGCGACGAAGAACACCTATTCCTTCGCCGCGCCGCCGTCCTATGTACAGGTGCTCACCTCGGGGAGCGTCGAGGCGGTGTCGCTGGAAAACAACCATGTGATGGATCACGGCGAAGCCGGTTACGAGGAGACCTGCCAGACGCTCGCGCAGGCGGGCATCCTCTACAGCGGCCATCTGGGCGGCGCGATTTACACGACGGACACGGGCGTGCGCGTCGGCATGCTCGCCTACCAGACGTTCAACGGCAATTACGCGAACATCTACGAGAGCATCGAGGGCGACATCGCCTCGATGCGCGCGGCGGGCTGCCAGATCGTCGTCGTCTCCTACCACTGGGGCGAGGAAAAGGATTACCTGCCCAACGAGCGGCAGGTGCCGCTGGGGCACGCGACCATCGACGCGGGCGCGGATCTGGTCATCGGCCACCACAGCCACCGGATGAACCCCATCGAGCAATACAAGGGGCGCTACATCTGCTATTCGCTGGGCAATTTCTCCTTCGCGGGCAACACGCGCCCGGACGACATGGACACCTACGTCTTCCAGCAGCGCTTCCTCGTGACGCCGCAGGGCGAGGCGCAAAACGCGGGCTGGCGCATCGTGCCCTGCTCGATCTCCTCGCAAGAGAAGGTGAACGACTTCAAGCCCACGCCTAAGGACGACGCGGGCGCGGCGGACGTCGTGGAGCGACTGCTCGATCTGGGCGCGCAGATGGAGAAGAAATTTGGCGGCGTGGACGCCGTGGACGACTATCCCACCGTGTGGGCGGAGCCGCTCCAGTAGCAAAGAGAATACAAAATAGATGCGGGAAAGGCTTGCCTTCTCGCATCTTTTGTTGCGCTTTGGAAGTGTATATGATACGATTCTCAAATCGTCTATCATCCTGCTATTGGGTTACGCCGGGCAAGCATAAGCAGAATAATGCGACTTTTCATGATCGACCCGCCCGGGATCGCTTCGCTTCCGGGCTACTTACTTTTTGCAATCGCTTCGCGATTTGGGGAACGTTGGGGCTACCATGGGGAACGGACACTGTCGGGGCGGCGGCAGTATAAGTCTTTTTAGTGCTCGCCCGGGGAACTCGCATAGTCGCGGCTTGCGCCGCTCTTTGCGATTCCCCGCGTTCCGCCCGCCTCCTCTCCGCCACTGGCGGCGGCGGGCTTCAGCGCCAGACCCCATCTTTGTCATCCGCGCAGCCGCCGTTTTAGCGCGGCGAGCGCGCCCGCCACGGCACACAGCCCCTGCGCGGCGAGCGGCATCATGTAAAACGCGTAGACGAAGATGTACTGCGCCTTCGCCTCGAAGATCATGTGGTAGAGAAAGCCGCCGAGAATCGTCACGGGCAGCATGAGCTGCGAGGCGTCCCCGCGCCGCCGGAGCGCAATCGCCGCGCCGAGCAGCGCGAGCAGGTACGCCGCGCGCTGATGCGCGGTCATGTACGTCAGCAGCAGCGCGTTGAGCGGGCTTTCGTCGCGATAGACTTGGTAGGCCAGCCCGTTAAAGCGGCCCTCCTTCGGCGTGCGGTTGCCCCACCAGAGGATCTCATAGCTCGGCTCGAGCCATTGGGTCAGGCATTTATCCGAGAAAAAGCGGGCGGTATCGGCGGGATTCGCCGCCATTTCCCGCAGCCGCTCGCGAAGATCGGCCTTCGCCACGACAAGGCCCTCTTCTCTGGAGAGCGTCGCGATCGCCGGATCGAAGAACTGCTCCGTGTAGGAATTGAACCAGCCCGGAGCGATCAGCGAATCGTCCTGAAGCCCCATCGTCAGCCGGGAAACCGTGCTCGCATCCGCCTGCATGCGCACGCCCCCGCGCAGCTCGTATTGCCGGACGATGAGCCATGGCAGCGCAAGGGCGAGGGCGGCTGACAGCGCGGCGCAGGCGAGGATGCGCCCGTCGCGGCGCAGGATCGCGTGCAGCACGGCGCAGATCAGCAGCGCCAGAAAGGGGACGGCCGCGTTGAGCTTGTTGGCCACGCCCAGCGCGATCAGCACCGCGTAGGCCACGCCGAAGCGAAGGCGTCCCGTGCGCACATAGCGGGCGAAGCAGAGCATCGCGGCGGAGCAGAGCAGGAGCATGGACTGCACGTTATACACGAACGTGCAGAAGAAAAAGAGCGGCAAAAACGTGAGATACAGCGCGTAGGAGGCGAAGCGGGCGCGGCCGTCGCCCGCGAGCGTCTCGCACAGCGCGCCCATGACGCCGATGGCCGCCGTGCCAAGCGCTGCGTTCAGGCATTGGGAGAGCAGGTTGATATCCAGCTTGGGAAAGAGGCGAATGAGCAGCTCCAGCGGCAGGCAGAGCCGGAGCTGATAGGTGTAGACGTTCAGATAGTGCCCCGACAGGGGCGTGTAGTCCCCCTCGGCGAAGCGCCGGGCGAAGCCGATCACCTCCCGGCAGTCGGTCACCTGCACGATCTGCACGGCGAAGACCCAGAGGAGCGACGCGGCCAACCAGAGGGCGGTCAGCGCCGCGCTCAGATGAATGCGCGCGAAGCGACGCAGCAGGGCGTAGAGCAGCGCGAGCGCGGCGAGCGCCGAAAGGGTCAGCGGGACGCTCTTACGCAGCGAGAGGCTTTCCAAAACCACCTTCTGCGAGTAGCGGTTGGAGACGCCGTAGCTGTGCGAGACCACCGTCAGCGCGCGCAGGGCAATCGGCGCAAGGACGAGCAAAAACAGCCCGATCGCGCCCACGCGGCACAGGCCAAACAGCCGCTCTCGCCATCCTCGCGCGCGCATTCGCGCCGCCCCCTTTTCCCCATTTTGATGAAAGCCCGCTGCGCGAGACGCCTGCGGCGTCCGTCAGCGGGCAGCGCCCCCGTTGCGCAGGGGCTTACTTGGCCTTGCCGTCGAAGTATTCGTTGAGCGCCTTGACGAGCGCGTCCGCGTCGATGCCGTGTACGAGGCTCGCCTCGGCGATGGATTCGGCGGAGGCGTGCGGGCAGTACAGGCAGTGCATGCCGTAGGCCATGAATACGGGCGCGACCTCGGGGTCGAGCTGCATGACGGAGGCGATGGACATATCGCTGGTGATCACTGGGGAACCCTTCTTTCTCTGGTTTGATGGGAACGATACCATCATACATCATTTTGCCCGCAAAGGCAAGAGAAAAACCGCGCGTCCATGAATCCGGCCGGATGCGCGCCCATTCGTGCAAAACTGACGTAGACAATCGCGCAAAAATGTGCTATCATGATAAAAAGAGGACTTTTCCCGGCATAGACGCCGGAGATAACGGGGTTAGACAGATGAGAAACAACGAGCTGCGCGCGCCCGCCGCGATCGACACGGACATCATCCCGTCCGACGGCGAGCACGTCTTTGACGATGAAGCGCGCTATCAGGAAGTGATGCTGCGGTATCACTGCGCCATTTTAGAGATGCGCACCAAGCTCGAGGTGCTTTCCCGCGATCTGGAGGCGCGCTATCGCCGCAATCCCATCGAGTTCATCGAGACGCGGCTCAAGAAGCCGTCCTCCATCGCGCGCAAGCTGCAGCGCTTCGGGCTAGAGGTCACCGTGGACAACATGATCTCCCGCCTGTCGGACATCGCCGGGCTGCGCGTGCTGTGCGCCTACATCGACGACATCTACGAGATCGCGCGCATGCTCGCCCGCCAGCAGGATGTGAACGTCATCACGGTGAAGGACTACATCAAAAGCCCCAAGAGCAACGGATACCGCAGCTATCACATGATCGTCGAGATCCCGGTCTACTTTTCCGATCAGGTGCTGCCCGTGCGCTGCGAGATTCAAATCCGCACCATCGCCATGGACTTCTGGGCGACGCTCGACCACGACATGCAGTACAAAAAGCAGGTCGAGGACGCCGAGGAGATCATGCGCGAGCTGAAGGAGTGCGCCGACATCATCCACAACACCGACGAAAAGATGATGCGCCTGCGCGAGCGCATCCACCGCATCGAGTGAAGAAAGCACGCGGCGCGGCCGCCCGAGAGGGCGGCCGCGCTCAGATCACTGACAAACCCTGCATTCAAAAGAGGATGCAGGGTTTGTTATACGTTAAGAGGAACAATAGCGAGGCAACCAGCCTCTTGATGTTTTGAACCGCGGCGGTCAGGAAGCACTGCTCGCGCATATTCCGGATTCCGAGCATGCGAGCATAGCGGAGACCGTGATTGACTTTGGCCTCCGCGAAGGAACGTTCAATGGTCTGCTTTCTCCATGCGTAGATGCGACTGCCGACACCAGTCTTGGTAAAGGCAATGACATCATCCAAAGCATCCTGCCAAACATGTCTTTCCACCATCCTTCTGCTCATACTCTTACCGAAGCACTCTGCTCGTCGTGGACAAGCGGCACAGGTTTTGCTGTCGCAGAAGTATTGGCGGTATCCCTCCCGGGTGGTGGTTTTCCAGTAGAGATATTTGTGCTCAGGACAGATGTAGACGTCGAAGAACGGATCATATCTGAATCGGTATTTCCCATAATGTTCGCCGGTATGAGTGTGTCGCCGGTAGCCAATGACCCCTTGTATGCCCTTGCTTTCCAGAAGGTGAGCGATCTTTGCGTTGTGGTACCCGGCGTCCAGTCCCATGTACTTGGGCCGTCTGCCCAGCCGCGCTTCTATCTCTTCCAGAATCTCGGGCATCGGAGTTACGTCGTTGAGGTTAGCGGGTTCCACATGGACGTTTACGATGACATTGCATTTGCTGTCCACCGTTCGGTGCTCGCTGTAGTGGAAACCGTCCGGTTTTCCTTCCCGGCTCTGCTGGCCGCTGTCTGGATCGGTCGTGCTTTGCATCTTTGTTGTCGTGCTAGGTGCTCCACTCTTTTCGCTCCCGCCGCTGCCTCCATTGTTCCCGTTGTCATCATCGCCTTTATGGTCGTCATCCCTGTCGAACGGTTTCTTGCCCAGCACCTTCCTGTCCAGATCCACCTGCTCGTCCAGTTCTTCCAGATAAGCCTTGGGCGTCTGTTCCACGGTCACTAGCTTCTTCTTGTGCTTGTTCGCCTTCGCCTTGATGTGGGTCGAATCCGTATACAGGATCGCTCCGCCTACCAGACCCCTTGCGATACACTGGCGAAGGATTTCATTGAATATCCGCTCTGGAATGTTGTTGTCCCGGAATCGCCGTCGCCGATTCTGACTGATTGTCGTTGCATCCGGCGCCTTCTCTGTCAACTCCAACCCGCAAAACCACTTGTACGCGATGTTGTAGTTGATTTCTTCCTCCAATCGCCTCTCGGACTTGATCCCATACAGATATCCCACCAGCAGCATCCGAAAAAGTATCTCCGGGTCGATGGCCGGTCGTCCGTTGTCCGCACAATACAGCGGCGCGCACAGATCATAGATAAAGCTAAAATCGACTGCTCTATCCACTTTCCGAAGCAGATGATCCTCTGGTACCATCTGCTCCATGATGACCAAGCTCATCTCCTGCTGCTTTTCTCGCTGCTGCCTCAGCATTTCAAACACCACCTGTGTTTATTGCTGCATTATATATTCGACATTACCCCCTGTTTTCCCTTTTGGTTTCTCGCCCCTTGTGCAAAAAATGACCGCTGACTTGGCTTTGTCAGCGGTCTG
>CANRLC010000026.1 GCA_947631405.1 uncultured Clostridia bacterium | reverse complement strand
CTCTTTTGCAAAGCTCCTCAACTTGCTCTTTCTTCAGCCCCCATTGATCTGCAATTTGACGGTATGTGTATCCCTTTCCCTTCATCGCCAAAATGCTGGGCAGCAATTCCTGTACATGCGTGTATTCCCTTGCCATAAAGAGTCCCTCCTGTCGTAGTTTTGCTTTCCCTTATTCTACAACAGGAGGGTGTTTTTTTCACTGTCTATTTTTTTGAAGGCAGTCCATGAAAGGAATGGGCGGGTTTTTCCGTCATATAAAGGAAGAGCGGCGGCGGCGCGGGGCCGGCCGCGCGCAAAAAAACCTTGCTAGAGGCATTGAAATGGTGTATGATATAAGCGGTAACGTATGCCGCGTGGACGGATTATCCGCCGGCCGCGGGCCATGGGGAGGTGAGGCGCGTGTCTGAGGAAAGGCCGACGCACCGCAGAAGAAAGCAGGCGCTTGAACAGAGCGCGCCGCAGATCGAAGAGCGGGAGCCGCTGCGCATCGTCGCCGCGCAGGAGGAGCAGCCGGATTGGATGGTCTCCGCCAACGCGGTCTCGGGCGCGGCCTCGCGCCGCACGGGCAGGGCCGCCGACGCCCCCCGCCCGGCCGCCGCACCCCGGCAGGGCGCCGCGCCCCGGCAGGAGGACAGACCCCGGCAGGGCGACAGACTCCGGCAGGAGGACAGACCCCGGCAGAGCGCCGGCACCATCAGCGGGATGACCGCGGTGGCGCAGGATCGCGCAAAGCCCCTGCCGCGCGCAAAGGCGAAAAAGCCGGCGGGCAAGTTGAGCAAAAAGGGCCGCGAGCGGCGCAACCGCCGCATCCGCCGGGCGGCGGGCGGCGCACTGGCGCTCTCGCTCATGGCGGCGCTGATCGTGGGCGCGGTCATTGGCGGCGGGCGGCTGATCGCCATCAAGCGGACGCTCGACAAGGGTGACGGCGTGTTCTATCCCAACATCTTCGTCAACGGCATCCCGCTGGAGGGGAGGACGCTCGACGAGGCGGCGTCCGTCGTCACGCAGCAGGTCGTCTCGCTGATCTCCTCGTGGAAGATCACCCTCAAGACGCAGGACGGCCAGTCGTGGGACATCACCGGCGACGACATCAACATGCAGTACGACGTCGCCGATCAGCTCGACCAGCTCTGGGCGATCGGGCACGCGGGCGCGTCGTCCGCGCGCTACGAGCAGGTGAAGGCGCTGGAAAAGGAACCCGTCATGCGCTACACGACGCTCAGCTACGACCTGACGCGCGTCACGCAGATCCTCACCACGATCAAGGAGGAGGTCGATACGCCCGCCGTCAACGCCACGCGCGTAAACGACGACACCAAGTGGCCGCCCTTCTCCTACACCGACGACGTGCCCGGGCAGGAGCTGGACATCACCGGCATGAACGAGCACATCTGCGCGATGATCGACAGGCTCGAATCCGGCGTGGTGGAGCTGACGCCCACGCCCGTGCAGGCCGCCGTGACGCGCGACTACCTCGAGGGGCAGATCGTGCAGCTCTCCAGCTACGATACGACCGCGGGCCTCACGCACCCGGAGCGCTTCAACAACATCGAGGTCGGCACCAAGAAGTTCGATCACCTGACGATCAAGCCCGGCGAGACCGTGTCCTTCAACAAGGTCGCGGGCAAGCGCACCTACGCCAACGGCTACACCGACGCGCTGGAGATCGTCTACAACGAATACGTCACGGGCATCGGCGGCGGCATCTGCCAAGTCTCCTCGACGCTGTATAACGCCGTCGTCAACGCGGGGCTGGAGGTCGTCACCCGCACGCAGCACTCGCTCGCCTCGAGCTACGTCCCGCGCGGACTGGACGCCACCGTCTCCGACGACCGCCTCGACTTCGTCTTCCGCAACAACACGGGCGCGGACATCTACATCGAGGCGCAGTATTACAAGCAGGGCAACTATCCGCATTGCCGCTTCATCATCTACGGGCGGCCCGACCCGAACGGCTACAGCTACAAGCTCGAATCGCAGGTCGTGCAGGAGCTGCCCATCCCCGAGCCGGTCTACCGGCAGGACACCGACGCCACCTACGTCGTCTACGACGACGAGGAATACCAGAGCAGCAAGGGCGAGATGGGCTACGTCGTGGACGTGTACCTCGTGACGATGGACAAGAGCGGCCTGCAGATCGACCGCAAGCTCGACCACACCGATACCTACAAGGCGACCGCGCCGATCATCTACGTCGGCGTGACGCCCAGAGAGACGCCTGCGCCGTACAGCATCGACTGAGGCGCAAGAGAGAGGGACGAAAGATGCTCAGACGCAAAGGATTGACCGCCGCGCTGCTGGCGCTATTGCTGACGCTGATCGCCGGAGGCGCCGCCCGGGCCGATCTGGCGGCGCAGGCCGCCGTCGGCGACACGCTGCCCGCGTTTGGCGCGGAGCGCTCGTGCCTCGGCGTGAGCGCCAGCGACAAGTGGCTCAAACAGGCGCGCGTCGGCGGGCTGCCGCTGGCGCTGCGCGTCTACGACCCGGACGGCGAAACGCTCCGCTTTCAGGAGGATCTCGACCGCCGGAGCCTCGAGAACAAGGAGCTGCGGCTGTCGCTGCGCGTCAGGGACGCGCAGGATGGCGCGACGCTGCAGATCGATCAGGGCGCGATGGACGTGCTCGCGCGCGTGGGCATCACGGAGATCCTGCTCTGCGATAGCGATTACGCCGTGATGGCGATCTACGAGCTGTCCGATCTGCAAGCGCTGCGCGACGGGCTTGCGCTCGCGCGCGGCGAACAGCTCTGCCTGAGCGGCAAAGACGCGCCCGTGACGGTCGTCAGCGAGGACGGCGTGCGCCGCCTCGTCGCGCTGTGACGCGGCGACGGAAAGGGTTCAAAAAGGAGGAAGCTATGCGCAAACGGCTTGCAGCGCTCGCCGCCGCGCTGCTTCTGCCGGCGCTCGCCTGCGGCGCGTCGGCGGAGGGCGAGGGCACGATCGTGCAGTCCTCGTGCAACATCGTGCAGTCGGGCGAGTACTATCTGGTGTATTGCTACGCGCAGGTACACAACGCGTCCGACCAGATCATCTGTTTGGATCGCGGCATGTTCGAGCTGCAAAACGGCGATCAGCTCGTCGCCAGCGAGGAGATCTCCCAGCTCTGGCCGTACTTCCTCTCGCCCGGAGAGGACGGCTACCTGTTCGACATCGTGCCCTTTGAGCCGAACGAGGACGGCGTCGTCGTGCCGACGATCACCGGCATCCAGTACTTTCCCGAATACATGATCGTCGAGCCGCAGTACGCCGGGGTGAAGCTCTCCTGCGCGGCGCGCATCGAGCGCGAGGGAAGCGGCCTCGCCGTCGTGTGCGAGGTGCAAAACCCCACCGATACCGACGCTTACGACCCGTCCGTCGCCATCGGCCTGTACACCGAGGGCGGCGCGATGATCTACGCCGACGGCGTGAACCTGCAGGACGTGGGCATCCCGGCGGGCGGAACGACGCTCGTGCGCTTCCGCGTGGACGAGGCGTTCGTCGAGCAGTGGGAGGGCTACGGCGCGGCGCCCGCGAGCGTGCGGGCGCAGGCGATCTTCCGCAACGACGCCGACTGACGCGCCGCGCGGCGCAGAAAGGGGAATCCCCATGCAAACGAAGACGATCCGCTCCGGCGCGCCGTTTGTGGCGGCGGGACTGGGCGCGCTGATTGTGGCGCTGCTGCTGGGCCTTGGAGCCGTGAGCGACTACCTGATCGCCATCGCCGCGGCGCTGCTCGCGTTCGCGGCCGGCCGCCGCCTGTTCCCGGATAGAACCGTGACCGTCGAGGCCGCGCCCAAGTCCGGCAGCGCCGAGGTCGACGCGCTGATCGCCGAGGCGCGCGAGCAGCTCGCCTCCATCCGCAGCGCCAACGACGCCATCGCCGACCCCGCGCTCTCCGCGCAGATCGACGACATCGAGACGACCTGCCGCGCGCTGCTCTCCCGGCTGGAGGAGCAGCCCGACATGCTCTCCTCCATGCGCACGTTTTTGCGCTATACGCTGCCCGCCACGCAAAAGCTGCTCGGCGAGCGCGCCAAGCTGGAGGGCGAGGTCGCGTCCGGACAGGCGCAGGCCATCGCGGGCCGCATCGGCGAGGCGATGGGACAGGTGCAAAGCGCGCTGCATAAGCAGCTCGACGCGCTCGCCGAATACCGCTTCATCGATCTGGAGAGCGAGATGGACGTGCTCGCCGACGTGCTGAAGGGCGACGGCCTGCTCGGCGGCGTGCAGGACGAGCTGCCCGACCTCGGCAAGGCGGCCGCGCAAGACAAAGAACAGAAGGATGAGGACGACCCCTTCGCCTCGCTCTTCGCCAAGGGGAGTCAGGGATGAGCAGCGCGTTCGAGGGCTTCGCGCTCGTGCCGGAGCAGGGCGTCACGCCGACCAAGGAACAGCTGCCGGATGAAATGCGCGCGCAGATCGAGGCGCTCGCCGCAAGGCTCGACCTGCAAGATAACGCCGCGGTGATGGGCTTCGGCGCAAAGGCGCAAAAGGAAATGAACGCCTTTTCCGAGATCGCCCTGCGGCAGATGCTCCGCGAGGACGTGACGCCGCTGGCGGGAACGATGCAGACCCTCGCCGAGCAAATCCGCGCCTGCTCGTTCGGTGCGCAGGCGCGCGGCCTCTTGCGCAGGATGCTGGGCGGCGCGGCGTCGCTTTCCGACGTGCGCGCGCAGTATGAAAAGGCTGAGCCGCGCATCAACGCCTGCGCCAACGATATGACCGACCGCCGCGTGGCGCTCATGCGCGACAGCGCGCTGCTCGACCGCCTCTACGAGCGCAACGAGACGCTCTACCGCGAGCTGTGCTCGCTCATCGTCGTGGGCGACGAGGCGCTGCGGCAGGCCAAAGCGAGGGGCGAGGACGCGCAGGCCATCGCGAGACTGGAGCGCCGCGTGCAGGACTTGCGCGTGACGCAGGTTGCCTCCACGCAGCTGGCGGCGCAGATTCGCGCCGTGCAGCAGAGCGACGAGCTGACGTGCGCGAAATTGCAGGCGGCGCTCGAGGTGACCATCCCGCTGTGGAAGAGCCAGATGGCGGCGGCGCTGGGCATCGCGCGCGCGACGGATTCACTGGCGGCGCAGCGCCGCGCGAGCGAGGAAGCCGCGAGGGGCGTGCGCGCGGGCGCGAACGAGATGAAAGCGCAGACGCGCGCGTTTGTGAAGGAAGCGGGCGAGGCGGATCGGGAGCAGGCGGAGCAGACCGCCGACGCCCTGCTCAAGGAGCTGGATGAGATCGAGCGCTCCCTGCAAGCGCAGACGCAGGCACGAAAAGCCTAAGCCCAATCTCCCCGCGAAGCGGTGATGGGGTTTGGGGCCAATGGCCCCAAGCAGGGCGTGGGGCGGCAGCCCCCATCGTACCCCCGCCGGAGGCGCCCTTCGCGTCCGGCAGCAAACGCAAAGCGTTTGCGTTCCCGGACAAGGCAAGCCGCTTATAAAAACCCCCGCGTCCGGCAGCAAACGCAAAGCGTTTGCGTTCCCGGACAAGATAAGCCGCTTATAAAAACCCCCGCGTCCGGCAGCAAACGCGAAGCGTTTGCGACCCCGGACAAGGCAAGCCGCTTATAAGAACCCCCGCGTCCGGCAGCAAACGCAAAGCGTTTGCGTTCCCGGACAAGATAAGCCGCTTATGAAATCCCCTCGCGTCCGGCAGCAAACGCAAAGCGTTTGCGTTCCCGGACAAGACAAGCCGCTTATAAAAACCCCCGCGTCCGGCAGCAAACGCGAAGCGTTTGCGTTCCCGGACAAGACAAGCCGCTTATAAAAACCCCCGCGTCCGGCAGCAAACGCGAAGCGTTTGCGACCCCGGACAAGATAAGCCGCTTCAGAGCCATACCCCAAGCCACGCCCCATCAAACCCTCAAAAACCCCTCCATCATCACCGTCCATCCCCGCGGAGCGGGGATGGGGAAGGGAGTCCGAGGGAGACATCCCTCGGGCGGGGTTCGGGGCGGCAGCCCCGACAACCCCCCGCTCACCTCCCCACGAAAGGAGCGATCTTCATGCCCGCCGCAGCCACGCAGCAGGCCCCCAAGCCCGCACAGAGCGCCCCGAGCGCGCCCCAAAACCAACCGCAAAAGAGCGCTGCACTGCAGCGCCTCGCCGCGCTGCCGCAGAACGCGGGCATCGCGCTGTGCGCGCTGCTGCTCGTTTGCGCGCTGTTCGTCGGCAACGCGCGCGCATTGCAGCGCGCGACCCCTAAGGCGTTTTTGCGCCAAGGCGACGTCGCCTCCATCGTCGAGGATCGCGCCGCACAGGCGCGCAACGCCGTCACCGTCGCTGAGCGCGCGAGCGATATCGAGGCCGCGCGCAGCGCCGTCGAGGAGGCCGCCGATCAGCTCGAAAGCGCCAAGACCGCGCGCGAGATCAGCCGCGCCGATCAGAAGCTGACCGCCGCCGTGAGCGAGCTGATCGAAGCCGCATCCGACGGCCTCAAGGGCGACGATGCAAACATGCTAGAGCGCGCCGCCGACCTCTTCGCCGAGCAGGGCAGCTTCCTGAGGCAGGAGGCCCGCGCCTATAACGAGGACGCCGAGCGCGCCGAAAAGCTCTACGACCGCCTGCCTACCCGCTTCCTGCTCGCTGAGCCGGACGTCTACGAGGGCATCTGATATGAGCATCTTTTCCGGACTGTCCCCGGAAAACCTGCGCATCGCCGCCCGCGCGGCCAAGGATTCGCCCGAGGCGCTCGCCGCCGTCGCCGTGATCGCCGCCGTCGCGGTGCTCGCCCTCGCGCTCGCCGCAGTGCTCGGCGCGCGGCATATCGCCGCGTTCGCCGCCCGCGTGCGCGAGGAGGACGAGCGCGCCGCGCAGGAGGAGGCCGAACAGGCCGCAAAGGAAGAAAAGAACGCAGGCGCGGCCGGCCGCGCCGCACCGGAGGAGGAGAAGACGCCATGAAATGCGCAAGGATCGCGGCAGCGCTTGCCGCGCTGCTGCTCTGCCTGACCTGCGCGCAGGCGCTCGCCGACGTGCCCGATAAGCCCGACGCGTTCGCCTACGCCTATGACTTCAGCGGCGGCGTCCTCTCCCAGAGCGACATCGACGCCATCGGCGAGACCGGTGCGGCGCTCGAGGACGCCACGGGCATTCAGGCCGTCGCCGTCGTCGTCGATTTCTGGGACGGCATGGACGCCGCGGACTACGCGACCGACCTCATCAACGCGTGGGGCATCGGATCCGAGGACGAGGACGACGGCGTCGTCGTGCTGCTCGCGCGCGGCGAGCGCGAGATTCAAATCGGCACCGGCAGGGGCGTAGACCGCGTGATGACCGGCGCCGCCTGCGGCGAATTGATCGACCAGAATATCGACGCCTTCGCCGACGGCGCGTATTCGCGCGGCATGCGCGAGCTGTATGAGGACGTCTGCCAATACCTCGCCCGCGCCGAGGGCAAGACGCTCTCGCCCGCCGCGCAGACGAGCGGCGCGAGCAATGCGAGCGCGCGAGAGACCGCCCCGCGAGAGGCGCGCGCCTCCGGCGGCCCCGGCTTCTTCGATATCCTGATCGGGCTGCTCTTCGCCTATCTCGTCATCAGCATCCTCGTCAACGCGCTCATGCCGAAGGGCGACGGCTGCATGAGATACCTGTTCCTCGGCTGGCTGCTGCGCGGAAACCAAAACGGCCGCAGGCGTCCGCCGTCCCCGCCCACGCCGCCCGTGGGCGGAGGATTTGGCGGCAGCTTCGGCGCGCCGCGCGCGCCCCGCACGCCGCCCCGCACATACACGCGCGGCAGCTTCGACGGCACGCGCAGCTTTGGCGGCGGCTCCTCCCGCGGCGGCGGGGCCGGGCGCAGCTTCGGCGGCGGACTGGGCGGCTCGCGCGGATTCGGCGGCGGTTCTTCCCGCAGCGGCGGCTTCGGCGGCTCGCGCGGGTTTGGCGGCGGCTCTTCCCGCGGCGGAGGCGGCGGAAGGAAATTCTAAAATCAGGGGCGCGGAAGAGGGGTTCCGCGCCCTTTCGCGCGCGCATTGGCAGGCGTTGCCAGCGGCGCGTCCCTTGCGCGGCGCGGGCGAAAGCGGTATAATGGACGTGCGCAAAAGTTTTTTGAAAAACCCCGGATGAAACCGCTGGGTTCATTCGTCTACTTATTGGAAGCGGGAAGTGAAGCGAGTGGAAGCAGAGCGCGCGGCGAGCTTCGAGGAGCAGTTTGAACGCCTCTACGCGCAGTACGCGGACGACGTGCTGCGCATGGCGTATTTCTATCTGGCCGACCGCCATAAGGCGGAGGACGTCTGCCAGGACGTGTTCCTCAAGCTCTACACCCACGGCGAGGCCATCGAGCCGGGGCGGGAAAAGGCGTGGCTGCTGCGCGTGACGGTCAACTGCTGCCGCGACGTGTGGCGCGGCGCATGGCTGCGCCGCGTGGTGCTGGGCGCGCCGACGCTCGAGATCGTGCCCGCGCAGGAGGACACCGTCGAGCAGCGCGAGGAAAAGGCCGAGCTGATGCGCGCCGTGCAGCGGCTGCCCGCGCCGTTCCGCGAGACGATTTTGCTGCACTACTATCAGGGACTGGGCATCTCGGAGATCGCACAGGCGCTGGGGCTGCCGGAGGGCACCGTCTCCAGCCGCCTCTCGCGCGCGAGGAGAAAGCTCGAAGCGCTGTTAAAGGAGGATGCGTCCGGTGAAGGAAATTGACCGCCTCGACGAACTGAGGCCGATCGCCGACGAGATGCTGGGCGGGCTGCACGCCGCGCCCGACGGATTCCGCCGCGTCCGCGAGGCCGCGCTTGCGCGCGCGCCGAGGAGAAAGCCCGCCCGCGCGCTGGTTCCGGCGCTGTGCTGCGCCGCGCTCGCCGTCGCATGCGTGGGCGCGCTCGGCCTGCAACGCCGGCAGCAGGGCGTCGTGCCCATCGCGACGATCACGGCGGGCGGCGGAAACGCCGCGGTGACGGTGATCGACGACGCGAAGCTCTACGCCGCGCTCGGCGAGGGCGCAAAGGTGCGCGCGGCCGTCGCGCCGGGCCATACGCTCTTCGCCGCCGGAGAGGGCGATATGCCGCTGGTCTCCACGGACGAGGGCGTCTATCGCATGCTCGTAAGCCCCGCGTCGCTGGAGCAAAGCCAGATCGGCGAGGCCGTGGGCGAGGTCGCGCAGGTGACCGAGGAGCCGTCCCTCGCGGGCGAGGAAGCGCTTGACGCCGGACTGTCCAACGTCGCGGAGGCGGGCAGCGCGATCTACGCCGTGGCGGGGCTGGATAGCCGCACCGCCGTCGCCGCGCGCGTACACGGCGCGATGCGCCTGTTCCAGCGCGTGAGCTACGCGGGCAAAGGCCCCGGCGCGTGTACGCTGGAGGACACGTTCTCCGTGCGCGGGCACGTCGAGGAGCTGACGCTCTCCGGCGTGGGCACGCTCACGGGCGAGGCCGCGCAGGGCGCGATCGACGTGCTGCTCTCCAGCGCGACGCTCGTCTCCGCCGACGCCTCCCAGCGCGCGCAGACGCTCACGGCGACGCTGGATTCGGGATTGCAGCTGCAGCTCGGCGTCTCGGGCGATACGCTCTGCGGCTGCGGCAGCTGGAGCTGCCCGGAGTTCTTCGAGGCGTTTGAAGCGGCGCTGTGATATAGGACGACCCTTAAATCCGCCGCGAAGCGGTGGTGGGGTCTGGGGATGAAATCCCCAGCGGGGTTTGGGGCGGCGCCCCAAAAACCGTTCCCTAGCCGCAGGCCAACCCCCGCGTCCGGCAGCAAACGCGAAGCGTTTGCGTTCCCGGACAAGCGAAGCCGCATCAAACCTTTGAATTTGCGCCAAACCGCTTGACTTTTTCGCCGCCCTCCGATACAATAAGACCCGATTCCAGATCGAAAGACGATGAAGGGAACAGGGCGCGCCTTACGCCGAGGCAGAGAGCCGACGGTCGCTGCGAGTCGGCGGGCGGCGGGCGCGCGCGGCTCCTCCCGGAGTTGCGCGGGCGAAAGCAGTAGCCCGCGACGGCTGGCCCCGTGATCGGCTGTGCTTTTTGAAGCCGTGAGGGCCGCGTTCGCGGCCGAATCAGGGTGGTACCGCGCCGTATGCTGCGCCCCTGCGCGTGCGTTTTCGCATGCCGGGGGCGTTTTTTGCGCCGCAAGGGAGCCGCAAAAGAGGAAAGACCCGTCTTCATGAAGGAGGAAAAGACCGTGAGCCAACCCTACAATCCCGAAAAAATCGAGCTGAAGTGGCAGAAGAACTGGGAACAGGCGCATTGCTTCGAGGCCGAGGCGAGCCACGAGAAGCCCAAGTTCTACGCGCTGATCGAGTTCCCGTACCCGTCCGGCGCGGGGCTGCACGTCGGCCATCCGCGCAGCAATACCGCGATGGACATCATCGCGCGCAAGCGCCGCATGGAGGGTTATAACGTCCTCTTCCCGATCGGCTGGGACGCCTTTGGCCTGCCGACGGAAAACTACGCGATCAAGAACCACGTCCATCCCGCGGGTGTGACGAAGAAGAACATCGACCACTTCCGCGAGCAACTCAAGCGCATCGGCTTCTCGTTCGACTGGTCGCGCGAGGTCGATACCACAGACCCCGCCTACTTCAAGTGGACGCAGTGGATCTTCCTGCAGCTCTATAAAAAGGGCCTCGCCTACAAGAGCGAGATGCCCGTCAACTGGTGCCCGAGCTGCAAGTGCGGTCTGGCCAACGAGGAGGTCGTCGCGGGCAAGTGCGAGCGCTGCGGCGCGGAGGTCATCCGGCGCGTCAAGAGCCAGTGGATGCTCAAGATCACCGACTACGCGCAGAAGCTGCTCGACGGCCTCGACGACGTGGACTTCATCGAGAAGGTGAAGGTGCAGCAGCGCAACTGGATCGGCCGCAGCGAGGGCGCGGAGGTCGATTTCGCGCTGGAGGACACCGACGAAAAGCTGCGCGTGTACACCACCCGTCCGGACACACTCTTCGGCGCGACGTACATGGTCGTCGCCCCGGAGCACGCTGTCGTGGACAGGCTCCGCGCAAGGATTCAGAACTGGGACGAGGTCGTCGCCTACCGCGAGGCCGCCGCGCGCAAGAGCGACTTTGAGCGCACCGAGCTGGCCAAGGACAAGACCGGCGTCGAGCTGAAGGGCGTGCGCGCCATCGACCCGGTGAACGGCCGGAGCATCCCCGTGTACATCTCCGACTATGTGCTCGCCACCTACGGCACCGGCGCGATCATGGCCGTGCCCGCGCACGACGAGCGCGACTGGGAATTCGCCAAGAAGTTCGGCCTGCCGATCATCGAGGTCGTCGCGGGCGGCGAGGACGTGCAGAAGGCCGCCTATACCGACGTCGCCGACGGCGTGCTGGTCAACAGCGGCTTCCTCGACGGGCTGTCCGTCGCCGAGGCGAAGAAGACCATCATCGACTGGCTGGTCGAGCACAAGGTCGGCGAGCGCAAGGTCAACTACAAGCTGCGCGACTGGGTCTTCTCCCGCCAGCGCTATTGGGGCGAGCCGATCCCGCTGGTCTATTGCGAGAAGTGCGGCTGGGTGCCCGTGCCGGAGGAGCAGCTGCCCGTGCTGCTGCCCGAGGTCGATAACTACGAGCCGACCGATTCCGGCGAAAGCCCGCTCTCCAAGATCGAGAGCTGGGTGAATACGACCTGCCCGCACTGCGGCGGCCCCGCCAAGCGCGAGACGGACACCATGCCCCAGTGGGCCGGATCGTCGTGGTACTTCCTGCGCTACGCCGACGCGCACTGCGACACGGCGCTCGCCCGCTACGACGAGCTGAAATACTGGATGCCCGTGGACTGGTACAACGGCGGCATGGAGCACACGACGCTGCACCTGCTCTATTCCCGCTTCTGGAACCTGTTCCTCTACGACATCGGCGCCATCCCCAACAAGGAGGCGTACCAGAAGCGCACGAGCCACGGCATGATCCTGGGCGCGAACGGCGAAAAGATGAGCAAGTCGCGCGGGAACGTCATCAACCCCGACGACACCATCGCCGAGATCGGCGCGGACGCGTTCCGCCTCTACGAGATGTTCATGGGCGCGTTCGATCAGGCGATCCCGTGGTCTACCGAGGGCGCGCGCGGCTGCCGCCGCTTCCTAGAGCGCGTGTGGCGCCTGCAGGACATGCTCACGGGCGAGGAGCGCGTGCGGCCGGAGATGGAGGCGTCCGTCCACGGGATGATCAAGAAGGTCTCCGAGGACTACGAGCGCATGAAGTACAACACCGCGATCGCCGCGATGATGTCCTTCGTCAACGAGCTGTACGCAAACAGCCGCGTCTCGCGCGGCGAGCTGCGCGCGCTGCTGCTGTGCCTCAATCCGGTCGCGCCGCACATCACCGAGGAGATGTGGGAGGCGTGCGGCTTTGGCGAGCCGATCTACAAGCAGAAGTGGCCGACGTGGGACGAGGGCAAGCTCGTCGCCGACGAGGTCGAGATCGCCGTGCAGATCTGCGGCAAGGTGCGCGCGCGCATCATGGCGCCCACGAGCCTTGGGCGGGAGGACGGCGCAAAGCTGCTGGAGGACGAGACGGTGAAGAAGCTCGTCGGCGACAAGCCGGTGAAGAAGCTGATCTTCGTGCCGGGCAGGCTGCTCAACATCGTGTGCTGATGAAAACATACAAACGGCCCGCCCCTCTCGTGAGAGAGGGGCGGGCACAGTCTGTCAAAAAAACCCGCTTTCTTTAGCATCCTGTTTTTTGTGGCAGAAAAAACTGAGCAATCCTTGAAACGATACGGGGTGTTCCTCCTCCCCCTTCGGGGGAGAGGAACTTCTTTGACAAGCTGGGCCCGCCCCTCTCGCGAGAGAGGGGCGGGCATTGTCCTGTTTTCCCGGGAGTTATATGATTCTCAAACCAAATGATCGAACCATTGCCATGAGTTATACTAAGCAAACAAGGGCGGGATAGAACAACTTTTCATAATGAACCCGCCCGGGAACGCTTCGCTACCGGGCTACTTATCTGTGGGCGCTACGCGCCGGGGAACGTTGGGGCTACCGCCCCAAACCCTGTCTGGGGACATTGTCCCCAGACCCCATCCTGTGCTTCGCACCATATTAAAATTTTATCTGAGAAAAACCTTACGCCTGAATCGCCTGATTCTCCTCGGCCTTGAGGCGTGCCTTGTGCTCGTACATGCGCTGGTCTGCCAGCCGCTCCGCCACCTCCGGGTCGTGGGTGGAGACGTCGTACTCGGCCATGCCGTAGGCGATCGCCAGCGGGATGGGCGGGCGCTCCTCGTCGTTGTAGCGCGCTTGCAGCTTGTTGAGCCGCGCCTCGCCGCGCGCGTAATCCTCCGTGGCCTCCTCCCCGTCCAGCACGATGAGGAACTCGTCGCCGCCGATGCGGTAGCAGTGCGCCGTCGGGCCGAAGCTCTCGCGCAGCACTTTCGCCGCCGCGATGATGTGCCGGTCGCCCTCAGCGTGGCCGTAGGTGTCGTTCGCCTTCTTGAGGTGGTTGAGGTCGCACTGCACGAACACGCACTTGCCCGAGGCGCGCTCAAGCAGCTTCTTCTCATAGGCGACGAACGCGGTGCGGTTTTGCAGCCCCGTGAGCACGTCCTCCATCGCCAGCCGCTTCATCACCTCGCCCTCGCGGATGCGCATGCGGACGTTGACGATCTGCTGCATCTCGTAGATCGTGAGGATGATGACGAAGATCACGAGGCCGACGCGCGAGGCGAGCGACGCGTCCGTCGAATCGCCGGAGTAGTAGCGCACGAGATCGAGCGCGCCCGCGGACGCGATGGCCAGCAGCGAGCTGATGATGTAGAGCCGCTGGGAGCGCGTGAGCCGCCGAAGGACGATCGCCTTGACGATCATGTAGGCGATGAGCGCGATGGAGACGACGACCATCACATGGGTAAACGGCAGCAGGTCGGCATAATCGAGAAGGCCCAGCGGCGTGCCGATCATCTGCACGGCGAAGCTGGCCATCGACAGCGCCACGCAGGTACACACCGCCGGGTTTCGGGTCTCCTTCGTGAACGCGGCGACGAAGAGCAGCGCGGGCACGGGCAGCAGGCACAGCACGACGTAGTCGATGATGCGCAGCGCGGAGGAGTTCCCGGTGAACAGGATGAGGATGCGCGTGGGCGAGGCGCACCAGAAGCTGAAGAGCATCACCAGCACGCCCAGAGAAAGGGTCTCCAGCATGTTCTCGTGCTGCACCAGCTCAAATAGCGCGAACAGGGTCAGCAGCGCGCCGAAGAGGAAGACGAAGCAGCACATGAGAAAGCCGGGCGCGCTGCGCTCCTCGAGCGCCCGAAGGAAATCCGCCCCGCCTTGGAAGACCATGCCGCCGAAGCCCGTCCAGCTTCCGCCGATCTGGATCGTGCCGTCGATGCGCAGCACAGCGTCGCCGGAGAACGCGGGCAGGGAGACGGTGTGGATGTAGTTGCCGTAATACTCGCCGTAGTAGCCGCCGGAAACGGGATCGAAGTCGTAGACGAGCTGATCGTTTAAGTAGACCTTAAAGGCGATGTTGTAGCTGTGGAAGCACAGATCGCGGCCCGCCAGCGCGTCGCCGTCCACGGCGCGCAAGAAGCGCACCGCGCTGCCCTTGGGCAGCTCGATGCCGGTGACGACGGCGGCGCTGCCGTCCTCGTTTTGCCAGCCGTCCTCGCAGGGGACGGCGTCGCTGGGGAAGACGCTCTGCGGCTTTGGAATATGAAGAAGGAACGCGGCGGCGAGCATCGCGAGCATCGTTGCGCCCGCGAGGATCACGGCGGCCCTTTGAAAACGATTTAGCATTAGCGCGGCCTCACTTTATCAGCGTGAGATTGCCTCCCGAAGGGGGAGCTTAGGCTTTCTATTATAGCACGGGTTTGATGTAAGTGCAAACGAAGAATGGAAAGGATACAGCTGAAACGGATGCAAGGAAAAAATGAAGAGAGATTTTTTTCTGCTCAGGCCCGCGAGTAGAGAATGAACGCGGAAGAGAAGGGAAGAAGGGCCAAGCCCGCGCCGCGCCTTGGAAAGTGCCATATT
Source organism: uncultured Clostridia bacterium (assembly GCA_947631405.1). Classification (GTDB taxonomy): domain Bacteria; phylum Bacillota; class Clostridia; order Christensenellales; family Aristaeellaceae; genus Ventricola. The sequence goes on along the minus strand of CANRLC010000026.1, from coordinate 18,229 downwards.
GGACAAAGATCCGCCGCAAAAGCTGTGCCGCCTGACGAAATTTTCCCCGGGAGCGCCCGCGTTTGCCGCCTGCGCCGCCGCGCGGCGCGCAGGACACGCGCGGAGATGTGGACACGACACCCCGCAAAGATACGCCCGGAAACGTGGACACACACCGGCACAAAATCGGCGCCATGAGAGGGCCGACAAAAGCGGAAATCCGCTTGACTTTTTGAAGCGGCGCGGCGCGGCTTTCCGCGGCGGGGCGGCGAAAAATTGTGAAAAAAATTTGCGAAAAAGGGGTTGAAATTATTTGAAAGGAGGAATATAATGTTGAAGATGTCTGCAAACGGGATGAAGCGGCAGATTGCTCACCGGCCAAGTGGGGGAACTGTCGCGGACCATGTCCGCTGATCGGACGACGGCTCAAGACCGTCTGGCAGGGCAACAGCCAAGCAAGCGTACTTGAGTACGAACAAGGAGGAAAAGCAATGGCCAGCAAGAAAATCCGCATCAAGCTCTGGGCTTACGAGCACAGCCTCGTGGACCAAGCCGCCGAGCGCATCGTCGAGACCGCGCGCCGCACCGGTTCCAAGGTGTCCGGCCCGATCCCGCTCCCGACCGAGAAGGAGGTCGTGACGATCCTGCGCTCGCCCCACAAGGACAAGGATTCCCGCGAACAGTTCGAGCAGCGCACCCACAAGCGCCTGATCGACGTTCAGAACCCCACCCGCGCCACCTTTGACGCGATGGAGAAGCTCGACCTCCCCGCCGGTGTGGAGATCGAGATCAAACTGTGATCAGGAGGGTTAAGGATATGAAGAAAGGTATCGTCGGCAAGAAGATCGGCATGACGCAGGTCTTTACCGAGGACGGCCGCCTGCTTCCGGTCACGGTCATCCAGGCGGGCCCCTGCCCGGTCGTCCAGAAGAAGACGGTGGAAAAGGACGGCTACGAGGCCATTCAGGTCGGCTTTGACGCCTATGCGCCGGGCCGCGTGGAGAAGCTCGTCAACAAGCCCCTCAAGGGCCACTTTGAAAAGGCGGGCGTCGCGCCCTGCCGCCGCCTGCGCGAGCTGCGTCTGGAGGACTGCTCGGCCTACAACGTGGGCGACGAGGTCAAGGTGGATGTCTTCGCCGCGGGCGACCGCGTGGACGTCACCGGCATCAGCAAGGGCCACGGCTTCAGCGGCGTCATCCAGCGCTGGAACCACCACACCGGCCCCATGGCGCACGGCTCCAAGTATCACCGCGGCGTCGGCTCCATGAGCGCGAACAGCGACCCGTCCCGCGTGTTCAAGAACAAGAAGATGCCCGGCCACTACGGCGTGGAGCGCGTGACCACCCTCAACCTGAGCGTGGTGCGCGTGGACGCCGAGCGCAACCTGCTGCTGGTGCGGGGCGCGGTGCCCGGCCCGAACGGCGGAACGCTCGTCATCCGCGATTCCGTCAAGGCCTGATGAAGGAGGAACCGACACAATGCCTAAGATCGACATGCTGAATCAGCAAGGCGCGAAGGTCGGCGAGATCGAGCTGAACGACGCGATCTTCGCTTCCGACATCAACGAGAGCGCTATTCACCTCGTCGTGCGCAGCCAGCTGGCCGCCAAGCGGCAGGGCACCCAGTCCGCCAAGACCCGCGGCGAGGTTCGCGGCGGCGGACGCAAGATCTACCGCCAGAAGGGCACCGGCAACGCGCGCCATCACGGCAACCGCGCGCCGCAGTTCACCCACGGCGGCGTCGTGTTCGCGCCGAAGCCGCGCGACTACGTCGTCAACGTTCCCAAGAAGGTTCGCCGCCTCGCGCTGCACGGCGCGCTCTCCAGCAAGGTTGCAGACGGCGAGATGATCGTGCTGGACAAGATCGCCCTGACCGCGCCCAAGACCCGCGAGGTCGCCGCGATCCTCAAGAACCTCGGCGTCGGCAAGACCGCGCTGCTGGTTTTGCCCGCCCCGGACGACACCGTCACCCGCGCGTCCGCGAACATCGCGGGCCTGAAGACCGCCTACGTCAACACGATCAACGTGCTGGACATCCTCGGCAATGAGAAGTTCATCATCACCGAGGAAGCGGTCAAGCTGGTCGAGGAGGTTTACGCGTAATGAAAAATCCTCATGATATCATCCTCCGCCCGGTGCTCACCGAAAAGGCCTACGACGGCATGGCGGATAAGCGCTACGTCTTTGAAGTGGCGATCGGCGCGAACAAGATCGAGATCAAGCAGGCGGTCGAGGCCGTCTTCGGCGTGAAGGTGGAGAGCGTCAACACCCTGCGCACGCTTGGCAAGATCAAGCGGCAGGGCCGCTATTCCGGCCGCACCCCCGAGATCAAGAAGGCGTATGTCACCCTCAAGAAGGACTCCAAGAGCATCGAGTTCTTCGAGGGCATGGCGCAGTAAGGGAGGAGCAAGCAAATGGCCATCAGAGTGTACAAGCCGACTTCCCCGGCGCGCCGCTTCATGTCGGTGCTCACCTTCGAGGAGGTCACCAAGAAGACGCCGGAAAAGTCCCTCTTGCAGATCAAGAAGAACAAGGCCGGCCGCAATAAGCAGGGCAAGATCACCGTTCGCCATCAGGGCGGCGGCAACAAGGTCAAGTACCGCGTGATCGACTTCAAGCGCAACAAGGACGGCGTGCCGGCCAAGGTCGCGGGCATCGAGTACGATCCCAACCGCACCGCGTTCATCGCCCTGCTGCACTACGCCGACGGCGACAAGCGCTACATCCTCGCGCCGCTCGACCTGAAGGTGGGCGACACCGTCGTCTCCGGCGAGAACGCCGACATCAAGCCCGGCAACGCGCTGCCCATCCGCAACATCCCGCTGGGCACGCTCATCCACAACGTCGAGATCATCCCGGGGCGCGGCGGCCAGCTCGTGCGCAGCGCGGGCAACTCCGCCCAGCTCATGGCGAAGGAGGGCGCTTACGCGCAGGTGCGTCTGCCCTCCGGCGAGGTGCGCATGGTGTCCATCGACGCCAAGGCGACCATCGGCGTCGTCTCCAACCCGGACAACAGCAACGTGCGCATCGGCAAGGCCGGCCGCAGCCGTCACATGGGCATCCGCCCGACCGTGCGCGGCGTGGTCATGAACCCCTGCGATCACCCGCACGGCGGCGGCGAGGGCAAAAGCCCCGTCGGTCTGCCGGCGCCCGTTACCCCGTGGGGCAAGCCGGCGCTCGGCCTGAAGACCCGCAAGCACAGGAAGTATTCCGATAAGAAGATCATCAAGCGCGCGGGCAAGAAGTAAGAGGAGGACGCATCAATGAGCAGATCGGTCAAGAAGGGTCCCTATGTAGCGGCGAAGCTGCTCAAGAGGATCGAAGACATGAACGAATCCGGCAAGAAGAGCGTGCTGAAGACCTGGTCGCGTGCGTCCACGATCTTCCCGCAGATGGTGGGCCACACCATCGCCGTCCACGACGGCCGCAAGCATGTGCCGGTCTACATCGTCGAAGAGATGGTGGGCCACAAGCTGGGCGAATTCGCCCCGACGCGTACCTTCCGTGGGCACGCGGGCGACAGCAGCACCCGCAAGTAAAGGAGTGAAACCGCATGGCTACCAGAATCCGTGAAAAGGCGAAGGTCCGCAAGGAAAACGCGGATAAGCGCCCCCGCGCGACCGCCCGCTATGTGCGCATCTCTTCCCGCAAGGTGAAGATCGTCATCGACCTCATCCGCGGCAAGAAGGCCGACGAGGCGCTCGCCATTCTGATGTACACGCCGAAGGCGGCCGCTCCCGTGGTGGAGAAGCTGCTGCTTTCCGCAATCGCCAACGCCGAAAACAACCTGAGCATGGATCGCGGCTCTCTCTACGTCGCGGAGGTCTACGCCAACCCCGGCCCGACGCTGAAGCGCTACGTTGCCCGCAGCCGCGGCAGCGCTTCCCCGATGCTCAAACGCACGAGCCACATCACCGTCGTGCTCGACCAGAAATAAGGAGGTTTTCGGATGGGCCAGAAAGTAAATCCGCATGGCGCGCGCGTTGGCGTCATCAAGGATTGGAGCACCCGCTGGTATGCGGATAAGAAGAACTTCGCGGACAACCTCGTCTCCGACGCCAAGCTCCGCCGGATGATCAAGGGACTCGAATTCACCGACGACAAGAGCAAGCGCCCCGTGCGCCTGTACGACGCGGGCGTGTCCCACATCGACATCGAGCGCCGCTTCGACAACGACAAGGTTCGCGTCACCGTGACGCTGTTCGTCGCCAAGCCGGGCATCGTCATCGGCACCAACGGCGCGAACATCGAGAAGATCAAGGCCGCGATCATCAAGGAGCTGGGCGCGAAGAATGCGCAGGTCATCCTGAACGTGCAGGAGATCAAGAACCCCGATCTGGACGCGCAGCTCGTCGCCGAGAACATCGCCGCCCAGCTTGAAAACCGCGTGTCCTTCCGCCGCGCGATGAAGAAGTGCCTGCAGAGCAGCATGCGCGCGGGCGCCAAGGGCATCAAGACCTCCGTGGCCGGCCGTCTCGGCGGCGCGGACATCGCCCGCAGCGAGGGCTATCACGAAGGCTCGATCCCGCTTCAGACCCTGCGCGCCGACATCGACTACGGCTTCGCCGAGGCGAAGACCGCCTACGGCCGTCTGGGCGTGAAGGTCTGGATCTACAAGGGCCAGGTGCTGCCCGCAGCGAAGAAGGCTCCGGCCAAGACCGAAGGAGGCAAATAAACCATGTTGATGCCCAAGAGAGTGAAGCGCCGCCGCGTCTTCCGCGGCCGCATGAAGGGCAAGGCCCAGCGCGGCAACTTCCTTGCCTACGGTGACTACGGCATCGTCGCCACCGAGCCGGCCTGGGTGACCGCCCGCCAGATCGAGGCCGCCCGTGTCGCCCTGACCCGCTACACCAAGCGCGGCGGTCAGGTGTGGATCAAGATCTTCCCCGATAAGCCGATCACCGAAAAGCCCGCCGAGACCCGCATGGGCAGCGGCAAGGGTTCCCCGGAATACTGGGTCGCCGTGGTGAAGCCCGGCCGCGTCCTCTTTGAGATCAAGGGCGTGCCCGAGGCCGACGCCCGCGAGGCCCTGCGTCTGGCGCAGCACAAGCTCCCGCTCAAGAGCAAGATCATCGCGCGCGAGGCGCCCAAGACCAGCGAAGGTGGTGAAGCGTAATGAAAAAGAACAATTACAGCGATCTGTCCGCCGCCGAGCTGAACGATAAGGTCGCCGAGCTGAAAAAAGAGCTGTTCAACCTGCGCTTCCAGCTGGCGACCGGCCAGCTTCAGGACACGATGGCGATCTCGAAGACCAAACGCGACATCGCCCGCGCCAAGACCGCCCTGCGCAGCCTTGAGCTGAAGGCTCAGGCCTAACCCGGAAAGGAGACAGCAAGCATGTCTGAAGTAAGAGGAACGCGCAAGACCCGCGTGGGCGTCGTCGTGAGCGACAAAATGGATAAGACGATCGTCGTCGCGGTGAAGAACCGCGTCCGCCATCCGCTCTATGGCAAGATCATGAACCGCACCGCCAAGATGAAGGCGCACGACGAGCAGAACGTCTGCGGCGTCGGCGATACGGTGCGCATCATGGAGACCCGTCCGCTGAGCCACGACAAGCGCTGGCGCCTCGTCGAGATCATCGAGAAGGCGAAGTAAGCTCGTCGGATAAGGAGGAAATAACACAATGATTCAGCCTCAAACGCGCCTGAAGGTGGCCGACAACACCGGCGCTAAGGAGATTATGTGCTTCCGCGTCATGGGCGGTTCCTTCCGCCAGTCGGCTTCGGTGGGCGACATCATCATGGCCAGCGTCAAGAGCGCAACGCCCGGCGGCGTTGTGAAGAAGGGCGACGTGGTCAAGGCCGTCATCGTCCGCGTACACAAGGGCTACCGCCGCCCCGACGGTTCCTACATTCGCTTTGACGACAACGCGGCCGTCATCATCGGCAACGACAAGCAGCCCCGCGGCACCCGCATCTTTGGGCCGGTGGCCCGCGAGCTGCGCGAGCACGACTTCATGAAGATCGTGTCTCTGGCCCCCGAAGTGCTGTAAGGAGGTGGCTTCACTTATGCAGATCCGTTCCAAGGATACGGTGGTCGTCATCACCGGCAAGGATAAGGGCAAGGAAGGCAAGGTGCTGGTCGCCTACCCGAAGACCGGAAAGGTCGTCGTCGAGGGCGTGGCCATCGCCACCAAGCATCAGAAGCCCCGTCAGCAGGGCATGCCCGGCGGCATCATCAAGAAGGAAGCCGCCATCGACGCCAGCAACGTGATGCTGGTGTGCCCCAAGTGCAAGAAGGGCGTGCGCGTGGGCCACAACGTGCTGGCCGACGGCACCAAGGTTCGCGTGTGCAAGAAGTGCGGCGCGACCATCGAAGACTGATGCGGGAGGAGATAGACATGGAAGCGCGTCTTTACGACAAGTACACGACCGAAGTGGTCCCTGCCCTGCAGCAGAAATTCGGTTACAAGAACGTCAACCAGATCCCCAAGATCGACAAGATCGTCATCAACATGGGTCTGGGCGACTGCAAGGACAATCCCAAGGCGCTTGAGGCCGCGGTGAACGAATTGCAGGCGATCGCCGGTCAGAAGGCGATCACCACCAAGGCGAAGAAGTCCATCGCGAACTTCAAGCTGCGCGAGGGCATGAACATCGGCGCCAAGGTGACCCTGCGTGGCGAGCGCATGTACGAGTTCATGGATAAGCTCATGAACATCGCCCTCCCGCGCGTGCGCGACTTCCACGGCGTGAGCGACAAGGCGTTCGACGGCCGCGGCAACTACGCGCTGGGCATCCGCGAGCAGCTCCTCTTCCCCGAGATCGACTATGATAAGGTGGAAAAGGTCCGCGGCATGGAGATGATCTTCGTCACCACCGCCCACACGGACGAAGAGTGCAAGGAGCTTCTTCGCCTGATGGGCATGCCGTTCGCGAGATAAGGGAGGAGGACAATCATGGCTAAGACCAGTATGATCAATAAGCAGCAGAAGGAGCCGAAGTTCTCTACTCGCGCTTATACCCGCTGCCGCCTGTGCGGCCGCCCCCATTCCGTGCTGCGCAAGTACGGCGTGTGCCGCATCTGTTTCCGCGAGCTGGCGTATAAGGGAGAAATCCCCGGCGTCCGCAAGGCAAGCTGGTAAGGAGGGACTGAAATGCTCATAACCGATCCCATTGCAGATATGCTCACCCGCATCCGCAATGCTCAAATCGCCAAGCATGACTATGTGATGATCCCCGCTTCCAATATGAAGAAGAGCATCGCGAAGATCCTGCTTGACGAAGGCTATGTCAAGAGCGTCGATCTGATCTCCGACGGCCTCGCCGGGCAGATCAAGATCGGCCTCAAGTACACCGACAAGAAGCAGTGCGTCATCGTCGGCCTCAAGCGCATCAGCAAGCCCGGCCTGCGCGTTTACGCGCAGTGCGAGGAGCTGCCCAAGGTGTTGGGCGGCCTCGGCATCGCCATCGTGTCCACGTCCAAGGGCGTGATGACCGACAAGCAGGCGCGCGCGAACAACGTCGGCGGCGAAGTGCTCGCCTACGTCTGGTAATCTAGGACGCTGAAACGGAGGTAAGCAGCCATGTCTCGAATCGGCAGACATCCGATCGCAATCCCTGCGGGCGTCACGGTTACCATCGGCGAGGACAACGTCGTCACCGTGAAAGGCCCCAAGGGGACGCTCAGCCAGAGCGTCAACAAGAACATCGCCGTGGCGCAGGAGAACGGCCACGTCGTTGTGACCCGCCCCAATGACGAGAAGGAGAACCGCGCCATGCACGGCCTCTACCGCGCGCTGATCGCCAACATGGTGACCGGCGTGAGCGAGGGCTTCAAGAAGACGCTGAATCTCGTCGGCACCGGCTACCGCGCCGAGGCCAAGGGCAGCACCCTGACCATCAACATCGGCTTCTCCCATCCGGTCGTGCTGGAGGCCCCGGCGAACATCGCCTTCGCCACGCCGAACCAGACCACGATCGAGGTCAGCGGCATCGATAAGCAGCAGGTCGGCAACATCGCCGCCGACATCCGCGCCATCCGCAAGCCGGAGCCGTACCTCGGCAAGGGCATCAAGTATGCCGACGAGGTCATCCGCCGCAAGGAAGGCAAGACCGGTAAGAAGTAAGAAAGGGAGTGATCGCGAATGTTTACCAAGCGTGACCGTAACGAGATCCGCATGATCCGTCACGAGCGTGTGCGTAAGAAGATCAGCGGCACGCCCGAAATGCCGCGTCTGAGCGTCTATCGCAGCCTCAACCATATCTACGCGCAGGTGATCGACGACACCGCCGGGAAGACCCTCGTCTCCTGCTCCACGCTGGATCCGGCCATCAAGGGCCAGCTCGGCGACCTCGATAAGAAGGGCGCCAGCAAGCTGGTGGGCAAGACCATCGGCGAGCGCGCGTTGCAGGCCGGCATCAAGCAGGTCGTCTTCGACCGCGGCGGCTACGTTTATACCGGCCGCGTGGCCGAGGTCGCCGCAGGCGCCCGTGAAGCGGGCCTCGACTTCTGATAAGGGGAGGATACGAAACATGCCTCAGGATATGGAAAAGAAACCCGCTGAGCGCGAGGAGCGCGGCGAGCGCCGGGATCGCCGGGATCGCCGGGATCGCGGCCCGCGCCGTGAGCGCCGTCAGGAGAGCGAGTTCCAGGAGAAGATGGTCTCCATCAACCGCGTGTCCAAGACCGTGAAGGGCGGCCGCAACATGCGCTTCGCCGCGCTGGTGGTCATCGGCGACGGCAAGGGCCGCGTCGGCTGCGGCATCGGCAAGGCGACCGAGATCCCCGAGGCCGCCCGCAAGGCCGCCGAGGACGCGAAGAAGCACCTGATCCATGTGAGCCTGAAGGACTCCACGATCCCGCACGAGACCGTGGGCCGCTTCGGCACGGGCAAGGTGCTGCTGCTCCCCGCCCCGGAAGGCACCGGCATCATCGCCGGCGGCCCGGCCCGCGCGGTGCTGGAGCTGTGCGGCATTCACGACATCCGCACCAAGAGCTACGGAACCAACAACCCGATCAACATGGTGAAGGCGACCATCGAGGGGCTTGCCTCCCTGCGCAGCGCCGAGGAAGTGGCGAAGCTGCGCGGCAAGACCGTCGAAGAGCTGCTCGGCTGAAAAGGAGGAAGGGACGATGAAATTACAGGTCACGCTTGTGAAGTCTCCTGTCTCCAGCAAGCCCAACCACATCAAGATCGTGAAGGCGCTGGGCCTGCACAAGATCCGCTCCACCAAGGTGTTTGAGGACACGCCCTCCATCCGCGGGATGATCTTCAAGGTCAAGCATCTGGTGTCTGTGGTCGAAATCAGCGACTAAGGAGGGTTCACCATGAAGCTGAATGAGTTGAAGCCTGCAGAAGGCTCCACGACTGCGCCGCGCCGTCTCGGCCGCGGCGTCGGCTCCGGGCTGGGCAAGACGTCCGGCAAGGGCCACAAGGGCGCGAAGGCGCGCAGCGGCGGCGGCAAGCGCCCCGGCTTTGAGGGCGGCCAGATGCCGCTGGTTCGCCAGCTCCCGAAGCGCGGCTTTAAGAACATCTTCGCCAAGGAATACGCCACGGTCAACCTCTCCGCGCTCAACGCGCTGGAGGACGGCACCGAGGTCACCGCGGCCCTGCTCAAGGAAAAGCGCATCATCCGCAAGGAGCTGTGCGGCCTGAAGGTGCTGGGCAACGGCGAGCTGAAGCGCAAGCTGACGGTCAAGGCCGCCAAATTCACCGCCTCGGCCAAGGAAAAGATCGAGGCGGCGGGCGGAACGGCTGAGGTGATCTGACATGCTGGAGAAGATGAAGAACGCATGGCGCATCCCCGAGCTGCGCAAGAAGATCATCTACACGGTGCTGATGCTGCTGGTCTATCGTCTGCTGTGCGTCATCCCGGTTCCCGGCGTTGACCTTCAGCAGGTGAGCGACGCGGTATCGACCTACTCCATCCTCGACTTCATGAACATGATGACGGGCGGTTCGTTCCAGAACATGTCCATCATGGCGATGGGCATCACCCCGTACATCAACTCCAGCATCATCCTGCAGCTGCTCACGGTCGCCATCCCGGCGCTGGAGAAGCTGAGCAAGGAAGGGCCGGAGGGCCGCAAGAAGATCACCGAGTACACCCGCTATCTCACGGTCGTGCTCGCGTTCGTGCAGGCGGTCGGCCTCGTGTTCGCGATGCGCGCGAACGCCCGCGGCGGCTGGCTGTGGTACGTCGTCATCGGCCTGTCCATGGCCGCCGGCACCTCGCTGGCGATGTGGATCGGCGAGCGCATCACCGAGAACGGGCTGGGCAACGGCATCTCGCTGCTGATCATGGCGGGCATCGTGTCCAACATGTTCACCTGGGCGACGCAGGCCATCGGCGGCATGGTCGCCGGAACGGTGAGCGTTGTGGCGGTGCTCGTGATCGTCGCCGCGCTGCTGGTGATGATCGTCGCGATCACCTATGTGGACATGGGCGAGCGCCGCATCCCGGTGCAGTACGCCAAGCGCGTGGTGGGCCGCAAGATGTACGGCGGGCAATCCACCCACATCCCGATGAAGCTGAACGCCACCGGCGTGCTGCCGCTGATCTTTGGCTTCGCCATCCTGCAGTTCCCCGCGACGATCTTCGCGTTCTTCCCGTCCTCCGGCATCAACCTCTGGTGGCAGAGGTTCCAGAGCGGCGTGTGGTATCAGTTGGTGCTGGCGGTGCTCATCATCGCGTTCACCTACTTCTACACGAGCATCACGTTCAACCCCGTGGAGATCAGCAAGAACATGCAGCAGAACGGCGGCATCATCCCCGGCGTGCGGCAGGGCCGCGCGACGAGCGATTTCCTCGCCCGGGTGTCGAACCGCCTGACCCTGTTCAGCGCCCTGTTCCTCGCGGTGCTGGCGACCATCCCGACCCTGCTGACCCGGCTGTTCGGCATCAGCGCGCCGTTCGGCGCCAGCTCGGTGCTGATCGCGGTGTCCGTCGCGATCGAGACGATCCGTCAGGTCGAGGCGCAGATGGTCATGCGTCACCACAAAGGCTTCCTCGGTTGATCGCTCCCGAAGCGTGAGGTGCTAGCATGAATGTGATTTTTCTCGGCCCGCCCGGCGCGGGCAAGGGAACCCAAGCCGTTCGCGTGTGCGAACGGCTGGGCATCCCGCAGATCTCGACGGGCGACATCCTTCGCCGCGCCATCAAGGAACAGACCCCGACCGGGCTGGCCGCCAAGGCCTACATCGACCGGGGCGATCTCGTGCCGGACTCGGTCGTGATCGACATCGTCCGCGAGCGGCTCGCGCAGCCGGACTGCCAAAAGGGCTACATCCTGGACGGCTTCCCGCGCACGGTGCCGCAGGCGCAGGCCCTCGCAGAGTTCGCGACGATTGACGCGGTGATCGACATCGAGGTCAGCGACGAGGCGCTCACGCAGCGCCTGTCCGGCCGCCGCGTGTGCCCGGCCTGCGGCGCGACGTACCACGTCAGCCGCCTGAGCGGGGACGCGTGCGAAAAGTGCGGCGCGAAGCTCATCCAGCGCGACGACGACAAGGCGGAGACGGTGCTCAGCCGTCTGGCGGTTTACCACGCGCAGACCGCGCCGCTGATCGATTTCTACAGCGAGAAGGGCCTCTTGCGCACGGTGGACGGCGCGGCCCCGATGGACGACTGCTTCGCGGCCATCCTGAAAGCGCTGGGTGAGGCGGAATGATCACCGTCAAAAACTCTGCGCAGATCGCCAAGATGCGCGATGCCGGCGCGATGCTGCACGACGTGCTCACGCAGGTCGCCGCGCATGTGCAACCGGGCGTGACGACCAAGGAGCTGGATCACCTCTTCCAGAAGCTGACGACCGCGCACGGCGCGATCCCGTCCTGCCTCGGCTACGAGGGCTTCCCCGCCTCGCTCTGCACGAGCGTGGACAGCCAAGTGGTGCATGGCATCCCGTCGCCGCACACGGTGCTGCGCGAGGGGCAGATCATCTCGCTGGACGGCTGCCTGCTGCTGGACGGCTGGCAGGCCGACAGCGCGCTGACCGTGCCCGTCGGCAAGGTCTCCGAGGAGGCGCAGCGGCTGATCGACGTCACGCGCGAGAGCTTCTTCGCGGCCCTCGAGGTCGCGAAGGAGGGCAACCGCGTCAGCGACATCGGGCACACTGTGCAGCGCTATGTGGAGGCGCGCGGCTACAGCGCCGTGCGCGCCCTGTGCGGGCACGGCATCGGCCGCGAGATGCACGAGGATCCGAGCGTGCCCAATTACGGCGTCCCGGGTCACGGCGTGCGGCTGCGCCGCGGCATGACCATCTGCATCGAGCCGATGATCGCCGCGGGCGACTATCACGTCCGCACGCTGTCCGACGGATGGACGGTGGTCACCTCCGACGGGAAGCTCGCCGCGCACTACGAGCACACCGTGCTCATCACCGAAGGCGAACCCGAGCTGCTCACGCTGCCGGGTTACCGCAAGGGGGAAGAGCGATGAGCGGATTTCCCATGGAGGTGGGCCGCGTGGTCTTTTCCCGCGCCGGGCGCGACCGAGGGCATTACTTCGTGATCGTGCAGGTGCTCGACGAGGATCACGTCGCCATCGCCAACGGCTGCCAGAGGAAGGTAGACCATCCCAAACGCAAAAAGATCAAGCATCTGGTCGCCAAGCCGGAGATCCTTGAGGAGATACGCGAGAAAATTTTTGCGAAAAAAAGGATTTTCGATTCTGAAGTGCGAAATAAACTAGATGCAATCGGCTATCAAGAGGCTTTGTTGCCGCGTAAGGAGGGTTAAAGGTTGCCCAAGAGCGACAATATCGAGGTTGAAGGCGTCGTCGTTGAAGCGCTGCCCAACGCGAATTTCCGCGTCGAGGTGGCCGGCGGGCATAAGATCATGGCACAGATCTCCGGAAAGATCCGGATGAACTTCATCCGCATCTATCCCGGCGACAAGGTCAAAGTCGAGATCTCACCCTACGACCTGACCAGGGGACGCATCACCTGGCGCAGCAAGGGCTGATCCGACGCGCCGCCGGCCGGCAACAGCGCGGCGGCGGCATCCCAACAAGTTTTTGTAGGAGGAACGGACAAATGAAGGTAAGACCGTCTGTCAAGCCGATCTGCGAAAAGTGCAAGATCATCAAGCGCAAGGGCAAGATCATGGTCATCTGCGAGAATCCGAAGCACAAGCAGAGGCAGGGCTGATTTCACGCGACCGAAGGAAGGACCGCATGGGCGGCTGCGCAGGCAACGCCTGTGTTCCATGCGGCTTTTCATAGACAACCGTTCGGTGAGGACACCGACAAAGGGTCGGGGCTGCCCCGGCGCGGCGCGAGCCGAGGCCGGGTGTTTCCGCGACGAGAAAACTTCATTGGATTCAGTTCGGAGGTAAAACAATGGCACGAATTTCTGGCGTTGACCTGCCTCGCGAGAAGCGGGTCGAAATCGGATTGACGTACATCTTCGGTATCGGCGTCACGACCTCTCGGCAGATCTTGGCGGCGACCGGCGTCAATCCCGACACCCGCGTCAAGGATCTCACCGAGCAGGACGTCAACAAGATCCGTGAATACATCGAGCACAACCTCAAGGTGGAGGGCGATCTTCGCCGCGATGTGTCGCTGGACATCAAGCGTCTGATGGAGATCGGCTGCTACCGCGGCGTGCGTCACCGCAAGGGTCTGCCCGTGCGCGGACAGAACACCAAGCAGAACGCCCGCACCCGGAAAGGCCCCAAGAAGACCATCGCCGGCAAGAAGAAGGCCACGAAGTAAGAGGAGTGATTGATTATGGCACCCAAGCAGAAGCTGAAGAAGACCGTCCGCAAGCGCCGCGAGCGCAAGGTCGTGGAGCGCGGCGCGGCGCACATCAAATCCTCCTTCAACAACACCATCGTCACGCTGACCGACACGCAGGGCAACGCCCTGAGCTGGGCGAGCGCCGGCGGGCTGGGCTTCCGCGGAAGCAAGAAGTCCACGCCGTTCGCCGCGCAGACCGCCGCCGAGACCGCCGCGAAGGCCGCCATGGAGTACGGCCTCAAGACCGTCGAGGTGTACGTCCGCGGGCCGGGATCCGGGCGCGAGGCCGCGATCCGCTCCCTGCAGGCCGCAGGTCTGGAGGTCAATATGATCAAGGACGTGACGCCCATCCCGCACAACGGATGCCGTCCGCCCAAGCGCCGTCGCGTGTAAGGTTTGTAAGGAGGACAGTAAACAATGGCCAACAATAAAGAGCCGATCGCCAAGAAGTGCCGGAGCCTCGACATCTCCCCGGCCGTCATGGGCTATGGCAATAAGAAATCGACCCGCAATCCCGGCGGCATGCGGCGCAAGAAGGTCTCCGAGTACGGCATGCAGCTCAAGGAGAAGCAGAAGGTCAAGTTCGTCTACGGCGTGCTGGAGAAGCAGTTCCACCGCTATTACCTCAAGGCCTCGGCCATGAAGGGCGTCACGGGCGACAACCTGCTGCGCCTGCTGGAGACGCGCCTTGACAACGTGGTCTTCCGTCTGGGTCTGGCGAAGACGCGCCGCATGGCCCGCCAGATCGTCGTTCACGGGCACATCCGCGTCAACGGCAAGAAGGTGGACATCCCTTCCTACACCGTGAAGGTCGGCGACGTCATCACCCTGCGCGAGCGCTCCCGCGAGCAGGCGGCCTTTAAGCCGCTGCGCGAGGGCACCGGCGTGGCGACGCCCAAGTGGCTCACCTTCGATGCGCCCAACCTCACCGGCACCGTGGCGGCTCTGCCCACCCGCGAGGACGTGGACTTCCCGGTCTCGGAGCATCTCATCATCGAGCTGTACTCCCGTTAATCGTCGCTCGCGTAATCCCACGGCCAGTGTGAGGAGGAATCTGCCCAATGATCGAAATCGAAAAGCCCCGCATCGAACGTGTGGAGGCAAGCGACAGCTATGGCAAGTTTGTCGTCGAGCCGCTTGAACACGGGTTCGGGCAGACGCTCGGAAACTCGCTTCGCCGCGTGCTGCTCAGCTCTCTGCCGGGCGTCGCCGTTTCCAGCATCCGCATTGAGGGCATCCAACATGAGTTTTCCGCCGTTCCCGGCGTGAAGGAAGACGTCGCAGAGATCATCCTCAACCTCAAAGAGCTTTCCGCCAAGCTGTTCTGCGACGGCCCCAAGACGATCTCCATCAACGTCAAGGGTCCGTGCGAGCTGACGGCCGCCGCGCTGGAGGTGGACGACCAGATTCAGGTCATCAACCGCGATCTGCACATCGCCACCCTCAACGAGGACGCCGATATGATCATGCACCTGACGATCGAGAAGGGCCGCGGCTATGTGAGCGCGGAGCACAACAAGACCGCCAGCACGCCGATCGGCGTCATCCCGACGGACTCCATCTTCACCCCGATCCGCAAGGTCAACTACACCGTGGACAACACCCGCGTGGGTCAGGCGACCGACTACGACCGCCTGACGCTCGAGGTGTGGACGGACGGCAGCGTCCAGCCGGACGAGGCCATCAGCACGGCGGCGAAGATCCTCGGCGGGCACCTGAAGCTGTTCATGGATCTGACCGACCAGGTCGTGACCATCGGCTTCAACGAGAAGGAGGACGACCACCGCGAAAAGGTGCTGGAGATGACCATCGAGGAGCTGGATCTCTCCGTGCGCGCTTACAACTGCCTCAAGCGCGCGGGCATCAACACCGTCGCGGAGCTGATCCAGCGCAATCAGGAAGACATGATGAAGGTGCGCAACCTCGGCAAGAAGTCTCTGGAAGAGGTGGAGCAGAAGCTCGCAGCCCTTGGGCTGGCTCTGCGCGCAAACGACGAGTGACCGCAAGCAGGTTTAACACATCCGCCCGTCGGGGCGATCAAGGCCGCGCCTAAGGGAAATATGGGCGCGTCGGGGCCGGAAGCGGCCGGGCGCGTGAGGAACCGTATTTGCAGGAGGCGGGCCGACAAAAGGAGGAATATCCCATGGCCACCCAACGCAAGCTTGGCCGCACGGCCGCCCAGCGCAAAGCGCTGCTGCGCAATCAGGTGACGAATCTCATCTGGTACGGACGCATCGAAACGACTCTCGCGCGCGCCAAGGAAGTGCGCAAAGAGGCCGAGCGCCTGATCACGCTCGCCATCCGCGAGTGCGACAACAACGTCGAGGTTGAAAAGACCTTCAACAACGATAAGGGCCAGACCGTCACGGTCACCGTCCAGAACGACGCGCCCAGCAAGCTCGCCGCCCGCCGCCAGATCATGGCCTACCTGTACGACATGCAGGAGCCGAAGAAGGACGACGAGAACAAGAGCGCCTACCGCGAGCGCACCAAGGACGTGAAGCATCCCTGCGTCGAGAAGCTCTTCCGCGAGATCGGCCCGAAGTACAAGGCCCGCAACGCGGAAAAGAACTGCGCGGGCGGCTACACCCGCATCCTCAAGAAAGGCCCGCGCCGCGGCGACGCTGCCGAGATGGTCATTCTGGAGCTGGTGTAACCCCAAAAGCCACCAAAGAAGCTGTTTCGCAAGAAAGCTGTGCGAGGCAGCTTTTTTAAGGCGATCGGACACCGCACGGGAGGAACGCGCATGAAAGATCACATCCTGATTCTCAACTTTTCGGACGCCTTCGCCTTGGAGACCGCCAAGCGCCTGCGCGCGGAGCAGATCTATTGCCGGATCGTCAGCGGCGCGACGTCGTCTGAGCAGATTCGCGAGACGGCGCCCAAGGGGATCATCCTCAGCGGGGAGCCGTTCGCCGCGCAGGGCGTGCTCGACGCCGGCGTGCTGGCGCTGGGCATCCCCGTGCTGGCGCTCGGTCATGCTTCGCACATGATGATCGCCGCATTGGGCGGCGCGTGCGCGGGAACGGCGATCAAGGAAAAGAAGGCCGCCATCGAGTACGACGAAAGCCCCCTCTTCCGCGACGTAACCGGCGGCGAGCGCTACCTGCGCGAGACGCTCACGCTGATGCTCCCGGCGGACGTGGAGGAGACCGCGCGCGCCTCCGGCTGCACCATCGCCTTCGAGGACGCGCAGAGAAAGCTCTACGGCGTTCAGTTCGAGCTGGAGCGCAACGACCCGGACGGCTCCACGCTGCTCAAGAATTTCGCGCGCGACATCTGCGGCTGCGAGCCGTGGTGGAGCGCCGAGGCCATCCTCGCCGAGGCCCAGCGCGGTCTCGACGAGCTTGCCGCGCAGGGCGGCGGCGCGGTCGTCTCGCTCAGCGGCGGCGTCGATTCGGTGGTGACGGCGGCGCTCGCAAGGCGCGCGTTCGGCGAGAGGATGCTCGCCGTGTTCGTCGATACCGGCCTCATGCGGCAGGACGAGCCTGCGCAGGTACAGGCCCTCTGCCAGAGGCTGGACATCCCGCTCCTGCGCGCCGACCGCTCCGGCGACGTGCTCGAGGCGTTGCGCGGCAAGCGCGGCCCGAACGAGAAGCGGGAGGTCGTCGTCGATCTGTTGCGCGAGGAGGTTTTGCGCCAGGCGGCGTCGGTGCGCGACGCGCACACGATCGCGCTGGGCACCACATACAGCGACCTGCTCCACTACGGCGGCAGCCACGCGGCCGCGTGGCAGGCGAGCGGCATGGGCGTCTGCGAGCCGCTGGGCGACCTGTTCAAGGACGAGGTGCGCCTGCTCGCGGAGCACTTGCAGCTCGGCGAGGACGTCGTGCGGAGGAAGCCGTTCCCGATGCTGGGCCTCGCGGCGCGCATCCCCGGCGAGGTGACGGGCGAGCGCCTGCACGCGCTGCGCATCGCCGAGGCGATCTTCCGCGAGGAGCTGACCGAGGCGGGCATGGAGCGCAGGCTGTACAAGTTCTTCCCGATTCTCGCGGGCGGAGATTTGGCGATGGGCAGCGAGATGATGATTCTGCGCGCGGTGACGCTGTCCGGCGGCATGCTGATGCCGGCGAGGCTGCCGCACGATGTGATCGAGCGGACGGTTGGGCGCATTCTGCGGGAAGCGCCGCTGATCGAGCGCGTGCTTTATGACGAGACGCCGACCGCGGTGGGCAATGAGCGCTTCGCGTGAGCGCAAAACGCACGGAACAAAAGGATGGGGTCTGGGGATGAAATCCCCAGTGGGGTCTGGGGCGACGCCCCAGCGTACCCCTAAAGGAAAAGCAGCCCGGGAGCGGATGCGAAGCGTCTGCGAGACCGGGCGGGGGATAGTGGAAACATTGTTTAGAGAAGGAGAGCCTGATGCGCTTATGCTCGGGTTCTTTTTCTTTACGGGTAGGCGCGGGGCTGGGGTTACGGGGGCTACGCCCTCGCCTGCGGCTCGGGGGACGTCTGCCGCCACTGGCGGCAGGGTACGGCGCTCCGCTTGAAGTGGTAAACTAAAACTGGACAAAGAAGGGGTAGAAATCAGAAACAGGAAAAGGTATAATAAGAGCAAACCCG
>CANRLC010000025.1 GCA_947631405.1 uncultured Clostridia bacterium | reverse complement strand
TTGACTGTTCTTTCGGAAGCGGCCGTGATCGCCGCTCCCGCGCGTTCTTCTTGTCTCTGTATCGTTTTCAAGGATCAATCTCCGCTCGCACGGAGTATTGTCAGTATAGCGCATGAACTTGCGCTTGTCAACCGTTTTTTTACTGGTTTTTTGCGAGTTCATGAACATTTTGTAACCAAAAACACGAACATTCCTTCCGCTTAAGCCGCAATTCATCCGCCATTCGGCGGCTTGTCCTTCGCCTGTTCCTCATTCGGCGTGATCCAGTGGGCCAAAAGTCGAATGTTCTTCTCAGCCTTGCCAAAACAAAAAAATTTTTTCATTTTGCCGTTTCCGCCGCATAAAGCGACGCATCCCGGCGCTTTTGCGCACAATGCGCCCGCAAAAAAGCGCCCCCAAGCGCTCCTCGCGCGTCCGCGCCGTCACAATCGGCTTGCTTGCCGCGCCGTTTTGATCTCATTCGCGCAAAGTCTGCGCAGCGTGCGCACGGCCAACTATGCCGAATCGTCACAAAATCGTCATAAGCGCAGGAGAGGCTCCGCCCTCCACAGAAGGCGGAGCCTTTCCTCATGCTATGAGCCTCGCGCTCACTCCTCGTCCTGAAGCGCGTCGAAGCCGTGTTCCCCGGTGCGCACCTTGACCACGTCCGCCACGTCGTACACGAAGATCTTGCCGTCGCCGATATGGCCCGTGTACAGCGCCTTGCGCGCGGCATCGACCACCTTCTCCACCGGGATGGCGGAGACCACGATCTCCAGCTTGATCTTGGGCAGGAGCATCACATCGACCGGAACGCCGCGATAATACTCCGCCGCGCCCTTCTGCTGGCCGCAGCCCGCGACGTTGGTCAGCGTCATACCGGTGACGCCGATGGCGCTCATCGCGTTCTTGAGCGCCTCGAAGCGCGACTGGCGCGTGATGACGACGACCTTGTGCATGCTCGGCGCGCCCTCGCCGGACACGCGCGTGACCGGAACCGCCTTAGCCGGCTCGACGGGCGCCTCGGGCGGGACGGCAGCGCTGCCGACCGCGGCGATCGCCTGCGCCTCCCCGGCCTCGGTGCCGAGCACGCTGACGACGGGCATGAAGTCCGCGTAGGCGCTCGTCAGGCCGTGCTCCGGCTTGTCGAGGCCCATCAGCTCCTCGGCCTTGCTCACGCGCAGGCCGATGGTCTTCTTGAGCAGCGTGAAGACGACCGTCATCGTCACCGCGACCCACGCGACAACCGCGACCACGCCCAGCGCCTGCACGCCGAGGAAGCGGAACCCGCCGCCGTAGAGCAGGCCCATCCGCGTGACGTCGTTTCCGGTGTAGTAGGCAAGCAGGCCCGTGAGCAGCGTTCCCAGCGCGCCGCACAACCCGTGTACGCCGACCGCGCCGACGGGATCGTCCACCTTGATCTTCTGGTCGATGAACTCGATGCCGAAGACGACCGCGAACCCGGCGACGATGCCGATGATCGCCGCGCCCGCAGGCGTCACCACGTCGCAACCGGCGGTCACCGCCACGAGGCCCGCGAGCGTGCCGTTGAGGGTCATGGAGACGTCGGGCTTCTTGTAGCGCACCCATGTGACGCACATGACGGTCACCGTCGCGACCGCCGCCGCGAGGTTCGTGGTCACGAAGACGCGGGCCGCCGTCTCGTCCGCGCCGCCCGTCAGGGCGACGGTGGAGCAGCCGTTAAACCCGAACCAGCAGAACCACAGGATGAACACGCCCAGCGCGCCGAGCGTCAGGGAGTGCCCCGGGATGGCGCGCGCCTTGCCGTCCTTGCCGTATTTGCCGATGCGCGGGCCGAGGATCGCCGCGCCGACGAACGCCGCCACGCCGCCGACCATGTGGACGGCCGCAGAGCCGGCGAAATCGTGGAAGCCGAGCTGCGCCAGCCAGCCGCCGCCCCAGATCCAGTGGCCGGAGATCGGGTAGATCACCGCCGAGATGATCATCGAGTAGATGCAGTAGGCGGAAAACTTCGTGCGCTCGGCCATCGCGCCGGAGACGATCGTCGCCGAGGTCGCGCAGAAGACGGTCTGGAAGATCAGCGTCGCCCAATCGCCTCCGGCGTCGGTGAACAGATCCAGCCCGCCGATGAACTTGCTCGTGCCGCCGAACATGATGCCGAAGCCGATCAGCCAGAAGATCGGTGTGCCGAGGCAGAAGTCCATCAGGTTTTTCATGATGATGTTGCCCGCGTTCTTCGCGCGGGTGAAGCCCGTCTCCACCATCGCGAAGCCCGCCTGCATGAAGAAGACCAGCGCCGCGCCGAGCAATATCCAGCCCGTGTTCAGTGCGGTTTCAAGTGTGATCAGTTCCATACGAATGTCCCCTTTCAAAGCATTTGCGCGGCGCGCCGGACGGCCTCGTCCATTTCCCGCGCTGGTGGAAGTATAGTCCAATTGGACGCGCAAGTCAACAAAAATACAAGTCTAAAATTCAATTCCTGCATTTTTATCGCGTTTTAATCCGTTCACGAATAAAAATTAAAAGTTCAAAGCATGAAACTTCATTTTTGAATTGCCCTTTCTCGCCTGCTTTGCCGCGAACTGCGCGGCGTCGACGTCAGAGTCATCTGCTTTCTGCATAGAAAAAGCCCGTTCTCCTCTCGCGGAAGAAAAGGCTTTTCTGGAACGCGCTTTGTGAATCACAACACCGACAAACGGGAACTTATAGCTAAAAACACTTTTCCATCAAGAAGAATCTCCCTTTGCGCCAATCGGCATAACCAACTTTCAAATAACCCAAAGAATGATATAGCCTTAATGCAAATGGGTTATTTGAAAATACATCTAAGCGAATGATATGAATGCCTATTTCCTTTAATTGCTTCTCAATATGTAATAGTGTAGAATGAGCAATTCCTTCATTTTGAAAAGTTGGATTCACGCAAAGCCTATGTACGATATAAAAAGGCTCATCCATATATTTCCATTTACCGTTTTCATATTCTCTATCACATTCTTGATTAAGGGTGTATATAACCGCTATTTCCCCATTTACTAGCCCAACAAAAAGTTGACCTTTCTGAATATCTTTCCGAAAATCTCCTTTTGCGGGATATAAATCATCCCACTGGAAAATATGATCTCGCTCCATAACATCTACAGCATCATGAACCATGTTACATATTTCTTCAATATCATTTAGCTCTGCTTTTCTATATTCTATTGTCATTGCTTCTTCCTCACAAACCCCGATTTTGTCAATCAAGCCTCACTTTCGGCTCTCCACAAAAAGGCCGGCAGCTTGCGCCGCCGGCCCTTTGCAAGTCCATCAGAACGTGATCTGCGCGATCTGGTTGCCCGAGGCATCCAGGAACAGCACGCCCCAAGCGGGGTCGTCCTCCGTGACGGAGCCGATTACCTCGGCGCTCTCCGTATAGGAGGCGGTCGTGAAGTTGGCCCCGCTGAGCTGGAAGAGCGCCGCCGTCTTGGCCTCGCCGCCGAGGACGAGGTCGAAGCGAATCTCGTCGCCGGGCTGCGGGTTCACGATGCCCTCCTCGTAGCTGCCGTCGGCCAGCATGCGGCGGTAGGACATCTCGCTGACGCCGTATTCGGACTTCGTGTCAAACGACCACGTCTCCTCGCCGTCGCGCGCCGGGTTGCTGACCGTGTTGTCGTTTGAGATAATGCAGTCGCGCGCCAGATCGACGTAGTAATGGCGGTCGATCTTCACCGACACGGGCAGCGTGATCTCAAAGCAGGTGCCGCTGCCCCACTGCATGCTGACCAACTCGTCCTCGACCATCTCGCGCTGGTGGACGTACTGCGTGTCGTTGAACGCGATCGTCCACGCGTCCCTGTCCTCCTGCGTGCGCAGGGTCAGCTCGCCGGAACCGGCGTAGACGTCCTCGCGCGGCAAATAGACGAACAGCGTGCGCACGCCGGTGCCGACATCCATCTTCGCGTTGGGATAAAACATCATGTACCCGAGCGTCTGCGTGAAATCCACGGCAGGCACGCCGAGATACGGTTGCTGCGGGCTGCGGCCATCCGCCCACTGCGCAGCACTGGCGGGGACGGCGTACAGGAGCAGCAGGGCAACAAACAGCGCGATCAGCTTTTTCATTCGATCGTCTCCCCTTCCCGGATTCTTCTGCAAATCACCACGAAACGTCCGTTTTTCCTGCGGTTACTGTTGCATGTCGTGAGCGTCAGAAACTCGTCGCCGAACCCGGCGTCGAGGCCCGTGTCGTAGAGCTGGTAGGTGCGCACCTCGTCGAGCCACTGTTCCGCGTCCACGCGGTAGCGGATGTCCGTGTTGTAGCGGAAGCCCTCCTCGTCCTCGTCGTAATTGGCGCTGAAGAAGGCCGCGATCACCACATAATACCGCTGCTCCATGAGCGTGTCAAACTCGATGAACTTGTGCTTTTTCCAGTCTTCCTTATAGCGGAAATACTCGTAGAGGCGAGAGAACATGCTCTCGTTCTTCATGTTGTGTCCGCTGATGATGAGGTTGTAGCTCGGCGTGTACGGATCGCAGAGCGTATCCAGAATGATCTGGCCGTTCTTGTTCTCCTCGCCGAAGAAGTCGTGCTTGAGATAGTAGTCGCTGTCCTCGCACTGCACGACGGGATAGTCGATGTCGCTGTTCTGCACCGTGATCCAGCCGACCATATCGTGGTTGAGCGCGTACAGCTCCTGATACTGCGGCAGGATGCGCGATTCGTCCAGCTCGACCTTTTCCTTGAGCGTGTAGGGCAAAGCCCCCGTGCGGATGGTTCGATCCGGCGTCGGGGATGGGGTGGGCGACGGAGACGGGGACGGCGTCGGCGCGGGGGGGGCGACGCTTGCCGCCGTCTGCGCACCTGCGCTCTCAGAGGCCGATGCCGCCTGCGCGTTCGCCCCTTGCGAAGCCGTCGCCTTTTGCGCGCCTGCGCCATCGGTCACCGAAGCCTCCGAAGCGTTCGTGCCCTGAGAAGCCGTCGCCTTCTGCGCGTCCTCGCCGTTGGAAGCCGGGGCCTCCGGCGTGCGCGTGACGCTCCCGTCCAAGGCCGCTTTGCCGTCCAACGGCGCGGCGATCACAGCCGTCTCGGCGTTGCCTCCTACGGGGGCCGTCGTCGCGTCCGGCGCGTCTGTGCGGCCCGCCTCGGGCGACGTCTCGTCCGTCGGCGCGGCCTCTGCGCCCTCGCGTGCGGTCTCCTCCGCGCGATCTTCCGCAGGTATCGGCGGGGCCGTCCCCTCAACGGGAACGGCCTCCGTCTCTACCTTAGACGTTTTGTCGCTTGTAACAGGGCCGCCCTGCGAGGCAGGGGCCGCAGTCCCGTCGGGCTGGGCCGATGCCTGCGTCGCGCTGCGCAGTCCCGCTTCACGCAGGTCTGACAGCCGCTGCATCGTCTGCTGGTTGCTCCGGGTCTGCATCTCGTACCGTATCGGGTACGAGAGCGCGATCCCGAAGCAGGCCAGCGCGACGACGATCAGCAGGGCTTTGAGTCCCTTGTTCATTATTGCGCCTTCGCCTTCTTCTTCCGGCCGATCAGCAGCGCCGCAGCCAGCGCGATCACGCCGACACCGCCGAAGACGAACGGATAGAGCGGCGTCTCATCGCCGGTGCCCAGCAGCATGCCGAACAGAGGTACGCCATAGTCGAACAGGTCGATCAGGTCTTCCAGCTCTTCCTCGGTGTACGTCTCGAAGTTCGGACGCTGGCGGGAGACGAACTGTCCCTGACCCGGCGTGAAGCTGTGCAGCACAGGCGTCGGCAGCTCGACGTTGGTCACGTCGAAGCCCTCGTACACCGTGTAGTAACCGCTCACCATCTGCTCGCGGATCTCGTAGGTGTAGGCGGTGCCGTAACCGTCGCCGGTGGGCAGGTTCGTGAAGGAGTAGTTCCAGCCATTCGCCTCGGAGACCGTCCTCTGGTCGATGACCTCGCCGTTGCGCAGCAGCTCGATGGTCACAGACGCCGGGCGGACATCGCGGGCGTTGTCGCTGTCATCCCAATGCTTGGTGCCGGACACGCTGGTGTACTCGACCTCTTCGCGCGGGATGAGGCGGTTGATGAAGTTCATGCCGTCCTGCGTGCTCTCGTACAGCGGCACAGGCGTCTCGGTCACGGTGTACACGATGCGCGTGCCGTCCGCCGTGGTCGCGGGCAGGTTGGCGAAGGAGTAGCTCCACACGTCGCTGTCGGTGTTGCTCCACGTCGGGACGTTGCCCTGAGGCACGCCGTTCGCGTAGAGCACAACCTCGATGGCCGCGGGCCGCACGCCGGCGGAGTTGCCATCATCGACCCAGGTCTTGGTGCCGCCGAGCGTGACGTACTCGATCTCGGGGATCGTGTAGGTGTTCACGAACTCACCGGCGCGGCGGCCGTCGGTCGCGTTAGAGGTGTAGGTCGCGTTCGCCGTGAGCGTGTTGTCCGTGTTGCGGACGACGTCCACGGTGACCGTCCACACGGTCGTGTCGTAGGTGACGTTCTCGATCGCGTTGGACGCGGTCTCGGTGATCCGGTAGGTGTAGCTCGCGACCGCATCGTAGGTGATCTCGCCGAAGCTGTACGCCACCTCGTTGCCGCTTGCAGGCGTCACGGTCACGCTCGTCTGGGCGGGCATCGGAGCGTTCTCCGTCTGCGCACTCAGCGTGAAGGTGAAGGTGTCGCCCTGCTGGAAGTCGCGGCCGGCCATGCGCTTGATGCCGCCGATCGCCAGGCTCGTGTCGCTCTGCGTGTAGGTGTTGGTGAAGGTCGCGATGCCGTTATCCGGCACGGGCGCACCGTTCAGCATATACACGGCGCTCACGGTGAGCTTGGCATCCACGTCGGTGACCACAACGGTCAGGCCGTACACGGTGTCGTCGAACGTCCAGTTGTTGGTCTTGTTATCGACCTCGACGATCGAGTAGTTGTAGGTTCCGGCCGCCTCGTAATGGATGGGATCGAACGAGGTCTTACCGGCGCCGTACAGCCGCACGGTGTCGATGATCGTCCCGTCGCTGTCGATCAGGTTGAAGATGAAGACCTCATCCTCCGGCGGGTTCTCGCCCTTGATGACCTTCTCGACTTCCGGCGTGTAGTCGGTCGGAGCCGCCTCGTAGGTGTTGGTGAAGGTCGCCGTCTTGATCGCCGGGTCTGCGTTGTAGACGCCCGTCGCCTCAAGCTTGCCGCCCACATCCTCAACGCTCACGGCCAGATTGTAGACCGTCGTGTCGTAGGTGAATCCGGCGTCGTCGCCCGCAACCTCGCTCACGGTGTAGTTGAACGTACCCGTCGTCGCGTAGGTCAGCGGCTCAAAGCTCGCCGTGCCTTCGCCGTTCACCGTCGCCGTGCCGAGCACGTTGCCGTTCTCGTCCTTCAACTGGAAGGTGAACGTCTTCGTTGGGGCCGTGCCGGTGACAACCTTCTCCACGCTCGGCGTGAAGCTGGCTTCCGTCGTCGTGTAGGTGTTCGCGAAGACCGCATCCAGCGCGTCCGGCGTCTCGGGCGTGGTGCCGTCCTTCGCCATCACATGGCTCTTGATCTCCAGCGCGTGTACGTCGTTCTCCACAAC
The DNA here is from genome assembly GCA_947631405.1 of uncultured Clostridia bacterium. GTDB lineage: Bacteria > Bacillota > Clostridia > Christensenellales > Aristaeellaceae > Ventricola. The sequence continues at coordinate 25,775 of CANRLC010000025.1, read as the reverse complement.
TTCCACGGTCAGCGTCCAAGTGCCCTTATCATAGGTGACGTTGGTGTTGCTCTCGTCCGCCGTCTCCTTGATGGTGAAGGTGTACGTTCCAGCCTTGTGGAAGGCGATCTCGCCGAACTTCTCCGTCCAGTCCTTGTTGTCCACAAGCTCGGTCGCCTTGACGGTGATCTCCGTCTGCTGCGGCATCACCATGCCGGTGGAGTCTTCGTTCTCGTCCGTCAGCGTGAAGGTGAACGTCAGATCCTCCGGCGCCTTGTCGCCGCCGACGATGTCAAGCGTCTTCCTCACGCCCGGCTGGATGGTCGGGTCGTCGGAGTAGGTGTAGGTGTTGGTGAACTGCGCGCCCACCTCGGATTCCTTGTCGTTGAAGGTCGTGGTCGCGACGAGCTGGCCTTCGCCGTTGTCCGTCACTTCCACATGTACGCGCCAAGTCGTTCCATCATAGGTGACGCCCTTAGCCGTGCCCTTCTCCTCGGTGATCGTGTAGTCGTACCCACCCACAGCGGTGTAGGTGGCCGTGCCGAACGTGCCGCCGATCTCATGGCCTTCCGTCGGCTCCAGCGTCACGCTGGTCTTCTCAGGCAGCGGCGCGGGATTCGTGAGCGCCTTCAGGGTGAAGGTGAAGCTGTCGCCCGTCTGGAAGTCGCGGCCCTGCATCGTCTTCACGAACGGGAAGTCAGCCGTCGCTTCCTTCGTCGTGTACTCGTTCGTGAACTTCGCAGCCTTGATCGCCGGGTCTGCGTTGTAGACGCCCGTCGCCTCAAGCTTGCCGCCCACATCCTCAACGGTCACGGCCAGATTGTAGACCGTCGTGTCGTAGGTGAATCCGGCATCGTCGCCCGCAACCTCGCTCACGGTGTAGTTGAACGTACCCGTCGTCGCGTAGGTCAGCGGCTCAAAGCTCGCCGTGCCTTCGCCGTTCACCGTCGCCGTGCCGAGCACGTTGCCGTTCTCGTCCTTCAACTGGAAGGTGAACGTCTTCGTCGGGGCTGTGCCGGTGACAACCTTCTCCACGCTCGGCGTGAAGCTGGCTTCCGTCGTCGTGTAGGTGTTCACCGCCGTCACGGTGTAGGTGTCGTCAGTGTAGTTCGTCGCGAGCTTGCCGCCAACGTCCGTCACTTCGACCGTGATGGTCTCACCCTCGAAGTAATGCCAGCCATCGGTCTCGCCGGTCTTATCCTCGGTGATCGTGAACGTATACACGCCCGGCTCGGTGAACTCAATGTCGCCGAAAGCCTTCGCGTCGTCCTTCGCGGTCACTGTAACGGTGGTATTGTCGGGCAGCGTCGCGCCCGCAGGATTGTTGGCGTCCGCCTTCAGCTCAAACGTGAACGTCTTATCCTCGTCAGCCTTGCTCACGGGGCCGGTCACGTTCTTCTTCACCTTCAACGTGAGGCTGCCGTCTGCACGCTCGTAGTCGTTCACCGCCGTCACGACATACGGGGAAGCCTGACCGTCAGCTGTGGCAACGAGCTTTCCGTCAACGTCCTTTACTTCAACCGTGATGGTCTTGTCGTCGAAGTAATCCCAGCCAGCGGTCTCGCCAGTCTTATCCTCGGCGAGCGTGAACTTGTACGTTCCCGCCTCCGTGAACTCGATGCCGCCGAAGTACGCAGGCTGTCCGTCCGCCGTTACCTCCAAGGTGGTCTGCCCGGTCAGCGTCGCGCCGGCAGGATTGCCATCAACAGCGCTCAACGTGAACTTGAACGTCTTATCCTTCGCGTCCGCGCTCACGGGGCCGGTGATGCTCTTCTTCACGCCCAGCTCAAAGCCGCCGTCTTCGTGGCCGTAGGTGTTCACCGCCGTCACGGTGTAGGTGTCGTCAGTGTAGTTCGTCGCGAGCTTGCCGCCAACGTCCGTCACTTCAACCGTCACCGTCTGCGGCTCGGCGTATGTCCAGCCATTGGGAACAGGCTCGGGCTTCACCTCAGTGATCGTGAACTTATACACGCCCGGCTCGGTGAACTCAATGTCGCCGAAAGCCTTCGCGTCGTCCTTCGCGGTCACCGTAACCGTGGTATTGTCAGGCAGCGTCGCGCCGGCAGGATTGCTGGCATCCGCCGTCAGCTCGAACGTGAACTCCTTATCCTCGTCAGCCTTGCTCACGGGGCCGGTCACGTTCTTCTTCACCTTCAACGTGAGGCTGCCGTCCGCACGCTCGTAGGTGTTCACCGCCGTCACATAGGCGACGCCGTCGTCCTTCACCTTGGCCTCGAGCTTGCCGTCCTTGCCCGGCGCCACGACGACCGTGATCGTCTGCGGCTCGGCATAAGTCCAGCCCTTGGGAACAGGATTGGGCTTCACCTCAGTGATCGTGAAGGTGTATTCGCCCTCCTGCGTGAACGTCACTTCGCCGAAGTTGAATACCTTGTCGTATTCGTTCACCACGACATGAGTGTTGCCAAGCGTCACACCGGTCTTCGGTTCGCAGGTCAGGTCGAACGTGAACGTCTTATTCTTCTCGTCGTCACGCACAGGGCCGGTAACGACCTTCTCCACGCCCGGCGTGAAGTAAGCCTTCTGCTCCTCGTAGGTGTTCGTGACCGTCACCTTCGCGCTGACCGGGTCCGCAGTCGCGGTCAGCTTGCCATCCTTGGATTCGACCTTGACCGTGATCGTCTGCGGATCGGTGTTGTAGGTGACGTTCTTAACGTCGCCTTTCTTCTCCTTGATCTCGAAGGTGTACTCGCCGGCCTCCGTGAACTTGACCTCGCCGAAGGTCGCCGCCTCATTGGGGCCGTCCTTTGTCCAAGTCACAAACGTCTCTTTCGTGTCGCCGATCTTCATATCGACGCCGCTCTCAGGCTTAGCCGCCGTCAGCGTCAACGTGAAGTCAAACTTCGCGCTGAATTCGTCCGGAATGGCGCTGCCCGGCGCAGCCTCGACGATCTTCTCGACCTTCGGCTCGAAGCTCGCCTCGTCCTTCTCCGGCCCCCTGTTGACGAACTCAGCATAGTCGCTCGCCGTGTGCTCACTGTCAGGCGCGCTGTACGCGTAATTCACGCTCGCGATGCTAAGCTTGCCGTCATTCTTAGCGACCTTAACGGTCACAGTCCATGTGCCCCGATCGTAGGTGATGCCGTCGTCGTCTCCAGCGGTCTCTTTGATCGTATATGTGTATGTGCCGTCCGTGTCGTATTCGATCGTCTTGAAGCTCGCCGTACCGGCGCCCTTTACCTCCGCGGTGTCTGTGTAGCCCTTGCCGTCCGTCAGCACGAACTCAAACACCTTGTTCGGGTCAACCGCGCCGATGACCGTCTTGTGTACCTGCGGCGCATAAGCGGCCTTGTGGCTGTTGACGATCGTGGTCTCCGTCTTGCTTCCGCCCAGCGTACCGCCGTTGCCGCCGATAGCGTAGTTGCCGCCGGTAATGCGGTTGCCGGACGCGTCCGTCTCAAAGACGTAGTACTGCTCGTCGAGATCGTAGAAGTACGCACCCGCCGTCTCGCCCGGCATGACATCCACCGCCACGACAGGCGAATCCTTGACGCGGTTCGTGCCTTCCTTATCGTAGAACAGCGCGAAGTAGAAGGTCTTCTTCCCGGCGCTGGGGTCGTCGATCAACTGCTTGTTGACCGTGTACCGCGCAGAGTTGCCGGTGTGGAAGAACATCTGGTGAGACTCGTTGCCGTTCTGATGGGTCTTCTTGCCGATGACGGTACCGTTGATAGCGCCATAGCTGACCAGATCGGAATCCGGCGCAAGGACGGTGCCAAAGAAGCCGTTGCCGCTGCCAACTTTGAGTTCGTCGGCGCACGGTACCTTATTGTTCGCGGCGTCCTTCGTGTAGAAGTTCCAGATGAGGTTGCAGTCGTAGTAGATCGAGTTTTCGGCGTTGCCCAAACCGTTGAGATGCGACTCCCACTGGGACAGATCCTTCATGTTCGTCACATCGACGTTGATGACAACCGTCTGGCCCGGCTCAGTCCAGACATTGAAGATGTCGGTAGTCGTGTACTTGCTGGCGACGATATCAACGATGACGACGTCGCCCTTGCCCTTTGTGTCGATTTTGTGCCGGAAGGTATCCGTGCCGTCTTGCTCAACCTTTACGCCATCAGTCACTGTGGCGTTTGCAAGCTTCTTGGAAGTATCAGACAGCTTGCCAAGTTCTGCCTCGATGTCGAGGTATCGCCCATAACCTGCCTGCTCCTGATAAACGTCGTTCGTGTACATTCTATCAGAAGCCTGTTTATAGGTGCTCCAGTCAGTAATCTCAACCCATTGGCCGTCCTTCCAATAGCCGGGCTTACCATCCTGATAAGCGACCGCTGCGGTGCCAATCGCCACATGGTTCCCGTTATCGACCTCCGTCCAATACACAGTGCTGCCAATGATGACTCGACCGCCACCCGCAATACTGCCAAGTCCGTCGGCGCGTTCGCCAATGTAAACCTCTTGATCGAAGCCGCTATTCTTGTATTGATTGTTGCCAAAGTTTATGCCGTTGCCGTGCAGCACATTGGCGGCAACGTTACCATTGGTGTGCTGGTTCAGCGAAGCCTCGTCGGCAAAGATGTGGAAGTCAAACGCCGGAGAATTGAGGTCGATGTCCTCCTCATGACCATCAATGGTGACCTTGATATGGCCGTTCTTGGTCTTCGTCTGATAATACTCCTCAATAGGAGGAAGCTTGACGCGTTCGCCATTCTGCGTGCCATCCACCGTCTTGAGCGTGAACACCGCCACCGCGTAGATGGAGAAGTGCGGCGCATCGAAGCGAACGGTCGAGGTCACGTCGCGAAGCCCGGTCATCGGGATCGCGCCCTCGTCGCTGATGTGGAAGACCACGGTCTGCTTTTCGTTCACGTTCGCGCTGAACAGGCTCACGGTCGAGATCGCGTTGGTGATCTCCACATGAACGTCATCGCTCGGCTCGACCTCTTCGCCGTCCACCAGCAGCTTGATGTCGTAGGCGGCATAGGATTCAAGATCCATGCCCGCGGGAACCGCTTGGAAGATGCTGATCATCACATGCGGATCGTCCACGGGGTACGCGACCAGCTCCGCGCCGTCGGGGATGACGCCCGGGTCGGCGGTCAGCGTGATGATGCTGTTTCCGCACTGGGTCTGCAGCTCGGTGATCGGCTCAGCCGTCTCCTCGGACTGGGTCGGCTCTTCCTCTTCCCAGTGATAGTCGGGCTGCTCTTCGGGCTGCTCAAACTGCGCGGCGGCGAGGCAGTTCGCGTCGTGAACATGCTCGACCAGACCGCAGGTCGGTTCTCCGGCCTCGTTGTAGCAGGCCTCGGTATGGGTGTGGGCCTCGAGGCCGCAGGCGAATTCATACACCGTCGCCACGGGCGGCAGCGGCGCGGGAACGTCGCCGGAGGTATCCTCCTCCTCCTCCTCGTCCGCCTGCTGGTCGTCGGCCGCGGGGGCGGCGATCTTCAGCGAGAAAGCGGCGGGGGTGAGCGGCTTGCCGTCAAAGCTGGCGGCGTTGTCGGCGGCGGCCAGCTCGGCCTTCAGCGCGTCGGTCTCCTCGGCGGGCACGGCGTTCAGGCTGCTGACCGGAACGTAGACCTGCGCGAAGTCGATCACGCCGTCCTGCTCGACGGCGAACGCGATGCGCATCCAGTCGTCGTCGGAGACGCCGTCGCCGTAGCGATCGATGGCGTAAACGAGCTGCCCGGCTTCGAGGGTGCCCATCACATGGGCGGCCAGCTCGTCGTCGGCGAGATCGAAGTTGTCATACACGTCGCAGCTCGCGGCGGTATAGGCGTAGCCGGAAACGAACGCGCTATAATTGGAAGCGTCGCCTTCGTCTTCGCTCTCCTCGCCTGTCTGGACGGTCTCGTCGGCGGAATCGCCGTTCCCGTCCAGCTCTTCGATGACGTCGATGCCGTCGATGAGCACGACGGCGGGTGCGTCATCCTCTTCGTCGGGCGCATCCGACCCGGTCTCCTCGGGGATTGACGCATCTTCCTCGCCGTCGAGCGTCTCGACGACGGGCGTCTGCTGCTCGTCAGCCGTCGTTTCCGCGATGGCGGAAATGGGGGTGACGAAGTTGTTGAGCAGAAGCAGAATGGATAACAGCGTGGAAACCCATTTCTTCATAGCTCGGTTCCTCCTTGTGTCGTGATGTTGTGTCGGTTTATGATCGGTCGATTGCGTTGCTGTTGGAATGCCGCGCCGCGCGCGGGCTTGGGATGGAACGGCGCGCCGCCGTTCGGGATGCCGTTGTCGCGTCAGCGACGGGATGAGGGGTTCCATCAATCGTGCCCAGACCGATGGTCTGCGTTGGCTCAGCTTTGGCGCTGGCAGCCTTTCCCGGGGAACCTCATATGCCGCGCGTCGTTCGCGCCGCCGGGAACCCGGAGGATAGATCCGGGGACGGGCCGTCGTCCCACGCGGGAGATCTTCCCGGCCCCGTTCCGAACAGACCTTGGTCTGTTCGCGGCCTCCTGTCGAAGAAAGTCAAGCGACAGCAGGATTTCTTCGCACTTTGACAGCTCATGTCCACGTCCGTCGCTTCACCCTCCTTTCGGTCGGTCTGTTTTGGGGCCTCTCTGAAGAATTGTATATTTTTATATAATTACTTCTTCAGAGAATCCACCCACCTTAATTCTATGGGATATTCTACCACGCCTGTGCGCCCTTGTCAACTTCAAAAAGCAAATCTTAACAATTATTTTCTGCTCCTTTTGACAGTCGGCGGCGGGCTGTGCCCGCCTCCATCTCCGAAGCGCTCTCTTATTTCCCACGCTGTTGCGGCGGCCTGTGGCCGTTTCCACTTCCGAAGCGCTCTCTTATTCCCCAAGCTGTTGCGCCCGTGGCCGCGGCCTGCGGCGGGCCGTGCCCGCCCCCACCTCCGAAGCGCTCTCTTATTTCCCACGCTGTTGCGGCGGCCTGTGCCCGCCTCCACCTCCAAAGCGCTTTTTTAATCCCCAAGCTTTTGCGCCCGTGGCCGTCGGCCTGTGGCGCTTCTCGCGCGCTTCCCTATCCCCCTACCCTATGTAGCGCCCCTTCAAACCATACAGGCCCCTACACCCCCGTCAAGGCGTGTACCCATTGGTCGCAGACTGGGACGTTTTACAGAGTAGACAAAACCCGCCGGAGAGCTTGTCCCCGGCGGGTTCTGGCTTTTTCTTACGCCTTCTTGGCGATCTCCACGAGCTTCGCGAATACTGCGGCGTCGTTCACCGCCAGATCGGCCAGCACCTTGCGGTTCAGGTCGATCCCGGCCTTCTTGAGGCCGCTCATGAAGCGCGAGTAGGACAGGCCGTTCATGCGGGCGGCCGCGTTGATGCGCGTGATCCACAGCGAGCGGAAGTCGCGCTTGCGCAGCTTGCGACCGATGTACGCATAGCGCAGCGAGCGCATGACCTGCTCTTTCGCGGCACGGTACTGCTTGGACTTCGCGCCGTAGTAGCCCTTCGCCTGCTTGAGAACCTTTCTGCGCTTCTTATGGGCGTTGACGGCCCCTTTGATTCTTGCCATGTTGCTTCAAACCTCCTTGCTCTTCCAGCGGCTTACTTGTACGGGATGAGCTTCTTCATCGTTCCGGCGTAGCTCTCGGAGACATACGCGGTGCGGCGAAGATTGCGCTTCGTCTTGCGGCTCTTCTTGTTGAGGATGTGGCGCTTGAACGCCTTGGCGCGCTTGACGAGGCCGCCGCTGGTGAGGCTGAGGCGCTTTGCGGCGCCGCGGTGGGTCTTTTGCTTGGGCATGGGGATGTCCTCCTCTCCGGGTGGTTATTCTTTCGCCTGTTTGGCTTCCTTGTTGGGGTCCTTGGGCGCGAGGATCATGATCATGTGGCGGCCCTCGACGAGGGGCTTGCGCTCCACGACGGCCACGTCCTTCACGCGCTCTACGAAGTCCTGCATCACGGCGAGGCCGATCTCCTGGTGGGTGATCTGCCTGCCGCGGAAGCGAATCGAGACCTTGACCTTGTCTCCGCCTTGAAGGAAGCGGATCGCAGCCTTCGCCTTGGTCTGCACGTCGTTCTCGGCGATCGTGGCGGAGAGCTGCACCTCCTTGATGGAGACGACCTTTTGATTTCTGCGGATCTCGCGTTCCCTCTTGGCCTGCTCGTAGCGGTACTTGTCATAGTCCATCAGCTTGCAGACGGGCGGCTTTGCGGTCGGCACGATCTTCACCAGATCAAGCCCGGCCTGCTCGGCCAGCTCGAGCGCCGCGCGGATCGGCTGCACGCCGAGCTGAGCGCCGTTCTGGTCGATGACGCGCACCTCGCGGTCACGGATCTCCTCGTTCATCATCAGATCAGCCATGTTTTTAGCGATACACCTCCAAGTTCTGTCTTGCACAGCGTGCAAAAAGGAGCGGGCAAACCTGCCCGCTCCTGCTGCGCAAAAAGCATGCCATGTGCCACGGCAACGCGGGTCGCCGGGCGAGAAGCGGGCGGCTTCTACTTCGTACTAGGGTATTGTACGATAAAGCGGCCCGTTTGTCAAGCGCTTTTTGTATCCCGAGCCATATTTTTCCGTCAGGCGCGCTCCTCGATCTCCTTCTTCACCCGCGCGATGAACGCATTGAGGCTCATCGTCTCGGTCTGATCGGTCTCGCGCACGCGCGCGGAGACGTCGCCGGAGGCAACCTCCTTTTCGCCGAGGATGAGCATGTACGGCACGCGATCGACCTGCCGCGCCTCGCGGATCTTGTAGCCGATCTTCTCGTTGCGGGTGTCCAGCTCGCAGCGGATCTTCGCCTTGCGCAGCGCCTCGTAGACGCCGCGCGCGTAATCGAGGCTCTTGTCGGACACGGGCAGCACCTTCACCTGCACGGGCGCGAGCCACGTCGGGAATTTTCCGGCGAAGTGCTCGGTGAGGATGCCGATAAACCGCTCGATGGAGCCGTAGCACACGCGGTGAATCATGATCGGGCGCTTGCGCGAGCCGTCCTCATCGACGTATTCGAGGCCGAAGTTGAGCGGCATCTGGAAGTCGAGCTGGATGGTGCCGCACTGCCAGGTGCGCCCGAGGCAGTCGCGCAGGTGGAAGTCGATCTTGGGGCCGTAGAACGCGCCGTCGCCCTCGTTGACGATGTAGGGCAGGCCGAGCTTTTCCAGCGCGCCCTTGAGGCCGTTGGTCGCGGCCTCCCAGTCCTCATCGCTGCCCATGCTGTCCTCGGGGCGTGTGGACAGCTCGACGAAGTAGTCAAAGCCGAACTTCTTGTACACCTGATCGATCAGCCCCACCACGCCGATGATCTCGCTTTCGATCTGGTCGGGCCGCATGAAGATGTGCGCGTCGTCCTGCGTGAAGCAGCGCACGCGGAACAGGCCGTGCAGCGCGCCCTTCAGCTCGTGCCGGTGGACGAGGCCCAGCTCGCCCACGCGCATCGGCAGCTCGCGGTAGCTGTGGGGCTGGCTGCGGTAGACCATGACGCCGCCGGGGCAGTTCATGGGCTTGATGCAGTAGTCCTCGCCGTCGATCTTGGTGGCGTACATGTTGTCCTTGTAGTGATCCCAGTGGCCGCTCGTCTCCCAGAGATGGCGGTTCATGATCAGCGGCGTGGACACCTCGACGTAGTTGTTCTCAAAGTGGATGTCGCGCCAGTAGTCGATCAGCGCGTTGCGCACGGCCATGCCCTTGGGCAGGAAGAAGGGGAAGCCCGGCCCCTCGTCGCAGAGCATGAACAGGCCCATCTCCTTGCCGATGCGGCGATGATCGCGCCGCTCGGCCTCCTCAAGCAGCTTGAGGTATTCCTGCAATTCGTCCGCATTGCGGAACGCGATGCCGCCGATGCGGGTGAGCATGATGTTGTCCTTGTCGTTCTTCCAGTACGCTCCGGAGAGCTGCGTGAGCTTGAACGCCTTGAGCGCCTTGGTGTAGGTGAGGTGCGGGCCGACGCACATGTCGATGTACTCGCCCTGCTGGTAGAAGCTCAGCTCGGCGTCCTCGGGCAGGTCGCCGATGTGCTCCACCTTGTAGATCTCGCCGCGCTCCTGCATCAGCTTGATCGCGTCCGCGCGCGAGAGCACAAACGGCTTGATCGGCAGATTCTCCTTGACGATCTTGGCCATCTCGGCCTCGATCTTGGGAAAATCCTCGTCCGAGAGCTTCGTCTCGCCCAGATCGACGTCGTAATAGAAGCCCTTCTCCGTCGCCGGGCCGTAGGCAAAGCGCGCCTGCGGGTAAAGCCGCTTCACCGCCTGCGCGAGGATGTGCGCCGCCGTGTGGCGCAGAACGTGCAGTTCCTCGTCCTGCGGGCACTCGGCGACTGTGCCGTCCTTGTAGATGATCTTCATGCTCTTCCTCCCTTTCGCCGCTCCGCCCGCGCCCTTGCGCCGCGCGGAGCACAAACAGACCTTCGGTCTGTTCACTGCTGACGATCCCGGACGGAGCCAAAAAACTCGTCCCTCGTGTGATTCGAGGGACGAGCGCAGTCTTCAGCCCGTGGTTCCACCCTGATTGATGCTCTTTGGCGCTCTATCGCGCGCCGCGCGGCCCGATCGGAAGGCGGTCTTCGCCCCGCCGCCCCACAGCGCGCTCGCAGCCAAGGCGCGCCTCTCTTGGAAGGGCATCGGCGAGGGTACTCTTCTTCGTCGCTTCAGGCAAGCACAGTATACGGCGAAACGCCGAAAAAGTCAAGGCCTTCTTTCACGCGCTTGGCCCGGCCTTTCCTGCCGGCTCAGCTGCGTGGTGTACAGCTCGTAGTACGCGCCGCCGAGGGCGAGCAGCTCCTCGTGCGTGCCGCGCTCGACGATCTTTCCGTGGTCGATCACGAGGATGACGTCCGCCTGCCGGATGGTCGAAAGCCTGTGCGCGATCACAAAGGAGGTCGTGCCCTGCATCAGCGTGCGCGTCGCCCGCTGGATGGCCTGCTCGGTCTCCGTGTCCACGGAGCTGGTCGCCTCGTCGAGCACGAAGATGCGCGGCTTCGCCAGCACGGCGCGCGCGAACGAGATCAGCTGCTTTTCCCCGGTGGAGAGCTTGTCGCCGCATTCGCCCACGTCGGCGTCGTAGCCGTCGGGCAGCTTGGCCGCCACGCGGTCGGCGGATACGGCGCGCGCCGCCTCCTCGACCTCCTCGTCCGTGGCGTCCGGGCGGCCGTAGCGGATGTTCTCTCGGATGGAGCCGGAAAACAGGTGCGGCTCCTGCAGCACATAGCCGATGTGGCTGTGCAGCCAGAGCTGGCTGCGCTCGCGCACGTCGCGCCCGTCGATCAGCACGCGGCCCGCCGTCGGCTCAAAGAAGCGGCAGACGAGGTTGACCAGCGTGCTCTTGCCCGCGCCCGTCTCGCCGACGATGGCGACGGTGTCGCCCTGCGGCACCTTCAGGTTGAAGTGCGAGAGCACCTCCTCGCCGCCCTCGACGTAGTGGAACGACACGTCGTCAAACTCCACGTCGCCGTGCATCGGCTCCCAGTTTTCCCGCTTGGGGTTCAGGCTGTCGCCGTACTTCGCCTCGATCTCGGGCGTATCGCGCACGGTCGGCGTCTCGGTCAGCAGCTCCGCCACGCGCTCCACATTCGCCTGCATGGAGATGATCAGCGAGATGTCGCTCGCGAGCTGGCGGAAGTTCTGAAAGAGGCTCAGCGCGTAGGTCATGAAGGCGCTGAGCGTGCCGAGGCTCAGCGCGCCCAGCAGCACCATGCGCCCGCCGCGCAGGAGCGTCGCGCTCGCGCCCAGCGCGCCGCAGAAGACGACCAGCGGCACATAGATCGCGCGCATCCGCCCGTGCAGGATGCCCGCGCGCGCGGCCCGCGCCGTCGTCTCGGAGAACTCGCTGGAAAGCCTCTCCTCCAGCGCCATCGTCTTGCTCGTCTTCGCGCCCATGATCCCCTCGTTGTAGCCGGAGGTGATCTTGGAATGCTGCGCGCGCACGTCGCGGTTGAGCGCGATGAGCCGCCGCTGGAAGTAGAACGTCAGCGCCGCGACCAGCGGGGCGAGCGCCGCCAGCGTCAGCGCCAGCGACGGCGAGAGGCGGAACATCACGGCGTACACGCCGAGGATATACGCGAGGCTCCACGCGCCGTCCGGGATGGCCCACGCGCAGTTGCTCGCGATGCGGTTGGTGTCGCTCATCACGCGCGAGAGCGTATGTCCCGCGCTGGTCACATTGTAGTAATCGAGGGAGAGCCTTTGCAGGTTGACAAAGCAGCCCTCCTTCATGTCCCGCCCGGCGCACATCTCCAGCCGCATCGCGCCCAGGAAGTTGACGACCAGCGCCGCAAGCTCCATCGCCACGACGGCGAGATACCGCGCCACATAGGCGCCGAGGCCCGCGAGCGTCCCCGTCATGATGAAGGCGTCGACCGCCTCCGCCTGCAGAAGCGGCAGCAGGAAATCCCCCGCGGCGATCAGCACGTTGCTCACCAGCACGATCGCGATCAGGCCCCGGTAACGGCGGTAAAACGGCAGCAGCCGCTTCCACGGGGCGAGCGAGAAGTCCGCGCGCCTTTTTTGTTCACTCATTGCGCGCCCTCCTCTCCCTCGGCGGACTGCATCGCGGCCACGCGCGCGTAGACGCCGCCCTTGGCCATCAGCTCCGCATGCGTGCCGCGCTCGACGACGCGCCCGTCCTCCAGCACGATGATCTCGTCCGCGTCCGCCAGCGTCGCCACGCGGTGCGCGATGAGCACGAGCGTCGCGCTGCCCGCCGCCTCGCGAAGCCGCGCGCGGATGGCCGCGTCCGTCTTCGCGTCTACGGCGGAGAGCGCGTCGTCAAAGACCATGATCGGCGCGCGCGTGAGCAGCGTTCTGGCGATGGCGGCGCGCTGTTTCTGCCCGCCGGAGAGCGTCACGCCGCGCTCGCCGACGACGGTCTCCAGCCCGTCCTTGAATTCCGATACGGCGTCCTGCAGGCAGGCGTCCCGCACGGCGGCGTCGATCTCCTCCGGCGTCGCGTCCTCGCGCGCGATGGCGATGTTCTCGCGCAGCGTCCGCGAGAACAGGAACGGCTCCTGCAATACGACGCCCACGCCGCGGCGCAGCGCGCGCGGGTCCATCTCGCGCACGTCCACGCCGCCGATGGTCACGCGGCCCTCGTCCGGGTCGTAGAGGCGCGCCAGCAGCAGCGCCGCCGTGCTCTTGCCGCTGCCCGTCTCGCCGAGGATGCCCAGCGTTCCGCCGCCGGGCACGGAAAAGCTGACGTCGCGCAGCACGGGCGTCCTTCCATAGGAAAAGCTGACGTGCTCAAAGCGAATCTCGCCGCTGAGATCGGCGGCCTTCGGGCGCTCCGGCTCCTGCTCCGGCTCCGCCTCGAGGATGTAGAGCAGGCGGTCGATGGACACGCCGGCCTTGCTCATCTCCGAGAGCACGCGGCCCAGCTGACGCACGGGCCATGTGAGCTGCGAGGTGTAGCTGACAAACGCGAGATATGTGCCCGGCGAGAGCGCGCCGCCCACGCACATGCGCACGCCCAGCAGGATGACGCAGAGCAGCTGCGCCGCGCTGAACACGTCGTTTATCGACCAGAAGGCCGTCATCATGTGCCCGACGCGGATCCACAGGTCGGTGAAGCGCTGGTTCTTGACTCGGAACTTCTCCAGCTCCGCGCGCTCGCGCCCGAACGCGCGCACGACGCGCACGCCCGTCAGGTTCTCCTGAATGTCGGCGGAAAGCGCGCCCTCGGCCTCGTCGGCCTCCTGAAAGTGCTTGGAGATGCGTGAAAAGAAGATCGCGGAGGTCGCCACGATCACCGGCATGAACGCAAACGCCACCACGGCCAGCCGTCCGTTCATCGAAAACATGACGCTCGCGTAGACGGCGATAAAGAACACCGTGCTCACCAGCGTCAAGAGCTGCTCCACCACAAACGCGCGCACAACCTCGACGTCCGCCGTGCAGCGCTGGATGACGTCGCCCGTGGAATGCTCGACGTGCCAGCTGTACGGCAGGCGCTGGATATGCCTGTAGAGCGCGTCCCGCAGCGACTTGACGAACCGCTCGGACGCCTTGGGCAGGTTGCTGTCCTGCACGAACCCGGCGATGAATTCCAGCAGCGCGACCAGCGCCGCAAACGTACACGCCTCCAGCAGCAGCCGGGGCGCGGATACGCCCGCGCCGTCGCCCAGCAGCGCGGTATCCACGGTAAAGCGGATGACCTGCGTGAAGAGCGTGCGCAGCAGCGTCGAGACGAGCGACGCGCCGATGCCCAGCGCGAACGCCGAAGCGGCGGGCCGCAGGTGGCGCAGCAGCAGCTTCGTTCTGCGGCCCGTGTTTTTCTGTTTCTTCATACGTTCCGAAAATGGGGTTCCTTTCAAGAGATCAGATCAAGATCAGATCACGCGCGCTCGACGCCCTCGGGCGACACGGCTGCGTAGACGAGCGGCGGCAGCGCCGCTCGCTCCTTTGCGATCGTGACGGCGGAGCGCATGCGCGCAGCGAGCGCCTCCGCCTGAGAGGCGTCGTTCAGATGCAGGGTACACAGCGGCTGCCCGGCCTCCACGCGCTCGCCCAGCCGCGCGCGCATCACCAGCCCGACCGCCGGGTCGATGACGTCGGTCTTGCGCTTGCGCCCCGCGCCCATGTCCTGCGCGATGTAGCCGATGGCCGTCGTGTCCATCGCGGAGACGTAGCCGCTTTGGGGCGCAGGCACGTCGATCAGGTGTTTGGCCTGCGGCAGGCGCGAGACGTCCTCGCACACGCGCGCGTCCCCGCCCTGCGCGGCGATCATCTCGGCGAGCTTGCGCAGCCCCGCGCCGCTCTCGAGCGCCGCCGTCATGCGCGCCTTGCCGTCCGCCACGTCCCGCGCGAGGCCCGCCGCGACGAGCATCCGCCCGCCCAGCTCCAGCGACACGGTCAGCAGGTCGCCGCCCGCGCGCCCGGCGAGGATGTCGATGGCCTCCTTGACCTCCAGCGCGTTTCCGACGTGCGTGCCCAGCGGCTGATCCATGCCCGTGACCAGCGCGAGGATGGGCCGCCCCGCCTGCGCGCCGATGTCCACCATCGCGCGCGCCAGAGCGATGGATTCCTCCAGCGTGCGCATGAGCGCGCCGCTTCCGGTCTTCACGTCCAGCACGATCGCGCCCGCGCCGCTGGCGAGCTTTTTGGAGACGATGCTCGACGCGATCAGCGGCACGCAGCCGACCGTCCCGGTGACGTCGCGCAGCGCGTAGAGCGCCTTGTCCGCCGGGCACAGGTCGCGGCTCTGGCCGATCACGGCGCAGCCGATCTCCTTCACCTGCCGGATGAACGCCTCCTCGCTCTCCTCGACGGAGCAGCCGGGGATGCTCTCCAGCTTGTCGAGCGTGCCGCCGGTGTGGCCCAGCCCGCGCCCGGAGATTTTGGCAACCTTCGCGCCGCACGCGGCGGCCAGCGGCACGAGCACGAGCGTCGTCGTGTCGCCGACGCCGCCGGTGGAGTGCTTGTCCACGCACACGCCGTCGATGGAGGAGAGATCGACCACGCTGCCCGAGCGCATCATCTCCATCGTCAGGTCGGTCGTCTCGCGCGCGTCCATGCCGCGAAAGCAGATCGCCATCAGCAGCGCCGCGAGCTGGTAATCGGGCACGCTGCCGTCGGCCGCGCCGCGCGCAAAGGCGCGGATCTCCTCGGTCGAAAGCGCCCCGCCCTCCTTCTTTTTGAGGATGACGTCCACCATGTTCATGCTCTTTTCCTCCCCCGTTCGTTTCGCGTCAAAGGATGCCCGCCTCGCGCAGCGCCTCGCCCCACGCTTCGCGCTTGCGCGCGTAGGGCAGCGTGTACGCCGGGCTGGTGCTCGGCAGGCGCAGCGCGCGGGAAACGCCCGCCGCGCCGCTCTTTGAAAACAGATTGTACGCCGTGCCTCCGTTGCATAGCGCCGCCTTGATCCCCGGGCAGCGCGCGTACAGCGGCGCAAAGTCGTTGAGCACGGCGTCCTTCATGTCGCTGTCGAGGCTCCCCTCGCGCTCGCACAGCGCCGCCGCGTCCCACAGCGCCAGATGATGGGACAAGATGAGTTCCCGCTTGCGCGCGTAATCCCCGCTCGGCTCCTCGCCCAAAAGCTCAAAGAGCATCGGCCAGAAGGCGTTTCTCGGGTGCGCGTAATACTCCCCCGCGGCGAGGGATCGGACGCTGGGCATGGAGCCGACGATCAGCACGCGCGCGTCCGGCGCGGCGATCGGCTCAAAGCAGCGGCAGATCATACGTCCACGATGTCAAAGCCCGCCGCGCGCCCCATGCGGTTCATCACGGCCAGCCCGATGCCTTTTTCGTCCACGGCCTCGCACAGCGCCAGCGTCGCGCCGCGCGCGTCCGCCTCGCGCAGCGCGGAAAACAGCCGGGCCGCCGCGTCCTGCGGCCTGTCCGCGCCGCCAAGGCTGATAAAGGCCCTCGCGCCGTAACCGCGATCGTTCAGCCCCAGAATCACCGGGCGCTCGCCGGCCGTCTCCGCCTCGTCGTAGCGGCGGCGGATCGCCTCCGGCGCACCCAAGCCCCGGTAGACGACGGTCTTCGCCTTCGGCGCGTAGTGGCGGTATTTCATGCCCGGCGAGCGCGCCGTCTCGCCCTCGCTAAGCGGGCGCATCACATGCGGATCGACCCGCACGTCGCCCGCGACGCGCGCGACCATCTCCGGCGTCACGCCGCCCGGCCGCAGGATGACGGGAACCGGCCCCGTCGCGTCGATCACGCTCGACTCCACGCCGACCGCACACGGCCCCGCGTCGAGGATGAGCGGGATGCGCCCGTCCATGTCCTCCAGCATGTGTACCGCGGTCGTCGGGCTGGGCCGTCCGCTGCGGTTGCCGCTCGGCGCGGCGATGGGCCGTCCCGCCGCGCGGATGAGCGCGCGCGCGGCCTCGCTGCCCGGCAGGCGGATGCCCACGGTCGAAAGCCCGGCGCTCACGGCGTCGGGGATGCAATCCGCCTTGGGCAGCACCAGCGTCATCGGCCCCGGCCAGAAGGCGTCCATGAGCCGCTCCGCCGCCAGCGGGATCTCTCGCACCAGCGGCAGGATGGCGTCCCTGTCCGCGACGTGTACGATCAGCGGGTTGTCCGCCGGGCGGCCCTTCGCCTCAAAGACGCGCAGCACGGCCCGCGCGTCGAGCGCGTTCGCGCCCAGCCCGTAGACCGTCTCGGTCGGCATGCCGACCAGTTCCCCTGCGCGGATGAGCGCCCCGGCCTCCCGCAGCGACGCCGGGGTCACCGGCTCTACTCTCGTCCTCATGTGCTTCCCTCGCGCGCGTTATTTCCCGTCCCCGCGCAGGCCGAGCGCGCGCAGCCTTTCCTCTTGATCGGCCGACACCAGCGCGTCCAGCAGCGCGTCCATGTCCCCGTCCACGAAGGCGTCGATGGTGTAGATCGTCCGCCCAAGGCGGTGGTCGGTCACGCGCCCCTCGTTGAAATTATAGGTGCGAATGCGCTCGCTGCGGTCGCCCGTGCCCACCTGCGTGCGCCGGTTTTCCGCATAGGCGGCGTCCTGCTCGCGCTCCATGCGCTCGTAGAGCCGGGCGCGCAGCACGCGCATCGCCTTCTCGCGGTTTTTGAGCTGGCTCTTTTCGTCCTGACAGGTGACGACCAGCCCCGTCGGCAGGTGCGTGATGCGCACGGCGCTGTCGGTCTTGTTGATGTATTGCCCGCCGTGGCCCGACGCGCGGTAGACGTCCACGCGCAGATCGCCCGGGTCGATGCGCACGTCGACCTCCTGCGCCTCCGGCAGCACGGCGACGGTCGCGGTGGACGTCTGCCGCTTGCCGTTGCTCTCGGTCACGGGCACGCGCTGCACGCGGTGTACGCCGCTCTCGTAGCGCAGGCGGCTGAACGCGCCCTCGCCCGCGATGGCGAACACCGCCTCCTTGACGCCGCCCAGCTCGGTCATGTTGGCGTCCATCATCTCCACCCGCCAGCCGT
The DNA here is from genome assembly GCA_947631405.1 of uncultured Clostridia bacterium. Classification (GTDB taxonomy): domain Bacteria; phylum Bacillota; class Clostridia; order Christensenellales; family Aristaeellaceae; genus Ventricola. Next base: position 8,041 of record CANRLC010000025.1, on the reverse strand, counting down.
GGCGCTCCGCGTAGCGCGTGTACATGCGCATCAGCATCGCGCCGAAGAGCGCCGCCTCCTCGCCGCCCGCGCCGCTGCGGATCTCCATCACCACGTTGCGCTCGTCGTCCGGGTCGCGCGGGAGCAGCAAAAGCTGCATCTCCCGCTCCGCCCGCTCGATGAGCGGCGTCAGGCGCTCCAGTTCGTCCTGCGCCATGTCGGTTAGGTCGCCCGCCTCCAGCATCTCCCGCGCCTCGTCCCGCTCGCGCAGCAGGCCCGCGTAGCGCGTCACCGCCTGCGCCAGCGGCTCCAGCTGGCTGTGCTCGCGCATCAGCGCGCGATAGCGCGCCTGATCCTGCGCGACCTCCGGCTGGGAGAGCATCTCGCCCAGCTCCTCGAAGCGGGGCAGCACCCAGTCCAGTCGATCAAGCATGCGCTTCCTCCCCCAGTCTCGCACCGGCGACGCGCCAGTTCCCCCCGTAATCCCTGCGCGCGAACGGCGCGCCGATGTGCCGCGCGAGCAGGGCCTCGACCGCGTCCTTCTGGTCGTAGCCGATCTCCAGCAGCAGCGCGCCGCCGGGGCTTAAATGCCGCGCCGCCTCCGCGCAGATGCGCCGGTAAAAGTCCAGCCCGTCCTCGCCGCCCAGCAGCGCCAATTTCGGCTCGCGGCGCACCTCGGGCATCAGCGCGTTCCATTCCCCGTCCGCAATGTACGGCGGGTTGGAGACGATCACGTCGAACCGCTCCCCCGCGACCGGGGAAAACAGGTCGCCCTGCAAAAAGCGCACGCCGGCGCCCACGCGCCGCGCGTTCTCCCGCGCGACGGCCAGCGCCGCCTCGCTCACGTCCACGGCGGTCACCCGCGCGCCCGACCGCTTCGCCAGCGCGAGGGCGATCGCCCCGGAGCCGGTGCCGATGTCCAGCGCCCGCCCGCCGCCCTGCGGCAGCGCGCGCAATGCCTCCTCGCACAGCAGCTCGGTATCGGGCCGGGGGCAGAGCACGTCCGGCGTCACGCGCAGCTCGAGGCCCATGAACCCGGCCTCGCCCGTGACGTATTGCAGCGGCTCGCGCGCCTCGCGCCGCGCGGTCATCCGCGCATACGCGGCGCGCGTCCCCTCCGCCAGCGGCCGCTCGCCGTTCAGCGCCATCGCCAACGGGCTTTCGCCCAGCAGATGCGCGAGCATCAGCCTCGCGTCCACCTCCGGCTCCGGCACGCCGGCGCGGCGCAGCCGCTCCGCCGTCTCCCGCAGCGCCTCGCGGACGGTCACGCGTCCTCCCCCGCGGCGGGCGCGGCGTCTTCCGTCTTGGCCGCCTCAGCCTCGGTGGTTGCGGCGTCCTCCGTCTTGGCCGCCTCGCCGGGCGCTTCTTTGCCTTCTGCGGCGGCGGCCTTTTCCTCCCCGCCCGGGACGTAGAGGAACACGCCGTCGTCCAGCTGCGCGGCGTAGCGCTCCGGCCCGGCCTTGGCGGCCTTCATCGAGGCGATGGCCACCTCCAGCATCTCGTCGTCCGGCTCGCGGGTGGTCAGGTGCTGGAGCATCAGCCCGGGCCAGCGCAGCGCGCGCACGATCAGCGAATCGCCCGCGTGCGCCAGCCCCTTGAGCACCTCGTAGGAGACGCCCGTGACGACGGGCAGCAGCAGCAGGCTCCGGCCAAAGCGCAGCAGGAAGCCAAGCTTCTCCACGCCGAAGAGCAGGTAGAGCAGCTGGTCGGCGACGGAGCCGATCAGAATCGAGATGAACATCACCAGAAACAGGAACGCCGTGCCGCAGCGCGGATGCAGGCGCGAGAAGCGGCGCGCGTTTTCGGGCGTCAGCGGCAGCCCCGCCTCGTTGCAGTAGACGGTCTTGTGCTCCGCGCCGTGATACATGAACACCCGGCGGATGTCGGGGATGAGCGAGACGGCGGCCATGTAGCCGATCAGGATCGCGATGCGCGCGACGCCCGCCGCGAGGTTGATGAGCAGGCGGCTGTCGGTAAACGCGCCCGCGAGCGTCGCGACGGCGCTGGGCAGCGCCACGAACAGGAACAGGCTCAGCGCCACGGCCAGCACCATCGCCACCGCCATGACCACCTTGTCGATGTTCGCGCCCAGCTTTTCGGCGAGCCACTTTTCAAAGCGGGTCGGCTCCTCCTCCATGACGCCGAGCATCTGCGTGCTCTGGTCGAGCGTCTGCATGCCCATTTTGAGCATCACCACGAGGTTGACGCACCCGCGGATAAACGGCAGCCCCATCCACGGATGCCGCTTGGAGAGCGGCGTGTTTTTGCGGCAGGTCACGACGATCTTCCCGTTCGGCCTGCGCACGGCGATGGCGAGGGATTCGTCCTTCGGGCTTTGCATCATCACGCCCTCCATGACGGCCTGCCCGCCGATGTCCTGATAGACGTGCTTCGCCTTTTTCCCGGTATCGTTCTTCATTTCGCGTCAGCTCCTTTGCGGTCTATCGCGTCCTCTTCGTCGTCCAGCTCCATCTCGCGCTTTTTCTGCACGCGCCGCATCACGAGCATCAGCGCCGTGAGCAGCGAGAGGCTCAGCGCGAAGATCGCCAGCCCCGTCAGCGCCGCGACGGTCAGGCTCCGCCAACGGACGTAGAAAAGCGCGCCCATCGCCACGGCGCACAGCGCCGAATACGCGGCGTTGCCCCGCGCGCTCGGGCGGGAATACGCGTCCCAGATGCCCCGGCGCACATAGCCCGCGATCATCGCCGCGGTGGATACGCCCAGCACGATCAGCTCCCCCGCAAGCGCGCGCGCGCCCATGCCCAGCAGCATCTCGGCGACGCAGACCGCCCACAGCAGCGCGTACATCAGCCACAGGCCGCGGTGCTCGATCTGGTAAAGCTCCTGCGTCTCGCGCTCGTCCAGAACGCTCTGCTTCCTCCGGCTCATGCGCGCTCGTCCTCCTCCCAGAACAGGTCGTTGAGCGTGGTGCCCAGCGCGCGGCAGATCGCCACGCACAGCGCCAGCGACGGGTTAAAGCGCCCCGCCTCGATCATGCCGATGGTCTGGCGCGTCACGCCGACGCGCTCGGCCAATTCGGCCTGCGACCAATCCCGGCCCACGCGCGCGGCCTTCATCCTGAGGTTTTTCACGCGGACGCGCCTCCCTTTGGACGTCTTGCGCGGGGCGGATCGCCCGCGCAGCCCCATTATACGGCCGCGCCGGAGGATTGTCAATTATATTTTACGTTTTACCGCGTATATTTTTCTTTTCGAGCGCCGCGCGCCAAACAAAAAGGAGACGGCGTCGCGTCTCCTTTCGTGTTCGCTTCGTGCGGGCGATCACATGCCGTAGCGCTTCTTGAAGCGATCGACACGGCCGCCGGTATCGACCAGCTTCTGCTTGCCGGTGAAGAACGGGTGGCACTTGGAACAGATCTCGACGCGCAGCTCCTTCTTGGTGGAGCCGGTCACGAAGGTATTGCCGCACACGCAGGTGACGGTCGCCTTCTGGTAATTCGGGTGGATGCCTTCCTTCATGATGTTCACCTCTCCTGCCGCGATACTATCGCATGAAAAGCGGCGTGACGGCGCGCTTTCTCATACGCCTAAGCGGCGACTTCGTATAGTATACCCTTCTTTCTCCCAAATTGCAAGCCATTCCTGCAATCTTTTGAAAAATTCGCCGTTTCGTTTCGTTTTGAGCAGCATGGAGATCAGCTGCTCGGTCGCCTCGCGGGTGCGCCCCTGCGAGAGGATGCGGCGCACGGCGGCGACGCCCTCGCATTCCTCGCGCGTGAGCAGCAGCTCCTCGTGGCGGGTGCCGGAGCGCGCGAGGTCGATCGCCGGGAAGACGCGCGCCTCGCTCAGCGCGCGGTCGAGGCGGATCTCGGCGTTGCCCGTGCCCTTGAATTCCTCAAAGATGATCTCGTCCATCCGGCTGCCCGTCTCCACCAGCACGGTCGCGATGATCGTCAGGCTGCCGCCCTCCTCCACGTTGCGCGCCGCGCCGAAGAAGCGCTTGGGCCGCGAGAGCGCGCCGGGCGCGAGGCCACCGCTCATCGCGCGGCCGCCGGGCATGAGCGCGTTGCAGGCGCGGGCCAGCCGCGTGAGGCTGTCCATCAGCACCACGACGTCCTTGCCCTGCTCAACGAGGCGCTGCGCGCGCTCGTAGACCATGTCGGCGACGCGGACGTGGTTTTCCTGCGGCGCGTCGAACGTCGAATAAACGACCTCGGCCTTGACGCTGCGGCGCAGGTCGGTGACCTCCTCGGGCCGCTCGTCGATGAGCAGCACGATCATCTCGATGCCGGGGTGGCTGCGCTCGATGGCCTGCGCGATCTTTTGCAGCAGCACGGTCTTGCCCGCCTTAGGCGGCGCGACGATCAGCGCGCGCTGCCCCAGCCCGATGGGCGCGATGAAGTCGAGCAGCCGCATGGAGGGATCGCTGCCGCCCTGCGCATCCTCCAGCGTCAGGCGGCGGTTGGGGTGGACTGGCGTCAGCGTGTCGAACGGTCGGCGCGCCCTGGCGCGCTCCGGATCCTCGCCGTTGACGGACTCGATGTACATCAGCGCGCTGTAGCGGTCGCCGACGCGCTTGGGCCGCGTCCTGCCCACGATCAGATCGCCGCTGCGCAGGCCGAAGCGGCGAATCTGCGCGATGGAGACGTAGATGTCCTCCGGCCCCGGCGAGCAGTTCTGCGCGCGCAGAAAGCCGTAGCCGCCCGGCTGCGCCTCCAACACGCCCTCGCCGCTGCCCAGCAGCCCCGAGCGCAGCATCTTGGGCACGACGGGGTTGCTCGTGCCGTATTCCTCGTTGTAATAGCCGAGCGGCTTGGGCTTGTACAGCCCCAATTCCGCGTCCTCCTCGGCGGCGGCGGCCTCCTCTCGCGCGCAAACCTGCGCGGCGCGCGCCTGCGGCGCGAAGGCGACGGCCAGCTCCGCCGCGGCCTCCGTCCTTTGATCCTGCGTTCGGGGCGCGTCCTGCGCATCGCGCGCAGCGGGCCTGTCCGCCTCGGGCAGGCGGCTTGCGAGCAGGTCGATGATCTGCGCTTTGTTGACGCCGCCCGGCAGGCGCACCCGGTTTTCGCGCGCCAGCGCGCGAAGCTGCACGACGGTCATGCGGCTCAATCCTCTTGCGGATTCCACTTGGTTTCAGCTCCTCCCAAAGGGCAAACATGTAACGGCACGGCGCGACGCGCCATGCAGGTGTTCCGCTACAAGGATATGCCGTTTTGCGCGGTTTTATCCGCGCGGTGCGCGCCCAAAACGGGGCGAAAGCGGGCAAAACGCTTGCGCTATGCGATTGATTATGGTATAATGAGATTTGTCTGTAAGCGGCGCGCTTCCCGGCGCTTCCCCTCCGTTTCGGGCAAAATGCGCGGCCGCGGCCGCAGTTGGGAGGCAGATCATGAAAAACGCGCTGATCGGCGGATTTTTGTCGTTCCTCGGCTCGCTGTGGCTGATCGAGGCGGGGAAATACGCCGACGCCCACCTTGCCAACGCGTGGACGACGCCCCCGGGCCGCTTTCTGACCACGCTCTTTGCGGGCGGCTCCGCGCCGTTCTTCCTGCTGGGCGCGCTGCTGCTCGTGCTGGGGCTGATCGTCCTCTGGCGCGAATACTTCACCCACGAGGAATGACGCTCGATAAAAAAGCGCCGCGCTCTGGCGGCTAAAAAGCGCTCCGGCGGATGGAAAGATCGCCGGGGCGTTTTGGGTCTGACGCGGCGGCCCGAGCCTTGCCAACCGTTGAGGAGAAAAGAATGACGGCATTTGAAAGGACGTTTGACCGCGCGGCATTGGATTACGATCAAAGCCGCCCCGCCTATGTCAATGCGATCTACGAGGAGATATTGCGCTATCAGCCGATCCATTCCGGCAGCGACGTGCTCGAGATCGGGCTGGGAACGGGAAAGGCGTCGCGGCCCTTTCTGGATACGAAATGCCGCTTTGTCGGCATCGAGCCGGGCGGGGCGCTGGCCGATCTGGCGCGGGAGCGGTATCGGGCGTATGAAAACTTCACCCTGCTCCGCCAAACCTTGCAGGATTTTGCCTGCCCCGACGATTCGTTCGACCTCATCTATGCGGCGACGGCGTTTCACTGGCTCCCGGAGGAATATGGGTTCAGGCGGGTCTTCGGTCTGCTGAAGCCCGGCGGCGCGTTCGCCCGCTTCGCCTACCATGCCGGGCCGGATCGGGGACGAAAAGCCTTGGCGGATGAAATCCAGAGTCTCTATCGCCGCTACAGGCCCGCGCAGGGCAAGCCCGCGGCGTTTAGCCCGGCGGACGCGCAAAGGCTGGCCGAAAAGGCGCTGGCATACGGTTTTGTCGATATCAAACATGCGCTGTATCACGCGACAAAGGACTTCACGGCGGACGAATACATGGCGCTGCTTCGGACATACCCCGACCACATGAAGCTGGAGGCCTCGGCCAGAAACAGGCTGTTTGACGGCATCCATTCCGCGATTCAATCGCACGGCGGCGTGATGACCGTAACCTACGCGATGGATCTGGAGTTGGCGCGAAAGCCCGTTTAAGCGTTCGTTTCGGGGCGCTCGCTCTGCAGGCGGCTTTTTCCCAAAACAACAGGCGGCATGGCCCGCGCCACGCCGTCCGTTTATTTTGCCTTGCAGCGACCCGCCGTTTTCGGCTGGCGCTTATTTGTCCGCCCTTTACCCCGGCCTGCGGGCGAGCAGCACGTCCCGGTCGATCGCCTGCTCGACCCAGTGGCGCAGGCTCGGCGTATTTACTACCGTCAGCCCCGCGCGCGCACAGGCGGCTTCCAGATCGCCGCGTTTGGTGACGTGCGTGTTGAAGCTCAGCGCGAGCGCGCCGCCGGGCATCAGCGTCTCCCGCCAGCCGGGCAGCGCCTGCTCGAGGGTGCCGAGGATGCTGTCCTCCCTGCTCGCGCCGCCGCGCTGCACGCCGTAGGGCGCGTCGGTGACGATGAGATGGACGCTCGCGGGCCGCAGCAGCGCGGCGGCGTCGCGGGTGTCGGCGCAGATGAGGCGCAGCGTGCGCGTGTCGCCGTCGCGGAAGTGCTCCGCGCTGTCGGAGAGCACAAAGCGCGTCTCGCGCCCGCCCAGCTTGCCGCGCACGGTGAGCGCGCTCTCCTGTTTCTTGTGCTTGATGCGGTGATACTCGAGGTAGCGCGTCACGAAGTCGCACGCCTCCTTGACCTCGCCGCGCGCGGCCTCGATGCCCACGCCGTGGTAGCCGCGCCGTAGCGCGAGCAGCAGCGTCGTCGCGCGCCCGGCCATCGGGTCGAGGACGACGAGCTGCGCGTCGTGGATGGGCATGAAATCGCTGGCGCACAGGGCGAGCGTGAGCATCGTGTCGGTGAACATCTCGTTGGTCTTACCCTTGTATTTGAGCAGCGCGGGCATGTCCTCGCCGACGTAGGCGGGGTGGCTCGGCTCGATCGGGTAAAGCGCGTCGCCCTCCCGCCTGAACATCACATAGACGCTGGCGAGCTGGCTGAGCATGCGCCAGTCGCGCGCCGTCAGCCTGTCGCAGGAGAAGGCCAAAAACGTCGCGCCGCCGCGCTCCTCGGTTTTTACCTGCGCGCCGCGCCCCAGCGCCGCGAGCGTCATGGACAGCTCCTGCTCTGCCAGCGTGGCGAGCGACTGGCGGTAGCGCACGTTCGGGTGCGGATAAAGCAAAAAGGCGTAGTCCATCGTCGTCCCTCCGTGATCTGGCGGCGATAAAAAAAGCCCCACCTTGCGATGGGGCCGTCTAGCAAATCAGTATTTGCGCTTGCGGGCCGCCTCGGCCTTTTTCTTGCGCTTCACACTGGGCTTCTCGTAATGCTCTCTCTTACGAACTTCCGCCAAAACGCCAGAACGCGCGCACTGCCTCTTGAATCTCCTCAGAGCGCTTTCAAGGGATTCATTCTCACGAATACGGATCTCAGACATCAAGTATCCCTCCCCTCGGCTCAAGCATCTGCGGTCCATTGGGTCACAATGGAGTACCGTACCGATTCATTATAGCGCAACAAACCCGTTTCGTCAACCGAATTTTGCATTTTCCTGCAAAAGTCTTTGTAGGACTACAATACATCTTGGACACCGAGAGAAAAAAAGAATAGAAGGATGCAGTCGGATCTGTTATCATTAAG
>CANRLC010000024.1 GCA_947631405.1 uncultured Clostridia bacterium | reverse complement strand
AGGGCCTAGGGGGAGTTTCGATTCTCCCCCTAAGGCCCTCCTTGACCTCCCTCACCCCCTACAAACGACCAAAGGGCAGCCGCCCTTTGGAATCCCGGGCTGAGTTGAAACTTCATGGGAAAGCGATATGTTTCGATAGTTGGGCAATCTCTGATGAAACATCCAAGTATGCGCCCATTCGCAGATGCGCCTTCGGCCTGCGAATGGGCGCGCGCCTTGGTGGAGTTTATTTCAAGTTGCTTTGTAGATAGAAGAGCTTGTTCAAATAAATTCCCCACTAGCTTCGCGAAGCGAAGCGGATGGGGAGTCCGAGGGGCTGGCCCCTCGGGCAGGTCTGGGCGGCAGCCCAGCGTTCCCCCCCCTTCTTCATCTCTTCTGCATGCTCTTGCCAAGAGCGCCGACACACGATATAATAAGACCGATCAGACCGATGAAAGAGAGGGGCGATTGCCATGCAAACCGTAACGCTGGGACGCACGGGGCTGCGCGTGTCGCGCATGGGCTTCGGCGGCATCCCCATCCAGCGGGCGGACGCGGCGACGGCGCGCGCGATCGTCGAGAGGATGGCGCAGCTGGGCGTCAACTACATCGACACCGCGCGCGGCTACACGGTCAGCGAAGGGCTGCTCGGTGAGGCGCTGACGGGTCTGCGCGACCGCTTCGTGCTGGCCACCAAGTCGATGGCGCGCACGCGCGAGGCGATGGAGGCCGACGTGGAGACGAGCCTTGCAAACCTGCGTACCGATTATATCGACATGTATCAGGTACACAACCCCTCGATTGCGGAGCTGGAAGCCGTCTGCGCGCCGGGCGGCGCGCTCGAAGCGCTGCAAGCGGCGAAGGCCGCAGGGAAGATCGGCCACATCGGCCTCACCGCGCACACCGCCGCCGTGCTGGAGCGCGCGCTGAGCCTCGATTGGGTGGAGACGGTCATGTTCCCCTATAACGCCGTGGAGACGCAGGGCGAGGCGCTCATCAGGCAGGCGGCGGAGCGCGGCCTCGGCGTCGTGTGCATGAAGCCGCTCGCGGGCGGCGCGATCGAGGACGCAACGCTGGCGCTGCGCTTCGCGGCGAGCGAGCCGGCCGTTACCGTCATCATCCCGGGCATCAAGAGCGTGGACGAGCTGGAGCAGGACTTCGCTGCGCTGAACGCGCCGGGGCCGCTCACGGACGCCGAGCGCGCGCAGATCGAGGCGCTGCGGCGAACGCTCGGCACGCAGTTCTGCCGCCGCTGCGACTATTGCCAGCCCTGCACCGTCGGCCTCAAGATCAGCGGGCTGTTCTTGGCCGAGGGGTATCTGAGGCGCTACGGACTGCGCGACTGGGCCATCCAGCGCTACGACGGCGTCGGCGGCAACGCGGGGGACTGCATCGGCTGCGGCGCATGCGAGGCCCGCTGCCCGTATGAGCTGCCCATTCGCCAGATGCTCAAGCGCTGCGCCGGCGCGTTTGACGAGGCCAAGGCCGCCGCGCGCGCCGAGCGCGAACAGGCATAACGAACGAAGACGCGCCCGCCGGGGCAGGAGGAACGCATGAAACAGACCAAGCGAATCAACTGGAAGCACAGCGTGCTGACGACCGTGGCCCGCCACTGTTTTGACGGGACGCTGGATAAGTACAAGGAGTTCATCCCGTTCGAGATCATCCCGCATGGGAGTCAGGCGACCTACCGCTGCTGCGTCTACCGCGAGCGCGAGATTTTGCGCAACCGCATCGAGTGGGCCTGCGGCAACGCGTCGGTCTATCAGGATACCAACTATTACTTCACCGACGAGGTCATCGCCGTGCTCACCGGCGCGTGTGAGGGCTGCCCGCTGCAGCGCTACACCGTCACCAGCAACTGCCAGCACTGCATGGCGCAGCGCTGCATGGAGGCCTGCCACTTCGACGCCATCGTCATGACGCACAACGGCGCGGTCATCGACCCCGATAAGTGCCGCGAGTGCGGCATGTGCGCGCAGGCCTGCCCGTATAACGCCATCTCTGACGCGCGCCGCCCCTGCGTGCGCGCCTGCCCGGTGGACGCTATCTCTGTGGACAAGAAGAACCGCCGCGCCTCCATCGACTACGACAAGTGCATCTCCTGCGGAAGCTGCACGGCGGCGTGCCCGTTTAGCGCCATCTCTGATACGTCCATGATCTGCGACGTCATCGACGACCTGCGCGACGGCAAGGAGGTCTACGCCTGCTTCGCGCCCGCCATCGAGGGCCAGTTCGGCGGCGTGAGCGTGGGCGAGATCATCAAGGCGCTGCGGCTGGTCGGCTTTGCCGACGCCTACGAGGTCTCCCTCGGCGCGGACGCCACCGCCTATTACGAAGCGCAGGAGGCCAAGGAGGTCGCCCGCGAAAAGGGACACATGACCACCAGCTGCTGCCCGGCCTTCTACAACATGGTCGAAAAGCACTTCCCGCAGCTGATGGACAAGGTCAGCCACACCGTGTCGCCCATGGTCGCGACGGCGCGCTACATCAAGAAGCTGCACCCCGGCGCGCATGTGTGCTTCATCGGCCCGTGTATGGCGAAGAAGAGCGAGGTCAAGCGCTACCGCAAGCTCGGCTCCGAGTGCGCCGATTACGCGATGATCTTTGAGGAGCTGGACGCGATCTTCGAGGCGAAGGGCATCGACCCCGAGACGATGGCTGCGGGCGACGTGCAGCAGGGGTCGATCTACGGCAAGAACTTCGCGTCCTCCGGCGGCGTGGCCGCCGCCGTGCAGCAGGTGCTCACCGAGGACGGATTCGACCTGCCCGTCTCCTGCCTCAAGTGCAACGGCGCGGCGGAATGCAAGAAGGCGCTGCTGATGCTGCGCGCGGGCAAGCTGCCCGAGACGCTCATCGAGGGCATGGCCTGCGAGGGCGGCTGCGTGAACGGCCCCGGCAAGGTGGACGACCTGCGCCAGAGCGCCGGCCTGCGCAAGCAGCTCCTGCGCGCGGCGGATAGCCGCAAGGTGGGCGAGAATCTGGCGATGGCGGGCTTCGCGGATATCGACATGCACGACCGCCGCGACCCCGAGGATCAGCACAGCTCGGTGCTGTGAGCGGGCAGCGCCTCCTCCCGAAAACACCGCGAAAGGACGTGAACGGCATGAAGGGAAAGCGCGCGGCGTGCCTTGCCGCGCTCCTCGTCTGGGCGATGCTGCTCGCGCCCTTCTTCCTCGGCGCGCCTGCCGCGCACCCCGCGACGGACGACTTCACCTTCGCCGCGTACACGCACCCAACGTGGCTGCAAACGCATAGCCTGCCGCATGTGGTCAAGGACGCGGTCAGCTACGCGCTGCGCACATGGCGCGACTGGCAGGGCACGGTGACGGGCGTGATCGTGATGGCGCTCAACCCCGCCGTGTTCGGCCTGCGCGGCTACGGGATGCACGCCGCGTTGCTGCTGCTTTTGCAGCTCGCGGCGGACTACGTCTTCCTACGGCGGATGCTGGGAAAGCGGCTGGGGCTGTCGCCTCGCCTCTGGCGCGCGATGTTCCTGCTTCTCTCGGCGGTGCGGCTCGTGTTTTTGCCGGACATGGTCGAGGGCATCTACTGGTTCAACGGCGCGTGGTTCTACACCGGCGCGCAGGCCGTCTCGCTGATCGCGCTCGCGCTCGCGGACGCGTGGAGCGAGGCCTGCCCCGCCGGGCGGGTCAGGCGCATGCTTTGCGCGTGTACGCTGAGCCTTGCGCTCTTCGCGCTGGGGATGGACAACTACATCACCGCGATGATGACGGCGGCGGCGCTGGCGCTGATGGCGCTTGCGCGCGCATGGGCCGCGCGCGGCGAGGGGGACAAAGCCGCGCAGCGGCGCGCCGCCAAGCGCACCGCGCTGCTGCTGCTCCCGCTGTGCGCGGGGCTGCTGCTGTCCGTCGCCGCGCCAGGCAACGCCGTGCGCATGGCCGCCGACGGCGCACACGAGAGCGGCGCCGGCTACGCGCTGCTCTCCTGCGCGCGCACCGCGTGGGCGGCGGTGGGCTACATCGTCCGCTTCACGCTGCGCACGCCGCTGCTGGCGCTGCTCTCGCTGCTCGCGCCCGCGCTATGCGCGGGGCCGCGCCGCAGCGCGCCGCCCGCCGCCGCGACGGCGTTTGGCTTCTATCTCGCGCTCTGCGCGATGATCGTGCCGCACATGTACGCCTCCGGCTACGCGGGCAGCGGCCGCGTCGTCAACATGTATCACGGCTATGTGCTCTTCGCCGCGCCCATCGCCGCGACGCTGATGCTGCGCCGCCTGCCGGACGGCGCGCGGGCATGGCTGCAAGGCGCGCGGGGCCGCGGGGCGTGCCGGGCCGTCGCGCTCGCGGCGGCGGTCGTCTGCCTGCTGGGCGGACAACTCGGCGGCTATATCAAGCTGGTGCGCGACCAGTGGGACGGCACGCAGGCGGCGTATATCGCGCAGTTCCAAAGCGAATACGCGCTGTGCGAGGCCGCCGGGCTGGAGGACGACGTCGCCCTGCCCGCGTGGACGGTGCAGACGGTGACGGGCAAGCCTACCGCCTATGAGGACGCGACCGTGTGGACGAACGAGGCGATGGCCCATTACTTTGGCGTGCGCAGCGTGTATGTGAGCGGGGCGGGGGAGTAATAAAATCTTTATATGGTGCGAAGCACAGGATGGGGTCTGGGGACAATGTCCCCAGACAGGGTTTGGGGCGGTAGCCCCAACGTACCCTGGCGCGTAGCGCCCCATAAATGAGCAGCCCGGAAGCGAAGCGATCCCGGGCGGGTTGTTCATGAAAAGTCGCGTCCTCCCGCCTTTGCTTGCTCGTATAACCCACGACGGATTGGTTCGATCATTTGATTTAAGAACAGTATTACGAGGCATCGATGTGAAAAGCAGGCGAAAACCGCCTGCTTTTTTAGCGTTTGAAAGCGCTCCGAAGAAAAATCGTCTGAAGATAAACGGGAAGCCGGTTGCGCAGAATAGAAGACTCACCCTAAGTTCAGCTTATAAACATGGGCGTCAAAATAGGTTTTTTCTCCCCATTTTTTATAGCGCGTCTTTCTGTCCGCTGAAAACCCAAATTTGTGAAGAAGCGCAACCGAAGCAAGATTGAGATCTGCCACTTCCCCCGTGATGGACTTGCCGCCTTCCGCCTTGACCCAGCGGATGATCGCGCCGACCACTTCGGTTCCGAGGCCTTCCTTCCAATGGTCTTTTGAGATGCAATACCCAATATCGTAATTCCCGTTTTCAAGGAAGATGCAACAGGTGCCGACGGGCATGCGATCCTCTTTCCATTCGGCAAGCAGATAATATCCCTCAGGGTTGTCTTCCATCTCATCGACGCATTTGAGATACGCGTCATCCATGTTCTCGCGGATGGGGTCGCTCATATACTTTCCGTTTTCTTTGTCGCCCCATAGTGACAGCGTAAAGTCTTTATCGGACTTCCGCCAAGAACGAATCGTCAATCTCGGCGTTTCTAAGCTCTTGATAAAAAGCATGGCGTGTTTTTCTCCTTCAAATCCCAATCGACCGCATGGATCGTCCTGTCCGCAAGCATCTTTTCCGTCCGCTTTCGCTTTGCGCGGCCCGCTTTTGCGGGCCGCGCAATCTGCATAGATCGGGGTGCGTCACGCCAGCTCCTCGTAGGAGAGCACCTTGGCGTCGGTGTCGTATTCGTCGCGGCCCAGCGCGCGGGAGAGGCTCTCGACCTCGCCGTTCTGGTTGTCGTAGGGGTCGCGGCGCAGGAAGCGGCGCGGCGGGTCAAGCTCCTGCTGGAACGCGCTGCACAGCGGCAGACGCCACGGCTCCAAGTTGCCGAAGTAGAAGTTCCAGCGCTCCGTCGCGCCCGCGCGCCACGCGGAGCCGCCGAAGGAGCAGTCCGCCCAGAGCCAGCCGTAGGGGGCGACGTAGAAGCGCGCCCAGTCGTGGTTGCCTGCGCCCTCCGGCGTGGTGTACAGCCCCGCCTGCCACTGGGCCGGGATGCCGCACAGGCGGCAGAGCGCGATGAACGTCAGCGCCTGCACGCCGCAGTCGCCGCGCAGGCCGGAGAGGAAGTACTCCGGGATGTTGGGCACGGTGATATACGGCGGCATGAAGCGGTAGACCGCCTGTGTGGTGATGAAATCGTAGATGCGGCGCGCTTTGAGCAGCGGGTTGCGCTCCTCGCCCACGATCTGCGCGGCGAGCGCGCGCAGGTAGGGCGTAAAGACGACGTGCGGCGGAATCTCCTCGGTGTCAAAGGACGGCTGCTCGCAGGAGACGTCCTCCGCGCGCGGCGCGCGGTAGGGCGCGTCGATCTCGTAGGCGAGGTCGGCCCACACGGTCATGCCCGGCGCGTAGGGCAATTCAAAGTAGGCGGCGCGGTGTGGCGCGTCCTCCGGGGCGATCGACGCCGCCGGGTGCGACGCGCCGAGCAGCGCCCCGCGCGTCACCTGCGCGCCCACGACGGGCAGGGGCAGGTGGACGCGCAGCGTCTCGCCGGGCGTCAGCCGGTCGCTGCGCACGGTCATCGTCTCGCGCAGCGTGAAGCGCGCGCGCAGGCTTCCCCGCCGCTTCATCTGCGCGATCACGCCGTCAAGGCGCTGTGAGCGCCGCGCGCTCTCGGCGGCGATCTGCGGGTCGAGGGCGCGCGCGGCGTACTCCGCGCGGGTCTTAAACAGGTTGGAGACGCAGTTGTCCTTGAAGCGCACCTCGCCGCCGACGTAGCGCCAGTCGAGCGTGCCGTCGTCGCGCAGCGCTTCCAGCTCCTCAGACTTAAAATCGCGGATGCGCGCCTGTAGGTCGGAAAGCAGCGCCGCCTGCGTGTGCGGATAGGCGCGCGGCAGCTCTCGGGCGATCTCGAGCTGCAACCGCAGCCGCTGCGCCAGCGGCTCGGGTGTGCGCGAGTCGGACAGGCGCTGCGCGATCACGCGCTCCATGCGCGCGAAGTCGCCCGCCTCATAGAGGCGCGCCACGTCCGGCGGGAGCGGGTAGGCGAGCGCGGACAGATCGGTGAGCATAAAGGCCTCCTCGTCAGTCGGGCGGGTTCGCGGTGAATCCGTCGCGAATCATGTCCATCATGATCTGGGCGAAGGCCGGGTCAAACTGCGTGCCCTTGCCCTTTTCCAGTTCGTTGTAGATGACGTCCTGCGTCATCGACGGGCGGTAGACGCGGGTGGAGTTCATCGCGTCGTAGGCGTCGGCGACGGAGATGATGCGCGCGTAGAGCGGAATCTGCTCGCCCTTCAGCCCCTCGTTGTAGCCGGTGCCGTCGTAGCGCTCGTGGTGATACTTCGCCGCGTCCTGAATGCGCGGCATCATCGTGAATTCCTTGAGGATGTCGCCGCCGATCGCCGGGTGGCGCTTGATCTCGGCGTATTCCTCGTCGGTCAGCTTGCCCTTCTTGTTGAGGATGCGGTCGGAGATGCCGATCTTGCCGATGTCGTGCAAAAGGCCGCCGTAGTGCAGCTGCTCCAGCTCCTCCGGGGAGAGGCCGTAGCGCCGCCCGATCTCCACGGCGTAGGCCGCGACGCGGTGCGAGTGGCCGATGGTGTACTTGTCCTTGGCGTCGATGGTCTTGGAGACGATGCGCACCGTCTGGTCGGCGATGGCCTTGTACTCCCGCGCGCGCTTCTGGCTGCGCTTGCGGCCGATGAACTGTGCCACCACGATCAGCAGCAGCACGAGCAGCAGCACTGCCATGATGAGCCAGACGTAGAGGTATTGCCGCTCGAAGAAGCTCCGCTCCTTGTGGATGGGCAGGGTCAGCGGGCGGCTGCCCGTGCCGTCGGCGTTGTAGCCGCGCAGGTGCAGCGTGTAGTCGCCGCCGGGCAGGTTGGTGTAGCTGACACTGGCGGGGATGCTGTTGGTGGTGACGGTCTCTCCGTCCTCAAAGCCCTCCAGCGAGTATTCCAGCGTGCCGCTCTCGATGCCGAAGCTGAGAAGGCTCATGCGCAGCGTCACGCGGCGCGCGTCGGCGGGCAGGTCAAGGCGCGTGACGCCGTAGGAGACGACGCCGTCCACCTCCACGCTGTTCACGGCGATCTTGGGCGGGATGGTGTTGCGGTGGATCTCCATCAGGTTGATGGTATATACGCCGTCGCCCGTGCAGACGTAGAGCGTTCCGTCGCCGGACAGCGCGTTCCACGAGTTGGCGGTGATGCTGCTGGTCAGGCCGTCGCGGCGGGTGAGCACGCGGTATTCGGGGTTGCCCGCGATGTAGTCCTCGCGCGTGATCTGGATGATGCCGAAGGACTTGAGCAGCCAGATGTAGTCGTCCGTCAGCTTGATGTCGAAGATGCTGCCCACGCCCTCGTCGATGTTGGCGAGCTGGGCGATCTCGTCATCCTGCAAGAGCGCCGCCTCGGAGCCGTTGCTGATGAAGAGGCTGTCGGTCTGCGCGTCGTAGGCCATGCGCAGGATGACGCCGGATTGCAGGCCGTCGTCGGTGGTCAGGTTGCGCACCTGCCCGCTCGCCAGATCGATCACATAGATGCCGTTGCCGTCGCTGCCGGCGTAGAGGATGTTCGCGTCCTTGCCCTGCGCGAGGCAGAGGATGGTCTCGTTCTGGATGCCGTCGTCCGAGGTGTAGTTGCGCGCGACCTCGCCATCCCGCAGGATGCTCACGCCGCCGTTGGTCGCCGCCGCGACGGAGCCGTCGGCCAATTGCAGGGTGGCGCGAATCTGGTCGTGCGCCATGCCCTGCTCCGTCGTGTAGGAGGCGATCTCCTCCGTCTTGGGATCGTAGCGCACCAGACCGTAGGTCGCGTAGGTCGCGATCCATACGTTGCCCTCGGCGTCCAGCATCAGGTTGCGCACGCGGATGCCGGAGAGCATGCGCGTGAGCGCGTTATCGACGCGGTTTTGCGCCGCGTCCATGATCGTCAGGCCGCTGTCGGTGGCGATGTACAGATCGCCGCCGCAGGGCAGCGTCGCGTTGACGGTCTGCGAGGAGATGCCGATCTCGTAGGCGAAGTGCTTAAACTTGTTGAGCGTCAGTTTGAGCACGCCGCGCCGCGACGAGGCGAACCACAGGTTGCCCTCGTAATCCTCGCACATCGCGGAGATGATCGTGCTGGTGGAGACGCCGTGCAGGCGGTGGTAGATCGCGCTCTCGTCGACGTAACCGACGCCGTTGTCGGTGCAGACCCAGAGCTTGCGGTTGCTGTCGCAGTAGAGGTCGTTGACGGTCTCGCCCGCGTCCAGCGCGATCAGGTCGATGGACAGGGAATCCTTTGTGTAGCGCTCGTCGGTCAGGCGCATGCGCAGGATGTCGCCGTCCATCGTGCCGATGAGGATGGAGCCGTCGCCGGCCTGCATGAGGCCGTAGGCGAGGCTGGCGCCGAAGTCGTCCCGGCCCAGCACCGCGGTGATCTCGCCGTCCTGCAGGAAGAAGAGCGCGCTGCCGCTGGTGGTGCCCCAGATCACGCCGTTCTGGTCGCACATCAGGTTTTCGATGGTCGCGCCGTCGATGCGCTCGTCGTCGATCTTGGTTAGGCGCAGCGTGTCGTCCACGGAGAACAGGCCGCTGGTGGTGCCGATGTACACGGTGCCGTCGCTGCCCTGCTCGATGCTGCGCACCGAGAGCGCCTGCGCCGCGAAGCTCGCGCCCTCCGCCGCCTCGATGAAGGTGAAGGTCTCGTCGTCGAACAGGTAGATGCCCGAGTCGTTCGTGCCGATGAAAATGCGCCCGAGCGCGTCCTCAAAGAGCACGCGGATGCCGTTGCGCGGCGCGCCCTCGCGCAGCTGGCTCATGTTCTGGAATTCGCTGCTCGTGTAGCGGTAGAGGCCGCCGTAGCTGCCGATCCAGACGTAGCCCTCGCTGTCTTGCAGGATGGTGTTGGCCTCGCTGGTGGCCATGCCGTTGTTTTCGTTGTAGACGGTCTCGACATAGTCCTGCAGGCCGATGTCGCGCGTCTCAAAGCGCAGCGTTTCGGCATGTGCGCCCGCGGCACAGACGCAGAGGCAGAGGATGGACAGACACAGGAAACGCGCGACGCTCTTCATGAGAATCCCCCTTGGATGCGGCGATCTGTTTTGTATAACTCTTTAACCTAAATAGTATAGCATAGGTTGCCTTGGTTTGCAAAAGATTTCTGGCCGCGCGGTGCAAAAGAACACCTTCTGCCCACCGGCCGCACGGATTGCGCACCCGGCGGGAAGAAAAGGGCCTCCCTCCTTTACGGGAGAGAGGCCGAAATGCTTCATCGATTGCGGGCAGCAAACTCAGCCGACCAGCTCGCGCACATAGGCGACGATCGCCGCGTCCTTGGCGTGGGCGAAGAACAGTTCCTTAAAGCGCTTCCCGGCGACGGCGCCGCGCACCAGCTCCGGGTCGAGGCCCTTCAGGCAGGTGAGCAGATCCTTTAGGTTGTTCGCGCGCACGGCGTCGAGAATCTTCTTGTTGCGCTGCTCGGGCACGACGCGCTCCTTGGGATAGCCGTTGCCGTGGCCAAAGCCGAAGAGCTTCTCAAACGTGTATTCGAGGTTCAGCTCCGCGCCCCAGCCGTAGCCCTTGGCGAAGGGCATCGCGACGGCGTTGCCATCGTTGATCTGGGCGAACATGAAGCCGTCCGACGGATCGACGACGTGGCCGCAGATCACGCCCGGGAAGCTGTTGAGCGCGAGCATCGCGCCCTCGCCCGTGCCGCAGCCGGTGACGACGTAGTCCGCCGCGCCGGAGTTGAGCAGGATGGCGGCGAGAATGCCGTTTTGCACATAGGTGAGCTGCGGCTCGCCTTCCGTGCCATACATGCCGTAATTGTCCACCTCGTGGCCCATGGGGACGACGACCTTCCTGAGCGCGGCCTCGATCTGGGCGTTCTTCGCGGCCTGGCTGTTTTCATTGATGAGTGCGATGCGCATGCTTGCGTCTCCTCCTTTGGTTTGCGTGTGCCGGCGGCGGGGCCGCCTTCTCCTATCACAATACCCCCGCGGGCGTCAATTGTCAAGTGCGATTTGCGCGCTGCCGCTTCGTGCGAAAAAAACCGCAAAGCGCGCCGCGCGCGTGGACTTTCCGGCGAGAATGGGGTATAATAGAAGCGATCAAAAGCGAAGAGGCGAAAAATATGATGCGCACCAAACTGATGGACAGACAGCTCCCCGATTACACCAAGGGCGAGGAGCGCTTCAACATGATCTCCCACATCGTGGGTGGGGTGCTGGGCGTCGCGGCGCTGGTGCTGTGCGTGGTGCGCGCGGCGGTGCATCGCAATGCGCCGGGCGTCGCGGGCGCGATCGTGTTCGGGCTGGCGATGATCCTGCTCTACACGATGTCCAGCGTCTACCACGGCCTGCGCGACGGGCGCGCCAAGCGCGTGTTGCAGGTGCTCGACCACTGCACGATCTACATCCTGATCGCCGGGACGTACACGCCCATCCTGCTCGGCGCGATGCTGCCGCTCGACCCCGTGGCGAGCTGGGTGCTCTTCGCCGTCGTCTGGGGGCTGGCGGCGGTCGCGATCACGCTGACGGCCATCGACCTGAAGCGCTACCGCGTCTTCTCGATGATCTGCTATCTGGGCATCGGCTGGGCGATCGTCTTCAAGGTCGGCCTGCTCATCGAGGCGGTCGGCTGGGGTGGGTTCGCGCTCATCCTCGCGGGCGGGCTGAGCTACACCGTCGGCTCCATCCTCTACGGCATGGGCAAGAATCATCGCTATATGCACAGCATCTTTCACCTGTTCGTCATCATGGGCAGCGTGCTGCACCTGCTGGCGATCCTGATCTACGTCCTGTAAAGGCGAGCGCAAGAGGGGAGAAGGGCCATGAGCAAGAGACTGTGGGGCCTGCTGCTGGGCGCGGCGCTGCTGGTGCTCGCGCTGTGCGCGTCCGCCGCGGCGGAGGACGGCCTCGCCGTGCCGTCCACCGCGGGCAAGCTGCGCGTCGAGGGGACGCAGCTCGTCGGCAGCGACGGGCAAAGCGTGCAGCTTCGCGGCGTGAGCACGCACGGGCTGGCGTGGTTCCCGCAATATGTGAACCGCGAGTGGTTCCACCAGCTGCGCACAGAGTGGAAGGGCAACGCCGTGCGGCTGGCGATGTACACGGCGGAGAGCGGCGGCTACTGCACCGGCGGCGACCGCGACGCGCTGCGCCAGCTCATCCGCGACGGCGTGCGCTACGCGACCGAGGAAGATCTCTACGTCATCGTGGACTGGCACATCCTCTCGGACAACAACCCCAACATCTATCTGGACGAGGCCAAGGCGTTCTTTGACGAGATGTCGGCGGAATTCGCCGGGCACGACAACGTGCTCTATGAGATCTGCAACGAGCCGAACAACGGCACGCCGTGGAGCGAGGTCAAGCGCTACGCCGAGGAGGTCATCCCGGTTATCCGCAGCCACGACGAGGACGCGGTCATCCTCGTGGGCACGCCGAACTGGTCGCAATTCGTCGATCAGGCGGCGGCCGACCCGATCACGGGCTATGACAACATCATGTACACGCTGCACTTCTACGCCTCCACGCACAGGGACGACCTGCGCGCGCGGATGGTCAAGGCCATCGAGGACGGGCTGCCGGTCTTCGTGTCCGAATACGGCATCTGCGACGCGAGCGGCAACGGCGCGATCGACGAGACGGAGGCCGACCGCTGGGTCGAGGCGATGGACGCGCACGGCGTCAGCTACATGATGTGGAGCTTCTGCAACAAGAACGAGAGCGCCTCCGCGCTCGCGCCGAATTGCACGAAGACGAGCGGCTTTACGACGGAGGATTTGAGCACGGCGGGCCGCTGGCTCTACCGCCATCTCTCCGGCGAGACGCCCGAGACTGCCGGGCCTGCGCCCGGGCAGGATGCGGCGGCGGCCCCGACGCAGGCACCTGTAGAGGCGGCGGAGCCGGACGCGCTGGCGACGATCGACTGCGGGAACGGATTGCAGGCCGTGGCCGTGCTGCGCGGACAGTGGGAGGCAGACGGCAAGCCGGTCTATCAATACGACGTGACGGTCAAGAACACGGCGGACGCGGACTGCGCGAGCTGGGAGATCGCCCTCCCGTTTGACGGCGCGTTTTCCCTGAGCGACGGCTGGAACGGCAACTACACGGCGGAGGGCGACACGCTGCGCATCGCGAACATGCCCTATAACGGCGCGATCGCCGCGGGCAGCTCGGTTCGGGACGTCGGGTTTATCGTGAGCGGGGCGCGCGTGAGGCAGCCGTAAAGTAGCGGGAGCGCCGATTCTGGACGGCGCCGGTTTACACAAAAAGAGAAGCGACCCGCGCGGGCCGCTTCTCTTCTCTTTGCGTTTGATTTACTTCTGCACGAGATGCACCGCGAACCCGGCGATCTCGTTCTTCAGGTAGATGGCCTTGAGCTGGCCGTCCTTGACGTTGGCGCTGGCCGGGTCGAACTCGAAGCCCTGACGCTCCAGATACGCCTTGGCGCGCTCACAGAAGTTGGTGCGGATGCCGATGTGGCCCCTCGCGCCGCGGCCCGGGGCCTTCATGACCTCGATGCCCGTGCCCGCGAAGATGGAGCTGTTGCCGACCTTCATCGTCCAGCCGAGCAGCTTGCACAGCTTGGCAGCGGTGTCCATGGCCTCGGCCTCGTCCGCGCTGTTGACGCCCACATGCGCCAGCTCCAAGCCGAGCATGAGCTGCACGGCGGAGGCGGTCAGCGAGCGGATGCGATCCCAGTCCTTGGCCTTCACGGCGTCGCCCGGCACCATCCAGCTGCCGCCGCAGCAGATGATCTTATTAAAGGACAGGTAATCGAGCAGGTTCTTCTCGTTTACGCCGCCGGTGGGCATGAAGGTCATATCGACATACGGCGCGGCGATGGACTTGATGTACTTGAGGCCGCCCGCCGCCTCCGCCGGGAAGAACTTGACGGTCTTCAGGCCGAGCGAGAGCGCGACCTCGATGTCGCTGGGGTTGGCCGTGCCGGGGCAGACCGGGATGCCGATCTCCTGGCAGTGCTTGACGGTGGTCGGGTTGAGGCCGGGCGAGACGATGAACTTCGCGCCCGCGGCGACCGCGCGATCGACCTGCTCGCAGGTGAGCACGGTGCCCGCGCCGACGACCATGTCCGGGAAGGCCTTCGTCATGTTGGCGATGGCCTCGGCGGCGGCGGCGGTGCGGAAGGTGACCTCCGCGCAGGGCAGGCCGCCGTCGATGAGCGCCTGCGCGAGCGGCACGGCGTCCGCCGCGTCGTTGATGGCGATGACCGGAACGATGCCGATCAGGGAGAGCTGTTTGAGCATGTCCATGGGAAAACCTCCTTGTTGTGGTGACGTGAGTCAGTGGGAGAGAAAATCCTCCCGGGCGGGCGTGAAGATGTCCAGCAGCGTGCCTGCGCTCTTGCAGGCGCAGCCGTGCGTGCGTCCGCCCTCGACGACAATGCTGTCGCCGGGGTTCAGCTCGTAGGTTGTGCCCTCGATCTCGTAGGAAAACGAGCCGGAGAGCACATAGGAGATCTGCGTGTGCGGATGGCTGTGCAGCGCGCCGACGGCGCCGTCGTCAAAATTCACCTCCACGAGCATGAGATGCTCGTCGTAGGAGCGAACCTGCCGCCGCTGCCCGCCGCCCAGTTCCTGCCAGCGCGATTCGTCGTGTGCGGTCACTCGTTGCATGGGAAACACTCCTTTGGCGTCAGTCCACCTTCATGCCGAAATAGGACACGGCGTTGTTGTAGCAGATGCCCTGCACCAGCTCGCCCAGCGTGTCGTAATCCTCGGGGTACTCGCCGTTCTCGACCCACTTGCCGATGAGGTTGCACAGGATGCGGCGGAAGTACTCGTGGCGCGTGTAGGAGATGAACGAGCGGGAGTCGGTGAGCATGCCCACGAAGCGGCCCAGCAGGCCCAGCGACGCGAGGGACTGCATCTGCTCGATCATGCCGAACTTCTGATCGCAGAACCACCAGCCGGAGCCGAACTGGATCTTGCCCGGGATGCCCTCGCCTTGGAAGTTGCCCAGCATCGTGCCGATGACGTAGTTGTCCTTCGGATTGAGGCAGTAGAGGATGGTCTTGGGCAGGTTGCCCGCGCGCTCCTCCTCGGCCAGCAGGTGGGACAGGTTCTCGGCGATGCAGGTGTCGTCGATGGAGTCGAAGCCGACGTCGGGGCCGTACTTCTCGAACATGCGCGGGTTGTTGTTGCGCATCGCGCCGATGTGGTATTGCTGCGCCCAGCCGCGCGCCTTGTACATGCGGGCCAGCTCCACCAGCACGAAGGTCTTGTAGGAGGCGATCTCGCCGTCGGTCAGCGGCGCGCCGCTCATCGCCTTGCGGAACGCCTCGCCCGCGATGTGCGTGCTGGGCACGCCGTAGGGCACGGTGTCCAGCGCGTGATCGGACAGGCGCGCGCCGTTCGCGTGGAAGAAGTCGAGCCGCTTCTCGAGCGCCTGCATCATCGCCTCGAGGTTCAGGCACTGGATGCCGGAGACGCGGGAGAGCTTGTTCATGTAATCGACAAAGCCGCCACGCTCGATGTTGATGACCTTGTCCGGCCGCCACGCGGGGTAGACCTTGAAGTCGCAGGTCGGATCCTGCGCGATCTTGATCTGGTGCTCGAGGTCGTCCACCGGGTCGTCGGTGGTGCAGATGACCTTGACGCCGAACTTGCGAATCAGCCCGCGGCAGCGGTATTCGTCGGTCGCCAGCAGCGCGTTGGCGCGGTTCCAGATGTCCTCGGCGGTCTTTTCGCTCAGGATCTCCTCGATGCCGAACACGCGGCGCAGCTCCAGATGCGTCCAGTGATACATCGGGTTGCCGATGCAGTACTTGAGCGAGGAGGCGAACGCCAGCCACTTGTCGTGCCAGCTCGCGTCGCCGCGGATGTACTTTTCATCCACGCCGTTGGAGAGCATCACGCGCCACTTGTAGTGGTCGCCGCCGAGCATCAGCTCGCCGATGTTCTCAAACTTGTGGTTCTCGTAGATCATGCGCGGGGAGATGTGGCAGTGGTAGTCGTAGATGGGCATGTTCTCCGCGTAGTCGTGGTAGAGCTTCTTCGCCACGTCGTTTTCCAGCAGGAAATCGGCGTCCATAAACGGTTTCATGCGGGCCAATCCTCCTTTGATGTCGGTCGTTGGGTGGGCGAGATGGGGGTCACAGCGTCACGCCGTCCTTGAAGATGGCGATCTCGCGATAGCCGTGCTTTTCGCTCTGCGTCTGCTCGCCGGAGGCGATCGCCAGCAGCTTCTTAAAGAACGTCTCCGTGGTCTCCTCCATCGAGGCGCCCTGCGCGAGGACGCCCGCGTTGAAGTCGATCCACGCGTGCTTCTTCTGCGCCAGCGGCGTGTTCGTGGCGACCTTGACCGTCGGCACGGGCGCGCCGACCGGCGTGCCGCGCCCGGTGGTGAAGAGCACCATCTGCGCGCCGGAGGCCATCAGCGCCGTGATGGCGCACAGGTCGTTGCCCGGCCCCTGCACGAGGTTGAGGCCCTTTTCTGCGACGGGTTCGCAGTATTTGAGCACGCCCCGCACCTCGGCGGTGCCGCCCTTCTGCGTGCAGCCGAGGGACTTGTCCTCCAGCGTCGTGATGCCGCCGGCCTTGTTGCCGGGGGAGGGGTTCTCGTAGACCTCCTGCCCGTGGCGGATGAAGTACGCCTTGAAGTCGTTGATGAGCGACACGGCCTTCTCAAAGGTCGCCTCGTCCTTGCAGCGATCCATGAGCAGCGTCTCCGCGCCGAACATCTCCGGCACCTCGGTCAGCAGCGTGGTGCCGCCATGGCGCGCGAGCAGGTCGCTGGCGCTGCCCAGCAGCGGGTTCGCGGTGATGCCGGAGAGGCCGTCGCTGCCGCCGCACTTGAGGCCGATGACCAGCTCGCTCGCGGGGACGGTCTGCCGCTTCGCCTTGGCGGCGTAGGCGGTTAATTCATCCAGCAGCTTCATGCCCGCCTCGATCTCGTCCTCGACGTCCTGCGTGACGAGGAACTTGACGCGGTCGGGGTCGGTCCCGCCGAGCACCTTCTTGAACTCGCCCACGTTGTTGTTTTCGCAGCCGAGGCTGAGCACCAGCACCGCGCCCGCGTTGGGATGGCGCACCATCGCGGCGAGCAGCTTCTGCGTGTTTTGGTGATCCTCGCCCAGCTGCGAGCAGCCGTAGGGGTGGACAAAGCAGTGGATGCCGTCCACGCGGTCGCCGTAGGCCTCCTGCGCGAGGCGCTCGAGCGTCTTCGCGGTGCCGTTGACGCAGCCCACGGTGTTGACGATCCACACCTCGTTGCGGATGCCGACGCGCCCGTCCGCGCGGACGTAGCCCTCGAAGGTGGCCTCGCGGTCGCGCGGCATGGCGCAGGGATGCGGGTGATAGGCGTACTCCAGCAGGCCGGAGAGGTTGGTCTTCACGTTGTGCGTGTGAACCCAGCTTCCCGCGGCGATGGACTGCGTGGCGTGGCCGATGGGGAACGCGTACTTGACGACGTTCTCGCCCTGCGGGATGTCGCACAGGGCGAACTTATGCCCGGCGGGGATGTCCTCGCGCAGGGTCACGCCCTGATGGGTCTCCCCGGCGGAGAGCGCTTCCAGCGCCACGGCGACGTTGTCGCGCGCGGCGATCTTGATCGTCTTCATCAGCCCACGACCTCAGCGATGGCGGCCTTCGCGCCCTTGTCGAAGATCGCGCCGAGCGACGCGGCGACGGACGCCTCAAAGCCCGGCAGGGTCTTTGTGAGATCCTCGCCCCAGAAATCGGCGTTCGCCAGCACGGCGTGAGCGATCTCGGCGGCGGGCTTGCCCTTCATGCCCGCGAAGAAGTCGAGCACGAACTGGTCGTCGGCGATGGGGTACTCGTTGCCCGCGGCGCGCACGCCGGCGAAGGAGCCGTCCTCCTTCTTCTCGCCGCAGTAGAAGGCGATGAACGCGGCCATGGAGAAGGTGAGGATGGGCGGAAGCGCGCCCTTGCGCGCGACGTATTCCTTGATCGTCGGCAGCACGCGCGCGCGGAACTTGCTCTGGCTGTTGAGCGCGATGGACAGCAGCAGATGGCGGTTGAACGGGTTGGAGAAGCGCTCGAAGATCGCGGAGGCGAACGCCTCGAGGTCGTCCTTAGGCAGGTCGAGCGTGGGCATGATCTCCTCGAAGAGCGCGCGGGACATGTACTTGCGCATCGTGGGATCGGCCATGCAGTCGCCGACGATCTCGTGCCCGGCCAGATACGCGCCCAGCACCATGGAGGTGTGCGCGCCGTTGAGCATGCGCACCTTGCGCAGCTTGTAGGGCGAGACGTCCTGCGTGAAGACGACGTTGCAGCCCGCCTTCTTGAAGGGCAGCTCGTCCTCAATCCACGCGGGGCCTTCGATGACCCACAGGCCGAACGGCTCGGCGGTGTCGAGCATGTTGTCCTTGTAGCCGAACTCCTCGTAGAGGGCGTCGGCCTCGCCGCGCGGGAAGCCCGTCACGATGCGATCCACGAGCGTGGAGCAGAAGACGTTCTCGGTCGTCAGCCACGTCTTGAACGCGTCGGAGAGGCCCCACTGCTCGGCGGTCTTCATGCAGCACTCCTGCAAATTGCGGCCGTTGTAGTCGATCAGCTCGCAGGGAAGGAGGATGAAGCCGGTGCCCTTCGCGCCGCCGAAGGCGACGAAGCGCTCGTAGAGCAGGCGGGTGAGCTTGCCGGGGTAGGAGGCCTGCGGCCTGTCGTCGAAGGAATCCTTGCCGGTGTAGACGATGCCCGCCTCGGTCGTGTTGGAGATGATGATGCGCATCTCGCGCTGATGCGCCAGCGCCAGGAAGCCGTCGAAGTCGTCGAACGGAGACAGGCCGCGCGTGACGCTCTGGATGATGCGGGTGTCCTTGGTGGGCTTGCCGTCCACCTGCCCGCGCAGGATGAGCGTGTAGAGGCCGTCCTGCTCGTTGAGCATGCCGACCATGCCGCGCCCGATGGGCTGCACGATGACGACGCCCGCGTCCATGCCGGCCTTTTCGTTGGCCATGTCGATCATCCAGTCGCAAAAAGCGCGCAGGAAGCCGCCCTCGCCGAACTGGATGACCCGCTCGGTCTTGGGCGCAACGCCGCGCGCCATCGCGATGGAGGGAAGGGATTTTGCGTTGAGCTGAACCATTTGCGATGCCTCCTTATTCTCTTGCGATCCGCGTGGAAAGGGCGCAAGTCCGTCGCGCCTTTTCCACCCATTGTTCACCTTGAAAACAGTATAGCACCGGGAAAAGCGCGCGTCAAGGTTTGGGCCAAAACCCGGGGGAGCAATTTGGGGAGCTTCCATAAAACAATGGCTTGCCACGGCGCGGCGAAGGTGGTAAAATAAAGCATATACGACACGGGCCGCCTGCGCGGCACACAGCGAGTGACGGGAGGAGTTTTTATGAAAAGACGCATCGGCATCCTGACCAGCGGCGGCGATTGCCCCGGCCTGAACGCGTGCATCCGCGGCGTGGCCCGCGCGAGCTATTCCCAATTTGACACGACGATCCTCGGCATCCAGGACGGCTACGCCGGGCTGATCTCGGGCGACTACAAGGAGATGAAGCAGAGCGACTTCTCCGGCATCCTCACCCTCGGCGGCACCATCCTCGGCACGCGGCGCACGCCCTTCCGCGACATGCGCGTGATCGGCGAGGACAACGTCGATAAGGTCAAGTCGATGAAGGAAAACTACAAGAAGATGAAGCTCGACTGCCTCGTCTGCCTCGGCGGCAACGGCACGCACAAGACGGCGAACCTGCTCTCCGAGGAGGGGCTGAACGTCATCGGCCTGCCCAAGACGATCGACAACGACATCTGGGGCACGGACGTCACCTTCGGCTTCCACACCGCGGTGGACATCGCTACCGAGGTCATCGACCGCATCCACACCACCGCCGCCAGCCACGGGCGCTGCATGGTCATCGAGATCATGGGCAACAAGGCCGGCTGGCTCACGCTCTATTCGGGCATCGCGGGCGGCGCGGATATCATCCTGCTGCCGGAGATCCCCTACGACATCGACATCGTCGCCGACGCCGTGCGCCGCCGCGCCGAGGCGGGCAAGGACTTCTCCATCGTCGCCGTCGCCGAGGGCGCGATGACCGTGCAGGAGGCCGCGATGAAGAAGAAGGAGCGCGCCGCCTTCCGCGAGGAGACGGGCTTTAGCGGCATCGCCGCCCGCATCGCCAAGGAGCTGGAGGCGAAGGTCGGCGTCGAGGCGCGCGCGGTCGTGCCCGGCCATGTGCAGCGCGGCGGCACGCCCAGCGCCTACGACCGCATGCTCTCCACGGTGTTCGGCGTCCACGCGGCGCAGCTCATCGCCAAGGAGGAGTACGGTCAGGCCGTCGCGATGATCGGCAACAAGGTCGGCCACAACCCGCTCTCCGAGGTTGCGGGCAAGACCAAGTTCGTCCCGCAGGACGCGCAGGCCGTGAAGGCAGCCCGCAGCATGGGCATCTCTCTGGGCGACAAGTGAGCCGCCCCGCGCGATTGACTTTTGCCCGCGTTTCGCTTATAATACGCTCTGCCGCGCGTGCGGCGGCCCCGGCGGGGGTTACAACGCCCTTGCATCCGTAGCTCAGTCGGATAGAGCGACTGCCTCCTAAGCAGTAGGCCGCGCGTTCGAATCGCGCCGGATGCGCCATGCGCGAAGAACGCGCAAAGGAAGCGGATCGCCCGGGCTGGGTATCCGCTTCTCTTCATTTATTGAGCGAATCGCTTCGCACACGCTCTATTGTGAAGGTTTTATCTGAGAAAAGCATTAACGCATGTTGGTCTCGACGAGCAGGACGCCGCCCGTTTGACGGCCGATCCGCACCTCGCACGGCGTTTCGATGAGCGGCGGTTGGTACGTCAGCTTCCAGCAGGCGTCTTCCGCCTCCGTCTCGCAGGGCCAGTCCGCGTCTGCATCCGGGTAGACGTACTGCGTTAGGAACTCGAGCGAGATTCCCTGCGCGTCTGCCTCGGAGACGCCCGCGCGGTCTGAAGCGGTTTCGTCGGTCTCGCCCGCGAATTCCATGTACTGCACGGCGCCGTCGGCCGTCAGCTCCATCACGACGCCCGGCGTCCTGCGCTCCTCGCCCGGCAGCTGGGAGACGTGAACCTCCCAACCGCCGCGCTCGATCCCCTTGCATCCGAGGGAGACGTAGGGCATCTCGTCAGGGTCAAAGCCCGCCGCCTGCACGATCTCGACGCTCCGCCGACGGATGTCCTCGCGCTGTAGCGCCCCTTCCGGCGCCTGCGTGATGCCGGTATAGTCGCGGCCGAGCAGCGCGCGGAGCGTTTCGACGTCCGTACACTGGGCGACGTCCGCGGCAAAGCGCGACCATTCCTCGTTCTGCAGATACCGATCCGCCCAGTCGCACAGGAAGCTGAGCTGCAGGGCCTCCTCGGGCGCGAGCGCGTCCGCATACGCCGCCTCAAGCCCGATCAGCGTATCCTGAAGCGCGGCGCGCGCCGCCTCCTCCGTTTCCGCGCAGGCCGTCCCGCACAGAAGCGCGCACAGCAAGAGCAGCGCGCCGATTTTTGCCTTGCTCAATTTCATTACAAAAACCTCCTCGATTGGTTCTCCTAATAAAGAAACAACGGGGGAGGCAAAAATGGGACAATCTTTTTTCACTTTTTGAGAATTTTTTTTACGCTCCGGGCGATTTTAAGGGCTTCATCTTTAGGAATGCCGCTGGTGTCGACGCTGAACCACTTTTCGCCGTTATCCCATGTGATGCCGACGTAGGAATCCGCGTCATTTTCCGGGCGATCGGTTTCGATCACTACGGCCGTGTGCCCATCGATATCCGTATAGGAAATGGTTGCACCCTCGATGCCGCTCACTTGCGAGGCATTTTCATCCATTTCGCCGAAGTTGATCACCTGTATACCGGATTCTGAAGTGTACTCGATGCACGGATTGCCGGGAATATAGCTCTTCCACGTCACCTCAAACCCTTCCGGCAGGTAGGATGGGAAGTACTCTCCGGGCCAGTCCGCCGGCACATCGAAGGCTTCGCCGTCCTCCACGAAGCTCATGCGCATTTCGCCGCGCTCCCAGTCGATGCGAACGAGCATCTTCATCACGGCGGAGCGGACGACCTCCACGTTGGCGATGGCGAAGGACGCCGCGATGCTGACCACCAGCACCGCGCAAGCGGCGGCCTCAACGATGCGCGGCGCGATTCTGCGCAAGCGCGCTTTCCGCTGTCCGCGCCGCTTCGCGCGCTCCTCCCGGCCGATTTGCGCCAGCATCTGCGCCAGCAACCGATCCGCGCGCGCCTGCCTCTCCGGCGTCCAGTCCCGCTCGCCCTGCTCGAGCAACTCCTGCGTCCACAGCGCCGTCTCCTGCTCAAAGGCCAAGCGGAGCATGTGTTCCAGATGCGCGTCCTGAATGTCCGGGAAGTTCAAACGATTTTCATTCATCGTCATTCTCCTCCTGATAGAGCATCCGCTTGATGCGGCTTCGGCCCCGATGGATGTAGCGCCTGACGCTGTCCGCGCCGATCCCCATGATTGCCGCGATTTCCGCATCGGTCTGATCCATCTCGTACCTGAGCTGAATCGCCATGCGCTCGCGCTCGGGCAATGCGCGGATTGCCATGCGCACCCGGTCAAGCTCCTCCGACAGGAGGATCTTCCTCTCGGGGTTTTCCCCGCCCGGCATCTGGTCGATCGCCATATCGGGCAGGTGCAGGAACCGGACGTTCATGCGCCGCATCTTCTTGAGGTAGTTCAGCGCGGTGTTGCGGACGGTTGAAACGATGTACGGGCGCAGCGCGTTTTGATCCATGTCGCGGATCTTGTCGAGCTTGCCGTACAGAGCCATGAGGCTCTCCGAGACGATCTCGTCCGCGTCGCAGCTCTGCTGCGCGAAGCAGCCGGCGGTCGCCATCATCAGCTTTTGATGTTCCCGAAAGAGCCGTTCCATCTCCTCGCGGTCTGAGTCCTCCGGTATGGCCTCGATCCACAGCGGCAAAACGAGCATACGATCCCCCCTCGCTTGGCCCGCGCGCGGCGGGGAAAGGAAGCTTCCTCTCCCCGCGGGAAGCGCGCTCGGGCGTACCCTTCATTCTACAACAGAGCGCGGCGGAAATAAAGCGAACCGAGCCGTTTTTTTCCGAACGAGGAGAAGATTTGCCCGTTCCCCATAGAATAGTCCATCGTGCGGTACGCCTTGAGAAACGTCTCCTGCACGGCGTCGTTTGCAGCTTCTTCATCTTTCAGGATGGCGTAGCACACGCGCCGCAGCCCTGTCTGGTATCGCCCGACGAGCGCGGTAAACGCGCGCTCGCGCCCGCCGTCTTGCCCTTTGTTTGCATCCAAGTGCGGCCCACCTTCTTTCCAAATTTGGCCCTCCATAGATTTAGACGAGAGAAAGGGCGGGGTTTTCTACGCTTTTTTGGAAATTTGTGAAAAAATTTTTCGGGGCGAGGCCGCCGGAAAGCGCGCCGCGGGAGGCGTTTTTTCTTGCCAAACGCGCGAAAAGGCGATATAATAGCGCGGAATCCAGCGCCGCGCGAAAGGAGCAAAAACCCATGGACAACATCGACAGGCGCATCCTGACCCTGCTGCAGCGCAACGCGCGCACGCCGCTGAAGGTGATCGCCGAGCAGGTCTTCCTCTCCTCCCCGGCGGTCAGCGCGCGCATCGAGCGGCTGGAGCAGGCGGGATACATCCTCGGCTATCAGGCGCAGGTGTCCAGCATGGCGATGGGCTACCTCGTCAAGGCATTCATCAATCTGGAACTGGAGCCGGCGCAGAAGCCGGAGTTCTATCCCTACATCGAGGCGTGCCCCAACGTGATGGAGTGCTGCTGCGTCACGGGCGATTATTCCATGCTCATCAAGGTGGCCTTCAGAACCACGCAGGAGCTTGACCAGTTCATCAACCAGCTTCACCGCTTCGGGCGCACGCGCACGCAGATCGTGTTTTCCACCTCGGTGGAGCACCGCGGCATCCCGGCGATCGAGTCCTCGGAGGAGGAAGAAGAAGCCGCGAAGGGAGCGCATCACGCATGACGTCGCTCTTTTTGACCAGCAGCCCGTATACGAACGACGTGCCCGAGTGTACGCCGCTTCCGTGCCTGCTGAATCCCGCGAACGGCTTCGTCCGCCGCCTGCGCGAGCGCTTTAAGCCGGACGCGCGGCTGCTCACCGTCTGCGCCGACCCGCACGCGCCCTTTAACGACGAGATCGCCGAGACCTTCCGCGCCACGCTCGCGCGCGAGGGCATGCGCGTCTCGGGCAGCGTCGTGCTGGACGGGCGCAACGAGGAGCGCGCCGCCGAGCTGGTCGCCCTGTGCGACGCGATCCTGCTCGCGGGCGGGCATGTGCCCACGCAGCTCGCGTTCTTCGAGCAGATCGGCCTGCGCGCGCTGCTCTCGCGCTTCACGGGCCTGATCGTCGGCGTGAGCGCGGGTTCGATGAACTGCGCCGAGACCGTCTACGCCCAGCCGGAGATGCCCGGCGAGTCCGTCGCGGCGGACTACGAGCGCTTCCCGCGCGGCCTCGGCCTCACCGACGTGATGCTCGTGCCGCACCTGCAAAAGGTGCGCCACGACATGCTCGACGGCAGGCGGCTCATCGACGACATCACCTGCGAGGACAGCAGGGGCCGCCGCTTCATCGCCGTGCCGGACGGGAGCTATGTCCTGTGCGAAAACGGCCGCGCGACGCTCTACGGCGAGGGCTACGCCATCGCCGACGGGCGGATGGAGAAGCTCTGCGACGAAGGCGGGGAGATCGGGCTGTAATACTTTTCTCAGTTCAAATCGTCATATGGTGCGAAACAGAGAATGGGGTCTGGGGACAATGTCCCCAGACAGGGTTTGGGGCGGTAGCCCCAACGTACCCTAAATCGCGAAGCGATTGAAATAAGGTAGCCCGGAAGCGAAGCGATCCCGGGCGGGTTCACCATGAATATGATTTGATTTGAGTAGTAATACGAAACGAAAATAGAAAATGAGCGTCCGCGCGAAGGTGTGCGGGCGCTTTGGCTGTCACGAGAAGAACAAAAACCTTCCCGAGCGTTTTATCACCCCCGCGACTGACCGCCCGCAAAATTGTTAGCACTCTTTTTAGATGAGTGCTAATTTGCTCTTGACATTCGCCCAAAGCGGCGATACAATACGCTTGCAAGACAAGCTATGCAAAGGACGTCCGGCCGCCGCCGGGCGATCAAAAGAGGAGGAAAATCTATGAAGCCCATTCAAGGCAACGTCTCCATCGAGGCGGAAAATATCATGCCCATCATCAAAAAGTGGCTGTATTCGGATAAGGACATCTTCATCCGCGAGGTCGTCTCCAACGGCTGCGACGCCATCACCAAGCTGCGCATGGCCGATTTCGCCCTCGCGCAGGGCTGCTCCGTGCGCGTGGAGGTCGATCGCGAGAAGAAGGAACTGCGCTTCATCGACGACGGCATCGGCATGACCGAGGAGGAGGTCAAGACCAACATCAATCAGGTCGCCTTCTC
Organism: uncultured Clostridia bacterium; assembly: GCA_947631405.1. Lineage (GTDB taxonomy): Bacteria > Bacillota > Clostridia > Christensenellales > Aristaeellaceae > Ventricola. Next base: position 10,861 of record CANRLC010000024.1, on the reverse strand, counting down.
CGGCGCGCAGGCGTTCTTGAAGGAATACGCGGGGGACAAGCCGCAGGAGGAGGCCGGGATCATCGGCCACTTCGGCCTCGGCTTTTACTCCGTCTTCATGGTCGCCGACAAGGTGACCATCGACACGCTGTCCTTCCGCGAGGGCGCGACGCCCGTGCGCTGGGAGAGCGAGGACGGCATGACCTTCACCATGAGCGAGGGCGAGCGCACGACGCGCGGCACCACCATCACCCTGCGCGTGAGCGACGCGGAGGAGGAGTTCCTCGACGTTTGGCGCGTGCGCGAGGTGCTGGAGCGCTACTGCTCCTTCATGGCCGTGCCGATCTACCTGACCGAGATCAAGAAGGAGGAGAAAAAGCCCGAGGCCGAGGTCAAGGACGCTGAGGCCGAGGACGCCGAGACCGAGGACGCCGCCGAGACCGAGGAGGCGGAGGAGAAGAAGGAAGAGGAGAAGCCGATCAACGACACGCAGCCGCTCTACGCGCGCGCGCCGCAGGACTGCACCGACGAGGACTACAAGCAGTTCTACCGCAAGGTGTTCCACGAGTTCGACGACCCGCTCTTCTGGATTCACCTGAACGTCGATTACCCGTTCAAGCTGAAGGGCATCCTGTACTTCCCCAAGCTCAAGGAGCAGTTCGGCGGCATCGAGGGGCAGATCAAGCTCTACTCGGGGCAGGTGTTCGTGGCCGACAACATCAAGGAGGTCATCCCGGAATTCCTGATGCTGCTCAAGGGCGTGATCGACTGCCCGGACTTCCCGCTCAACGTCTCCCGCTCCTTCCTGCAGAACGACGGCTATGTGCGCCGCATCTCCCAGCACATCACCAAGAAGGTCGCCGACCGGCTGACCGGGATGTTCAAGAGCGAGCGCGAGGCCTACGAGGGCTTCTGGCCGGACATCCATCCCTTCATCAAGTACGGCGTGATGCGCGACGAGAAATTCGCCGAGCGCATGAAGGACTGCCTGCTCTTTAAGACCACCGAGGGCAAGTTCCTGACGCTTTCCGAATACAAGGAGCGCAACGGGGAAAAGCTGCCCGACAAGATGGTTTACACCTCCGACCCCGCGCGGCAGGACGCGAGTGTGCGCCTGTTCACCGAGCGCGGCATCGACGTGGCGGTGCTCGACCAGCTCATCGACGTTAACTTCGTCTCCTTCATGGAGTACAGCGGCGACCCGGAGAGCAAGTTTAGGTATGTCCGCGTGGACGCGGAGCTGGACAGCCTGACGGGCGAGGGCGACGCCCCTGCGCTGGATAGCGACAAGCTGATCGCGCTCGTGCGCGAGGCCGCGGGCAAGGACGACCTGACCGTGGAGATCAAGCCGCTGGCCAACGAGCAGGTGCCGCTGATGCTCATCGAAGACGAGCAGACGCGCCGCTTCAACGACATGGGCAGGATCTACGGCCGCAGCGAGATGGCGATGCCCGCGCGCTTCAGCGTGGTGCTCAACAGCCGCAACAAGACTGTCGCGCGCCTGTCCGAGCGGGAAAAGGACGAGACGAGCGCGCTGCTCGCCCGCCAGCTCTACGATCTGGCCGAGCTTTCCCGCCAGCCGCTGGAGGCGGAGCAGATGACCGCGTTCATCCGCCGCTCGATGGAGGTCGTGGAGCTTGCCTCCCGGCTGTGAACGGAGCCGCTGTTAGACAATACTTTCATTCATGTATCGCGCATGCGGCATGTGTGAAATTCGCTTGACAAAAGTGAAACACTTCCTTTATAATTACAAAGGGCTTCCAGCAATGGAATGCCCGCTTGGAGAGTTGTCCGAGCGGTCGAAGGTGCAGCACTCGAAATGCTGTGTGGGTAAAACCACCTGGGGTTCGAATCCCTAACTCTCCGCCAGAATGGGCAGACCGCTTCGAACGAGACGGTCTGCTCGTGCTTTTTTCAAAGGAAAAACGTCGGGGGGGGGGTTCACCTCCCTCCCAAGCGTAGAAAGGAGGGACGCGCCATGCAGGAGATGATGGAGCGCTATCTGGGCAACGTCGCGCGCTGCGCGCTGCTCAACCATCCCTCCTTTGAGCCGTCCCTTGCCGACGACGAGCTGCTCGCCCGCATTCAGGAGAACGCGCGCGAGGTACACAGCCTCATCCTCGAAAACAACGAGATCCTCGACGGGCATGTGCTCAACAAGCGCCCGGAGGAGGTCACCGACGAGGACGTGCGCGACCTGAACGCCTTTGCGGACAGGCTGTTCCTCTACAACCGCAGCGTGGACGACGGCACCGCGTACCGCATCCATCGCCTGCTGCTGGACGTGGCGACGCTGCGCGGCGACCGCGACATGCGCATCCGCGAACTGTACTACGTCGGCATCACGCTGCAATACATGAAGATCAGCTGCAACGATCTGGAGCTGTTCGTGCTCTTCGACCGCGTGCGCGCGTATTTCGACGAGGGCGCGCGCTACATCGACCAGTACGAGGAGATCGAGAGCGAGACCACGCGCGCCTACATCGTCCGCTGTCTGGCCAACCGCAAGCTGGGCGTGGAGCGCAAGGAAAACTTCTGGCCCGAATACTGCCGCCTGTTCGACGAGGCGATGGCCGTCATCACCTCGCCCAAGTACCGGGCGATGAACCCGAACATCCCGTGGGCCGACTTTGAATACAGCATGCACGCCGACCGCTGCGGCGCGGTGACCTCGCTGCGCCTGCAGCACGGGGACGACAGCTGGACGAAGCCCGTGCTCGAATCCGCCCGCTACGTCCACGACCATATCGAGCGTCAGGCGCGCAACAACGACCGCTTCACCAGCTCGCGCATCTCCTACCTGTACAAGGTGGCGCGCTACCACGCCGGGGAGATCACGCTCGTGGAGCTGCTCGAGGAGCTGTTTGACCTGTACGATCAGGCCGACTGGTCGGATTACAGCGATCAGGGGCTGGTCTACAACGTCAACGTCGCCTGCCAGATTCAGTTCTACATCCACAGCCTGCCGGAGGAGGAGCGCCCGCCGTGGCGCATCCGCCGCCGCAAGGTGTTTGCGCATGTGTCCCATTACCTGTCGCATCTCAAGCCGAGCGTCTACATGTACCTGCTCAACAACAACGTGCAGGAGATCGTCTCCATCCGCGCGCACGGCGACATGAATTTCCGCGAGCACAAGCTCGAATACATCTTAAGCTGCCACAAGCCCACCTACGTCCATTCCTGCATGGTGGCGTGGCTCACCGCGCGCATCACGACGCGGATGATTCAGGTCGCGCCCGAGAAGATGGTCGGCGTGCTGGGCACGTTGGACGAGCGCGAGGTGTTCGACCGCGCGCAGGAGATCGTCGCCCACGCGCACGAGTGCGCGCTCTACCACGACATGGGCAAGAATCTGCTGCTCAACGCCGTGAGCCTGTATTACCGCAAGCTGATCGACGTGGAATTCAGCAACATCCAGCATCATCCCATCTTCGGCGCACGGCTGCTGCGCGTGTGCAACGCATCCGAGGACGCCGTGCAGGTCGCGCTGCACCACCATCGCTTCGCCAACGGCAAGGGCGGCTACCCCAATCCGTGCGAGCCGTGTACTGAGTCCGCGCGGCCGCTGGTGTGCATCGTCTCCGTCGCCGATTCGCTCGACGCCGGAACGGACAACGTCGGCCGCTGCTACGCCGCGGTCAAGACGTTTGACGAGCTGCTCGCCGAGCTGCGCTCGGGCAGCGGCACGCGCTACGCGAAGGAGGTCGTCGATCTGTTCGACGACGAGGCGTTCGCCGCCGAGATCCGCGAGGGCCTGCACATCAAGCGCCGCGAGGTGTACTGCCGCGCCTACCGCGAGGAGGAAGGCGAGTTCGCCGGGGAGACGCTGATCTGACTCAAATGAATAAAGTGAAAAGCCGGCCCGCCGAAAGGCGGGCCGACAGCTTGCCTAAAGAAATTCTTCCTCCTCTGAATGAGAGAGAAAAGGCTTCTTTGACAGACGAAGCCCGCCGCGCATTTGCGCGGCGGACTGTCTTTGCACTTGCGGGAATCAGTAGCGCAGCTTCTTGGTCTGCTCCCATCCGGCGTCGATGGCCTCCTGATGGCTGGTGGCGTAGTCGCCGATGGAGTTCGCCGTCTCCATGGACAGCGGGAAGTGGACGCACAGGTGACCCTTGAAGTTGTTGTCGCCGATGTGGTATGTCTCGTGCGGCACGTCGTGCGTGGAGCCGATGTAGGTCGTGCCGTCGGAGAAGGTGACCCACACCGCCTTGGGCGTCCACGTCGTCTTGCCGCCGAAGGCCTTGATCATCGTGGCGGTGTCCTCCGCGGTCACAGGCTCGGCGTCCATGTGCGCGTCCTTGCTCATGATGCGCAGCCGCCAGGAGTAGCCGGTGGAGAAGTCATACACGGTGCAGTATTCGCCGTTGGCGTACTTGCGGCGCCAGTTGTAGAAGTTGGAGTAGACGACCTTCTGCGCGAGCGCGGCCACGTCGGTGCTGCTGTTCTTGCTGGCGACGCCGGTGTTGCCGTTCAGGTCGGCGTTGATCGCGGTCAGCGTCCTGCTTCCGGCGATGCCGTCGGCGGTGAGACCCTTGGAGCGCTGATAGGCCATCACGGCGTCCGCGGTCTTGGAGCCGAAGTTGCCGGTCAGGTTGCCGGTGTAGAAGCCCAGCTTCGTGAGCGCCTTCTGCAGCTTGAGCACCTCGTCGGATTTGGAATTCTTTTGCAGCGTGACGTTGGTGCTGAGCTGACCGGAGCTGGAGGAAGAGGAGCCGGAGGACGACGAGGAGCTGGACGAGGCGGAGGAGCCGGACGAGCCGCCCAGCGCGGAGGCGATGGCGGAGAGCGTCTTTGCGCCCGCGATGCCGTCGGCAGAGAGGCCGTGATCGCGCTGGAAGGTGTAGACGGCGTCCTTGGTCAGCTTGCCAAAGTTGCCCGTGACCGAGCCGGTGCTGTAGTAGCCCAGCGACTTGAGGTTCTGCTGGAGCGTGCGCACCGCGTCGGAGGATTTCATGCCGTACTTGAGCAGCGTCGAGGAGCCGGAAGAGCTAGACGAGCTGGACGAGCTGGACGAACCGGAGGAGCTGGACGAGCCGCCGAGCGCGGAGGCGATCAGCGCGAGGGTCTTGCTTCCGGCGATGCCGTCGGCGGAGAGGCCGTTCTTGCGCTGGAAGTTCATCACGGCGGCTTCGGTCTTGGTGCCGAAGTGGCCGCTCAGGGAGCCGTCGTAGTAGCCCAGCGTGTTCAGATCCTTCTGCAGCTTCAGCACGGCGTCGCCGGAGCTGTCATAGCGCAGCAGCGCGCTGGAGCCGGAGCCGGCGGTTGCGCCGCCCGACGTGCCCTTGTCGGTGATGCCCGCCGCCTCGTAGAGCGCGGTGATGGTCTCCTCGCCCGCGACGCCGTCGGCGACAAGCCCGTTCTTCTTCTGGAACGCCTTGACGGCGGCCTCGGTCTTGGAGCCGAAGTGGCCGGTCAGCTCGGCGGAATAGAGCTTGAGCTGCTTGAGCGCCGTCTGGATGGTGGCGATCTCATCGGCCTCGTCGCCGAGGCGATAGGTCTGCGCGGACGCGGCGGCGCAAGCAAAGATCAGCGCCGTGGCCAGCAGGGCGGCGCAGCATTTCTTGAAGGACGCACTGGATTTCATAAGGGCATGCGTCTCCTTTCTTCTGAACGATGACATCATTGTATGACATCTTGTAACATTTGTCAAGAAGAATTTAAGAAACTTTCCGTTTTTTGAAATAAATCTGTGGCTTTTTGGCGTAATAATTAGGAAAATGCCGCAAAAAAACGCGCCCTGCGGCGCGAAAGGGGCGGATTAAATGTTACAAACGGTCGCGCCGTCCGGCGAGGAAAACGGCCAAAAGGCGAGCGGCGTGTAGCGCAGCGCGCCCTCCGCATCCCGCGCGCTCTCGTAGAGGCAGAGCCGGGACGCGGTAAAGGCGACGCCGAGCGGGCGCACGTCCGCTTTGGAAAGCGAGTGCGCGTCGGCGTGGCGGGCGAGCGTGACGTGCGGCGCAAACGGCTCCGCCTGCGCGGGCAGGGCCGCCGCGCGCAGCGCCTCTACGAGCGCGTCGTGCAGCGGGCGCAGCGGCGGATCGGACTGCGCGCGCAGGATGAGGACGGCGCGATCCTCGCGTCCCTCGCGCGCGAAGTGATCCGGCGCGCCGAGCGTCACATGCGGCGCGGGAAAGCGCGCGGCGCACCGGCGCGCGACGTCCTCCGCCGCCGCGACGCGCTCCGACGGCACCTCGCCCAGAAAGGCGAGGGTAATATGGTAGTTTTCCTTGGGGCCGTAGCGCCCGGGCAGAAGCGCCTGCAGCGCCGCCGCGCGGGAGAACGCGGCCTCGCGGGCGCCCTGCGGCAGGGGCAGGCCGATAAACAGGCGCATGCGCTCACCTCCCGCTTCCATTGTACCAGCTTCCGCGCGCGCGGGCAAGCCCGGCGCGCGCTACGGCCGCGCGGCGTCGATCAGCGAGGCGCAGGCGAGCGGCGAGGCGTGGGCGTAGGGGGCCGCCGCCGCCCAGATCTCCGCGGCGGCCTGCGCGTAGTGCGCCTCGGGCCGCAGCGCGTCCGCCCGCCGTAGGGCGAGCAGCAACAGCGCGGCGGGCGAGGGTAGCTCGTCGTCCAGCACGGCGGCGACGCGCGGGAAGAACGCCGCCGGGTCGTCCGGCGTGTGCATGGGCATGCCGTCCCGGCGCAGGAACGCGTGAAGCGCGGAGCCGAGGAGCTGCAAGCCCCCTTGCGCGTAGCCCTCCATTCCCTCGCCCTGCCCCAGGGTGAGCAGCGCCAGCGCGAGCGCCGCCGCCGCGCCGCAGGAGGGGACGGCGGTCAGCGCGGGGGATGGGAGAAGGGGCGGCGGGAGCGACGCGGCCGCGCCGGCCGTCGGGCCGCGCATGCCGAGCGCGGATACGGCGCGCTGCGCCGCCTGCGTGTAGCGCGCCTCGCCCAGACGCCGCCCGCACAGCGCGAGCACCGCCGCCGCCAGCGCGCACTCCTGCGTGACCAGCGCGCCTTGGGGCCGCTGCGCCTCGCGCGCGGCGCGCACGCGCAGCAGCTTGGGCATCGCGCGCCGCAGGAAGGCGGCGTCCTCCGGCGTGGCGTCGGGGGACAGGCGCGGGCAGAGCGGGACGTCCTCGCCGTAGAACGCGCGCTCGGGCGGATCCGTCACCGGGGAAAAGCGGCTGGGCGCGACGGGCGGATCGGCGCGGTTTTGCCGGCGCAGCAGCCCGAGCAGGCGGCAGGCGCGCAGCCCCTCCTCGCTGCCCAGCGCCGCGCAGACCTGCTCCGGCGTGAACGCGTAGACGGCGCGCGGCGCGCGAACCGCCGGGGAAAGCCCGCCGCCGGGCAGGGAGAAGAGCGCGATGAGCGCGTCCAGCGCGCGCACGGCCTCGGCGCGCCGCCCGCTCTCCAGCAGCGTGAGCGCCAGCAGCGCGCCCACGCCCAGCGGCTTTTCCGGCACGAACACGCGCCAATCCTCGGTGAGCGTCGCGCGGAAGAACGAGCCGTCCAGCGGATCGTAGAGCGCGGAGGCGAGCATCGCGTCCAGCGCGCGGCCGAGGATGGCGCGCGCCGTGCGCTCCCCGCGCGCGGCGGCATGCGAGAGCGATAGCAGCGCGCAGGGCATGGGCGACTTGATGCCGCCGAAGCCGCCGTTCACCCCGTCCTCCGCCCGCTCGAGCGCGCGGAGCAGATCGTGCGCGGCGTCGTGCGGCGTGTATTCGCCGCGCAGCGGCGCGGGCGCAAGCAAGCGCAGGGCCTGCGCGGCCTGCCGCTCGAGTGCGGGCCGGTTCTGCGTGAAGCGCCTGTCCGCCTGCGAGAGCCAGACATAGAGCCGCGAGGGATCCAGCGGAAACCCCGCGGGCGGCAGCGGCGCGGCGAGGAAGGGCAGCGCGTCGTCCAGCAGCAGCGCGCACAGCGGCATCGCGCCCTCCTGCGAAAAGAGCGCGCTCGCCTGCCGACAGAGCAGCTCGACGTCGGGCCGCTCCCCCGGCAGCAGATGCACGGCGACCGTGCGCTCCGCGATGAGCGTACACAGCGACGGCTCCGCGAGCGCGGGATCCATTTCGCCGATCCACAGAAACACGGGCACGCGCCGCGCGCGCGCCTCAAAGAACGCCTGCGCGCCGAACGGGGAAAAGAGCGGCAGGCCGCGCTCGTCCCGCCGCACGGGCGCAAAAGGCGGCGGCGCGACGGAGGCGGATTCGGGCGATAAAAAAGCGCGCATGCGATCTCTTCCTTCTTAATAATGGGATGAGAACAGCATGCGCATCGGCGCGCTTCCTTATCCGCGCTCGTCCCGGCGGAAGGGCCAGCTCGCCTCCTCGGCGGCGATGTCGCGGTGGACGACGCTGACGGTCTGCCCGAGCTGGCGCAGGTGGTCGCACAGCGCCTCGGCGATGGCCACGGAGCGGTGCGCGCCGCCCGTGCAGCCGATCGCGATCATCAGCCGCCGCTTGCCCTCGCGCTGATAGAGCGGCAGCAGGTATTCGATGAGAGGATAGAGCTTTTCCAAAAACGCGCGCGTTTGCTCCTGCCCCATCACGAAATCGCGCACGGGGGCTTCGAGGCCCGTGTAGGCGCGGATGTCGCGGATGTAAAACGGGTTTGGCAGGAAGCGCACGTCGAAGACGAGATCGCTCTCGCGCGGGATGCCGCGCTTGTAGCCGAATGACATGATCTCCGTGCGCAGGGTCTGCTGGCTTTCGCCCCGGGAGATCAGCTCGTCCACCCGCGCGCAGAGCTGGCGCACGGTCAGTCCGCCCGTAGAGAGCACGAAATTCGCGCGCTCGTGCAGCGGCTGGAGCATCTCGCGCTCTCCGGCGATCGCCTGCTCGAGCGTGACCCCTTCCCGCGCGAGCGGGTGATCACGCCGCGTCTCCTTGTAGCGGTCGATGAGCGTCTCGGTCTCCGCCTCCAGAAAGAGGATGGAGACCTCGTGCTTGTCGCGGCTGTCGTCGATGGCGGTGAGGATGGCCTCAGCGTCGAAGAGCGCGCCGCTGCGCGAATCCATGCCCAGCGCCACGCGGCGGTCGGGCTGGACGGCCTCGCACAGCGAGAACGCCTGCGTGAGCAGGATGGGCGGCAGGTTGTCGATGCACTGATAGCCGCTGTCCTCCAGATGCTTGAGCACGGACGTCTTTCCCGCGCCGGACAGCCCCGTGACGATCAGGAAACGCATGCGATCAGACTCCCTTCATTGGTACGTTGCCAAGCCAAACGCCACCTCATGCGTCCTCGCCGAGGATGCGCACCTCCGGCTCCAGCGTCACGCCCGTGCGCTCGCGCACGCGCGCGGCGACCTCGTCCATCAGCGTGAGGATGTCCGCGGCGCGCGCGTTTCCCAGATTGACGACGAACCCGGCGTGCTTTTCGCTCACCTGCGCGTCGCCCACGCGCAGCCCGCGCAGCCCGGCCTCGTCGATCAGCTTCGCGGCGAAGAGGCCCTTCGGCCGCTTGAACGTGCTGCCCGCGCTCGCGTATTCGAGCGGCTGCTTTTCCCGGCGCGCGCGCGAAAGCTCGTCCATCCGCGCGCGCAGGGCGTCGGGATCGTCCGGCGTCAATTCCATCGTGACCTCGGTGACGACGACGCCCGCGTCCATCATGGCGCTGTGGCGGTAGGAAAAATCGAGCGCGTCCCCCTCGAAGAGCAGCGGCGCGCCGTCGGAAAGGGCGACGGTGGACACGGCGCGCACGACCTGCGAAAGCTCCCCGCCATACGCGCCCGCGTTCATCACGACGCCGCCGCCGATCGTGCCGGGGATGCCGGACAGCTCGCACAGGCCGCCCAATCCCTCGTGCTGGGCGAGCTGCGCGCACGCGCCGAGCGTCGCGCCCGCCTGCGCGATCAGCAGATCGCCCTCGCGGCGGATGGCGGAGAACGCGCTCGCGACACGGAGCACCAGCCCGCGGATGCCGCCGTCCCGCACGAGCAGGTTCGACCCGTTGCCCACGATGGTCACGGGGACGCCGCAGCGGCGGGCGGCGCGCAGCGCGACGGCGATCTCCTCCTGCGAGGCGATCTGCACCAGCACGTCCGCCGGGCCGCCGACGCGGAAGGTGGTATAGCGCGCCATGGGCGCGCGCGGCAGGATGCGCTCCGGCGCAAATCCGGCCTGCACGAGCGATGTGATGAGGGCGTCCATACCTTTCCTCCCTGCGGCGGCGAAAGCGGCCGCGCGATCTGCCTGTATTGTACCCCAACCGGCGGCCGAACACAAGAAGAAATCTGCGCCGTTCAGCGTCCCTCCTGCGCATCGGGCTGGGAGAGACGGGCGGCCAGCGCGCGGGCGATCTCCGCATTGGCGGTGTACGCGCCCGCAGCGCAGTAGAGCGGTGCGCCGCGTCCGTCCGCGCAGGGGACGGCGTAGCGCACGCCGTCCGTTACGCCGGGGGAATCGGGCGCGCCCTCTTCCAGAACCTCGAGCGGCAGAAGCCAGCGCTGCGGCTCGTCCAGCGCCGACGCCGGGAGAAGATAGACGTCCGGCGGGATGGACATGTCCCGTGCCCGCGCGGCGTCCACGCGCGTCACGCGCAGATGCAGCGCCTCCCGCTCGCCGCGAAAGCCGTCGAGCGCGCGATAGACGGCGCTTGCGACTTCCTCGTCCTTGCAGCAGAGGGCGACGCGCAGCAGCACGCGCGGCTGCGTGCCGACGCGGTAGGGCGCGGAGAGCGCGCGAAAGATCTCCGGCGCGTAGACGAGCAGCGCGACGAGCGCGGCCAGCGCCGCGAGCTGACCAAGCCTTTTGAGCATGCGATCACCGCCTTAGCCTATGCGCCGCTCGCGCGAAAGTTTCGGTGCTCCGCCTGACCGCGAAAAGGGTGAAAATTTTTTCAATTTCCCTCTTGACAGGGTGAGACGGCTTTGGTATACTCATAAAGCTGCCGCGGGGAGCGCGAAGTTATTTTGCGCCTTGTTCGGAAGCGAATGATCCTTGAA
>CANRLC010000023.1 GCA_947631405.1 uncultured Clostridia bacterium | reverse complement strand
TCGTTTACATTGGTGCTATTTCCGTTTTGTTGAAATAGCACTATGCTTCACTATTTTTCAAACAAGGCCTAGTATGAATCCAATCAGGATCAAAAAATCCGCCCCGGCCTGTGAAGACCGGGGCGGTTCCTTATGCGATTGGCCTTGCTCAATCCTCGTATCCGTTGGGATTGCTCGTCTGCCAGCGCCACGCGTCGCGGCACATGTCCTCCAGCGTCTTTTGCGCCTCCCAGCCCAGCAGCGCCTTCGCCTTGGAGGCGTCGGCCCAGCACTCGGCGATGTCCCCCGCGCGGCGCGCTTCGATGACGTAGGGCACCTTGACGCCGTTCACCCGCTCAAAGGCGCGCACGATCTCCAGCACGCTGTACCCGCGCCCGGTGCCCAGATTCACGATCTCCACGCCCGTGTGCGTCGCCGCGTAGTCCGCCGCGGCGACATGCCCGCGCGCCAGATCGACGACGTGGATGTAGTCGCGCACGCCCGTGCCGTCCGGCGTGGGATAGTCGTCGCCGAAGACGTGCAGCTTTTCGAGCTTCCCCGCAGCCACCTGCGACACATACGGCAAGAGGTTGTTGGGGATGCCGTTCGGCATCTCGCCGATGCGCCCGCTCTCGTGCGCGCCGATGGGATTGAAGTAGCGCAGCAGCACCACCGACCAGTCCGGGTTCGCGTGCGCGACGTCGGTGAGGATGCGCTCGTTCATGAATTTCGTCCAGCCGTAGGGATTGGTGCAGCCCGTGGGCATCGTCTCGTCCAGCGGCATGTGATCCGGCACGCCGTACACCGTCGCGGACGAGCTGAAGATGAAGCGCTTCACGCCCGCGCGGCGCATCGCCTCGCAGACGGTCAACGTGCAGTCGAGGTTGTTGCGATAGTATTCCAGCGGCTTTGCGACCGACTCGCCCACCGCCTTGTAGGCGGCGAAGTGGATCACCGCGTCGATCGCGTTCTCGGCGAAGATGCGATCAAGCGCCGCGCCGTCGCAGGCGTCCTCGCGGTAGAAGCGGACGGGCTTTCCCGTCAGCTCGCGCACGCGCTCGATCGCCTTCTCGCTGCTGTTGTAGAGGTTATCCACCACCACCACGCCGTGCCCGGCGTTCAGCAGCTCCACGCAGGTATGCGAGCCGATGAAGCCCGCGCCGCCCGTCAAGAGAATGTTCATGTCGTCTTCCTCCCCTGTTTTGTTTCCCTTTATTCCTCTTCGATCAGCACCGCGCGGCAGGGCGCGCCGTTTTCGCCCGTCAGCCGCAGCGGCAGCGCGCTGAGCATGTAGCGCTCCCGCGTGGCCTCCTCGAGGCAAAGCCCCTCCAGAATGGCCACGCCCGCGCGCATGAGCGTGCGGTGAATCTCGCCGTCGCACAGCTCCATGTTTTCGACCGTCGGCGAATCGATGCCGACGAGCCGCACGCGCTTTTGCGCCAGATACTGCGCGGCGCGCATGCTGAGCACCGCGGGATTGAAGCGATCCCCGCGATACTCCCCGTTGGGATCGGTGCGCAGCAGGATGCGCTCCCCTTCCCCGATGTCGCGTTCGGCGAGCATTCGCTCGCTGATGACGGCGGCGGGCATCGTCAGCACGCGGCACGGCCCGATGAACAGGTGCAGCGGCAAAGCGTCCAACGTCTCGCCGTCCGGGATCATATGCAGCGGCGCGTCGATGTGCGTGCCGCAATGGCTGCCGAGGGTCAGCTCGCTGACCTCGCACATGTTGCCCTTCCTGAAGCTGTTGACCACGCGGCTGGAAAACTGCGGGTCGCCGGGATAGACGAACATGCCCGCCTGCAGCGGTTGGGAGATGTCGATGATGGTGCTCATTGGGCTGCTCCTTCGTAGGCGGCGGCCGCCGCCGTCCATTCCTCGGTAAATTCCTCCAGACACAGGTGCCGCTTTTCCATATACTGCGCCACCTGCACGCCGACATAGCGCAGATGCCACGACTCGTAGGTGATGCCGGTCAGCGCCTCCTTGTCCTGCTGGTAGCGCAGGATGAAGCCGTGATCCCAGCAGTGCTCCGCGAGCCACTTGCCCTCCTTCGTGTCGGCGAAGGCGTTGGTGAAGCGCTTGCCGATGCCCGCCTTGTTGATGACGTCGATGCCCAGCCCCGTCTGGTGATCGGACGCGCCGGGGTACTGCACGACGCCGTCGTCCACGCCGTTGTTGGAGTCGAGGCGGTTGTAGTACATCGTCTTTTGCGTGCGGTAGCTGCGGTAGCCGGAGTGCGCGTAGAGCGTGACGCCGTCCTCGCTCGCCGCGTCGAACAGCTCCGAGAGGGCGTCCGCCGCGACGGCGCGCATCTGGATCGGGTCGTAGCTGATCTTGCGGCAGGTCAGATCGACCAGATCGTCCGGGATGTCCTCCTCGCCCAGCAGGTGATCGCGGTTGACGAGCGCGATGTAGTCGCTCGTTTTGAGCAGCTCGTAGGCGATGGGATACGTCCACTCGCCGGCCTCCTGCGCGGCCCCGTCCTCGATGGGCGCGGCCTCCTCGATGTCCCCCAGCGCCGACAGGTCGAGCCGCTCCTCCGCGCTCGCCGCCGCAAACAAGCCGGCCAGCGCCAGCAGCGCGATCGCCGCGCGTTTAGCTTTCATCTCGCGCCGCCTCCGTTTCCTCCGTCGTCTCCGCGGTCGTTGCCGCGTCCGTTTTGCTCGCCTCGCGCAGGCCCTGCACACGGTCGCCGCGCATGAGCAGGATGTATTCCTCAAACGTCACGCCGAGATCGGTGATCTCCCCGGCCGCCTCCTTGCCGACGTAGCGGACGTGCCACGGCTCGTAGATGTAGCCGGTGATGTCCGTCTTGCCCTTGGGATAGCGGATGATGAATCCGTATTCGTGGCAGTGCGCGGCCAGCCATTTCCCCTCCGGCGAATCGCCGAAGGCGGCGGTCAGGCCTGTGCCGCGCGTCGTCTCGCCCTCCACGTCCATCGCCAGCCCGGTCTGATGCTCGCTGTAGCCGGGCTTGGCCACGCTGCGGTTGGCCGATTCCTCGCTCATGCGCTCCAGCTTGCGCTCGAAGATCGCCTTCTGCGTGCTGTAGCTGCGAAAGCCGCTCGTCGCGTAGAGCGTGATGCCGTCCTGCGCCGCGCCCGCGAACAGCTCCTCCAGCGCGGCGGCGGCCTCCGGCCGCATGTAGATGTTCTCGCTGACCGCGTCGCTAGTCGGCTCGACGTCGGGCTTGACCAGCGTCATCGGCACGATCGGCGCGCGGTTCTGCTTGTTGACGAGGATGAGGATGTCGCTGGGATCCTGATGTGGCATCACATAGCCCCACGAATCGAAGATCATGCTGACGCCCAGCATCAGCGTCGCGACCGCCCGAACGACCGTCATGCGTCTCCCTCCCCTTCGATGCGCGTGAGCCGCGCCTCGCCAAGCCGCGCGGCCAGACGGCCCCACGTCTCGTCATCCATCATCGCCTCGACGGTCACGCCGTCCGTCTCGTATTCCTCGCGCAGCACGTCGCTCGCCTCGTGCAGCAGCGACAGCGCGCCGCCCTGATCGTAAGGAATGCACACGCGCACACGCCGCCGCGCGCCGGAGAGGCGATCTCGCAGCGCCTCGAGCAGGTCGCCGATGCCCTCGCCCGTCTTCGCGCTGACCGCGATCGCGCCGGGCCACATGGGCAGGCGTCCCTCGCACAGGTCGCGCTTGTTCACCACGTCGATCTTCGGCTTGTCCGCCGCGCCCAGCGAGGCGAGCACCTCCAGCACCACGTCGTGCTGGCGCTCCACCTCCTCCGACGCGCCGTCGGAGACGATCACCAGCACGTCCGCCAGCAGCGCCTCCTCCAGCGTCGAGCGGAAGGCGTCCACCAGCGCATGCGGCAATTTGCTGATAAAGCCCACCGTGTCCACCAGCACGCAAGAGCCGCCGCCCGGCAGCACCGCCGTGCGTGCGAGCGGGTCGAGCGTGGCAAAGAGCATGTCCTCGGCGAATACATCCGCGCCGCTGAGCCTGCCCAGCAGCGTCGATTTGCCCGCGTTCGTGTAGCCCACCAGCGCGGCCACGGGCGTGCCGCTGCGCTCGCGGCGCGCGCGGCGCAATCCGCGCTGGCGCGTCAGCTCGTCGATGTCGCGGCGAAGCTCGCTCATCCGCCTGCGGATGCGCCGCCTGTCCAGCTCGAGGCGCGTCTCGCCGGGGCCGCGCGTGCCGATGCCGCCGCCCAGCCGGGACATGCTCACGCCGTGCCCCAGCAGCCGCGGCAGCTGATAGGCGAGCTGCGCCAATTCCACCTGCAAGCGCCCCTCGCGCGACTGCGCGCGCTGGGCGAAGATGTCGAGGATGAGCGCCGTGCGGTCGATCACCTTCACGCCGCGCAGCGCCGCCTCGAGGTTGCGCAGTTGCACGCCGGTCAGCTCGTCGTCCACGATGAGCAGGTCGGCCTCCAGCGCCTGCGCGTCCAGCGAAAGCTCGTCCGCCTTGCCGCTGCCGACATACGTCGCCGCGTCGGGCCGCGCCTTTTTTTGCAGCGTCCTGCCCACGACGACGGCCCCCGCCGTCTCGGCCAGCAGCGCCAGCTCGTCCAGCGACCGCTCGCCGTCCAGCCCGACCAGCAGCGCGCGCTCCGCGCGCGCGCCCGTGCCGGGATCCTCGCACCGGCTCACGTCGCGGTCAGCCTGCTCGATGGCCTCCATCCACGCGCGCTGCGGCAGCCTGCGGGGCGAGACGACCGCCGTGACATTTACGCCCGGCTGATCGCCGCTCCCCGCGGTCAAAAACGCCGCCTGCACGCCCGTCGCTCGCCCCTCCAGCACGCCGATGGCCGCCATCGCGTCAAAGCGCATCGCGCGCAGCGAGCTGATGTCCACGTCGGACAGGTGCGCGTCGCCGCCCGGGTGCGTGTGGATGCAGCGCACCATGCTCAGCCGCCGCGCGTTTCGCCGCAGGCGCATGTCGCGCAGCTCCACGCTCTCAAGGCTCCCGATGGTCACGTCCAGCACCTCGCCGCTGCGCGAGACGTAGACGCTGATCTCCCGGTTGATCGCCCCGGTGAACGCCGCCAGCGCGTCGATCATCTCCGGCGGCGCGAAGACCTCCGGGTCGCCCTCCAGCTCGTAGAGCGCCTCCATCTGCCGCAGGAGCGCGTCGCGGACGCCCTCCTTGTTGCCATAGATCATATCGTCCCTCTTTGACCGTTCAACGCTCGCGCGGCGCGAGGCGGGAAAGCGCCTTAAGCGCGCACTCGACGTCCTCCGCCGTGCTGTCCGCGCCCAGCGTCAGGCGCAGATCGGCGCCCGGCGGCGCGCTCATCGCGGCGAGCACATGCGACCGCTCCGCCGCGCCCGCCGCGCATGCGCTGCCCGCCGACGCCGCGATGCCCGCCAGATCGAGCCGCAGCAGCAGCGAGCGGCTGTCCGCGCCGGGCAGCGTCAGGTGGACGTGCCCCGGCAGGCGGTCGTTTCCGCCGTTCAGCCGCGCGCCCGGCCAGCAGGCGAGCGCGCCCGCCGCCAGCCGATCCCGCAGCGCCGTCACGCGGCGGCGCTGCGTTTCCATCTCCTCTACGGCGAGCGCGAGCGCCTCGCCCATGCCGACGATGGCGGCGGTGTTCTCCGAGCCAGCGCGCATTCCGCGCTCCTGTTCGCCGCCGAAGAGCAGGCGCCCGAGCGGCGCGCCCTCGCGCACGAACAGCGCGCCCACGCCCTTGGGGCCGCCGAACTTATGCGCCGACATCGACAGCAGATCGACGCCCAGCGCGTTCACATCCACGGGAATCTGGCCGGCCGCCTGCACCGCGTCGGTGTGCATCAGCGCGCCCGCGGCGTGGGCGATGCGCGCGATCTCGGCGACCGGCTCGATCGTGCCGACCTCGTTATTGGCGAGCATCACGCTGACCAGCGCCGTGCGCGGGGAGATCCTCGCCTCGGCCTCGCATACATCCACGCGTGCCTGAGCATCCACGGGGAGATAGGCGACGTCGCAGCCGCGCGTTGAGAGCGCCTGCGCCGCGCGCAGCACCGCCGGATGCTCGACGCTCGACACGGCGAGGCCGCGTTTTTCGCCCTGTGCCGCGCGCATCGCGCCGAAGACGGCCCAGTTATCGGCCTCCGTGCCACCGCTGGTGAAGTAGATCTCGCCCGGCTGCGCGCCGATGCACGCGGCGATCTGCGCGCGCGCACGGTCGATGGCCGCCCTCGCGCGCCGCCCCGCCGCGTATGCGCCGCTGGCGTTGGCCTGCTCGCCCGTCAGGTAGGGCAGCATGGCCTCCAGCGCCTGCGGGCGCAGCCGGGTCGTCGCGGCGTGGTCGAGGTCGATGTATTCCGTCATTCTCTCACGCAGCCCTCGTAGAGCGGGAAGCGCGCGCACAGCGCGAGCACCTGTTCCTTCACCTGCGGCAGGGCCGCCTCGCCCTCGCGGATGACGCGGGCGATCAGCGCGGCGATGGTCTCCATCTCCGGCTCCCTCATGCCGCGCGTGGTCACGGCGGGCGTGCCGATGCGCACGCCGCTGGTGATGAACGGGCTGAGCGTCTCCTTGGGGATGGTGTTCTTGTTGACGGTGATGTTGGCCTGCCCGAGCAGGGTTTCGAGCTGCTTGCCCGTGACGCCCGTTCCGGTGAGGTCGAGGAGCATCAGGTGATTATCCGTGCCGCCGGAGACGAGGCGCACGCCCTCGCGCGTGAACGCCTGCGCCAGCGCTTGCGCGTTGCGCACGATCTGGTGCTGATACGCGCGGAACGGTTCGCCCATCGCCTCCTTGAGGCAGACGGCCTTGGCGGCGATCACATGCTCCAGCGGGCCGCCCTGCGTGCCGGGGAAGATCGCCTTATCGATCGCCTTGGCGTACTGCTCGCGGCAGAGGATCATGCCGCCGCGCGGGCCGCGCAGCGTCTTATGCGTCGTGGTGGTGACGAAGTCGGCATACGGCACGGGGCTGGGATGCTCGCCCGCCGCGACGAGGCCCGCGATGTGCGCCATATCGACCATGAGCAGGCATTCCGCGCGGTCGGCGATGCGGCGCAGGCGCTCGAAGTCGATCACGCGCGGGTAGGCCGACGCGCCCGCGACGATCATCTTGGGGCGCACGGAAAGCGCCTGCGCCTCGAGCGCGTCGTAGTCGATGACCTCGGTGTCGTCGGTGACGCCGTAGGAGACGAAGTTGAAGTACGCGCCCGAGAGGTTGACCGGGCTGCCGTGCGTCAGGTGGCCGCCGTTGGACAGGCTCATGCCCATCACGGTATCGCCGGGCTTCAGCATCGCGAAGTAGACCGCCGTGTTCGCCTGCGCGCCAGAGTGCGGCTGCACGTTCGCGTGCTCCGCGCCGTAGAGCGCGCATGCGCGCTCGCGCGCGAGGTTCTCGACCACGTCCACATACTGGCAGCCGCCGTAGTAGCGCTTGCCCGGGTAGCCTTCCGCATACTTATTGGTCAGGTGCGAACCCATCGCGGAGAGCACCGCGTCGCTCACAAAGTTCTCCGATGCGATCAGCTCGATGTGCTCGCGCTGGCGCGCAAGCTCGTCCTCCATCGCCCGGCAGACCTCGGGGTCCACAGCGCGCACCGCCTTGAAGTCGATCATCGCCGACACCGCCTTTCGTGAAATCTTATTTATTATACCCCATCCGGCGCGGTGAAATCAATCCTTGCGCCCAAAAAAGCGGCCTGTGGCCGCCTCCATCTACGAAGAAAGCTTTGAGGTCATCTTACTTCCGCGTCCGAGGCCGGGGGTTACGGGCGGCTTTGGTTGGCGCGCGGTCTGTGGCTGCTTCCATCTCCGAAGACAGTTTTGCTTCCATCTTGCTTTTGCGTCCGAGGCCGAGGGGTTTCATGCGAACGTTTCACCCCTCGGTCTGCGAATCCCTTGTTCCATTCTGAATCGCGCCGTCGCGCGGCCACGCGATTTCGGCGCGTGCGCCGCCGCCCGGGCGGTTTGCAAGGCGCAGTTCGCCGCCGTGCAGCTGCGCCGCGCGCCTCGCTTGGCACAGGCCCAGCCCGCGGTGGTCGCCGCGCGCGGCGTCGCTTTCGCCCGTGTAGAGCGCGTGCCCCGCGCTCGCGAGCGCCTCGCGGCTGAAGCCCGGCCCCGCGTCCTCGACGCGGACGCAGAGCCGCCCGCCCTCCTCGCGCAGGGTCAGCAACGCCGCGCCGCCGGGCGGCGAAAAGCGGACGGCGTTATCGAGGAGATTGACGACCGCTCGGCAGAGTGCTTCTCTGTAAACGGCGCACGCCCCGTCCGCTTCGCATGCGGCCGTCAGGCGCACGCCCGCCGCGGCACAGAGCGCCTCGCCCTCCCGCCGCCACTCGGCAAACAGCGCACCCGCTTGCAGCGTTTGCGGCGCTTCCTCGCCCACGCGGCCCTGCGCGAGCAGGTCGAGCTGGGCGGCGTAGGCGCGCAGCCGCTCCGCCTGCTGCAACACGGCCTCTGCGCTGCGGCGGGCGCTCTCGTCCCGCGCGTCCTCGCAGAGCAGGTCGGCGTGGCCGATGATCGCCGTCAGCGGCGTGCGGATGTCGTGTACGAGGGAGGCCAGCTCCTCCCGCTCGCGCCGCTCCGCCGTCCATTGGGCGCGCAGCGAGTCCCGGAGCGAGGAGCGCAGCGCCTCGATGGCGTCCAGCGCGCCCGCCAGCTCGCGCACATGCGCCCGTCCCGGCGGCGGCGCGTCGAGCCGCCTCTGCGCGACGGCGTTCGCCGCGTCCGTCAGCAACCCGGCGTCCCTTCGCAGCAGCCGGGCGTAGCGCGCCGTCACCGCCGCGCACTCCGCCGCGAGCAGCGCGATCAGCATGAGCAGCATGCCGCTTTGAAAGTCCGGCAGGCGCTTTGCCCAGCGCGCGTCCGCGTAGGGCGTCGCATAGTCGTATTGCAGCACGAGCGCGCTGCCGTCGGCAAGCCGCGCCGAGCGGTGATAGAGCGCATACGGGAACCCGCGCGCGAGCGACTCGCCCCGCAGTTCGCCCTGCGCCGCGCGGAGGCGGCCCGCGCTCATGGGCGAGCCGTCCAGCAGCGCGCCGCCCACGTCAAAGCGCGCCCACTTGAGATAATGCGGGAGCGTCTGCGGGTCGAACGTCCCGCTTTCCACGACGGCCGCCATCGCCGCGTCGGCGGCATCCTGTCCCGAGCGCGCGGGCAGCACGAAGCCCGAGCCGATCGCCGACGCGAGCGCGAGCCACCAGCAGGCGATGGTGATCGCGGCGAGCGCGCCGCAGGCGAGCAGAAACTGCCCGAAGATCGCCGTCAATCCCGGGCGTCTTTTTGCGTCTCCCATCTGTACCCCACTCCCCACACCGTTTCAATCGGGTTTTGCCCCAGCGGCCGCAGCTTGGCGCGGATGTTCTTGACGTGCTCGGTGATCGCAGAATCGTCCGCATCGCCGTCGAAGCCGAAAGCCGCCTCGTAGAGCTGTTCCTTGGAATACGCCTGACCCGGATGGCGCGCGAGCGCCACGCAGATGCCATACTCACCCCGGGTCAGCGGCACAGCCTCATCCCCGCAATAGAGCGCGCGGGCGGCGAGATCGAAGGCGAGCGCGCCGCGGGCCAGCCTGCGCGTGGGCGGCCTCTGTTCCCGGCGCAGGTGCGCCCGCACGCGCGCGCGAAGCTCCGCCACGCGGAAGGGCTTGACGATGTAGTCGTCCGCGCCGAGGCCGAGGCCCGCGATCACGTCCGCCTCATCTGTGCGCGCGGTCAAAAACAGGATGGGACAGCCCGTCGCCTGCCTTAGGCGCTTGCAGAGCGCGAAGCCGTCCTCGCAGGGCAGCATCACGTCCAGCAGGATGAGGTCGGCCCACGCGCAGCGCTCCGCCGTCGCCTCCGCGCCGCAGGATGCCGTCTGCACGTCGTGCCCGTCGCGCGCCAATGCCTGCGCAAGCAGCGCGCGCAGCGCCGCGTCGTCGTCCACCGCGAGGATATGCGCCATCGCTTCAGCCTCCCATCGCGTACACGGCGCAGGACGCCGCGTACAGCAGATACACATGCGCCGGGTAGAACGCGTAGAAAAACGCGCGATGTCCCCCGCCGCGCTTTCCATGATAGCACAGCATCAGCGGCGCGGCAAGCGCGCCGAGCCATTCGTAATACACGGTCAGCATCTGCACAGGCGCAAATCCCGGCAGGCGTCCGGCCTGAAGCAGCGCAAGGCCGAAGTGCCAGAGCATGGTAAAGCCCGCGAACGCCGCGGCCTGCGCGCGGCGATGGCCGCGCAGCGCGTAGAGCAGCGCACCCGCGGCGAGCACGGGAAGGCTCGTATCGCCCGTGGCATTCATCACCGGCAGCAGCGTCCAGCACAGAAAGCCCGCGGCGGGTTCCGCCCTTGCGGGCAGCAGCCGCCAGAGCGCGCTCACGGCGAAGGGCCACGCGACGGGCGCGAGCGCCAGCGCGAGGCCGGGCAGCGCGCGACGTGCGCGCAGCAGGTCGATGCCCTGCCAGACGACGAGGAGCATCGCATACGCCGACAGGATGCTGTTTTGCGGATAGAAGCCGTCGCCGCGCACGGCGACGCCGCCGAAGCGCATGAAGAACTGCGCGCCGCCCATCGCCGCGCCGAGCAGCCAGATGCGCAGGAAATAGCGCCAGCGGTCGCGCGTATGCGCGAAGCCCTCGCACAGGCAAAACAGAAACAGCGGCGCGGCGATGCGGCCGATCATCGAGCATACCGCCGGCACGCGGCCGGTGAAACCAAAGAAGTAGTGGATATGGTCGAGCAGCATCGCCGCGGCGGCGATCGCCTTGAGCTGCGTACTCGTCAGCTCCATTTCGGTTTTTACGTTCATCGCGCATCCCTCCCTTGCCCCGATCATACCGCCCAAATCTAAGGTTTCTCTAAGCTGCCTGTGGCCGCTGCCATCAAAAAAGGAGAGGCCCTCGCCTCTCCTCAGCTTGTCAAAAAAGCCCAGTTCTGCATTAACTCCCACTTTCGGAGATGTGGGGCGCTGCCCCACCGCCCCGCCTAGGGGCTTTCCGGTCGCCCCTAGGAACCCTTCGGCCCCCAAACTTTGAGGGTTATAAAAACTTTTGAAGTTCACGCAAGACGACACGTTGACCTTTTTGACAAGCTAAAAGGAGAGGCCCTCGCCTCTCCCTTTTGCTTGATTCCGCTTTACGCGTCCGTCTTGGCGGCGGCTTCGGCTTTGGCGGCCTTGGCAGCCTCGGCCTTGGCGGCCTGCGCCGCGGCGGCGGCCTTCACGGCCGCGGGGCCGCGCTTCGCCTTGTCCTGCTTGTTGCGCGGCGCGCGGCGGTCGTGGATGATGATCGCCCCGCGCGGGCATTTCTCCGCGCACTGGCCGCAGCCGGTACACGCGCCGAGCACCTTGTGCGGCTCGCGCAGCTCGCCCTCGATCGCGTCGAACTTGCACTGCTTGGTACACAGCATGCAGCCCACGCACTTCGTCGGGTCGATGTAGGCCTCCTTGCGGCTGTCGTAGTCGGCCTGCATCGTTCCGGTCGGGCAGGCGTCGGCGCAGGCCATGCAGCCCACGCACTTGTCGTAATCGACCTTCGGGACGCCGTTTTCCATCGTCAGCGCGCCAAAGTTGCAGGCCTTTACGCACGCCTCGCAGCTGATGCACGCGCGGTCGCACTTTTCCTTGAGGACGATGCCCTTCTCGGGGTTGTGGCAGCTCACGGTGACGACGCGCACGTCCGGGCGCATGCTCAGCACATGCTGCGGGCACGCGGCGACGCACTTCTTGCACCCTTGGCACTTGTCCTTATCGACCACGGGAATGTGCTGTTCGGGGTCGACGTGGATCGCGCCGAACGGGCAGGTGCGCTCGCAGGTGCCCAGCCCAAGGCACGCATACGGGCAGGCCTTGGTGCCGTTGTTGACCAGCGACGCGGCGACGCAGTCGCTCATGCCCTGATAGTCGAACTTGGGCTTGCAGTGGTCGCCGTAGCCCTGACAGGCTACCGTCGCGATCATCCTCTGGGCGGTCGGGGCCGCCTCCACGCCCATGATGTGCGCCATCTGCGCCGTGCAGCCGGGGCCGCCCACGGCGCACAGGCCGACCTCGGCCTTTCCCTCGCCCACGGCGGCGGCATAGCCGTCGCAGCCGGGGAAGCCGCACGCGCCGCAGTTCGCGCCGGGCAGGCACTCGCGCAGCGCCTCGACCGTCTCGTTCTTCGGCACCTTGAACACGCGATTGGTGACGCCCAGCAGCGCGCCGAAGATGAGGCCCAGCACGCTCATGACGAGCGCGGCGATCACAATAGCAGTTATACTCACTTCGATCTCCTCCCTCGCGTCGGCTCGATCAGATCAGCCCGCCGAAGCCGTTGAACGCCACGGCCATCAGCCCGGCGGCGATCATCGCGCCGGTGAAGCCTTCCATCCACTTGGGCAGGCCGCCGACCTCCAGCCGCTCGCGGATGCCCGCGAACAGGCAGATCGCCAGCGTGTATCCCAGCGCGGAGGCGACGCCGTTCACCACGGAATAGATGAGGCCGTAACCCTCCGTGACGTTGAGCTGGGCGACGCCCAGCACGGCGCAGTTCGTGGTAATCAGCGGCAGGTAGACGCCCAGCGCCTGATAGAGGCTGGGAGACATCTTCTTGATGGCCATCTCGACGATCTGCACCAGCACCGCGATGACCAGAATGAACGCGATGGTCTGCAAATACTCCAGATCAAACGGGATGAGCAGGAACGTGTTGACCAGATACGCGACGAGCGACGCCACGGCCATGACGAAGGTGACGGCCATGCCCATGCCGAAGGCGGTCTCCAGCTTCTTGGACACGCCCAAGAACGGGCAGATGCCGTAGAAGCGGCTCATCGCAAAGTTGTTGACGAAGATCGAACCGATCAGAATCGTCAGAATCCCATTCATGTGCGCGCCTCCTTACGCCTTTTTCGGCAAGAGCTTGTTCATCAGCGCGAGCAGCAGGCCCAGCACGATGAAGCCGCCCGCCGGCCGGATGAGGATGTCCATGGGCAGGTAGCCCTCGGGCATGACCCGCACGCCGAGGAGCGTGCCCACGCCGAACAGCTCGCGCACGGCGGAGATGAGCGTGATGGCGAGCGTGAAGCCGACGCCCATGCCCAGCCCGTCCACCATCGCGGGAACGGGCTTATTCTTGAAGGCGAAGGCCTCCGCGCGGCCGAAGATGATGCAGTTGACGACGATCAGCGGGATGAAGACGCCCAGCGCCGCGTCCAGCGCGGGCAGGAACGCCTTGACGACCAGCTGCACGATGGTGACGAACGTCGCGATGACGACGATGAACGCCGGGATGCGAATCTGGTCGGGGATGGCCTTGCGCAAGAGCGAAATGACCAGATTGGAGAACACCAGCACGAACGTCACCGCGAGGCCCATGCCGATGCCGTTGCTGACCGCCGTGGTGATGGCCAGCGTCGGGCACATGCCCAGCACCATGCGGAACGTCGGGTTCTCGTCGAGAATGCCGTTGACGAAGATCCTGCGAAGCTCTTTCATTTAGCGCACCTCCTTCGCGGCCTGCTTGAGCGCGTCGTTGATGGCGTTGCTGGTCAGCGTCGCGCCCGCGCGCACGTCGATCTGCGCCGTGGCGATATCCTGACCGACCAGCGCGTCAAACACGCTCGCGTCTTCGATCAGATCCGCGCCGTAGCCCGGCGTCTCGTTGTGCTCCGGCACGGTGACCGAGACAATCTTGCCGTCCGCGCCCAGCACCACGCAGACCTTGAATTCGCCGATGCCCTTCACGTCGTAGGTGTGCTCCGTCGCCACGGGGACGGCGTCCTCGTCTAGCGTGAGGGGCAGGTTGACCGGGGTCTTTTCGGCGATCTCGCGCAGCGCCTCGTTGATGGCGTTGCTGGTCAGCGTCGCGCCAGCGCGCACGTCAATCTGCGCCGTGGCGATGTCCTGACCCACCAGCGCGTCAAACACGCTCTGATCTGCGATCAGGTCTGCGCCGTAGCCCGGCGTCTCGTGGTGCTCGGGGATCTCGACGGAGATGATCTTGCCCAGATTGTCGCACACCACCGCGACCGTGAACGTGTCGATGCCCTTCACCTCGGCGGTGATCGGCTCCGGCTGCGCTTCGTCCGGCGTCGCTTCGACGCTCAGCGCGGCGGGTTCTGCGGTCGGCTCAGCCGTGGGTTCGGCAGTCGGTTCCGCCGTCGGCTCGGCGGTCGGCTCAGCTGTCGGTTCCGCCGTGGGTTCCGGCGTCGGCTCCGCCGTCGGTTCGGCGGTCGGCAGCGCGATGCCGTTGGCGGCCGCTGCCTGCGCGAGCGCCGCGTTGATGGCGTTGCTCGTGAGCGTCACGCCGGACTTTACGTCCACCTTCGCCGTCGCGAGATCCTGCCCGACCAGCGCGCCGAGCGCCTCCTCGGTCAGCAGATCCGCGCCGAGGCCCGGCGTCTCCTCGTGCTCCGGCGCGCTGACGGAGACGATCTTCCCGTCCTGCGCCTCGATGTAGAGCGTAAACTTGTTCATGCCCTTGACGGTGTAGGCGTCGCCCGCAGGCCGCTCGGCCTCCGGCTCGGCAGCGGCAAAGCCCGTCGCCTCCGCCGCCTGCTTGAGGGCGTCGTTGATGGCGTTGCTGGTCAGCGTCGCGCCCGCACGCACATCGATTTGCGCCGTCGCGATGTCCTGACCGACCAAGGCGTCAAACACGCTCGCGTCGTCGATCAGCGCCGCGCCGATGCCTTCCGTCTCCTGATGCTCCGGCACCGCGACCGAGACGATCTTGCCCGCCTCGTCCACCGCGATCTCCACGGCGAACGGCGCGAAGCCCGTCACGTCATAGCGCGCCGCGCCGCTCTCGCGGCTGCCGCCCGCCGCCTGCTTGAGGGCGTCGTTGATGGCGTTGCTGGTCAGCGTCGCGCCCGCGCGCACGTCGATTTGCGCCGTCGCGATGTCCTGACCGACCAAGGCGTCAAACACGCTCGCGTCCTCGATCAGCGCCCCGCCGATTTCCGGCGTCTCGCCGTGCTCCGGCACCGCGACCGAGACGATCTTGCCCGCCTCGTCCACCGCGATCTCCACGGTGAACGGCGCGAAGCCCGTCACCTCGTAGCTGCCCGTGGTGACAACGCTTTCCGCGCTCTCGCTGGACGCCGCGGCAACGGCCGCGAGGATCGCGTCCTTGTCGCCCGCGTGCGGCTCGATGCCCAGCGTGTCGCGCGTGTAGGTCAGCATCTCCTCGACCGCGCCGATGAACGCGGTGGAGGACACCGTCGCGCCGCTCAGGGTGGACACGTCGTCGTGCAGCGTGTCCGGATCCGCGGCGATGGCGGTGAATTGATCCATGAATTCGGGTTCGCCCACGCGGCTGCCCAGACCCGCGGTCTCCTGAAGCGCGCCGACGTAGACCTGCGTCACATAGCCCTCCGTGCTCACGCCGAGCGTGATCGGGATCGGGCCGCCGTAGCCGTTCGGCGCGGCGCTGAGCGCGTAGCCCGCGATCTCGCCGTCGGCGTTCGTGCCCGCGTAAAGCTCGGTGATCTCGCTGTCCTCTGGAAGGCCCGTCAGCTCTGCGGGCGCGGCTTCGCAGCCCGGCAGCACCTTCGAGAGCGCCTCCCGCTTGGAGGCCATCTCCTGCTCGAGGATGGGGCCTTTGGTGACCTCGTTGGTCACCGCCAGCAGCACCGCCGCCACGAGGGCGAAGAGGAAGAGCCGAAGCGCGAGCTTGACAATATCACCCATTCTTCCCGACCTCCCCAAAGCTCTTTACGCCGCTCACGCGCTCGATGAGCGGAGAGACGACGTTCATCAGCAGGATGGCGTAGGAGCACCATTCCGCCGGGGTCTTTTTGCAGTAGCGGAAGATAAACAGCAGCAGGCCGCACCCGATGCCGAAGATCAGCTTCCCCTTCGCGGTGGGCGGAGAGGTCGAGTAATCGGTCGCCATGAAGAAGGCGCCGAGGATGAGGCCGCCGGAGAAGACCTGATAGAGCGTCTGCCCGAGGTCAAACCCCGTGGCGATCAGGTAGCACGCCGCGAAGGTGCCGATGAACAGCGCCGGGATGTGCCAGCTGATGATCTGGCGCATGAACAGATACGCCGCGCCGGCGAGCAAGGCGATCTTGCACGTCTCGCCGATGGTGCCGGGGATATTGCCCAGCATCAGCTGCGCGATCGAGTACTGCCCGCCCGCCGCGCCGCTGACAATCGGCGTCGCCGAGGCGACCGTATCGACCCCGGCGAAATGGCCGAACGCGGGCGTGGCGAACGTGTTCATCAGGCTCGCCCACGACAGCGACAGGATGGCGCGCGCGCACAGCGCGGGGTTCATGAAGTTCTTGCCGATGCCGCCCCAGATCATCTTGCACAGCAGGATGGCGATCGCGGAGCCGAGCACGGGCATCCAGTACGGCACGGTCGAGGGCAGGTTCATCGCCAGCAGCAGGCCGGTGACGACGGCGCTGAAGTCGCCCACGGTGCTCTTCGTGTGCGACGCCTTGCAGTAAAACCACTCGCTGAGCACCGCCGCCGCGACCGACAGCGCGATGATGACCGCCGCCCGGTATCCGAAGAACAGCACGCCGGCGACCGCCGCCGGAAGCAGCGCGATCACGACGTCCTGCATGATGCGGGCGGTGGATACGCTGTCGCGCAGATGCGGCGAAGACGAAACCACATACTTAGACATCTTTGCGTTCCTCCGTCATTCTCACTTTTTGAGGCGGGCGATGGCCTTCGCCACGCGGCAGCTCTGCGTCAGCTCGCGCTTGGCGGGGCAGCAATATGTGCAGGAGCCGCACTCCATGCAGTTCATCGCCCCGGCGGCGATCGCGCCGTCGTAATTGTTGCGGCGCACCAGCGCGTCGATCTTGGAGGGCATCAGCCCCATCGGGCAGGCGCGCACGCAGCGCCCGCAGCGGATGCACGCGCTCTCCTCGCCGGAGAGGCCTTCTTCGCCCAAGGCGACGAAGCCGCCAAAGTTCTTGGTGATCGGCACGTTCAGGCTCGGGATGGCGTTGCCCATCATCGGGCCGCCGACGATCAGCTTGCGCACGCCCGCAGCCAACCCGTCCGCCTGCTCGATGACGTCGAGCAGCGACGTGCCGATGCGCACGCGCAGGTTGCAAGGCGTGCCCACCCGCCCGGAGACGGTGACGATCCGCTCGATCAGCGGCTTGCCCTCGCGCACGGCGGCGGAGAGCGCGGCGCAGGTGGCGACGTTCATGGTGACGCACTGCGCGGCGGAGGGCAGCGCGCCGTTGGGCACGCGGCGCCCGGCCAGCGCGAAGATCAGCATCTTTTCAAAGCCCTGCGGGTACTTCGCCGGGAGCGCGACGACCTCCACGCCGTCCTTCGCGGCGGATTGCAGCGCCGCCACGGCGTCGGGCTTGTTGTCCTCCACGCCGATGACCGCGCGAGAGACGCCCGTCGCCTTCTTGGCCAGCAGCACGCCGTCCACGATCTGCGCGGCGTTTTCGAGCATCAGCCGGTGATCGCTCGTCAGGTACGGCTCGCACTCGCTGCCGTTGACCACGAGCGTATCCGGCTTGGGGTCGAGCTTGGAGACGTCCAGCTTGACGGCCGTCGGGAACGCCGCGCCGCCGAGGCCGACCAGTCCCGCGTTCCGCGCGATCTCGACGATCTGCGCGGGGGTCAGCGCGTCCGCGTTTTCGCAGGGGCGCACGGTGTCGGCCCAGCGATCCTCAAAATCGTTTTCGATCACCACGGCGGGCACGCTCTTGCCGCTGGCGACGACGCACGGCGTCAGCGCGATCACCGTGCCGGACACGGACGCGTGGACGGGCGCGGACACCGCGCCCTGCGCCTGACCGATCACCTGTCCCAGATCGACCTTGTCCCCCACTTTGACGCAGCAGACGGCGGGCGCGCCCGCGTGCTGCGAGAGCGCGATCGTCACGCGCGCCGGAGCGGCGGCGGTGACGACCGGCAGCAGGCAGGTGACGGCCTTGCCGCCGCCCGTCTCGTGCGGATGGATGCCGCCGCCAAATGTCTGGGTAATAGCCACAGACAGGTTCCTCCCTTCATTGTGAAGCCCATCGCATGGGCATCGATAGAATGATTCGATCTATTATACCATACAAATCGGCAAAAGCAAACAAAACGAATCAATTTTTTCTGCCAATTCTCCCGCACGGCCGTCTGCCCCGGGCGCACAAAAAAGCGGCCCGCCCGCGCGCTTTCGCGGGGAGCCGCGTGGGGGCGTCCGCATCGCTCACAGCAGGATGCAGACCATCCCGCCGCTTCCTTCGTTGATGATCTTTCCAAGCGTCTGCTGCACCTTGTACTGCGTGTCCGCGGGCATGTGCATCAGCTTGTTGGACAGCCCCTCGCGCACCAGATCGGAGAGCGGCTTGCCAAACAGATTGCTCTGCCAGAGCTTTTGCGGATCCTGCTCGAAGCCCTCCATCAGGTAACGGATCATCTCCTCGCTCTGCTGCTCGGTGCCCACGACCGGGGAGACCTCGGTCTTGATGTCCACCCGGATGAGGTGCAGGCTCGGCGCGCTGGCGCGCAGGCGCACGCCGAAGCGCCCGCCCTGCTTCATGATCTCCGGCTCCTGCAGGGTCATCTCCTCCAGCAGCGGCGGCACGAGGCCGTAGCCCGTCTCCCGCACGGAGCGCAACGCCTGCGCCACATGGTCGTAGGCGCGCTTGGCCGTCACCAGCTCGCGCAGGAGCGAGAGCAGGTGCGCGTCGCTGCGGATCTCCGTGCCGCACTGCTCCGCCAGAATCTGGTTGAACAGCCCGTCGTTCAGGTTCACCTGCAGCGTCACGTCGCCGCTGCCCTGCCCAACGCGCTTGATCTGCGCCGCTTGCAGGTACGGGTTCTGCTCCAGCGCCTTGGCAAACGATAGCACGTCGCCGATGCGCAGGCAGCCGGGCGCGCACTCGCGCAGGCTGTCCATGAGGCTGCGCACGAGCCAGTGCTCCGGGTCGAGCGCGCCCAGCCACTCCGGCGCCTGAATGTCCATGCTCACCACGGGGAACTGGCCCAGCACGCCCTCCAGCGCCGCGGCGATGTCCTCCTCCTCCATCTGCGCCACGTTCATGGCGACGACGGGCACGCCGTAATCCTGCTGCAGGCTCTTGCGCAGGCTCTGCGCGCGCGCGGCTTGCGGGTTCTCCGTGTTGAGCACGACGGCGAACGGCTTGCCCAGCTGGCGCAGCTCCTCGACGGCGCGCGCCTCCGCCGGGACGTAGGCCGAGCGCGGCAGCTCCGTGACGCTGCCGTCCGTGGTCACGACCAGCCCGATCGTCGAGTGCTCGCCGATCACCTTCTGCGTGCCGATCTCCGCCGCGCGCTCAAAGGGCATCTCCTCATCCGACCACGGCGTGCGCACCATGCGCTGCGCATCGCCCTCCTGCGTGCCCAGCGCGCCGTCCACCATGTACCCCACGCTGTCGATCAGCCGGATGCGCACGCGGTTGTTTTCGGGCAGCGTCAGTTCCACCGCCTCGTTGGGCACGAACGCGGGCTTGGTCGTCATGATCGTGCGCCCGGAGCCGCTCTGCGGAAGCTCATCCTGCGCGCGGGCGCGGATGTGCGCGTTCTCGATGCCGGGGATCACCAGCTTCTCCATGAACTGCGCGATGAAGGTCGATTTGCCCGTGCGCACCGGGCCGACGATGCCGATATACACATCCCCTTGCGTCCTCTCGGAGATGTCCTTGTACAGATCGTAAGCTTGCATACCATCCCTCCCTGCCGTCACGCAAAGGTATGCGCGCGGCGGGGCGGATATGCGGCCCGTCCTCACGTCCGCTCGAGCGGAAGCGTCAGCGTCGCGGTCACCTCGATCGTCTCGCCCGCGGGGATGCGGTCGCGCACGGTCAGCTCCGACAGGCCGGGGATGCGGTAGATCGTCAGCGTCACCGTATCGCCCGCCTGCTTGGCGGCGACGCGGCCCGACAGATCGGTGTGCAGCGTCACGCGCTCGCCGTCCACGCGCACGATGATGTCGTCCGGCCGCACGCCCGCCGCCTCCGCCGGGCCGCCGGGCGTCACGGCGCTCACATACACGCCCGCCGGGAGCATGCCCGCCGTCGGCTCCTCGCTGCCGCGCAGCGTCATCACCGACACGCCGAGCTGCGGGCGGGTCACGCGCCCGTAGCGGATGAGGCTGTCCACGACCGGCTCGACCACGTCCATCGGGATGGCCATCGCGATGCCCTCGATGCTGGCGACGTCCTCCCGGCCGTTGGCGCTGAACTTGAGCGACGGGATGCCGATCAGCTCCCCGCGGGTGTTGAACAGCCCGCCGCCGCTGTTGCCGGAGTTGATCGCCGCGTCGGTCTGGATCATCTTGACGATGGACGATCCCTCCAGCTCCCGCCCCAGCGCCGAGACGATGCCGACCGTCACCGTGTCGGCGAAGCGCTTGCCCAGCGGGTTGCCGATGGCGATCGCCCAGTCGCCCACGCGCACGCCGCCGGGATCGCCCATCTGCACGGCGGGCAGCGTCACGTCCTCCTGTACGCGCAGCACGGCGAGGTCGGTCATCTCGTCGCTGCCGACCACCTCGGCGCGCAGATAGCGCCCCTCCCAGAGCACCTGCACGTCGCTCGCGCCCTCGATGACGTGGTAATTGGTCACGACGTGCCCCTGCGTGGTCACGACCACGCCCGAACCCGTCGCCTGCTCCACCAGCTCCGTCTGCCCGCTGACGATGCTGTATGTGTTCGCGCGGTTGCTCACACCCACCACGCAGGGCATGACGCGCTCCACCACGTCGGAAAAGGGGCTTTGCGCGCCCTGCGTCGTGCCCACATATTCGCCCTGCGCGTAGACCGTGCTGCTGCCGCCTGCCGCCGCGAACGCCCCGGCGAACGCGCCGAGCGCGAGCAGCGCCAGCGCCGCCAAGGTCGCCAGCGCGCCGTCCTTTTTTTGCCTGTCCATCGTCTTCACCTCGCTTCCATCGTGCCCACGCGCGCGCGCAAGCATGCGCAAAAGGGCCGGAGGACGCGCACGCGCCCTCCGGCCCCTTCATTCGATTGGTCAGCGCAGCGTGACGATGGTCACGCCCGTCTCGCCCTCGCCGTAGCGGCCCAGCCTGAAATCCGCCACGCTGGGATGGCGGCGCAGGCAGTCGGCGATGCCGCCCCGCAGCACGCCCGTGCCCTTGCCGTGGATGATGCTGACCTCGCCCAGCGAGGAGAGCACGGCGTCGTCGAGGAATTTCTGCACCTGCTCGACCGCCTCGGTCAGCGACAGGCCGCGCACGTCCAGCTCCTGTCTCACCTGCCGCGCGGCGACGTCCACGCGCTGCTCGCGCATGGAGCGCTTGTATTCCAGCTTCTTCTGCTCCTTGCGCATCCGCTTGGCGTCCTCGCCGACGGCGCGCAGATCGGACAGCGGCGCGCGCATGCGCAGCTGGCCGACCTTGAGCTGCACGTTCCCCTTCGCGTCCGCCGGGGCGACGACGACCGCGTCCGCGTCCATCGAGGCGATGTGGACGAGATCGCCCGCGCTCACGCTTTGCAGCGGCTCGCCCGCGGCCTGCGCGCGGTCAGCGAGCGCGTCCTGCGCCTGCTCCATGCGCTTTTTGACGCCCTGCAATTCGTGCTCCTGCGCGCCGCCCGCCTTCTTCATCGCGCGCAGCTCGGCGATCAGCGCCTCGGATTCGCGGCGCGCGTTTTCCACGATGCGCTTGGCCTCGTCCTTCGCCTTGCGCACGGCGCGCTCGCGCTGCTCCTCCAGCTTGCGGCGCTCGGCCTCCGTCTGGTTGCGCAGGGTGACCATCTCCTGCCTCGCCTCCTCGGCGGCCTCGCGCTCGCGCTCGGCGACCTGACGGTGGTATTCGGCGTTTGCGATCACGTCCTCAAAGCGCACCTGCTCGCGGGAGAGCAGCGTGCGCGCCCGCTCGATCACGGTTTCGGGCAGGCCGAGGCGGCTGGAAATCTCGAAGGCGTTCGACTTGCCCGGGATGCCGATGGAAAGCCGGTACGTCGGCTGGAGCGTCGCCACGTCGAACTCCACGGAGGCGTTCTCCACGCCCGGCGTGGTCAGCGCGTATTCCTTCAACTCGCTGTAATGCGTGGTCGCCACGGTGCGCACGTCGCGCTCGAGCAGCGTGGCGAGGATGGCCTGCGCCAGCGCCGCGCCCTCGGTCGGGTCGGTGCCCGCGCCCAGCTCGTCAAAGAGCGCGAGCGAGCGCGGCGTCACATCCCGCAGGATGGAGACGGTGTTGGTCATGTGCCCGGAGAAGGTCGATAGCGACTGCTCGATGGACTGTTCGTCGCCGATGTCGGCGAACACGTCGTCAAAGACCGCTAGCGCCGTCCCGTTTTCGGCGGGCACCTGCAATCCCGCCTGCGCCATCAGCGTAAAGAGGCCCGTCGTCTTGAGCGTAACCGTCTTGCCGCCGGTGTTGGGGCCGGTGATGACCAGCGTGGTGAACGTCTCCCCCAGCCGGATGTCCAGCGGCACGACCTTCTGCGGGTCGATCAGCGGGTGGCGGCCGCGCCTGATGTCGATGACGCCCGCGTCGTTGATCTTCGGCTCGCAGGCATTCATCTCGCGCGCGAGCGCCGCCTTGGCGAAGGCGAGGTCGAGCTGGGCGAGGAGAGCGAGGTCGTCCGCGATCGCGGCCTCCTCCGGGGCGACCTGCGCGCTGAGCGCGCGCAGGATGCGCTCGATCTCGGCCTTTTCGTCGGCGGCGAGCTGGCGCAATTCGTTCCCAATCTCCACCACGGCCATCGGCTCGATGAAGACCGTCGCGCCCGTGGCGGACTGGTCGTGGACGATGCCCGGCACAGCCGCGCGGTACTCCTGCTTGACGGGCAGCACATAGCGATCCTGCCGGACGGTGATGATCGCCTCCTGCAGGTATTTCTGAAACGTCTGGCTGTGCAGCATATTGCCCAGCCGCTCGCGCACGCGCTCGTTGCAGCCGCGCATCTTGCGGCGAATCGTGAACAGCTCGGCACTCGCCCGGTCGGCGATCTCGTCCTCAGCGACGATCGCCGTCTCGATCGCCTGCTCGATCTCGCGGTAGACGGACAGGCGCGAGGCGTTCGCGGTCAACAGCGGCGTGTCCTCCCGCTCGGAGACCAGCGCGCTGCGCGCCGCGCGGGCCGCGCGCAGCGCCGCCGCGATTTGCAGCAGCGAGCGCGGCGAGAGCGTGGAGCCGATCCCCGCCAGATGCAGCGCCTCGCGCACGTCCTCAAAGGGCAGCATCGGCGAGCCGCCCAGATACGCGAAGGCGCTTCGCGCCTCCTCCGTCTCCTGCTGCATGCGCCGCACGTCCTCGATGCGGGGCTGCGGCACGAGCGCCTCGCACAGCGCGCGCCCCATGTCGGATACGCAATACTGCGCGAGCCGCGCGCGGATCTTGGCAAATTCCAGCACGCGCAAGGAACGCTCCGTCACGCGGCTTCCCTCCCTTTTATCGTTCCCCATAGAACGGGGTTCTTTCTTCATTCGACCGGATGGATAAACCGCCCGGACGTCGCCCCGGCGGCCTCGTGCAGCGCTTGTCCGGTCTCCATCGCGGCGCGGTAGGAGCGGCAAAGCTCGACCTGCCGCGCAAGCGGCTCGTCCGTAAAGGAGAGGCGCAGCGAGCAGCCCATTTTGCGCAGGCGCTCCGCGTGGCGCGAAAGGTCGGTCGGCACGCTGTTGTAGAGGCGAATCAGGCAGCCGCCGGGCAGCTTCGCGCGCCGCGCCGGGAATCGGTAGCCCTTGCGATCCTCGTAGACCGCCGGACAGCCGCCGTCCGCGGCGCAGGCGTCGCAGGCCGCGTCCCGGCGCGTATCGCCCGCGCGCGTCCTGCGCGGGCAGTGCGAGAGCAGCATCAGCTGCGCGCGCCCGTAGGCCTCAATCTCAAAGCTGCCGCCGCAAGCGAGCAGCGCTTCCAGCTCCCCGCCGCTCAGCTCGCACGAGGCCGTGAGCCGCGCCGCGCCCAGCGCCGTGTAAAACGCCGCGCACGCCGCGTTCATCACGTTCAGCCCCTGCCCGCCCCAGACGGGCACGGGCCAGCGCAGGCCGAACGCGCCGACGCTGTTTGCGACGACCGCCGCAAACCGCTCCGCGTGCGCGCAGACGAACGCGTGCAGCCCCTCCAGTGTGGGCGTGTCCAGCAGCGCGGGCAGCGCCAGCGCGGGATGCGC
The DNA here is from genome assembly GCA_947631405.1 of uncultured Clostridia bacterium. Classification (GTDB taxonomy): domain Bacteria; phylum Bacillota; class Clostridia; order Christensenellales; family Aristaeellaceae; genus Ventricola. Next base: position 13,695 of record CANRLC010000023.1, on the reverse strand, counting down.
GTCCGGCGCGGCGTCCAGCGCGCGCAAAAGCGCCGCCTCGCCGTAGTCCTGCGGCTGCCAGATGAACGCGTCCGCGCCCGCGGACAGCAGCGCCGCCGCGTCCTGCAAGCGCTCGCCCTGCGCGAGCAGCCATCGCTCGCGGGGCGGCCAGACGCATTCCATGCGCGCGCCGGGCTTCTTTTCCCGCGCGTGCGCCGCGCGTATCGCGCGAAGCGCCGAGAGCGCGTCCCGCCGCAGCGCGTTGAGCGCGCCCGGCGTCAAAAAGCCGCCCTCGCCCTCCAGCGCAAGATCGGCCAGACGGTACGGCGTGCCGCCCAGCTTGCCGATCTGCCGCACCGCGTCCTCGCGCGTGAGCGGCCGGTTTTGCGCGGCGTGTACGGGGCTTTCGCCCACGGCGCGCGCCTCATGCCCCGCCTCGTCGCGAAGCGTCAATTCCGGCAGCGCGCCGGGCCGCGCTGCGAGCGTCGCATGCAGGGGAATCGACGGCGCCTCGCGCTCCATGCGCGCACGGATCGCCGCGTCCTGCCGCGCGTCCGTCAGGCGGACGATGACGTCGCCCGGTCGCGCGCCGCCTCCGGCGATGCGCATCGTCGCGACGCCGCCCGCGCGCACGTCCGGCCCGGCATAGGTGAAGGAGATCTCCTCCCGCCCGCGCAGCTGCAATCCGTCGCCGTCGTGGACGTCCCGCTCCAGCGCCACGCGCATCAGCGGAGGCCGCGCGCTCTGCACGCGCCCGACGGGGACGCCCCAATGGCTCGGGCGCTCCCAGCCCATCAGCGCGGCGTGGCTTTCGCCCATCGCGTAGCCCTCGGTGAATTCGCCCCGGGAGAACGCCTGCCGCAGCGAGAGCAGCGTCTCCTCGTCCGGCTCGCAGGACTCGCCCGCCGCCAAGGCGTCGAGCGCGCGGCGGTAGGCCAGCGTCACCGCGCCGACGTACTCGGGCCGCTTCATCCGCCCCTCCAGCTTCAGCGAGCAGACGCCCGCGTCGCGCAGCTCCCTCAGGCGGCGCAGCATTTGCAGATCGCGTGTGGAGAGCAGGTAGCCGCGCGTGCCGTCCTCCAGCCGGTACGGCAGGCGGCAGGGCTGCGCGCAACGCCCGCGGTTGCCGCTGCGCCCGCCGATCATGCTGGAAAACAGGCACTGTCCCGACACGGACACGCACAGCGCGCCGTGGGCGAACGCCTCGATCTCCACGCCCGTATCGGCCATGCGGCGCAGCTCGGCGAGCGAGCACTCGCGCGCGGGCACGACCCGCGCAAAGCCCAGCTCCTTGAGGAGCCGCGCGCCCTGCGCGTTGCACACGGTCATCTGCGTGCTCGCGTGGAGCGTCAATTCGGGGAAGCGCTCCCGCGCGACGTTCACCGCGCCCATGTCCTGCACGAGGGCCGCGTCCACGCCGCAATCGCAGAGCAGCTCGAAGACCGTACACAGCGCGTCCATCTCGCCGTCCTTGACGAGCGTGTTCACCGTCGCGTACACGCGCTTGCTGCGCTCGTGCGCGTAGGCGACCGCCTCGCGCAGGCCCGGCTCGTCAAAATTGCCCGCGAAGCTGCGCGCGCCGAAGGACGTGTAGCCCAAATAGACCGCATCCGCCCCGCAGGCGAAGGCGGCCGCGAGGGAATCGCGATTCCCGGCGGGCGCGAGCAGCTCCATGCTCTCCTCCTAAAAGGGCGGCGCGCAGCGCCGCCGCAGGCTGTCAAAAAACCTTATTTCCGTCAAACTAGAAGTTCTTGCATTCTCAAAACAAGCAACAAACCTACATAGTTTGGGGGCCGAAGGGTTCCTAGGGGCGACCGGAAAGCCCCTAGGCGGGGCGGTGGGGCAGCGCCCCACATCTCCGAAAGTGGGAGTTAATGCAGAACTGGGCTTTTTTGACAAGCTGGGGCGGCGCGCAGCGCCGCCGCAATGTGTCAAAAACCTTTTTCCTCCATCAAAATCCGTTTTGATTCGATTCAAAAACCAAGCAATCGTCGAGAAAATTGGTTCGTCTTTTCTCCCCCATTCCGGGGGAGAAAAGGCTGTTATTAAACTTCCCGCCGCTTCGTTCGCTTGCGTTACGGCTTGACGCCATCCTCCGCGGATGCGCGCGCATCCTCCCGGGAGGCAAGCTCCCGCAGCAGGCGATTGTTTTCCTCCTGCGCGCTGAACAGCTCCTCGGCCAGCGTGACGCAGGTGAGCACCGGCACGACCGCGTCCGACGCGCGCGTGGTGATCGCCAGCTCGCGCATCTTGCGATCGACGTACTGCGCCATGCGCTGCACATGCGCCTCGCTCTGGTCGGTGACCAGCGTATAGTCGTGGCCCATCAGGTGGACGACGACCTTGATCTTCTCCTTGTCCACAGGCGCCTCCGTCAAATGTGGCCGAGCTTTTCGGCCTTGTAGGTCACGCCGAAGGTCTCCACGCGCACGCTGCGCATGCGCTGCGGCTCGAAGGGCTTGTCCATCGCGTCGCGCGGTGCGGCGACGATGGCGTCGGCGGTCTCCATGCCCTCGGTCACCTTGCCGAAGGCCGCGTATTGCCCGTCCAGATGCGGCGCGTCGGCGACCATGATGAAGAACTGCGACCCGGCGGAGTTGGGCATCATGCTGCGCGCCATGGAGAGCACGCCGCGCGTGTGGCGAAGCGGGTTGTCAAACCCGTTGCGCTTGAACTCGCCGCGGATGGTGTAGCCCGGCCCGCCCGTGCCGCGGCCGTCCGGATCGCCGCCCTGAATCATAAAGCCGGGGATGACGCGGTGGAAGATCACGCCGTCGTAAAAGCCGCTGTTGGCCAGCTCCACGAAATTGGCCACGCTGTTGGGCGCGACGTCGGGGTAAAGCTCGCCCTTCATCGTCTGTCCGTTTTCCATCTCGATGGTAAAGATCGGGTTGCTCATGGTGTTTTCCTCCTTCTCATTTTCCCTTCCATTTTCGCCTATCCGGCGCCCGCGCGGGGCGCGTTAGTCCGCAGGATCGATCTCCTCGTCCGCCGGTCCGTTTTCGCTCAGGCACCCGCCCAGCATCCGGCGCACGTCCGCCTCGATCTGCTCGCTGCGCAGCTCGTAGCCCGCGCGCGCCAGCGGCAGATACGCCTCCGCGAGCAGCGGATGCAGCCGCTCCTTGAAGCAGAGCCATCGCCCCAGCGCGATCTCCGGCTGAGGCGAACAGGCGGCGTAGGCCAGAAAGCGCGAGCCGAGTTTCCCCAGCGCGTAGGGCAGGTTCTCCGTGCCGCTCAGGCGCACGGTCAGCTGCGGCAGCGCGGCGGACGCGTCCACAAGCAGCCGCTCGCCGTCCGCCTGCTCGCTCGCCAGATTGCAGCGCATCCACGCCAGCGCCCGCGCGCCGGGGAAGCGCTCCAAGAGAGCGGCCAGATTGCGCGCCTCTTGCAGGCTGCGCAGACCCACATGCAGGCGGAAGCCCTCGTCCTCGCCCATCGGCAGCAGCGCAAAGCGCAGCGCGTCCTCCCCCGCCTCGCACAGCAGCTCCCGCGCGCCGCAGGCGCGCATGGCCGCCGCGATGCGCTGGGCGTCCCGCTCGTAGTGTACGCCGTAGCGCCCCGCCTCAAACGCGGCGTCGTCCACGGCGAGCAGCGGCGCGAGCCGCGCGTCCGGGAAGGCCGTCTCCTGTGCGCGCGAAAGCGGCACGACGACATACGCCCGCTCGGCGCGCATCGCGTCCAGCAGCGCGCGCAGATACGCGTCCCGCTCGTAGCCCTCGGCCTCGGCGCGGGCGCGCGCGAGGTCGTAGCTGGGCAGATCGAGCGCCTCCAGCGCCGCGTAAAAGGCCGCCGTATCCGGGTGCAGCGGAGCGCCCGCGCCGCGATGGCGCGGCAGCCCCGCAAGCGCGGCGTCCACGCCCAGCGGGCCGCTCTCCGGCCGGAAGCGCAGCAGCGTCTCCGTCACCGGGGCGCGGCGCGCCGCCTGCTTGACGCAGCGCCGCAGCGCCTGTTTGTCGCGTATGACCACGCTCACACCTCCCGCTCGGTTTGCGGCCTGCGTCAGGCCGGGAAAAGCGCGCGCCGCTTGCGCTCGATCATCTCGTCCACGCGCGCGATATACTGCTCGATGTTGGCTATATTCGGCGCGCGCACGATCTTTTCCTCTTTGCGCCGCACGACTTTGGTGATGCCGCCTGCGCCCAGCGCGAGCACGCTGGTCGTCTCCTCCATGTTGTCGATGTTGTAGCGGCAGGCGCGGCCCGGCAGCGCGTAGCCGACGTTCTCGAGGTTTTCGGCCATGTACTTTTGCCGGTAGAGGTAGTAGGCGCGCATGCCCATCGCATGCGCGGCCTCGCGGCCCATCGCGACCATGCGCGCGGCGTCCCGCGCGTCCGGGCAGAAGCCCTGCTCGTGCAGGCGGGAGGAGCGCTTGATCGCCAGCGTGTGGACGGTCAGGCTCTCCGGCGCGAGCGCCGACACGCGGCGCAGCGTCTCCCCGAAGATGTCCGCGTCCTCGCCGGGCAGCGCGGCGATCACGTCCATGTTGATGTCGTCAAAGCCCATCGCGCGCGCGAGGGAAAACGCCTCCTCGGTCTGCGCGGCGGTGTGCGCGCGGCCGATGCGCCGCAGCGTCTCGTCGCGCATCGTCTGGGGGTTGACGCTGATGCGCGTGACCGGGTGATCGCGCAACGCGGTGAGGCGCTCGCGCGTCAGCGTGTCGGGCCGGCCGCCCTCGACCGTCCATTCCGCGAGCGGCCCAAAGGCGCGCTCCGCATGCGAGAGCAGGCGGTCGAGCTGCGAAGCGGACAGGCTCGTGGGCGTTCCGCCGCCCACATAGCCCGCGCGCAGGCGCAGCGATTTTTCCTTCGCCATCCGCGCGCAGGCGTCGATCTCATGAAGGAGCGCGGTCAGGTACGGCTCCACCAGCCGCCCGTCGCCGATCTCCCCGGAGGAAAACGAGCAATACGCACAGCGCGTCGTGCAAAACGGGATGCCGATGTACAGGTCGCAGGCGTTCTCCTCCACGTCGATGAGGCCCCGCTGGGCGTCCACGATCTCGTCGAGCAGGCCGATCTTTTCCGGCGAGAGGTCAAACTGCTCCGCGAGATAGCTGCGCGCCTGCTCGCGCGTGTCGCCCCGCTCCAGCCGCTGATAGTACAGCCGCGTCGGGCGGATGCCCGTGAGCGAACCCCACGGCGGGCGGCGGCCCGTCACGTCCCGCAAGAGCGCGTAGCAGCAGCGCTTGATGAGCCGCTTGAGCTGGCGCTTTTCCTCCAGACCGCCAAAGACGGCGGGCGCCTCCAGCGTCTGGCGGCGCGTTTGACCTTCCAGCGTGAGCGCGAACGTCTCGCGCCACACGCCGCCTTCCAGCTCGTGCGTGTGGACGAGCGCGCCGTCGCGCCCGGGCGCGTCCTCGGGGAGCACGGAACCCTCGCCGTAGAAGATGCGCACGACGTCCGCGATGTCCGGCCTGAACGCCTCCAGCGGCGTGTACAGCGCGAGCCTCACAGGCGCATCCCCCGCTCCCAGCCGATCTTCGTGCGCAGCCCGTGCCCGGGATAGACGGGCGTCGCCTCGCCCAGCGCGAGCACGCGCGCGAGCGACGCGCGCATCTGCTCCGCATCGCCGCCCGGCAGATCGACCCGGCCGTAGCTGTGGTAAAAGAGCGTGTCGCCCGAGAAGAGCGCGCCGTCGCAGAGGTAGCAGACGCTCCCCGGCGTGTGGCCGGGCGTGTGCAGCACGGCAAACGTCAGCCCCGCCGCGGTCACCGCGCCGCCGTCCGAAACGCGCGCATCCGGCGGCGGCAGGCGCAGCGTTTCGCCGATCATCGTGGAGAGATTGAGCGCCGGGTCAAAAAGCGCGGCCTCGTCCAGCGCATGGACGTAGAGCTTCGCGCCGCGGCTAAGCCACGGCTGCGCGTTCATCATGTGGTCAAAGTGCGCGTGCGTAAGCAGCACCGCCTCCACGCGCCGCGCGCCCACCGCCTCGCGCACGGCGGCCTCCTGCGCGCCGGGGTCGATCAGCGCGCAGACGTCCGCGCCCGGCGCAGAAACGACGTAGGTATTGACCGAAAGCGGCCCGCCGCAGACGGTCGCGATCTCCAGCGCCATTTTTATCCCCCTTTGCGCGTCAAAACAGCCTTTTGGAATCCACCAGCAGCGTCACCGGGCCGTCATTGACGAGCGCGACCTTCATGTCCGCGCCGAAGCGGCCCGTCTCCACGCGCAGGCCCGCCTCGCGCAGGCCCTCGCAGTAGCGCTCGTAGAGGGGCACGGCGGCCTCCGGGCGCGCCGCGCGGATGAAGCTCGGGCGGCGGCCGTGGCGCACGTCGCCGTGGAGCGTGAATTGCGAGATCGCCAGCACCGCGCCGCCCGCCTCGAGGATGTCGCGATTCATCTTGCCCGCGTCGTCCTCGAACACGCGCAGGTGGACGGTCTTCTCCACGCAGTAGGCGGCGTCCGCCTCCGTGTCGCCGTCCTCCACGCCGCAAAGCACCATGAAGCCCTTCCCCACGCTGCCCAGCAGCTCGCCGTCCACGCGGACGGACGCCTCCAGCACGCGCTGCACGACCAGACGCACGGCGCTCCCTCCTTTGTCGTCACACGCGGAAGATCTCGATCGTATCCTGCCGCTTGCCGAGCTGGCGGATGACCCAGTCCAGCTCCTGTTTGTTGGCGACCTGCAGCGTCAGTTCGATGGTGCAGGTCTGGTTGTTGGGGTTGACCTTGGCCGCCAGCGCGCAGACGGTCACCTTCTGCGCGGAGAGATAGCTCATCAGGTCGGCGATCAGGTTGTGGCGGTCGTAGGCGATGATCTGGATGGAGCCATTGTAGAACGAGTTCGTCGTGTCCAGCCAGTCGGCCTGCACCCAGCGCGCCGGGTCGTGCGAGCTGTTGACGTTGATGCACTCCTTGGAGTGGATGGTGACGCCGCGTCCGCGCGTCACATAGCCCACGATCTCGTCGCCCGGCAGCGGCGTGCAGCACTTGGCAAAGTGAACCTGACAGCCCGGCAGCCCCGCGACGCTGATGCCCAGATCGTCCTTCCCGCGGGAGGCGGGCCGGGCGTGGCCGCCCGGCGCTTCCTGCTGGGGCGCGCGCGGGGCGAGCGGCACCAGCGGCTTCTCGTGGTTGTGCTGCTCCTCGCGCAGGCGGGTGACCACCTGCACGGCGGTGATGCCGCCGCAGCCGACCGCCGCGTACAGGTCGTCGATGTCGGCGAAGGAAAACTTGCGCAGGATCGGATCGAGATACTCCGGCTTGATGAGCGCGCTAAGGCTTGCGCTCTGGCGCTTGGCCTCGAGCTCGAGCATCTGTTTGCCGCTGGTGATGTTCTCCTCGCGCAGCTCCTTTTTGTAGAACTGGCGAATCTTCGCCTTGGCCTGCGAGGTCTTGACGATCTTGAGCCAGTCTCGGCTGGGGCCTTTGCTGTTTTGCTGGGTGATGATCTCCACGAAATCGCCGGTGGCCAGCGGCGTATCCAGCGTGACGATGCGCCCGTTGACCTTCGCGCCCACGCACTTGTTGCCCACGGCGCTGTGGATGCGGTAGGCGAAGTCGATGGGCGTCGCGCCCTTGGGCATGTCGATGATCTCGCCCTTGGGCGTGAAGACGAACACCTCGTCAGAGAAGAGATCGACCTTGAGCGACTTGATGAATTCCTCCGAGTCGCGCGTTTCGTTTTGCCAGTCGAGAATCTGCCGCAGCCAGTAGAGCTTGTTGTCCAGCCCGTCGGCGACCTGCTTGCCCTCCTTGTAGCGCCAGTGCGCCGCGATGCCGTATTCGGCGATGCGGTGCATCTCGTGCGTGCGAATCTGCACCTCGAAGGGCATGCCGTTCTCCCCCACGACCGTCGTGTGCAGGGATTGATACATGTTCGGCTTGGGGGTGGAGATATAGTCCTTGAAGCGGTTGGGCACCTGCTTCCAGAGCGTATGTACGACGCCCAGCACCGCGTAGCAGTCGCGCACGGTATCCACCAGCACGCGGATGGCGATCAGGTCGAAGATCTGCTCGAAGGGCTTTTGCTGGAGCACCATCTTGCGATAGATGCTGTAAAAGTGCTTCGGGCGGCCGTCGATCTCAAAGGCGATGCCCGTCTCGGCGATCTTTTCGCTGAGCATATCCATCACCCGGCGGATGCTCTCCTCGCGCTCGGCGCGCTTCATGCCCACCTTGGTGATGAGGTTCTGGTAGCCCTCCGGGTCGAGGTAGCGCAGGCACAGGTCTTCCAGCTCCTGCTTGATCTTGTAGACGCCCAGACGGTGCGCCAGCGGCGCGTAGATGTCCAGCGTCTCCTGTGCGATGCGCTTCTGGCTCTCCGGCGGCTGGGATTTGAGCGTGCGCATGTTGTGCGTGCGGTCGGCCAGCTTGATGAGCACCACGCGGATGTCCTTGCTCATCGCGAGAATCATCTTGCGGATGCTCTCGGCCTGCTGCTCCACGCGCGAGGAAAAGTCGAGGCGCTTGAGTTTGGTCACGCCGTCCACCAGCAGGGCGACCTCTTGGCCGAACTCCTGCTCGATCGTCTCGAGCGTCACGCTCTCGCAGTCCTCCACCGTGTCGTGCAGCAGGCCCGCCGCGATGGTCGGCGCGTCCAGCATGAGGTCGCTGAGGATGCCCGCGACCGTCAGGGGGTGCGTGAAATACGGCTCGCCCGATTTGCGGAGCTGCCCCTCGTGCGCCTTTTCCGCGAAGGCATACGCCTTGCGCACCAGCTCCACGTTGGCCTCCGGATGATACTTGGTGAGCGTCGCGATCAGCTCGTCAAGGCTCTTGCAATCCTGCTGCGTCACACCGATCCCTCCCTTGCCGCGCGCGCCGTCGTCAGCGCGCGCCGAGCTGCGAAAGCCTCCGCCGCAGCGCGCTGTCCCCAAGGGAGACGCGCCCGCTGGGCAGCAGGCGATAATCAAACGGTTCCGCCGTCCACTCGAGGAGCTTTAGTTCCTCAAAGATGCGCAGCGCGCACAGCGCGGCGGTCTCCTCCATGCCCGCCTCCTGCGCGAGCGAGCGCAGCGTCGCGCCCATGCGCTCGCGCGCGCGCATCGCCCGGTAGAGCGCGCGCAGCGCCGCGTCGGAGGAGAGCAGCGCGCCCGCCTGCAGGCGGGTATTCCTGTCCATGTCCGTGACCTCGATCACGCGCGCGTCGGGGAAGCGCCGCAGCACGGCATCGCGCTCGCCCGCGCTCACGAAACCGTCGAGCGCGACGATCGCGCGCGGGCAGCAGCAGACGCTCTCCCAGTCCGGCGTCATGAGCAGGGTGTTAAACATCCGCACGTCGGACAGGCCGCCGATCGCGTAATCGAGCTGGGCGTGGATCAGCGCCAGATGGACGCCCAGCAATTTGAGCGCGCCCAGCGTGTGGACGCACAGCAGCGTGCCCTGATGCCGGGTGAGCAGCTCCTCGCCTAGGACGCGCTTGGCCTCCTCCAGCGTCATGCGCTCGGCGCGCTGCGCGCCGTCTTTGGAATCGGGCAGCGCCGCGGCGCGCAGGAAACGGTCGCAAAGCTCCGTCTCCCGCCCGGTACACACGCTCAAAAACGCCTTGCCCGGCATGTACGCCTGAAAGCGGCGCAGCTCGCATTGCACGTTTCGCTGCCCCTGCCACTCGTTGATCGACAGCGTGAGCACCGCCTCGATGACCTCGGGCATCTCGCGCGCGGCCTCGCCCATGCGAAAGCCGATCGCGCTGCGCCGCTCGCCGCCCTGCGACAGATACGCGCGCAGGTGCGCTCCGTCCTTGCCGATGGCGCGGGCGTCCGTCGCGTGGACGCCGCGCACGCAGAAGACCGGCGCGGGGTTGCCAAAGCCCGTCGGCTGCATCGCCGAAAAGGCCTCGATCAGCGCCTCGGTCGTCTCGGGAAGCTCAATCTCCAGATCGTATTCCTCGGTCGGGATGAACGCCGTGGGCGACGCCTGCTCGCGGATGGCCTCGGTCAGCCGCCTGCGCAGCTCCGGCACGTTCTTCTTTTCGAGGGTCAGTCCCGCCGCCTGCGCGTGCCCGCCGAAGCGGATGTACAGATCGCGGCAGGTCGCCAGCGCGTCGTGGATGTTGACGCCGGGAATGGAGCGCGCCGAGCCGACGCACACGTCCCCGTCGCAGGAGAGCAGCACCGTCGGCCAGCGGTATTTTTCCACCAGCCGCGACGCGGCCAGTCCGACCACGCCCGTGTTCCAGCCCTCGCCGCAGACGACGATGGCGCGCTCGGTGAGGAAGTCGATCTCCCGCCGCGCAATCTCGTCCGCCTCGTTAAAGACGGAAAGCTCCAGTTCGCGGCGCTTGTTGTTGTCCTGAGACAGCTCCTCGGCGATCTCGCGCGCGGTTTGCAGGCTGCGCGTGGTCAGCAGCTCCACGCCGCGCGAGGCCAGCGCCAGCCGCCCGCCCGCGTTGATGCGCGGCGCCATGCGGAAGGCGACGTCCGACGCGGTGACGCTCTCCTGACTCACGCCCGCCGATTCCATCAGCGCGATCAGCCCGGGGCGCTGCGTCTTCGCCATCGCCCGCAGGCCAAAGCTCACGATCACGCGGTTCTCGTCCAGCAGCGGCACGATGTCCGCGATGGTCGCCAGCGCGGCCAGCTCCCACAGCGGCTCGATCGCCTCCTCCCCGCCCAGCGCCTGCACGAGCTTGAAGGCCACGCCCGCGCCGCAGAGCCGCCTGAAGGGGTAATCGCCGAGCAAGGGATTGAGCACCGCCTCGCATTCGGGCAGCCGCTCGCCGAGCTGGTGGTGATCGGTGACGATCACCCGCATGCCCAGCTCGCGCGCGCGGGCGACCTCGTCCGCGCAGGTGATGCCGCAATCCACGGTGATCAGCAGCTTCGCCTCCCCGGCGAGCCGCTCCACCGCCGCCATATTGAGGCCGTAGCCCTCCCCGTGGCGGTCGGGAATGTAAAAGCGCGCCTTTGCGCCCTGTTTGCGAAGGTAGGTCAGCAGGATAGCCGTCGCGGTCACGCCGTCCACGTCGTAGTCGCCGAAGACAGCGATCTCCTCGCCGCGCGCGATCGCGTCCCGCACGACGGCGACGGCGCGATCCATATCCCGCATGAGCATGGGGTCGTTGAGGTGCTCCCTCTGGGGGTGCAGGTAGCGCTCGACCGCCTCGGGGGTGTCGATTCCCCTGTCCGCCAGCAGCTCCAAAAGCCGCTCGGGCAGACCCAGCCCTTTGAGCGCCTCGGGAATCTCGCGCGCCTGCGCGCGCTTGGGCAGAAATTGCAGCATGCGCAGCCTCCTCCTTTCGGGATATGCGCGCGGCGATCGTTGCGATCGGGCCGGGCGGCGCGGCGGCCGCCCGGCCAAAGGAAAATAGCGGTAAGGGCGGGAAAGCCCCCGCCCTTACCCGAAGCGCTTACGCCTTGGCGGCCTGCTTGCGCTTGCCGCGAAGGTTCATCAGCGCCGCCCACACATAGCCGTTGAGCAGGTTGGCGGAGTAGGTGCCCGCCAGAATGCCGATGATGAGCGGCAGGGCGAACTGCTTGATGGAATCGACGCCCAGCACATAGAGCGTGACGACGGTCAGCAGCGTGGTGATGGTCGTATTGAGCGTGCGCGGCAGGCACTCGCCCACCGACTTGGCGACGATCTCGTCGCGCGGGAGCTGGCGCACGCCGGGCTTCTTCTGGTTCTCGCGGATGCGGTCGAAGATGATGATCGTGTTGTTGATCGAGTAGCCGACGATGGTCAGCAGCGCAGCGATGAACGTCGTCTCCACGCGGATGAAGCTGTGCAGGATCACCACGAAGGAGAGCATGATCGCCACGTCGTGGAGCAGGCCCAGCACGGCGGCGAGGCCGGAGTAGAAGTCAAAGCGCACGGCGATGTAGATCAGCATCAGGATCGAGGCGAAGACGACGCTGCGCACGGCGTTGTTGATGAGGTCGCGGCCCGCGACCGCGCCGACGCGCGAGATGTCCACATAGGCCATATCCGGATAGGTCTTGGAAAGCTCAGTCTCCAGCGCGTCGCGCAGGTCGTCGGTGCTCTCGTTGTCGGCGATGCGGATCTGCGCCTGCGTGGCGTCGTCGCCGGTCTTGGCGATCTGCGAGTTGGTGACGCCGTTCGCCTCGAGCACGGCGCTGATGTCGTCCACGCTGAACTCCGCGCCCATGTCGTAGGTCATGATGGTGCCGCCGGTGAAGTCAATGCCCAGATCCATGCCGTGCCCGGTGAAGGACATGACCAGCGCGATCAGCACGATCACGGCGGAGAGGGTCAGGCAGGGCTTCAAGGTGTTTTTCAGTTGAATCTTCATGGTCTATCCCTCCCTGCTCAGCCGACGTAGAGCTTCTCGTTGGTCACGCCGAGATCGGCGAAGACGTCGAGCAGCTTGTGGGTGACAAAGACGGCGGTGAACATCGACGTCACGACGCTGATGCCCAGCGTGAGCGCGAAGCCGCGGATGGTGCCCGTGCCGAAGGCGTAGAGCACGACGGCGGCGATGACGGTGGTCACGTTCGCGTCGATGATCGCGGAGAGCGCGTTGGAGAAGCCCTTGCGGATGGACGAGGTCAGCGGGCGGCCGGCGCGCGTCTCCTCGCGGATGCGCTCGAAGATGACGACGTTCGCGTCCACGGCCATGCCGATGCCCAGGATGATACCCGCGACGCCGGGCAGCGTGAGCTGCGCGCCGGTGAGCGCCAGCAGCAGCATCACGACCAGCACATACACGGTCAGGGCGATGTCGGCGACCAGACCGCACAGGCGGTAGCGTGCGAGCATGAAGAGCATGACGAGGACGACGCCGATGATGCCGGCCTGAACGGCCTTATCCAGCGCCTCGACGCCCAGCGTCGCGGAGATGGCGCTGACCTCGAGCTGGGACAGGTTCAGCGGCAGCGCGCCGGAGAGGATCAGCGTGGAGAGGTTCTGCACCTCTTCCGCGGTGAACGTGGGACTGGTGATCTGGCCGCGGCCGCCCGCGATGACGGTGTTGACCGTGGCGGTGGAGATCGTCTCGCCGTCCAGCGTGATGGAGATGGTCTTGCCCAGATTGGCGGCGGTCGCCTCGGCGAAGAGATCCGCGCCCTCGTCGTTCAATTCAAAGTCCACGCAGGGGCGGCCGTTCTCGTCGAGCGCGGCCTGCGCGTTCTTGACCATCGCGCCCTCGATGATGTTGTTGCCCGCCTCGTCCACGAAGTAGAGCTGCGCCGGGGTGCCGATGATGCGCAGAATCTCGTTCGGGTCGGAGACGTTCGGGATCTCCACGCGGATGCGGTCGCTGCCCTGGCGGGTGACGGTCGCCTCGGTGAAGCCCTGACGCGTCAGGCGGCTGCCGAGGATGCCCACGGTGGAATCCATCTTGGCGTCGAAGTCGTCCTGCGCGCTGTCCTCCGCCTGATAGACGGTGTAGACGCCGCCGCGCAGATCCAGGCCGAGGCTGATGGCCTCGCCCCACGGCTTGAGGTAGTGGATGCTCGCGCCCCGGCCAAGGCCGAAGAGCGCCAGATAGGCGGCCACGGCGATGACGAGCAGGACGCAGACGAGCGCGATCACCGCGCGCGTGCGCGTGCGCTTCGCCTTGCTTGCTTTAGCCATATGCTTTCTCTCCTTTATCGTTCATGGAAGCATGGGAAAAACGACGATAGGCCGCCGCTACACGAAGCCGTCCCCCAGCGTGAAGGCCCGGTAGACCGCGCGCAGGTAGCTGCCGCGGTCGCACAGCGGATTGCCGTTGGCGTCGCGCGCGAGCGCCGTTTCCACGGGGCAGCCCAAGCCGACCGCCTGTGCGGCGCGCTCGCCCCGGCGCATGCCGAGCCCCGCCCCGTCCGAGGGGCGCGTC
>CANRLC010000022.1 GCA_947631405.1 uncultured Clostridia bacterium | reverse complement strand
ATGCGTCCTCTTCACTGGGCATCCCCCAGCGACTTTCTCTCTAACTTCCCTGTCCAAGATGATTGACAAACCTACATTAGCGGCCTACATCCAGCCCCGCCCTGCAGCAGGCGGCGGAGAAGGACGCCACCGGGAGCATCAGCTGCGCGAACCCCTTGGTTCCCGGCCCGGCGCAGACGACCGCGTCGCCCACCACGCGCTTGGCGCTCACGGCGGAGCCTGCGGCCCGGTTGCCCATCACATAGCGCAGCGTGGGCAGGCCCGCGCGCAGGTATTTGGCGTCGCCCGTCAGCTCGTAGGCGATGGCGAGCGCCTCCAGCACCAGCGGGTTGTTGCCAAAGCGCTTGAGGCTGGGCAGCTCCTTGTAGTAGAATAGCCCGTTCGGCAGACGCGCGTTATCGAGCAGGTCGTCCACCGCGCGCAGGATCATCCCGCGCACGCGCTCCTGCGGGCACACCCGGTAATAGCGCATCAGGCTGGCGACCGCGACCGAGATCATAAAGACCACGCGGATGCGCGTGTTGTCCATGTAGGGCGAGAGCCACAGGCCGTAACGCTCCTCCCACGCGGCGAAGTGCGAGACGATGCGATCGCACGGGGCGAGCCAGCGCTCGTCGTTCGTCTCCTTGTAGAGCGCCACAAACGCGCGCAGCGCCCAGCCCGTCTCGCGCGCGGTCGTCTCGCCGGGGGTCTTGAACTGCGGGGTCTCCAGCAGCCGCAGGTCGACCTCGCCGATGCCGACGGCGGCGCGCAGCGCCTCCTCGTCCCCGGTGAAGTGATAGTAGTCGAGCAGCCCCTCGACCCACTGGTGCGAGCACATCACGCGCCCGCCGATGCAGTGCCCGGCCGTGTGCTCCCACTGGCCGCCCAGCAGCAGCGGGTCGTCGCTGTAATGGCAGATGTCCACGTCCATCCAGTGGCGCGCGCTGACCAGCAGGTAATCGAGATAGCGCCGCACGCCCGTCTGCGCGTAGAGCAGCGCGCAGGCATGCGGATAGTCGTATTCGTTGTTCGTCCACACCGGCGCGCCGCCGCCGCGCCCCTGCGCCGTGTAGCCCGCGTCCGGCGAGTCGCCCCAGTTGAGCATGCCGTAGCAGCGCGCGTGGGCGTCCGCCTGCGCCTCGAGGAACATTTCCACATCCGGATCCGCGGTGAACACGTCCTCCAGCACGCCGCTGCGCGCGTAGATTTCCGGCTCCACGCGCGGGCGGTTGGGCATCTGGTAGCGCGTGGAGGCGTCGGCGAGCGCTTCGAGGCTCTCCTCCTTTGCATGGGGATGGATCAGCAGCCGCGTCTCGCGCGCCATGCCGCCCTGCATCACCACGCTGCCCACGCCCTGCGGCACGAGCATCGCCCGCCAGCCGCAGGCGTCCGCCGAGAAGGCCTTGGGGTAGTTCTGCTGCGCCTGATGGATCGTCGCGCACAGGCCGCCCGTCTCGTCCGTGCAGTCGGCGAAGAACGTGCCGAAGAAGACCTCGGCGTTGTGCTCGTTCGCCTCGTAGAGCAGGAACTGGTCGTCGATGGTCACGCTCACCGGCGCGCCGCCCTCGCCGATTTGAGTTCGCGTCTTGTAGTTGGAGATTCCCACGGCGCTGCGCGGATTTGCGCCGCGCCCGCGGCGGTGCGCGATCGTCAGGCTGCCGATGGCAAGCGGCTCCAAGCTCGTGTTGACGAGGCGGTAGCGCAGCTCGAACGCGGGCGAATCGCGCCACACGGTCACGGCGATCTCGCCCTTGTAGCGGTGCTCGCCGCGCAGGCTGTGCCAGCCCACGGCGCGCAGCGTGGCGCAGACCTCGCCGCACTCGGCGACCTCCCAGCGCTCCACGGCGAAATCGTAGCGATCGCCGCGCGCGTCGATGAGCTCCGGCGCGCCGATCGCATCCGCGCCCAACGAGACGCCGCCCGCTGCGATCGACTCAAAGAGCGCGCCGGGCCGCTCGCTCACGCGCAGCGACAGGCCGGGGGCGTCGAGGCCCGCGGGGGTCGCCTCAAGCGGGGGAAAGCCCTCCGCCTCCTCGCCGCCGTCCAGCGAGAGCTGGTAGACGGCGGAGCGCATCGCGGGCACGCGCGCGATGAAGCACACGAGGAGCCAGCGCGCGCTGCCGTCGGGATGGCGCGCCGTGACGCGCGCCTGCGTGGGCACGGGACGGCCCGTCTCGTCGTAGACGCGCACGCGCGCCGCGCTTTGCAATTCGCCCGGGCGCAGCGCGACGGCCGCGCTGCACGGCTCCGGCCGGGCCTCTGTAGCATAGATCGCTTCAAAATAGAGGGGGATCATCGCACGCACTCCTTTCGGCGCGGCCTTTGCCGCGCGTCAGCTTGTCAAAAAAGTCATCGCGCTATCTTGCGTAATCTTCAAAAGCTTTTACAACCTTCAAAGTTTGGGGGCCGAAGGTTTCCAAAGGGCGACCGGAAAGCCCTTTGGTGGGCGGCGGGGCAAAGCCCCGCATCCTCCGTGATTACGAGCAAAAGTGAAATTGGTTTTTTGACAGACTGGGCGCGGCCTTTGCCGCGCGTCAGCTTGTCGAAAACCCATGTTCAGCATCAAAATCCTTTTTGATTGGATTCAAAAGCCAAACAACCATGGAAAGAATTCGTCTTTTCTCCCCCTCCGGGGGAGAGAAAAGCCTTTTTTGACAGACTGCCGCTGCGTCTATGATAATCCATTGGGTGCAAATTGTCTAGCGTCCAATGAAAGTTCGGCGCAGTTTTTTTGCGCCGCTTTTGCAAAGAAAGCGCCGCCGGGGATAAAACTACACTTTTTTTGCAAGATAACGCGATTTTTGCACAAAATATCTTGCAATAGAGCAATTAGGTTGCTATAATACATCTATCGAGAAACACAGAAACGGCGCACGGGCGCGCCGCGAGATAAGGGGGACGCGAGGATGAGCGATGGGACGATGGAACGCATAGTTGTCGCCGCGCCGACGGCGACCGCCGAAAAGCTGCAGGGGATTCTCTCCGCGGCCAATCTCAAGCCGGACGCCGTGTACGCCGCGGGGGCGGAGGCGCTGGCCGCCGTGCGCCGGGAGGGCGCGGTGATGTTGACGACGTGGCGCCTGTCCGACATGACCGGATCGGAACTGGCCGAGCGGCTGGGCGACGCCTACGACGTGCTGATGATCGTCCCGCCGGACTATCAGGAGACGCCGGGCGACAGCGCGCTGGCGCTGCGCAACCCCGTCAGCCCGGACGCGCTGCTGCAAAGCGTGCGGACGATGCGCTACTGCCACGGCCGCATGAACGAGCTGCGTTTCAAGACGCACAAGCTGGAGCGCGCTCTGGAGGATCGCAAGCTGATCGACCGGGCGAAGGGCCGCCTCATGGACGCGCTGGGCCTCACCGAGGCGGAGGCGCATCACCGCATCCAGAAGCGCAGTATGGACACCGGCAGCCGCCTTGCGCAGGTGGCGCAGGAGGTGCTCGACGCGGAGGATCTGACCGCGTGGTAAAACCGCATTAAACGACGACGCCGTCCCGCGAGCAGCGGGGCGGCGTTTTAGGGCTTGATTTTTTCCGGGGGGGGGTATAATCACAGAGTCGCGTCCTGAAGCGAGGCGAGGAACGCCTCGTAGGTGATCGCCGCGGCCTGCCCGTCCGTCAGCCGCCGCACGAACGGCGCGCGCTCCCCGGCAGGCGCCGCGCCGGGGCCGGCGCTGCCGTATTCCGCGTAGAACATCCGCTCGCGCGCGGCGGGTTTGTTCCAGTCGTGGAAGCCCGCGCGGGCGATGTGGTCGTCCAGATAGCAGCGCAGCAGAACGGTCTTCGCGTAGTCCCGCCACGGGCGTCCCAGATACACGCAGCCCTTGCTCGCGCCGCCGTTTAGAAAGCGGCAGCGGTCGAAGACGTAGCCGAAGCGCTGGCCCTCCGGCGTGGAGGCGGCGGTGGCGTAGCCGACCGTGGGGGAGGAGCGGTCGGAGCGGGCGTCGATGCTCACCACGTCGCATTGATCGAACCACGCCGCCGCGCCGCCAAAGATGAAGTCGATGTCGCCCTCGATGCGGCAGCGGCGGTAGGTGTGGCGCTGCGGCGTGCGCGGCGCAAACTGCTTGGGGCCGATGAAGCCGTTCTTCTCGATCTCCTTGGGCGGCAGCGGCGCGGTGAAGAGCGTGTCCTGCGCGCCGAGCAGCACGCAGTCCTCGCACAGGAAGCCGTCGCCGTCGGCGTAGAGCGCCACGGCCTGCGCCGCCAGCTCGCGCGGCCCGGCGTCGTTTTGAATGGTCAGGCCGCGCAGGGCGACGTTCGGCGCGTCGATGCGCAGCGTCGCCGTGCGGAAGGTGCCGCGCTTCTGCCCGTCCGGCAGAATCTCGGTGGCGCGGTCGCCCCAGACGATGCGCGTGCTCTCGGCGGACGCGCCGGCGATGGCCGTGTTCGCGCGGCAGAGCGCCGTCTTCTCCCGGTAGACGCCGGGCGCGAGGCGGATCTCGGCGGGCGTGCCGTCATCGGGCGGCAGGGCGGCGAAAGCCTGCGCGAGGGTCGCGCACGCCTCGCCCGGGCCAACCTTTATTGTAGCGGTCATGGCAGCGTCTCTCCTTCGTTTTTTCCGTCAGTATAGCACAGCTTGGCCCCGAACGCCAGCGGCGGCGGCACATTTGCGAAAAATCCGCCCGTTCATTTCCATTTTTCCCGCAAATATGTTATACTAGGAGACGCGCGCGGGATCGCCGCGTTGCTTAGGGAAATTTGCGCAGAGATGCAAGAAAACGGCATGCCCGCTCGTCATATAGAAAGAGGGCGTCCGCGAAGGCGCGGCGCGCAAAGGAGGAGGATTCGCTTGAAGAAGCTGATCGCATGGGCGCTGACCGTGGCGCTGCTGGGCGCTTGCGCGCCGTCCGCGCTTTGCGAGGCGACCGCGCAGGAGGCGCAGGAGGCGCAGCCCGTGGAGGAGAGCGCTCCGCCTGCGGCCGCCGAAGAGCCGGAAGTGGAGGAAAGCCCGTCTCCAGATCCTGCCGATACTACAGATGTGGAGGACGACGGCGGCAATGCGCCGGAAGAAGAACAAAAAGTGGAGGAGAGCGGCGAACCGGCCCCCGACGAGGCGCAAGGCGCGCAGGGCGGCGGCGATCTGAACCTCGCCGACGCGCAGGGCGCCGCCGGGCCGGAGCCGCTGCAGCCCCCGCAGGAAGGCGGCGGGCAGGAGCCTGCCGTCCCGCCGGTGGGCGCGCCGGGCCAGTCGATCCTGCCCGTTCCCTCCGATGGGAATGAGGAGACCCCCGAGCCGGAGGACTACGCGCCGCAGGGCGAGGCGTGGACGGAGCTGGAGGACGGCACGGTGCTGGACGACACGCTGCAGGCCGTGCTGGAGGAGATGCTTGAAAGCGACGCGCGCGCGACGGTGTACCTGACGGCGCTGGGCGAGTACGCGCTCACGGACATCCCGATGTCGCTCTTTGACCGCGTGAAGCTGCGCGCCGACCGCGAGGCGCTGGGCGAGGAGGACGGCCCCTACGAGGTTCAAATCGAGGAGGGGACGCTGCCGCCGGACGCCGCGCCGGACGCGCTGCCCGAGATCGTCGTCACCGTGGCGCGCAAAAAGGTTGAGGAAAACGACGGGGAAGACCCGGACGGCGACCCCGCGCAGCAGCCCGCGCATCCGACGCTCGCCCCCGGCGAGGTGGAGATCGCGACGCCGCCGCCGACGGATGAACCGGCCGAGGAGCCGACGCCGACGCCTTCGCCGGAGCCCCGCCTGAGCGTGAGCGTGGAGGGCCTGACGCCCGGCGCGTGGCAAAATGTGCCGCCGACCTTTACGCTCTCGGGCATACGGCCGGATGAAGAGGCCGTCTACGGCGTGTTCGTCTGCGGGGAGATGCTGGTGCTGCTCGCCGACGGCGAGACGACTTACGTCCCCACGGTGGAGGGCGAGGTCAGCTTCCGGTTTGCGATCCTCGACATGATGGGCGACGTACAGGCGCTCTCCGAGCAGTTTGACGTGTGGCTCGATATGACCCCGCCGGACGGCCCGTACCTCTATCTGCTGGACGAGAGCGACATCGTGGCGGGGGTCACCGCGACGGACGCGCTCAGCGGCGTGGAGACGGTCTCCACGGACGGCGGCTACAGCTGGCAGCCGTTCGACGAGGAGAAGGGCGGCTCCGTCGTGGGCGAGAAGGGCGAGGTCGTCGAGCCGGGCACGATCCTCGCGCGCGACCGCGCGGGCAACGTCTCCGCCAACTTTGAGGAGTTCGTCTTCGGCGACCGCCCGCGCGTGGGCGGCGGCGGGGGCGGCGGCAAGCGCATCAAGCATGCGACGCAGACGACCGACTATTCGCTGGCCAATTACAACGCGCTGGAGCTGGTCTTCCCGCAGGAGCCGTCGCTCACGCTGACGGCGGGCGGCACGACGCTCTCGCTCTCCATGACCGCCGACGTGGGCGGCAAGGCGGAGCCTGCGCCCTTCACCGCGCGGCTCGCCGACTGGCAGAGCGAGGCGGGGGAACAGGACAGCGGCAACGCGCTCGTGCTGACGGCGGAGCCGACGGGCGAGAGCGCGGTGAACGTGTGGAGCTTCTCCGGCGACGTGTACCGCCTGCTCTACAACAGCGGTGTCGACTATCTGGTCTTCGTCAGCGGCGATTATCTGGCGGCGGTGCCGACGGCGGGCTTCACCGCGGGCACGGCCTACGCCAAGATGAAGGCGGGCGGCGTATCCACGCGGCGCTTCGCCTACACGCTCTCGCAGGACGAGGCGCTGCGCGAGACGACCCTCAGCGTGCAGGTGGAGGGCGAAACCTACCTGCTGGAGGAGGATCACGCCCAGCCGATGTACCGCTACGACGTGCTGGTCGGCCCGGTGGAGATGATGCAAAAGCCCTACGGCAGCTATCTTAAGCGCGATCAAGAGGGGGAAGCGAAGGATGAAGAGTAAGAGGACGCTGGCGGCGCTTTTGATGTTGGCGGCGCTCGTCTGCCCGGCCGCGCGGGCGGAGAGCGTGTTTCCCGGCGAGGTGACGGTCAGCGGAGCGCAGGTGATCGCCGCGCCGTTCGGCGGCATCGTCAGCGACGTGCGCGTGCGCGTCGGCGACGGCGTGCATATCGGGGATCCGATCGCGGTCATCAACACGCAGAAGACCTACGCGATGACCGAGGGCACGATCAGCGGCGTCTTCGCCAGCGAGGGCGACGCGGCGGAGGACATCAAGACGCGCTACGGCGCGCTGGTGTACATCGAGCCGCTGCACCGCTTCACGCTCGCGTGCAGCACCGAGCGCGCCTACAATTCCAGCGAAAACCGCTACATCCACATCGGCGAAACGGTCTACCTCTCCTGCACGCGCGACGGCAGCCATCAGGGGCAGGGCGTCGTGACGGCGCTGGACGATGAGAACGAGGAGGCTTTCAGCGTCGAGGTGACGGGCGGCGAATTCTACATGGGCGAGACCGTGGACGTCTTCCGCAGCGCGGATCACGCCGCCGCCTCGCGCATCGGCCGGGGCACGGTGGCGCGCACCGCGCCCGTTGCGGTGAACGGAGAGGGCAGCGTGCTGCGCATCCATGTGAAGCCCGGCGACGTCGTCGAGCGGGGCGAGCTGCTTTTTGAGACCGTGCAGGGCACGCTCGACGGCCTCTACGCGCCGGATACGCAGATCGTCAGCGACGTGAACGGCATCGTCGCCACCGTGGACGCCGCGAGCGGCACGGCGGTCGAGAAGGACGCCAAGCTGGCCACGGTCTACCCGCAGGACGCCGTGCAGGTGAAGATGGTCATCTCCGAGGCCGACCTGCTGGACGTGAACGTCGGCGACAAGGCGAGCATCGAGTTCAACTGGGACGCCGACAGCGGCCGCCGCTTCGAGGGCGAGATCGCCTCGATCTCCTACGTCCGCGAGGAGGAGAAGGAGGGGGCCGCGGGGGGCGGCGCGCAGTACGTCGCCTACGTCGATTTCACCCCGGACGAGACCGTCCGCATCGGCATGACCGTCGTGGTCTACGTCGAGTGACGGCATTTTCGCAATAGAGGAGGACGAAACGATGAAAAGAGCGATCGCGCTCATCCTGACGCTGGCGCTGCTGCTGGGCGCTTCCTGCGCGCTGGCGGCGGGCAACGTGACCATCGCCCGGCAGGGCAAGGACGGCTTTGACGATTACATCGAGAGCATGCTCGTCTTCGGCGACAGGCTGCTGCTCTCCAGCTACGACAAGCTCTACACATGGTCGCAGGAGGGCGGCCTTGTGGAGATCGAGGGCTACGATGAATTGCGCCAGAACGACTTTGACACCGAGAACGAGCGCACGCTCGATCTGGGCGAGGCGCAGATCGAGCTGGGCGAGGGCGAGCGCTTTTACTTTAACGGCGCGGTCTACGCGGTGGACGACCGCCTCTTCCGCAGCGCGCAGATCGCGGACGACGACGGCGTGGTCGCGGTGCTGATGGTGGAGATGATCGTGGGCGAGGACGGCTCCCTGTCGCTGGGCGATGTATACGATCTGGGCGACGAGCTGACCGAGGACTACGGCGACGGCTACGCCGGCTACAGCGACCTGAGCCGGCCCTGCTCGATGGACGGCATCGTCTACGGCCTCGTCTGGGGCGACAACGGGCAGGAGATCGCCGCGGTCGATATCGAAAACGAGGACGTCGACCGCCTGACGGTGGACTGGGATCTGAGCAGCGGCTCCATCGGCTCCATCGCGCCGTTTGGCGACGGGCAACTGCTGCTCATCGTGGACGACTACAACGGCGATAAGCCCGTCACCGATCTGCTGGTCTTCGACCCGGAGAGCGAGGAGACGGAAAAGCTGGGCGAGATGCCCACCATCGACTGGGAGACGCCGACCGCGCTGTGCTACGATCCCGAGCGCGGGATGATCTACTACACGCTCGCGGGCAGCGTGTGGCGCATGCCGCTCACCGAGGAAGGGCTGGGCGAGGCGGAGGAGTTTGCCGACATGCCGGTTCAGATCTCCAACGCCGCGCTGCTGGGCGATCTGTATGTCACCAGCGGGTTCGACGGAGTGATCGGCCGCGACGTGACGGTGGAAAAGGCCCCCGAGCAGCGGCTCGTCATCGAGGGCGGCAGCAGCGAGATGGACGGCGCTTACTTCTCCTTCACCGAAAAGCATCCGGAGTTCATGGTCGCCCTGC
Organism: uncultured Clostridia bacterium; assembly: GCA_947631405.1. Lineage (GTDB taxonomy): Bacteria > Bacillota > Clostridia > Christensenellales > Aristaeellaceae > Ventricola. Next base: position 28,707 of record CANRLC010000022.1, on the reverse strand, counting down.
GCCATTCCGGCATTGAGGAGGACGACGTGCTGCAGGCGATGATGGGCCAGCAGAGCGACGTGGACATCTACTGCGTCAGCTCCTCGGAGCAGCTCTATTCGCGCCTGCTTTCGCGCGGCTACATGGCCGAGCTGGGCGGCAGCGAAAAGCTGACGGCGGCGGTGGACGAAACGTACCCGTTCCTGCAAGAGCTGTGCTTCAAGGACGGAGAGCTTTACGCCGTGCCGCTCGGCTTCTATTCTAGCGCGCAGAAGATCAGCAACAAACTGCTCACGGAGAAACTGGGCTACGCGCAGGAGGAGCTTCCCACATCGTGGGAGCAGGTCTTCCGCGTGATCGCTGATCTCTCCCACGGCAAGCTCGAGGAGGCGCCGGAGCTGCAGATTCTCGGCCCGGGCTACACGCGCCAGAGCGTGCAGAGCAGCGTGCTCTACAGTGCGCTGTCCGATTACTTCCTCTGGCTGGACGCGGACGAGGCGCACGTCTCCCGCGCGAGCGAGGTGCTGGTCAGGCTCCTTGACGCCTACAATGAAATCGACTGGTACGGCCTCGGCCTGCCCGAGGAGTACGAGGAAGACGAGATGTGGGAGTGGAACGAGGAGAACATCCTGCTCAACTACTACAGCCTGTATGTGGACAGCGGCTGGGGCGGCGTGGAGGACGAGTTCACCCCGCTCTCCATCGTGGACGGCGAGGAGCCGATGATCTCCGCGGACGTGCGGCTGGCGTTCGTCAACCCGTTCAGCAAGCACCGCGAGGAGGCGATCGAGTACCTCGAGATGGCCATGGACGAGATCGAAGAGAGCAACCTTATCCAGATGTGCCCGAACCGCAACGACCCGATCGAATCCCCCTACTACGAGAGCAACCTCAAGGAGATCGAGGGCACCCTCAAGGATCTGGAGGAGGCCGTAGCCAAGGCGGAAGCAGACGAGGACGACGAGGCGCTGGAGGCCGCCAAGGAGAGCCTGAGCAGCTATCAGGAGAACTACGAGGAATTCAAGAAGTACGGCCGCTGGGAGGTTTCCCCGGAGAGCATCGCCCGCTACCGCGAGATGGTGCCCTACCTCGTGCCCGCCCGCTCGAGCCTCTGGTCGAGCGAGGACACCTATTCGCAGGTGGATCAGTTTATCGACGGCGCGATCAGCGCCGAGCAGCTCGCCTCGAAGCTCAGCTCCACGCTGGAAGCGCAGCGGCTGGAGGGCAACTGACCATCGCGCAAGCGCAGCAACGGCGGGAGGGCGCTTTGATCCCTTCCGCCGCCGCTTCGCGCCCAAGGAGAAGACATGTTCGTCAAGAAAAAATCGGTCTGGCTGTTCCTGCTGCCGGGGCTGCTTCTGCTGATGGTGTTCTACGTCGTGCCGCTGGTGGGCGGCGTGCGCTACAGCCTGACGGACGGCAGCTACAAAAACGTTTTCGTGGGCATGGCCAATTACAGGAGCCTGTGGAAAAACGCCATGTTTTTGACGGGCCTGCGAAACACCATGGAGCTTTCGCTCATCTGCGCCCCGCTGTTGTGGGTGCTCTCGTTCCTGCTCGCCTCGGCGCTGATGGCGGTGAAGCCCTACGGCGGCTTTGCGCGCTCGGCGGTGCTGTTGCCGTATCTGGCGCCCTCCTCGGCGATGCTGCTGGCGTGGCTGGTGCTCTTCGATTTCGGCGGCCCGGTCAACCGCCTGTGCGTGGCGCTGGGCTTTTCACGCGTGATGTGGCTGGAATCCGGCGCGCTGCGCCTGCCCATCGTGCTCATGTTCCTGTGGAAGAATCTGGGCTTCTGCACGATCATCTTCCTCTCGGCGCTGCAAACCATCCCGCATCCGCTCTACGAGTACGCCACGCTGGAGGGCGCGGGCTTTCTGCGGCAGGCCGTCACCATCACGCTGCCGCTGGTCACGCCGTCGGCGTTTCTGGTGTTCGTGCTCGCGTGGATCAACGCGTTCAAGATCTTCAAGGAGGTCTACTTCATCGCGGGCGCGTACCCGGACGAGTCCGTCTACACGCTGCAAAACTACATGAACAACATGTTTGAGAAGCTCAATTATCAGGATGTGACCGCCGCCGCGTATTCCTTCGCGGTGATCGTGATGGCGATCTTCGCCGTGCTGTTCTTCGCGCAGCGCCGCGCCGTGCGCGATTTGAGCTAGGAGGCGACGCGCTTGCATAAGGCACATAAACGCCATATCGCGCCGCGCCTGCTGCTCGCGGCGTTCGCGGCGCTGCTGCTGCTGCCCGTGGTGATGACCGCGCTGTATTCCTTCTTTTCTCCGGAGGAGATCCGCGCCTTTATGGAGACGCGCGGCAGCTACAACGCGTCGGCGTTCATGGAGATCAAGCTGGCTCCGGACATGTTTTCCCTGAGCCAGTACTACAACATCCTCATCGAGGACATGACCATCCTGCGCTATTTCGTCAATTCGGCGATGTACGCGGCGGCGATCCTGCTGCTTCAGGCGCTCGTCGTGCCGATGACGGCCTACGCGCTCTCGCGCTTTCGCTTCAGGGGCAGGGACGCGATCTTCTTCGTCATCCTGCTGCTGATGCTGCTGCCCTTTCAGGTGACGATGGTGCCCAACGTGCTCACGCTGCGCGCGCTGGGGCTGATCGACACCGTGTGGGCGATCATCCTGCCGATGGCGATCGCGCCGTTTTACATCTTCCTGTTGCGGCAGTACATGATCGGCCTGCCCGCCGAGATGTTCGAGGCGGCGCAGATCGACGGCGCGGGCACGGGCCGCTGCTTCCTGTATGTGGCGCTGCCGGTCTGCCGTCCGGTGCTGGGCGCGGCGGCGGCGCTGTCCTTCGCCGATTGCTGGAATCTGGTCGAGCAGCCGCTGACCTACCTGACCACGCGCAAGGAGCTGTACCCGCTCTCGGTGGTCTTCAACCAGCTCACGCAGAAGAGCACGGGCGTGGAGTTCGCCGGGGCGGCGCTCTACATGCTGCCCGCGCTGCTGATCTACCTGTTTTTCCAGTCGGACATCTTAGAGGGCGTGCAGCTCACGGAGCTGAAGTGACGCCCGCGGGGCGAGGAGAACGAGATGAAGAAAACCGCAATCAAGGGCCTGATCGCGCTGGCCGTCGTGGTGTGCCTGTGCATGTTCTTTTCCGGCACGATCAAGACGCTTTCGACCGCCAAGGTGATGATCGTCACCGCGAAGCAGGGCAAGCTGGAGGAGAAGATCAAGCTGAGCGGGACGCTCGTCTTCCCGGAGACGGAGGACGTGGCCCTCACGGGCATCGGCTCGCAGAGCGTGATCGCCCGGCGCGTGCGCGCGGTGAAGGGCAAGCAGGTCGAGGAGGGGGACGTCCTCATCGAGGCCGAGGTCGTGGGCGCGCAGGAGCGCATGGACGAGCTGCGCGCGCAGTACGACAAGGCGCAGAGCGATCTGCTCGCCTTGGAGCGCCAGCGCGGCGGCGCGCGGCTGACCCGTCTGGAGGAGCAGTGGGTGGCCGCCTACGACGCGCTGGGCGAGGCGAAGGCCGCCGTGCGCGACGCGCGCACCGAGCTGGAGGTTCGCGCGCGCATCGCGGGCGTGGAGCTGGAGGGCGACGCGCTGCCGGACGGCGTGAAGGATAAGGACGTCAAGGCGGCGGCCAAGGCGCTCGAAGATGCGAAGGACGCGGAGGCGGCCGCGCAGCAGGCGTATAACGGCGCGAACCGGATGGGCGTGAGCGAGAGCCTCGTCGAGTACATCACGCAGTCCCGCTCGCTCTCGGAGCAGATCGCGCAGGCCGAGCAGGATCTGACGGCGCTGCGTGTGCTGTGCGAGCAGGCGGGCGCGATCGTCGCGCCGCACGACGGCTATGTGGTCGAGGTGAACGTGAAGGCCGGCGACCCGCTCGCAGACGGCGTGGCGGCCGTGGTGCTCAGCGCCAAAAAGAGCAAGGGCGCGCTGCGCGCGGACGTGAGCGACGTGGAGCGGCGCATCGGCGAGGGCACCGAGGTGTCGATGGAGCGCAGCAACGGGCGAAGCGTCTCCGCCGAGGTGACGGACACGGGCGTGGATAGCGAAGGAAAGAACTATGTGGACGTGGAGCTGTCCGACCGCGAGATCAGCAATCTGGGCGGCGCGGCGGCGCTGATGAGCGACCCGATCGAGATGGCGGTCAGCTATCGCGCGCCCAGCTCCACGACGCTGCTGCCGGTGAGCGCGGTGCGCGGCTCCGGCGAGGATCGCTACGTCTACCTCATCCAGGACGAGCAGAACGGGCTGGGCGAGAGCGTGATGCGCGTCTCCCGCCAGAAGGTGACCGTGCTCGCCGAGGTCGGCAGCACCGCCTCTATCGAGGAGGATCTTGGCCGCCAGCGCGTGGCCTACATGGAGGATCGCGCCATCGACGACGGCTCGGAGGTCATGGCCTATGCGCAGTAAACGGCGCGGCGGCGCGCTGCTCCTGCTGCTGGGCGCGGCGCTGATGGCCTGCGGCGCGGCCGTGCTGCTGGCGACGCCCGATATGCTGCAATATGTGCTGCCCGCGCCCGCCGCCTCGCAGGAGGGCGGCGAACTGACGGCGCTCTACGAGGGCGGCATGGAGCGCCTCGCCGAGATGACCGACATGCTGACCGCCTCGGCGATCGCCGCGCGCGCGCAGGGCGTGGGGCTGGCCGCCGAGGCGGGGAACGCGAGCGAGACGGTGACGCTCTACGCGGTTGGTGCGGGCTACTTTGAGGCGCGCTACGAGCGCCTGCTGGAGGGCCGCCTCGTCAGCGAGGGGGACGTGAAGCGCGCCGAGCGCGTGATCGTGCTGGACAGGCCGACGGCGCTCAAGCTCTTCCCGGGCGAGGACGCGGTCGGGAAGGCGGTGCGCCTGAGCGGGGAGACCTTTGAGGTCGGCGGCGTGATCGAGGGCGGACAGCGCATCGGCGAGGCGGACGCGCGCATCGCCTATATCCCGATCACCGCGGCGGACGAGGCCGCGCTGCCGGTGGCGACGGTGACGCTGCAAGGCCGCGCCGTCAGCGAGATCGGCTCCGCGACGCTCATGCGCGACACGCTCTCCACATGGATGCCGGGCGGCAGCTTTTACAGCCTGAGCAAGCTCAAGCTCGGCGCGTCGATGCCGCTGCGCTGGCTCGCGCTGATCGCCGGCGCGCTGGTGCTGCTGGCCCTGCTGCGCAGGCTGAATGCGCGCGTGTGGGGGAGGATCGGCGGCTTCGCGCAGGCGCTAAAGACGCGCTACGCGCGCGACCTGCTGCCCGCGATGATCGCGCGCGGCCTGCTCGCGCTGCTGGCCTACGCGGCGCTGCTGTTGGCGGCGTTCCTGCTGGCGCGCTTTGCGATCGCGCCGCTTCTGGTGTTCACCGAGTGGGTGCCGGAGGTCGTGGTCGAGCTGTCCTCGCTCACGGGCCGCTTCTGGGCGCTGAACGCGCAAAACGCCGTCGCCGTGCGCTGCGTGAGCCGGGAGGTCTGCTGCGTGGAATTGGGGCGGGGCCTGCTGCGCTGGGGCCTGCTCGCGGCGCTGCTGGGGATGGCCGTGCGCGGCGTGCCGTGGCTGAACCGCCGCGTGCCGCTGCCGGAGATCGACAGAGCGAGGTAAAACTTTTTTTCAGTTAAAACTCTTAATATGGTGCGAAGCACGGAAAGGGGTCTGGGGACAATGTCCCCAGACAGGGTTTGGGGCGGTAGCCCCAACGTACCCCAAATCGCGAAGCGATTACCAAAAGTAGCCCGGAAGCGAAGCGATCCCGGGCGAGTTCATCATGAAAAGTTGCGTTATTCTGTTTATGCTTGCCCGGAGGACCCGATAACAGAGCGCGTAGTTCATTTCATCTGTGAATAGTAGTATAAGACAAAAAGCGCCGGAGCATCTGCCCCGGCGCCTTTTGCGTATTCCCTTAGGATTCTTTGCAAAGCTTCTTCGATACCGCGCGGTCGAAGAACGCGATGAACGGCCCGAGGCCCAGCGCGCAGATCAGCGTGCCGACGCCGAGGATGCCGCCGAAGGCGAAGAGCACGACCGTGCAGATCGCGTCGGTGAAGATGCGGCACCAGAAGTAGGGCGCATGCAGCCTGTCCGAGAGGATGATCGAGAGCGAATCGTAGGGGCTGATGCCCACGTCCGCCGTCTGGTAGAGCGACACCGACAGGCTGAGCACCAGCACGCCCGCCGCCATCACGGCGAGCCGGGGCGCAAAGCCCTGCGGCGCGAACGCGGAGAGCGCGTCGCGGAAGAACGTCGTGATCGTCCCGACGCCGATCCAGTTGACGAACGTGCCGGGGCCGATGTAGCGCCTGCCGAAGGCCGCCTCCAGCGCGAAGAGCGCGCAGTTGCCGCCGATGCTCACCGCGTAAAACGGAAAGCCCAGCCTGTCCGCGATGGCCATGTACATGCCGTTGATCGGGTCGTTGCCCATCAGCGACAGGCGAAACAGCGCCACGCCCAGCCCCATGACGACGATGCCCGCGGCCATCACCAGCAGCCGCCTCGCCGGATATTTCTTCATCTGCGCCGACTCCCTTGTTTTCTTGGCGTCCATTATAGAGGGCGGCGGGGCGGATGTCAAGAAAAAGAGGCGCGGGAGAGCCAACGCCCTCGCCGCGCCGAGCGCTTTGGCAAAACCTCACTCCCCGCGCCGGTGGGAGAAGAAGCCGCCCGTCACCTCGCGGGCGTTGCTCTTCAGCTTGCGCTTCATCGCCGCGCCGCCGCCCGTCTGCGCGAGCGCGAAGAGGATGACGCCGACGAGCAGCACCAGCAGCAGCCAGCCGATGCCCGAAGCTGAGCCGCGGACGCGGGATGCGGGGGCGGACGGCGCGCCCGTCTGCTCGCCGTAGAGCGCGACGTCCACGACCTTTGCCATCATCTCGGTGGAGGCCATCGCGCGCTCTTTGCTGATCGTGTGCGTGCCGAACTCCAGCAGGATCGCGTTGGGCGACAGATCCTGATTGTACGCGCCCTTGCCGATGAAGATGTCCTTCACCAGCCCCGGGTATTCCTCGTCCGCCACGGCCTTGATCTGCTTGGCGAACTCGCGGTTGACCGCGCTGTTCTGGTTGCCGCGGCCGACCAGCAGGCGCACGCGCGAGGCGGGTTCGCCGTCGCCCTGATAGACGTACTCGCCTTCGTCCGGGATGCCGTCGCGGTGGACGTCGATGATCGCGTCGGGACGCTTTTGCAGCAGGCGCTCGGCGGTCTGGCGGCTGCGGCGGTACGCGCTTGAGTCGTGGGGCAGGTGCGTCGATTCGTCGAGGATGACGTCCACGCCCTGCGCCTGCAGCGCGTCGCGGAACGCGCGCGCCACATCGTAGATGCCGCCCTGCCCGTCGATGCTCTGCGTGCCGTCGGACGGGACGTAGCTCTCGTCGCTGTGGGTGACGTACATCGCGATCAGCCTGCGGTCGTCGTCCTTCTCGGATTGCGCTGCCGCCGGCACGGCCGCGAAGACGGCCTGCGCCTCGCCCGCGCGCAGGTAGGAGACGTCGGGCATGGCCTCCTCGCCGACGCGCTGCGCGACGGCGGATTCCTCCGACACGGAGACGATGCGGTAGAGCGCGTTGTCCGCGCTGATGTACTCGTCGCCCTCGCAGATTTCGCCCGCGATGGAGAAGAGCGGCGTGCCGTCCTCGGTGAGGGCCGTGAAGACGCGCGCGTCGTCCTCATAGGATGATGCGCCCTCGGCGCGCGCCGCGCCCGCGTGTAGCGCGAGCGCCAGCGCCAGCGAGAGGGCCAGCCGCTTCGTGCGTTCGCTCATGCGCGCTGACCTCCCTCGACGGCCCCCTCGCGCGCGCGGCCCGAGCCGATGCGCTCGATGATCTCGCCGACCAGCTCGCACAGCAGCACCGCCGTCACGCCGGAGAGGACGACCGCGTCCACCGCGCCCGCGCCGCCCAGACGGACGGGCTGATCGACGCCGCGCGCCCATGTGAGCGCGCCGGAGAGGAGGTCGGCGAGCACGACGCCCAGCACGCCCGCGATGAACGCGCCGCGCCGGGAGCGCCCCAGCAGCCACGCGATCACGCCGCCCGACAGCCCGTAGAGGATCATGGGGTCAAACGGCATCTCGACGGGGTCGGCGGGGAAGAGCAGGCCGATCGCGTAGACCGCGACCGCCGTGATCACGCTCGCCGCGAGGCAGCGCGCCTTCTCCTTCGCCGTTCCGGCGTGGATGAACAAATACGCGCACACCAGCAGCGGGACGAGCGCGCCGCCGATGTTGACGCTCACGCGGCCGAAGGTCAGGTCGGGCAGCCAGCCGCCGATGAAGATCGCCGCCACGAGGAGCAGCGCCTGCCGGTCGGTGAGCGCCATGCGGTCGAGGACGCGCTGCAGCACGCCGAAGAGGATCAGCAGCGCCAGCACGACCAGCAGGATCATGCCGATGGACACAGAGAATCCCTCGCTTTCCAGTTTTCCCGATGGGGATCGTGATTCGCGGCTAGTGTGTTCGCCGCGCGCGGGTTTTATCCGCCGTGGGCGCGAAGGCCGCGAGCCTTGCAAAAAAAGGGAAAAATGTGTATAATACAGGGCGTATGACCACAAGGAGGTTGCTTTTCATGGCGAAGACGTACTCCGCCAGCACGCTCAAGGTGCTGGAAGGGCTGGACGCGGTGCGCATGCGTCCCGGCATGTACATCGGCTCCACCGGCTCGCGCGGGCTGCATCACCTGCTCTGGGAGATCGTGGACAACGCGATCGACGAGGTGGCCAACGGCTACGCCAGCACCGTGCAGGTGGAATTGCACCGCGACGGCAGCGCGAGCGTGGAGGACGACGGCCGCGGCCTGCCCGTGGACATCCACCCGGAACTGGGCATCACGGGCGTGGAGGTCATCTACACCCGGCTGCACGCGGGTGGCAAGTTCGATCACGAGAACTACGCCTATTCCGGCGGCCTGCACGGCGTGGGCGCGTCGGTCGTGAACGCGCTGTCGAAGTGGCTCGTCGTCGATAGCTGCATCGGCGGGGGACACTACCGCATGCGCTTTGAGAGCAACTACGATCCCAAGGAGGGCAAGGTCGCCTCGGGCCGGGCCGTGACGCCGCTGGAGCGCGTGGGCGCAACGCGCAAGCACGGCTCGCGCATCACGTTCCTGCCGGACGACACGGTCTTTGAGGAGACGCGCTTTTCCGCCGAGACGGTGCGCCGCCGCCTGCGCGAATTGGCCTACCTCAACAAGGGGCTGGAGATCACCTTCATCGACGAGCGCGAAAAGGATCCCGAAAAGCAAAAGGCCGTCTACCGCTTCGACGGCGGTCTGGCTGACTACGTCGCCTACATCAACCGCGACAAGACGCCGCTTTACGAGAACATCCTCCTCTTCGAGGGCATGCAGGACGACGTGCGCCTGTCGCTGGCCATCCAGCACACGGACGACTATTCCGAGAGCATCTTCTCCTATGTGAACAACATTCCCACCGCCGAGGGCGGCACGCACGAGATGGGCTTCAAGTCCGGCCTCACGCGCGCCCTCAACGACTACGCCCGCCGCGTCGGCGCCCTCAAGGAAAAGGACAACAACCTGATGGGCGAGGACTTCCGCGAGGGCATCACGGCGGTGCTGCTCGCCTTCGTGCGCAACCCCCAGTTCGAGGGGCAGACCAAGGGCCGCCTCGGCAACACGGAGGTGCGCCCCGCCGTGGAGGCGTTCGTCTACGCGCGGCTGACCGAGTATCTGGAAAACCTCAAAAATCAGGACGTCGCGCAGGCGATGCTCGAAAAGGCGCTGCGCGCCAGCAAGGTGCGCGAGGCCGCGCGCAAGGCGAAGGAGGTCGCCCGCGCCAAGACGCAGCTGGAGGCCGCGCCGCTGGTGGGCAAGCTCTCCGCCTGCACCGGGCGCAAGGCCGAGGAAAACGAGATGTTCATCGTCGAGGGCGACTCCGCGGGCGGCTCCGCCAAGCAGGGCCGCGACCGGCGCTTTCAGGCGATCCTGCCCATCCGCGGCAAGCCGCTCAACGTCGAGAAGAAGCGCATCGATCAGGTGCTCGCCAACGAGGAGTTCCGCTCGATCATCACGGCGCTGGGCACGGGCATCGGCGAGGACTTCGACATCTCCTCGCTCAAATACTACAAGGTCATCATCCTCTCGGACGCCGATCAGGACGGCGCGCACATCCGCGCGATCCTGCTCACGTTCTTCTACCGCTACATGCGCCCGCTCATCACCGAGGGGCACGTCTACATCGGCATGCCGCCGCTCTACCGCGTGGCCAAGGGCGAAAAGATCGTCTACGCCTACGACGACAAGGAGCTATCCCGCGCGACGGCGAGCGTCGGCAAGGGCTACACGGTGCAGCGCTACAAGGGACTGGGCGAGATGGATCCCTCCCAGCTTTGGGAGACGACCATGAACCCCGAGAACCGCCAGCTCATGCAGGTGACGCTGGAGGACGTCGCCGAGGCCGAGCGCCTCGTGACGCTGCTGATGGGCGACAAGGTCGAGCCGAGGCGCGATTACATCACCGCCTTTGCGGACTTTAACAAGGTGGACACGTTCCTCGAACGGGAAGGGAAGGCGAAGTAATGGCTCGCAGGAAGGACGGCGCGCAGCCGCCGAAGGATCCCAAGGATATGCGCCCGCGCTACGAGATCATCCAGCGCCCGATGGACGAGGTCATGCACCTGTCCATGCTGCCCTACGCGGAGCACGTCATCTTGGAGCGCGCCCTCCCGCGCGTGGAGGACGGCTTAAAGCCCGTGCAGCGGCGCATCCTCTTTACGCTCAATGAACTGGGCGTCACGCCGGATAAGCCGCACAAGAAGTGCGCCCGCATCGTCGGCGACTGCCTGGGCAAATATCACCCGCACGGCGACAGCTCCGTCTACGACGCGATGGTGCGCATGGCGCAGCCGTACAGCATGCGCGGCCTGCTCGTGGACGGCCACGGCAACTTCGGCTCCATCGACGGCGACAGCGCCGCCGCGATGCGCTATACCGAGGCGCGCATGGCCCCGCTGGCGCTGGAGATGCTGCGAGACATCGACAAGGACACCGTGCCCTTCTCCTTCAACTTCGACGATTCCCTGAAGGAGCCGGACATGCTGCCCTCGCGCTACCCGAACCTGCTGGTCAACGGCACGTCGGGCATCGCCGTGGGTCTGGCGACGAACATCCCGCCGCACAACTTGCGCGAGGCCATCGACGCGACGGTGCTGCTGCTGGACAAGCCGCAGGCGACCCTCAAGGAGATCATGAACGTCATGCCCGCGCCGGACTTCCCGACGGGCGGCGTGCTGCTGGATAACGAGGAGATCGCCCACGCCTACGAGACCGGGCGCGGCAAGCTGACCCTGCGCGCGAAGGTACACATCGAGGACGGGCACGCGGGCCGCAAGCTGATCGTCATCACCGAGGTGCCCTATCAGGTGTCCAAGGCGGCGATGCTCGAAAAGATTTTGAAGCTCAGCGAGGAAAAGAAGGCGCAGCTCGGCGGCATCTACGACATCCGCGACGAGTCCGACCGCACGGGCATGCGCGCGGTGATCGAGCTGCGGCGCGACGTCGATCCGGACGCCATCCTCCCGGTGCTCTACAAGTATTCCGATTTGCAGGTCACCTTCGGCGTCAACATCGTCGCCATCGCCGAGGGGCGGCCGATGCAGCTGGGCGTGCGCGAGCTGCTCACCTATTACATCGGCCACCAGAAGCGCGTCGTCACCCGGCGCACCCGCTACGAGCTGGAGCAGGCCCGCGCGCGAGAGCACATCCTCGCGGGCCTCATGGTCGCGGTCAATCACCTGGACGAGGTGCTGGCGATCATCCGCAAGAGCCGCAACCCCAAGGAGGCCAAGGAGCAGCTGATGAACCGCTTCGGCCTCACCGACGTACAGTCCCAGGCCATCCTCGATATGCGCCTGCAACGGCTGACGGGGCTGGAGATCGAGGCGCTGCGCAAGGAATACATGGACATCCTGAAGACGATCGACCGGCTGGAGGGCATCCTCAAGAGCGAAAAGAAGCTGGACGCGGTCATCCGCAGCGAGCTGCTCGAGATTCGCAACCGCTTCGGCGACGACCGCCGCACCGAGCTGATCCCCGACGATACGGCCACGCTGCCCGTGGTGGAAAACAAGCCCGTCGCCGAGGATACCGCGCTGCTCTGCCTGCGCGACGGGCAGGTGCGCCGCATGAGTCCGCGCATGGTCGATAAGTTCCTGCAACAGCCGGGCGTGCGCGAGGAGGTCGTCTCGATCACGAAGACGCTGACGGACTGCTCGTGCTATTTCTTCACCAACCGCGGCAACTGCTTCATGCTGGACGTGGGCAAGATCCCCGAGACCTTCCGCTTGAAGGAGCGCGGCAGCATGCTCACCGGCCTCATCGCCGGGCTGGCCGACGACGAGCGCGCCGTGGGCCTCGTCTGCGCGCGCACGGACGAGATGGCCGCGCAGGGCGATCTGCTCTTCGTCACGCGGCAGGGGCAGGTCAAGCGCACGGCGGCGTCGGAGTACGGCATCCGCCGCGCGCGCTTTAGCGCGATCAATCTCAAGGGCGAGGACGAGGTGATCGGCGTGGCGGCGGTCGCGCCGGACGCCAAGGGCGATCTGCTGCTGGTCAGCCGCGGCGGGATGGCGCTGCGCTTTAAGCTCGCTGAGATCCCGACGATGGGCCGCGCGACGGCGGGCGTGCGCGGCGCGGCGCTCGACGCGGGCGACGGTCTGCTCGCCTTTGCGCTGCCCAAGGCGGGCGACATGCTGCTCGCCGTCACCGACCGGGGCTTCGGCAAGCGCATGCTCATGGACGACGTGGACAGGCAAAAGCGCGGGGGCAAGGGGCAGAGGCTCATGCCCAAGAACGCGGCTACGGGCCTGCAGCTCGCGGCGGCGCTGCCGATCGCAGGGGAGACGACCGCCGTCTTCGAGCAGAAGCTGGGGCATGTGACGCGCGTGCCGCTCGCCGAGATCGCCGTGGAGCGGCGCGCGGGCAAGGGCACGCTGCTGGTGAACGTGCTGCTGGACGACGTGGTCGTGCGCGCGGCGCTGACCTCGGGGGAGGGCACATGACGGCGGAACAAGCGCTGCCCAAGGTCGTCGCGGTCGTCGGCACGAACGCGTCGGGCAAGAGCGCGTTGGGCGTCGAGCTGGCGCTGCGCTTCGGCGGCGAGATCGTCTCGGCGGATTCGCGGCAGGTCTACCGCGGATTGGATTTGGGCAGCGGCAAGATCACGCCCGAGGAGATGCGCGGCGTGCCGCATCACCTGCTCGACGTGCGCGAGCCGGGGGAGTTTTACTCGATGGCGGACTTTCAGCGCGAGAGCTACGCCGCCATGGACGGCATCCTCGCGCGCGGCCGCCTGCCGTTGATCGTCGGCGGCACGGGGCTGTATGTGGACGCCGTGCTGGACGGCTACGAGCTATCCGACACGGAGCCTGACCTCGCCTACCGCGCGGAGCTGGAAAAGCTGACCACACCGCAGCTCTACGAGATGCTCATGGCGCTTTCGCCGCAGGCGCAGGTGGAGCGCAACAACCGCAACCGCGTGATGCGCATGCTCGAGCGCCTGCACGACGGCGACGACGCGCAGCCCGGCAAGCGCGCGCGCTACCGCAGCCTGCGGCTGGGCGTGAGCTGGCCGCGCGACGTGCTGGCGCGGCGAATCGACGAGCGGCTGGCCGTGCGCGTAGAGCAGGGGCTAATCGAAGAGGTGCAGGGGCTGCTCGATCGCGGCGTCAGCGCGCAGTTCTTGCTGGGGCTGGGGCTGGAATACCGCTACATCACCCGCTATCTGACCGGCGAGACGCCCGACCGCGAGCAGATGCTCTCGGAACTGTCGCGCGCGATTCGCCAGTTTGCCAAGCGGCAGATGACGTGGTTCAGGCGCTGCCCGGACATCCTCTGGCTCGACATGCAGGGCGACGCCGTCTCGCAGGCGAGCGAGGCCGTGCGCGCCTTTTTGGCCGAGCCGTAACGCTTGACAAGGCGCGGCAAAGCCGCTATAATGTTCCCCGATAGAAAAGGCGATGAGGCGGAACGACCGGGTTCCTCAACGCGCGGCAGCGAGCCGGGGGCGGTGCAAGCCCGGCGGCGCGGCGAACCGGGCAGCCCTCCGCTCAGCCGCCGGCGACGAGCCGGACGTGACGCCCGCGTTACGGGCCGCAAGAGGGCGCTCTCCTTGGGGGCGTCAACCGAAGTGGTACCGCGAATGTGCGTCTGTTCGTCTTCGGACGGCAGGCGCTTTTGGTTGCTCAAACCGCAAAGAGGAGAGGAAAGCACATGAAACCCAAGACGTCCGGCGAGCTGCGCGCGATGTGGCTCCAGTTCTTTAGCAGCAAGGGGCACGCGGTGATCCCCAGCGCCTCGGTCATCCCCGAGAACGACCCGACCGTGCTCTTCACCACCGCGGGCATGCACCCGCTGGTGCCGTATCTGCTGGGCAGCAAGCACCCGGCGGGTACCCGCCTTTGCGACGTGCAGAAGTGCATCCGCACGGGCGACATCGACGAGGTGGGCGACGCCTCGCACCTGACCTTCTTCGAGATGCTGGGCAACTGGTCGCTGGGCGATTACTTCAAGAAGGAGATGATCGCCTGGAGCTGGGAGTTTCTGACCAGCCCCGATTATCTCGGCCTTGACAAGGACAAGCTGGCCTTCACCGTCTTCGAGGGCGAGGGCGACATCCCGCGCGACGACGAGGCCGCCGGATACTGGATGGAGAACGGCGTGAAGCCCGAGAACATCTACTACCTCGGCCGCAAGCACAACTGGTGGGGGCCTGCGGGCCAGACCGGCCCCTGCGGCCCGGACACCGAGATGTTCATCATCAAGGATCAGCCGCCCTGCGGCCCCGATTGCTCCCCGGCCTGTTCCTGCGGGCGGTTCCTCGAGATCTGGAACGACGTCTTCATGCAGTACAACAAGGACGCCGAGGGCAACTATGTGCCGCTGGCCAAGAAGAACGTCGATACCGGCATGGGGCTGGAGCGCACCATCCTCACGCTCAACGGCGCGGCCAGCGTCTACGAGACGGACGCCTTCACCGGCATCCTCGCGCGCATCAGCGATCTGTCGGGCAAGCATTACGGCGACGACGAGGCGACCACGAAGGCCTTCCGCATCATCGCCGACCACCTGCGCACCGCGACGTTCATCATGGGCGACCCGCGCGGCGTCAGCCCCAGCAACGTCGATCAGGGCTATGTGCTGCGCCGCCTCATCCGCCGCGCCGTGCGCTACGGCATGCGGCTGGGCATGCCCGAGGGCTTTACCGGCGAGATCGCCAAGGTCGTCATCGCGCAGTACGCCGAGGTCTATCCGGAGCTGCGGGAGAACGAGGCGTTCGTGCTGGAGCAGTTTTCCCTCGAGGAGGCGCGCTTCGAGCGCACGCTGCGGCAGGGCGAGCGCGAGTTTGAAAAGCTGGCCCAGCGCCTCGGCGACAGCCGCGTGATCGACGGCGTGTCCGCGTTCCACCTGTACGATACCTACGGCTTCCCCATCGAGATGACCCGCGAGCTGGCGCAGGAAAAGGGCCTCACCGTGGACGAGCAGGGCTTTGCCGAGCACTTTGCGCAGCATCAGAAGCTCTCGCAGGCGGGCGCGGAGCAGCGCTTCAAGGGCGGCCTCGCCGACCACAGCGCGCAGACCGCGCGGCTGCACACCGCCACGCACCTTTTGCAGGCTGCGCTTCGCCGCGTGCTGGGCAACGAGGTCGCGCAGAAGGGTTCCAACATCACCGCCGAGCGCCTGCGCTTCGACTTCAAGTTCGGCCGCAAGGTGACGCGCGAGGAGCTGGATCAGGTCGAGGCGCTGGTCAACGAGTGGATCGCCGCCGACGTGCCCGTCGTGATGACCGAGACGACCGTCGAAGCCGCCAAGGCCGAGGGCGCGATCGGCCTGTTCGAGAGCAAGTACGGCGAGCGCGTGCGCATGTACACGATGGGGCCGTACTCCAAGGAGATCTGCGGCGGCCCGCACGCCTCGCACACGGGCGAGCTGGTCAGCTTCAAGATTCAGAAGGAGGAATCCTCCTCCGCCGGCGTGCGGCGTATCAAGGCCGTCATCGGCGCGAAGCCGGAGGACTGATACTTTCCTCAGAGAAAATCATTGATGTGGTGCGAAGCACAGAGAGGGGTCTGGGGACAATGTCCCCAGACGGGGCTTGGGGCGGTAGCCCCAACGTACCCCAAATCGCGAAGCGATTGCAAAAGGTAGCCCGGAAGCGAAGCGATCCCGGGCGGGTTCACCATGAATATGGTTTGATTTGAGAATAGTATGAAACAAAGACTTTCTTCCTGACCGGGAGAAAAGGCGCTTTGGACAAGCTGAGGCCGCGGGCAATGCCCCGCGGCCCTTTTGCGCATATGCGTTTCCTGTAACTCAACTTTCCTCGCGCGCTACGCCGCAAAGCGCCCAAACGCCTCGGCCACGTCGCCCGGCTCAAAGCGGATGATCTCGTTGAAGCTATATCGACCCAACAGATCCTGCACGAACCGGCAGCCGAGGTAGTAGCCCACGTCGCCGTGGCCCTCGTAGAGGGCGAGGTCGCCGAAATAGCGCTGGTTTGCGGGGGTCATTTCCGGCAGGTCGCGGCAGAAGTCGCGCTTGATTTGCGCGAGATGCGCGTCGCACCAGCGCAGCCAGCCGTCCCTGTCCTGATGGAAATAGTCGAGATCGTCCGCCAGCATCTGCTCGAAGACCATCGCGACGCCCTCGGAAAACATCTGCCAGAGATAGGCGTCCCGCGCGCCGCCCGTCTTCCTTTCGAGCGCGCCGTAGCGGCCGTGATAGACGTGGCCCAGCTCGTGGCGGATCAGCCCCAGCATCGTCTCCCGGCCGTGCCAGCGCAGCTCCACGATCTTCTCAAGGCCGATCAGCACGGCGCGCCGGTTCTCGTAGCGCGTCGCCCAGCCCGCGCCGTTGCACAGGCCGAGGTAGAAGACGACGTCCGCGTCGAGCGGCCTGCCAAACGTTTCGGCGATCGCCTCGCCCAGCCCCTGCGTCGCGGCAAGAAAGGAGCGATGCGCCTCCTCGCAAAGGCCGATCTGCGCCGCCACGCCGCAAAGCGCGGGCAGCACGTTCTCCCGCCACGAGACCGCGCCCGTGCGCAGGCTCTTTTGCGCGTCCTCGATCAGCGCGGGGGATAGCCCCGGCAGCGCGCGGTCGATGTACGCGCGCCAGCGCTCAAAGCAAAACGCGCCGCCCTCGTAAGAATCCAGAAGCGCGGGGTAGGTGTCGATGATCCTCATCGGCGATCAGCCCTTCCTGCGAAGATGCGCCGCCAGCAGCCGCGCGGCCACCGCGCCCAGCGCGATCCCCGCGAGGACGCCCGCGGCGAGTCCCAAAAGGCGGCCCCGGCGATAGAGGAGGCCGCCCAAGAGGATGCTCGCGGAGATGCCCACGCTCAGGCCGACGCTCTGCGGCGAACCCCGCCGCAGCGGATCGCGCGCGCTCACAGCTCGGAGTAGCCGAAGCTGTTCACCAGCGCGTCCAGCTTGACGTTGCCCTTGCAGAACGGGCACTCGGCGGAGGTGTACGCCTGATAATCGGGCAGATCCTTGGTGGTGAACACCGCGTTCACCGGGTACCCGGCCACCTGATCGACCGCGCTGAAGAGCGCGCACACGCCGCGCACGATGCCGCCGTAATATTCCACGCCCTCCACGCAGCGCGCCGAGGTGCGGCCCGTGGTCACGTCCGCCAGCAGCACCAGCACGTTCTTTCCGGCGATCATCGGGCGGATGTTGTCGCGGAAGATGAGCTGGTTCGAGCTGTTGTATTCCGGCGGGATGACGTAGATCGTCCGCTGGGTGTTGATGGAGCGGATGCCCTGCTTGGTCAATTCGTCCGCGAGAAACGCGCCGATGACCTCGGTGCCCTCGATGCAGACGATGGTGTCCACCATCGTGTTGTAGACGTACTTGGCGGCCAGCTGCTTCGCCGCCGCGGCGGAATCGCTGTGGCTGGCCTTCAGCGTCGTGGTGTCCACATAGTAGTTGATGTGCGAGTGGTTGGTGGAGAAGTGACCGCGCGTCACATGGATCGACACCCCCGCGGAGGAGGTGATCTCGTAGCTGTTTTCCATAAGCGTCCCCTTTCTAAAGCGGTTTTACCAGAAGCATTATAGCATGAGCGGCCCTTGCATACAAGGGGAAAATGGCGAAACGCCCCGCGGCGGATGGAGACACTTGGCGGCGCAATAGTGCGCGCGAAAGCGGTCGAAAGGCGGGAAATGGGACAAAAATCCGAGAAATATGTCATAATTTGTGAAGAAAATTAACTTTTTCTCGAATTAAAGCCACATTTTTCGCATGAATTTGAAACATATATCATAGAATATTCGCAAAGAAGGCCGCTAGGGCGCAAGGGAGGCTTTAAGCATGGAAAGAGCGGGCGCGGCGGGGAGCCTTGGCGCGGAGCAGCTGGGGCTGCTGCTGCACGATCTGCGCACGCCGATACGCAGCATCCGCGGCGCGGCGCAGGGCGCGCTGGAATCGGCGCGCTCCGGCGCGCAGGTGGAGGAATATTTGACGCAGATCCTGTCGGCGGCCAGCGCGCTGGACGCGATGGCGGGCGAGCTGCTCGGCGCGGGCCGGGCGGAGGTCTTCACGGGCGAAATGCTGCTTTGCGATCTGCGCGCGCTCGTCGCGCCGCTGGCGCAGGAGAAGCGGCAAAGCCTCGCGCTCGACCTGAGCGCGCTGTCGGGCCGCGCCTTCACGGGCGAGCGCGCGGCGCTCTGCCGCATCCTGCAAAACCTGCTGACCAACGCCGTCAAGTACACGCAGGAGGGCGGGCACATCGCGCTGTACGCGTGCCTGACGGACGGCGAGCCGATGCGCGCGGTCTTCACCGTCGAGGACGACGGCATGGGCATGAAGCGCGCGTTCATGGGCAGGATGTTCGACCCGCTCGCGCGCGCGCCGGAGAGCCGGGGCGTCGAGGGCAGCGGGCTGGGGCTGGCGAGCGTGAAGCGGCTGGTGGAGGCGCTGGGCGGCGAGATCGCCGTGGACAGCCGCTGGGGCGCCGGCACGCGCTTCACCGTGTGCGTGCCGCTGCCGGAGACGCCGGGCGCGCTGCAGACCCCGCGCGCGCCGCAGCCGATGCGCGCGCCGCAGGCGGCTGCAAGCCCCGCCGGGGACGCGCTGCGCGGCGAACGCCTGCTGGTCGCGGAGGACAACGCGCTCGCGGCGCAGATCGTCTGCGCGCGGCTGACGTCGCAGGGCGCGCATGTGACGCTCGCAAGCGACGGCGCGCAGGCGTTGGATCGCTTTGCGCGCTCCCGGCCGGGCGCGTTCACCGCGGCGCTGCTCGATCTGCGCATGCCGTCGCTGGGCGGCGCGCAAACCGCCATGCGCCTGCGCGCGCTGCCGAGGGAGGACGCGCAAGCCCTCCCGCTCGTGGCGATGACGGCCAGCGCCGGGGAGGGCGACCGCGCGCGGGCGCTGCGCGCCGGCTTTGACGCGTGCCTCGAAAAGCCGATCGACCCGGAGCAGCTTCGCGCGCTGCTTGCGCAGGCGCGTGCGCGCGACACGCGCGGGGCGTGAAGAAAGAAGGCTGCGCCCATTCGCAGGCGCTACCGGCGAATGGGCGCGGGGTCGTATTTGAGTCCTGCTCACGCCCTCACGCATTGAAGCCGCCGCACCGCGGCCTCGTCCGGCGTGATGTAGAGCGTGCTCTGATGCGTGTAGGTGACAAACCCCGCGGGCGTGCCGCCGGGCTTTTTCACATAGCGCCGCAAGGTCACATCCACGGGCACCTGCGCGGAGCGCGCGCCCTTTGAATAGTAGGCCGCGAGCAGCGCCGCCTCGGCGAGCGTCGCCTCCGGCACGGTCTCCGCGTGGACGATCACATGCGAGCCGGGCATCTTCTGCGCGTGCAGCCACGTCTCGTTCCCGCTCGCGCCCATCGTCAGGCGCTCGTTTTGCAGCGCGTTCTTGCCGACCTCGATCTTGACGCCGTCGCTGGAGAGGTAGAGCATCGGCTGGCTCGGCGCCTCGCGGCGCGGCTTGACGCGCGTCGCCGGGGCGCGCAGGTGCCCGGACGCCTCCAGCATCGCGCGCAGCTCGGAGAGGCCCTGCGCGTCGGAGCACTTGCGCAGGTCGTCCTCGATCTGCTCCAGATACAGCAGCTCCTCCTCGGCTTTGCGCTTTTGCTCCGCCGCCAGCGTGCGCGCGCCGCGCGCCTTTTGATAGAGCTTGAAGTAGCGCTGCGCGTTCTGCGCGGGCGAGAGGGAGACGTCCATCGGGATGCGCACCGGGGCGCAGTCGTCGCTAAAGTAGTTTTCGACCTCGGCAAACGGCTCGCCCTTCTTGAGGCGGTAGAGGTTCGCCTGAAGCAGCTCGCCCTTTTGGCGGTATTCCTCCATGCGCGCCGCGCCCGCGAGCGCCTCGTCCTGTAAGGCGATCTTGCGCTCGCAGCGCTCGATGTGGCTGCGCAGCGCGTGGCGCAGGCTGGAGGAGCGCTGGCGCAGGCGGTCGATGCGGTCGCGCTCAAAGAAGTACGCGTCCAGCGCCTCGCTCGGGCCGCCGTAAGTCGCGTATTCGCAGGCGAGGTGCTTTTGCGGGAACGGGAACACGTCCGCAGGCTCGCCGCTCTCGCTCAGCGCGACCACGCACGGGGAGAGAGAGGGCATCTCGCGCAGGTAGCGGTATAGCGCGCGCGCGACGGCGGGCGCGTCCAGCGCCTCGATCGCCTCGCCGCCGCCAAAGCCCATGCGCGCGGCGGCCTCACGCGCGGCCTGCGGCGAAAAGCCCGCGAGCGTCGCGCCGATCGCGCGGTCGAGCCGCCCCGCCTCGCGGGAGAGGCGCTTTGCGATCTCCTCCTCTGTGGCGGCGTCGGGGTCGAGCTTGTCCTGCGCGGGCGGCGCGGCGTAGGGCAGCCCCGGCAGCACCTGCCGCACGCGGGAGACGTCCTCGTCCACATGGCGCGCGGCGTCGATGATGCGCCCGTCGCCCGAGAGGAGGATGATGTTCGAGTGGCGGCCCATCAATTCGGCCACGAGCGTGCGCTCGACCGTATCGCCCAATTCGCTGAGCACCTGAAAGACGATGCGCAGCACGCGGTCGCCGCCCACGCGATTTACGGAGCGCACCCGCCCGCCGCACAGGTGCTTGCGCAGCAGCATGCAGAACATGGGCGGCTCCATCGGCGCGCTCTTGGCGTGCTCGCTCAGGTGTGCGCGCGCGGCGCTGGGCGACGCGCTGAGCACCAGCCGCAGGTTTTCGCCCTGCGCGCGGATGAGCAGGTGGATTTCGTCCCGCTCCGGTTGCAGCACGCGATCCACGCGCCCGTCGCGCAGCTTCTTGTCCATCTCGCGCGCGGCGAAGCCGAGCATCACGCCGTCCATCGGCATGCCGATCCCTCCTAGGCAGCATATTCGCCGCGCATACGCCAAGCCCCATCGCGCATAGGATGCGTCAGGTGTACAAGCGACGACCACCCCATTATAGCACGTTTTGCGCGGCGCGTCCACGCGACGGGCGCATGTCCGCGGGCGCTGGGGAATACAATCGGGCGAACGAACCGGCAAGGAGTGATTTACTGTGAAATGGCCGAAGATCAAACTCCGGCGCGTCGATGCGGAGCGCGCGCTCATCGCGTGCTCCGCGGCGCTCGTGCTGCTCCTGTCCGTGCGCGGCGGCGAGCGGGAACCCTATGAGGAGCCGCTCGAGGAGATTCCGCAGGGCGAGGTCAGCGTCTTGGCGCAGACGGCGGGGGAGGACACGCAGCAGACCGTCGTCTACTACGAGGACGGCGACGGGTATCTGGTGCCCGTGCAGCGCGAGGTCGCGCGGCAGGACGGCATCGCCAAGGCGACGCTGGAGATGATGGTCTCCAGCGCGCGCAACGACATGGAGGCCGCGCGGCTGGGGCTTTCGCCCGTGGTGCCGGAGGGCACGACGTTCGATCTGGACATCTCCGGCGGGCACGCGCGCGTCGATCTGGGCGACAAGGTGCTCGCCGCGGCCGACGCCGAGCAGGAGGAGAACGTGCGCACCGCGATCGTCTGGGCGCTGACGGAGTTTGACACCGTGCAGGACGTGAGCTTCCTCGTCGGCGGCCAGTCGCGCGACACGCTGCCGCACGGCACGCCCATCTCCGGCAACTTCACGCGCGTCGGTCTCAACCCGGAGGAACCCGCGCAGGAGACCTTCGCCGGGGCGAGCGAGATTCAGATGTACTTCCCCGCGCAGGACGGGCGGCTGCTGGTGCCCGTATCGCGCACGGTCTACTCCGACGACGACGTGGCGACGGCGGTCTTCGAGTTCCTGCGCGGCCCGAAGGCGGACAGCGGGCTGGAGACGCCCATCCCGGACAGCGTGCAGCTGCTCGGCGTGAGCGTGGACGGGGGCGAGGTCACCATCAATTTCAGCGGCGACTTCGCGAAGATCGCCGAGCAGAGCGACGGCGGTATGCAGGCGATCCGCGCGCTGATGATGACCTGTACGCGCTATCCCGGCATCCGCAAGGTGCGCCTGCTCGTGGACGGCAAGCCGTATGACGCGCCCGTCGCCGACGCGCCGACGTTCGCCAACGTCGCCTCGGAGGTGGAAAATCAGTTCCCGGAGGTCATGGTGATCGAATAGGGTCTTCTCGGCATACCGGGCGTATGCCGAGTTTTTTTGTGAAACTTTTCCCCCTCGCGTTCGTCTTATAGATAGAGTGCTCCTGATACGGAAAGCGAGGAGGCGATCCCATGAAAAAGACGCTGTTTGCGCTTGTCGCGTGCCTTGCGGCGCTTCGCCTTGCGCCCGTCGCGCTGGCGATCGATCTGCCCGAGACGGCGGACGAGGTCGAGGCATTTCCCCTCGACGAGCAGACGCTGGAGCGATACGTCCCGCCGCTTCAGGTGGTCGCATTTGAGCGGACGGAGGACGGGAAAACCGTCGTCACCTTTGACAGCGACCCCAAGGCGGGCGATTTCGTGGATTTGGGCGCCCAGCCCGTCGCCGAAAAGCGGACGACCGTCGAGCTGCGCATAAGCGGATTGGAAAGCCCGCGCGTTGAGGGCGAGGCTTCGCCGGACGCGCTGACCTATGCGTTTGCGCTGGACGCGGACGTGGAGACGGCCGATCTGTACGTCAGCGTTTACCGATCTGCCCGCGGCCTGCCCGAGCTTGCCGCCGCCGGCGCGCATGGTTTCCAAGTGTGGGATCGCTACGGCGCGTCCGGCGATTTGCAGGGCAGGGACATCCATATCACGCGGGACGACGGAACGACCGTCTCGTGGTTCTATGCGGTTTGGGACGGGCAACTGAAGCTCAAAAGCTACGCCTGCGGGAGCGCCGAAGGGGACGAGGAGCTTGGCGAGGCGTATTACGCCGTCGCCTTCTCCCCGGCGGACGGGCGCATGTGCGATTATTCGTATCTGACGTTCGTTTCGGAGGATCAGACCGGCTTTCCCAGCTTCTTGGCGAGGCGCTACACGCCCGGCGGCGAGCTGCTGTCCGCCTTCTATCATGACGCCGCAAGCGGCAACAATTTGATCTGGGATGCGGATTTGGACGCGTGGATGACGGCAAACGGCGGCGGCGCGCATATCGAAACCCTGCCGGACGGGATGCCGGAAAACCCCGAAGAGCTTAAGCCGCCGTTTACGCTGGCCGGGTCGGATGTCGCGCGTTGACAGGGGCCGCGCGAGGTGATAAGCTATTCCACAAAAGGCACAGGGGGATTGGCCTTGCAAAAGGGAAAGAGGGCGGCGCTCGCGCTGGGTTTTGCGATTCTCCTTGGCGCGGCCTGCCTTTGGCTTTGCCGGTGTTTTTTCTATAATCCGTATAACGTCCACGCGCGGCGGGCGGCGCTGGAGACGATGGGCGAAAAATACGGGCGGGAATTTGCACTGCGCTCCGTGACGTTTGGCACACAGGAGACCGGCCCCGGGAAATATGTTCACCTGTGGACGTTTGATCTGGAGGACGATGCGGGCAGGCTGTGTCAGGCCTTTGTGCGCTGCTACGGGCTGGTGAAGACGGGCGACGGGAACGCCCATGCGCCGGACTACTTCACGGCCGTGGACGATACCTACGGACAGCTTCGTCTCGAGGAGCGGCTGGCGGATACGATCGACCTGCGCCCGTACCGACTGGAAAAGGGGAACGACCCGGGCCGCTCGGTCTGGGAGGATTACAGCTTCGCCTGCGCGAAGAATGGCGAGGCCGAGATCGCGGCGCTGCTGACGGAGATCTATTTCGCGGAGGCGGAGATCAGCGCGTGGGGCTGCGTGCGCTGCGTGGTATGCGACGGGGCGGGGGGAGACGCTGTTTTCCTACGACCGGCGAAACGTGACCCGCGCGCTGCAAGAGCAGGGCGCAAAGGCGACGCGCGAGGCGGTTTACGGTTTTCTTATGCGGGCGCTGCAAGGGGACGAGCGGTGACGGGAAGGCAATCCCCGCCCCTTTCCTTTGCGCGCAAAACGTGGTATACTCTTTGCAGCAAATCCACGGGAGGGCGCTATGGGCAATGCAAATCAGCGGCCGCGGCTGATCGTCGCGAGCGGCAACGCGAACAAGCTGCGCGAGTTTGACGAGATATTGGGAGAGGTCTATCAAATCGTGCCGATGCGCGAGGCGGGCGTGACGGGCGAGATCGAGGAGACGGGCAAGACCTTTGAGGAGAACGCGCTGCTCAAGGCGCGCTTCGTCGCCGCGGCGACGGGCGAGGCGGCGATCGCCGACGACAGCGGGCTGGAGGTCGAGGCGCTCGCCGGGG
Organism: uncultured Clostridia bacterium; assembly: GCA_947631405.1. Taxonomy (GTDB): domain Bacteria; phylum Bacillota; class Clostridia; order Christensenellales; family Aristaeellaceae; genus Ventricola. Next base: position 4,129 of record CANRLC010000022.1, on the reverse strand, counting down.
AGCCGGGCGTGTACAGCGCGCGCTTCTGCGGCCGCCACGGCGACGACGCGGCGAACAACGCGCTGCTGCTTCAGCGCCTTGCGGACGTGCCGCCGCCGCGCCGGGCGCGCTACGTCGCGGCGATCGCGCTGGTGCGCCCGGGGAAGCCGGACGTCGTGCGGCGCGGGACGTGCGCGGGGGAGATCCTCTTTGCGCCCGTCGGCGAGGGCGGCTTCGGCTACGACCCGCTGTTCCTCTGCGAGGCGGGCAAGACGTTCGCGCAGCTGACCGCGCAGGAAAAGAACGCGATCAGCCACCGCCGCCGGGGCATCGAGGCGGTGCTCGCGGCGCTGCGCGAGGAGGCGGGGCGATGAGCGAGCCGCTGCGCGTGGGCGTCTTTTCGGACAGCCACGGCGACCACGACGCGCTGGACGCGCTGCTTGAGCGCATGGGGCGGCTGGACGCGGCCTGCTTTTTGGGCGACGTTGCGCGCGACGCGGCGCATCTGCGCGAGAAGCTGCTCGCCCAGCCCGGCGAGCCGACGCTCTACGCCGTGCGCGGCAACAACGACTGGGCCTCGGCGCTGCCGGACGACCTGCTGATCGAGCTGGGCGGCGTGCGCATCCACATGGAGCATGGTCACCTGTGCCCAAGCCTGCTCACGCTCTGCTACAGGGCGAAGGAGCGCGGCGCGCAAATCGCGCTCTTCGGGCACACGCACGAGCCGCTGTGCGAATACCGGGACGGCGTGCTGCTGCTCAATCCCGGCTCGGCGGGCAACGGCTGCCGGGGCGGCCGCGCGCGGGCGAGCCTGCTGCTGCTGGGTGGCGGCCCCATGCCCACGGTGCGGGACGAGACGCTGTGAGCGCGCGGAAATTTGCCAAAATGGGCTTAGGCCGCTTGACAGGGCAGGGCAAATCCTGTATAATGATTCTCCGTCAGCGGAAATGCCGCATGCGTGGAGCGCATCGGACATGCGCCTGTAGCTCAGTTGGATAGAGCAACGGCCTTCTAAGCCGTGGGCCGTGGGTTCGAGCCCCTCCAGGCGCGCCATATGGTGGGTATAGCTCAGTTGGTTAGAGTGCCAGGTTGTGGCCCTGGAGGTCGTGGGTTCGAGCCCCACTACTCACCCCACCTTTTCTCCGCGCAAGCGGAGCGTTGGGGTGTCGCCAAGCGGCAAGGCACGGGACTTTGACTCCCGCATTCGCAAGGTTCGAATCCTGCCACCCCAGCCATCCTTGATCCATTAGCTCAGTCGGTAGAGCACTTGACTTTTAATCAAGGTGCCTGGGGTTCGAACCCCCAATGGATCACCAGAGCGCGGAACGCGGTTTCGCGCTTTTTTCGTATGCAAAGCGCCGCGGCAAGGCCTCGCATGAAAGCCCCGCGCCGCGCGAACCCATAGAGATCGGGAGGAAGCCATGGAGGAAAACATGGAGCAAAATATGGAGCAAAACCAGAGCGCGCCGGCGCGCTGCGGCTGGTGCCTCGCGCATCCGCTGGCGCTGCGCTATCACGACGAGGAATGGGGCTGGCCGCTGCATGACGACCGCCGCCACTTTGAATACCTGCTGATGGAGGCGATGCAGTGCGGCCTGAGCTGGACGCTGATGCTCCAGAAGCGCGAGATCTTCAGGCGCTGCTTTGACGATTTCGATGCGCAGAAGGTCGCCGCCTACGGCGAGGCGGACGTGGAGCGCATCCTCGCGACGCCCGGCATGATTCGCTCACGGCCGAAGGTGAAGGCGATCATCGGCAACGCGCGGGGGTTTCTGGCGATCCGTGAGGAGTTCGGCAGCTTCGACCGCTTCCTGTGGTCGTTCACGGACGGGAAGACGCTGATCTACCGCAGCCATCAGCTGGGGCAGGGAGAGACGCGCAACGCGCTCTCCGACGCGGTGAGCGCCGCGCTGCGCAAGCGGGGCTTCCGGTATCTCGGCTCCATCACCGTCTACTCCCATTTGCAGGCGTGCGGCGTCATCAACGACCACGCGCCGGACTGCTTTCGCTACGCGCAGATCAACCGCGCGGCGGACGTGTGCGTCGTGGAGCCGGGGCAATCGCCGAGGGGATAAGCGAAAGGAACAACGACCCGCTCGCGCGCTATCAGAAAACATGGTGGAGGTATCGCTATCCAGTCGCCGCATGTGCGGCGATTTTTTGATGCGCAGCGCCGCAGGTTCATACTATTCTCAAATCATATTCAAGGTGAACCCGCCCGGGAACGCTTCGCCCGATATATGGGGAACGGTCACTGTCGGGGCAGTGGCGGTTTAAGTCTTTTTAGCGCTCGCCCGGGAAACGCAATAGTCGCGCAAGCGCTCCTTTGCGTTTCCGACGTTCCGCCCGCCTCTCCTCCGCCACTGGCGGCGGCGGGCTTCAGTCCCAGACCCCATCCTGTGATATAAAGATTCTAACTGAAAGAGTATCCATCCCGCTGTCGGCGCTTTGCCTCGCACACGCCGTTTGGAATAATTCAAAACGTCGCCGCGCGGCGTGAAGTTTCGCCCGCTCGCGCTCTATCTCAGGTAGAGAAACGCGAGGAGGCGACGTGCGATGCGAGGGATGGGCGAGGCGGCGCGGCGGCGCTGGGCGGTCGCGGTGACGGTGTGCGCGCTGCTGGCGCTGGCGGCGATGCTGGCCGCGCCGGAGGGCGCGCGGGCGGACGTGACCCTGCGCATGACGTTCACGGGCGACGTGACGCTCGGCTGCGAGGAAAAGTATCGGGACGACGAGGATTCGCTGCCGGGCGTGCAGCGCGCGCTGGGCGACGCGGCGTTTTTTGCGAACGTGAAGGCGCTCTTTGACGCGGACGACCTGACCGTGGTCAATCTGGAGGGCGTGCTCTCCGACAGCGCCGAGGGCGAGCGCACGGACAAGACGTACCGCTTTCGCGGGCCGGGCGCGTATGCGTCCATCCTGCAGGCGGGCGGCATCGAGATGGCGAACCTCGCCAACAACCACACGCTCGACTACGGCGAGCGCGGCTATCGCGACACGCTGGCGGCGCTGGACGCGGCGGGCATCGCGCACTTCGGCGGGGAGGAGACGGCTTCCTTTACCAAGGACGGCGTGACCGTCGCGTTCTTGGGGATGAGCTACACGGAGGAAAGCCGCGACGAGCGCGAGCGGATGGCCGGGGAGATCGCGCGACTCAAGGCGGAGGGCGCGAGCGCCGTCGTGTTCGTCTACCACGGCGGGCAGGAGTACGGCGAGGGCCGCACCCAGCGCCAGCAGGATGTGGCGCGCATGGCCGTGGACGCGGGGGCCGACCTCGTCGTCATGCACCACCCGCACGTCGTGCAGGGGATGAGCGTGCTCTCGGGGCGAAGCGTGTGCTACTCGCTGGGAAACTTCTGCTTCGGCGGGAACAAGCGCGTGCGCGCGCTGGAGTCGCTGATCGTTGTGGCGGAGATGACCTTTTCCGACGACGGCGTCTACCTCGGCCAGCGGCTGACGCTCTACCCGGCGAACGTCTCCGGGAACGAGAAAAAGAACGACTACCAGCCCCGGCTGGTCGATGGCGCGGCCGCGCGCCGGGTGATGCGGCGCGTACAGGCGGATACGCGCTTTGCGCTCGCGCCCTATGACGAGGCGCTCGGCTGCGCGCCGCAGGAGTATCTGCCCGCGGAATAGAGGATGGGGCGCGCCCTGCGGCGCGCCCCGTTTTCGCAAAAAGAAAACCCTCCCGGCGGGAGGGAACTTGGCTACATCGCTTACTCAGCCTTGGCCAGCTCGCGGGCCATGCGCGCCTTCTGGCGGTTGGCGGCGTTCTTGGAAATGACGCCCTTGGCGGCGGCCTTATCGACAGCGGCGGAGGCGGCGCTCAACATCTCGGCGGTCGCGGTCTTCGCAGCCGCGGCGGTGTCAAACCTCTTGAGCGCGGTCTTCGTAGCGGACTTGACCATCTTGTTGCGGAGGGTCTTGCGCTTGGTGACGCTCACGCGCTTGATAGCGGACTTGATGTTCGGCAATGAAATTCACCTCCTCGACTGGATTCCAAATCAACAGAAACGATTATACCACGTTTGTGCGCGCAATGCAAGCGCTATTTTGCTAGCTTGTTGAAAAAACTGTGTAGGACTACAATACATCTTGGACACCGAGAGAAAAAAAGAATAGAAGGATGCAGTCGGATCTGTTATCATTA
>CANRLC010000021.1 GCA_947631405.1 uncultured Clostridia bacterium | reverse complement strand
TGAGGCCGGCAGCGACCTTTTCTCTATGTAAGGCGTCCCGTACTGTGTCGCGAACCAGAGAAGCGGTTGCTTCTGTTGCTCCTCTTAACACGCAGCAAACCCTGCATCCTCTTTTGAATGCAGAGTTTGTCAGTGATCTGCTCCTGCGGGAGGCTTTTTTTGTGTCAAATCGGAGGATTCCCCTTGTGACCCAATAGGATATTAAATCTTTATCAACATTGAAAATATCCTGTTGAATATCCGGCTAAATTCGTTTATACTTTGAGAGAAGACACCCTATGCGTTTTGCGCATCCGCTACTTTTGTCGTTTTCCTCGCGCGGGCTGTTCGGTTTACCGCGCGTCGCGAGGGAAGAAATCAATACACAGGAGGTTGTCAAAATGGAAAGAGAACAAATGAACGCTTCTTTGCAGCCCCTCGCGCGTGAAAACGGGGCGCTGCGGCGCAGCCTCGCGCTGGCGGGGTCGCAGGTAGCCAAGCTGGAGGAGCGCGCCTTTGCCGTCGAGGGCGCGCTGCGGAAGCTGTCCGCAGGAACGGCAGCGGGAATACCCGAAGCGGCGCAGGCGCGATCGCCGGAGGCCGACGCACCCGACCCGGTGGTGCTGGCGCGCGAAAACGCAATCCTGCACGCCAAGCTGAAGTCCGCCGCCGAGGCAGTCGCCCGCATCGAGGAGGAGCTGCTCCGCCTGTGTGACGCGTTGGAAGCGGAATAAGTGCGGCATTCCGCCTCGCGGAAAAACGTGAGAACCACCGCATCGATCTTCTCCCGATCGATTTGAAGGGCTGTCAAGCTAACGAAACCATTGGCGTGGCAGCCCCATAACTATGTAAACAAAAGAAACACATAAAAGCGCAGCAAATCCATGCGATTTCGGCTAACCCCAAAAGGCCTCGTCGCTTTTTTGAGCATCGCAGAGTCAGAACTCGCCGGAGGAATGATTCTGTTTTTCGGGGATCACGAAGCCTCGAGCTTATGAATAATCATATCTGCATGCGTCTCTCAGCCTTCTCAACGTATAATAGCCAAAATCACCTGTTGAAAGAGCTGCGTTGCTGTGGCCTCTCCCGCCGTTTCCCGGCGTTCGTATGCCGCTTCCAGTTCCCTGCAATCCATCCTCCGTGATCTTGATGAACAGGCCCAGCGGATCTCCTTCCGGTATTCTCAGCTCCAAATCCAACGGCATGACGACTTGCATTCTCCGCTCTTTTTCGGTATCATGTCTTTGTTGTATTGGTTTCATGGCAGTTCCGATTTACAACAAAAGATGCGAGTTGGCAATACCTTCTCGCACCTTTTTTCTCGTAGGGCTGACTTGGCTTGACAGGCCCCGATCTCTTCCCTCCCCTATTCCTTCTTGAACATGTAATACCCGTACAGATACAGATACGGCAGATTGTCGTATGTCGCGCGCACGACGCCCGGCTCCAGCACCTCGAGGCGGTGGTTGTGGTCGGCGGGATATTCCTCGCGCATCAGCGAATCGAGGATGTAGACGTAGTCGTCGTCCGCCGCCGCGATGTAGAGGTAGTGCGAGGATTGGGTAAAGATGCCGCGCGTGACCGTCGTGACGACGCTGTACCCGTCCTGTAGCGCGGCGCGGGCAGTCTCCCAGTCGTGCGTGGTGCGGAAGGTGAGGCCGTAGGCGTCGGCCAGCATCTCAAAGATGGAGGTGTTGGTGCCGAAGCCGACCGGGCGCATGATCTGGTTGTGGCTGTTGTTGCCCGTCGCAAACGAGGCGAAGATCACCGGCAGGTAGGTCTCAAAGTCCTCGGCAGTTCTCGGATAGGTCAGCTCGTGCTCGTTCCCGTAGTGGTAGTATTGCGTCGCGGAGCACGGGCAGAATGGGAAGCCGATCCTCGGGTCGCGCGCGCTTTGCAGCAGCGCGGTCAGCTCCTCGCCGGAAAGCTGGTGCGCGATCGCCATCGCCGCCGACGTCGGCCCGCACGCGCCGGATTTCATCTTCCGCTGGGTCGGGCTGTACCTCGGCTCGTAGACAGCGTTCGCCCAGAGCGGATCGTTCTGCGCGTAGTACATCCATTCGCCCAGCCCCGGCAGCTCGACCACGCGGCTGTAAGCCGGGGTCACCTCGGCCGCCGTCGCTTCGGAGGCCGTCTCCTCGGAGACCGTCGCCTCAGCCGCCGTCGCTTCGCCCAGCACCGGGGCCGCGCAGCAGAGGATCAGCCCCGCGCAAAGCAGCGCCGCGCGGGCGGCGCGCGCAAAAATGCCCTGTAACATGATCCCTCCATGTGAAAAAAGCGGGATTATCCGCCTGAAATCAAAAAACCATCCGCCAGCGTTCTGCCGGCGGATGTTGGCGGAGAGTTTGGGATTTGAACCCAAGGAGGGGTATCAGCCCTCACACGATTTCCAGTCGTGCGCCTTAGACCACTCAGCCAACTCTCCAGAGCGCTGCTGCTCAATCAGCAAAGACGATTATACAGGAACTCGCGCCCCTTGTCAAGACATGCGGCCAAGAAAATCCCCCGGGGTATCCGCGTCAAAGAGCGAATCCCCCGGCGCGCACGGCACGCGCAGCAGGTCGCCCTCGTTTGCCAGAAGCAGGCGCTTGGCCCCGGCGTCGCCGCGCAGCGCCGCCAGCGCGGGAAAGGCGGGCGCGCCAAAGAGCGCGGGGTTGCCCCAGTGCGTGCCGTCCTCAAGGCATGCGAGGCCCTTGCCGCCGCATGAAAACGCGCGAATCAGCGCGCGCAGCGACCGCGCGCTCACGCGCGGCTGGTCGGCCGCCAGCAGCAGCGCGCCGTCCAGATCCGAAAGCGCCGAAACGCCCAGCGCGACGGAGTAGCCCTGCCCCATCTCGGGCCGCTCGTTCCAGACGACGCCAAACCCGCGCTCGCGCGCCAGCGCTGCGATCGCCTCCTCGCCCGTGACGACCGCCACGCGCGATAGCCCCGCCGCCGCGAGCGCGTCCATCGCGTGGCAGACGAGCGGCTTCCCCTCAAAGGGCGCGAGCAGCTTGTTGCCCGCGCCGGGCCGCGCCGCGGCGTAGCGGCTGCCGCGCCCTGCGGCCAGCAGCGCCCCGCCGAGCCTCACGGCTCCCCCTTCGCGCCCAGCAGCACCTTTTCCGGGGTGATCGGCAGGTCGCGCACGCGCACGCCGCAGGCGTTATACACGGCGTCGGCGATGGCGGCGCAGGGCGTGTTGATGACGCACTCGCCGATGGACTTCGCGCCGTAGGGGCCGCTCTTTTCGTAGCTCGGCTCGAACGCGACGCGGATGCGCGGCGCGTCCTGCCGGGTCGGGATGCGGTATTGCAGCAGGGAGTTGCTCATCGTGCGCCCCCGCTCGTCCATCACGGGCATCTCGCACAGCGCCATGCCGATCCCCTGCAGGATGCCGCCCTCGGTCTGCACGCGCGCGAGGTTCGGGTTGACCACGGTGCCGCAATCCACCGCGCCCGCGAAATCGACCACCTTCACCTGCCCCGTCAGCGGGTCGAGGTCGATCTCCGCGCAGCCCGCCATGAACGGCGGCGGCGACGTCGGCGAGCCGCCCGACGCGACGGCGGCGATGGCGTCCATCCCCGCGGTCATCTGCGCCTCGGCGATGCTGCAAAGCGACACCCGCCTCCCGCTCGCCTCGCAGGCGACGGCCTCGCCGTCAAAGGAGGCGTCCTCCTGCGCGCAGCCCAGCAGCTTCGCGCCCGCGCGCACGATCTGCGCGCGCAGCGCCTCGCAGGCGCGCACGACGGCCATCCCCGTGACGTAGGTGGTGCTCGACGCGTAGCTGCCCGTATCGTAGGGCGAGACGTCGGTGTCCACGCCGTGGACGGAGATCGCCGAGAGCGGGCATTCCAGCGCCTCGGCGGCGATCTGCGCGAGGATGGTGTCGCAGCCGGTGCCCATGTCCGTCGCGCCGATGGAGAGGTTGTACGTCCCCTCGTCCGCCAGACGGATGGCGGCGGACGCCGTATCCACCCCGGAGATGCCGGAACCTTGCATGCTCAGCGCGATGCCCACCGCGCGCACATGGCCGTTGGGCAGCGTGCGGCGTGGGTACTTTTCCGCCCAGCCGATCATCTCTTTGGCCCGCGCGATGCAGCGGGAGAGCGCACAGCTTCCCGCCGTCTCGCCGTAATAGGCGGGCATGACCTCGCCCTCGCGCACGGCGTTTGCCTCGCGCAGCGCGGCGGGATCCATGCCCAGCGCGTGCGCCAGCTCATTCACCGCCGACTCGACCGCGAAGATGCCCTGCGTCGCGCCGTAACCGCGATACGCGCCCGCGCTCATCGTGTTGGTGTAGACGACGTCCCACGAGAAGCGGAACGCGCGCAGGCTGTGCGTATACAGCGGGATGGACTTGTGCCCCGACAGCCCGACGGTCGTCGGCCCGTGCTCGCCGTAGGCCCCGGTGTTGGAGAGCGTGTGCATGTCGATGGCGCGGATCGTCCCGTCCCGCGTCGCGCCCAGCCGCACGCGCATGCGCATCGCGTGGCGCGGGGAGGAGACGGTCATCGCCTCCTCGCGGGTGAAGACGAGCATCGCCGCGCGGCCCGTCTTCATCGTCACCAGCGCGGGATAGACCTCGCACACCGCCGTCTGCTTCGCGCCGAACCCGCCGCCGATGCGCGGCTTCACCACGCGCACGCGGCTCTTGGAAATCTCCAGCGCCGTGGCGACGATGCGGCGGACGTGGAACGGGATCTGCGTGGAGGAGACGACCGTCAGCCGCCCGTAGGCATCCGGCATACAGAAGGCGCGAAACGTCTCCATCATGCACTGCTGGTTGGCGTGCGTCTCGTATTCGCGGTCGATCACCACGTCACAGCACGCCAGCTCCGCCTCCACGTCGCCGTCCTGATCGCAGCCGTGCGCGACGAGGTTGCGGCGGTTGTCCGCGCCGCACTCCGGCACGAGCGCGCGCCAGTCCGCCTCCGGGTGGATGAGCGTCTCGTTGTCCAGCGCCTCGCGCGCGTCCAGCACGGCGGGCAGCACGTCGTACTCGACGCGGATGCGATCAATCGCCGCGAGCGCCTGCCGCTCCGTCTCCGCCGCCACGATGGCGACCGGGTCGCCCACGCAGCGCAGATGGCGGTCGAGGATGAGGCGGTCATACGGGCTGAACTCGGGATAGGTCTGCCCGGCCTGCGTAAAGCGCGTCTTTGGCGCATCCTCCCACGTCAGCACGCAGGCGACGCCCGGCGCCTCCTTCGCGCGGGAGACGTCGATGGAGCGCACGACGGCGTGCGCGTGCGGGCTGCGCAGCAGCTTTACGCACAGGCAGCCGCCCGGCGCGATGTCCTCGGTGTAGACGCCCTGCCCGGAGACGAGCGCCATCGCGTCCTTCTTGCGGACGCCCTGCCCCACGACCCGGTTGCTCATGCGCGCCCCTCCCCGCTCGCGATCCGCGAAAGATAGCGCCGAATGGCGCGGCGCTGCCCCACATAGCCGGAGCAGCGGCACAGGTTCCCCGCCAGATAGGCGTCGATCTCCTCATCCGTAGCGCTCGGGTTCTCGCGCGCGAGCGCCAGCGCGTTCATGATGAGGCCCGACGCGCAGAAGCCGCACTGCTCCGCGCCCTCGTCCGCGAGGCACTCGCCCAGCAGCCGCGCCTCGCTTTGCAGCCCCTCCAGCGTCGTCACCGCGCGGCCCGCGCAGCGCGGCGCGGGCACCGAGCAGGAGAGCACGGGCTGCCCGTCCAGATGCACGGTACACAGCCCGCAGGAGGACGTCTCGCACCCGCACTTGACGGAGCGCACGCCCAGCGCGCGCAGCAACGTGTAGAGCGAGTCGTCCGCCTCGACCTGCGCGCGGACGGGCCTTCCGTTGAGCGTCAGTTCGACGGTCATGCGCGTTCCTCCCCTCTCACCGCGGCGGCGGCGCGCGCCATCAGCACGGGCGCGACGCGGCGGCGGTAGTCCTCGCTCGCGCGGCGGTTGCCGCCCAGCGGCACGTCCCGCGCGATGGCGGCAAAGGCCGCCTCGTCCGCGTCCGCGGGCAGGCCCTCGGCGACGATCATCGCCCGGCCGGGCCGCGCGCCCAGCGCGAGGCGCAGGCCGTCCGGCCCCAGCGACGCCGCGCAGACCAGCAGCGGCAGATCGGTGCTGCATAGCCGCACGCTGCGCGCCGCCGCGCGCCGTCCCTTGGGGATGCGCACGCCGAGCACAACGTCCCGATCCCACGGCTCGCGCTGGTAATCGCGCAGCGGCGTCTCGCCGCGCGCATGCAGCAGCACCCGTGCGTCCAGCGCGAGCAGCAGCGCGCTCACGTCCGAAAAGCCGAAGCGCGAATAGACGCTGCCGCCGACGGTCGCCGTGCGCCGAAACTGCGTGCCGACGATGGGCGAAAGCGCCTCGCCGAACGCGCCGCCGTATTCCCGCGCCAGCGCCGGATGCGTCTCCAGATCGCGCAGCGTCGCCATCGCGCCGAGGGTGAAGGCGTCCCCCTCTTCTGTGATCCCATCCAGCCCCAGCCGGGACAGGTCGATGGCGGTCTTCTTTCTCAGGCCGCACATGCGCAGCCACATGTTGCCCGCCACGATCACCGAGGAGCGCTTCTGATTGAGCGCATACGCCTCCTCGATCGTCTCGGGGAAGACGTATTCCGAAAAGCTGGCCATGCCGCACCTCCGCATCCATGATCTTCAACGCTTTTATTATAGGCGACGCGTCGGGCGTTGTCAATTTGGGGAGAAAGTCGGAAGACGGCAAAAAGGGGCGGGCCAAGCCCGTCCCCCTCTGTTTTCGTTTGCCGTTACCACGGCGCCTTCAGCAGCGCGCCGTCCACCGCGTCGATGTCCACCGAGAACGGATCGGAATACTCGTCCAAGGCGGTGATGCGCCACGCGGGCGTCAGCGTCAGCGCGCCCGCCGTCTTGGGCGCATAGACCAGCTCCACGCTCGGCGCGTTTTGCAGGTCGTCCCCAAGCTCCGGCAGCCAGCTCTTCTTCGCCTCGGCGACGGCGGCGCTCAGCGCCTCCTCCGGCGCGATCAGCTTGTCCGGGGTCACCGCCTCGCCGCCCACGGCGTATTCGCTTCTCAGGCTCAGCCTCGCTACGCCGCCCTTGTTCACGAACGCGGTTGCGTCCAAGACGCTGTCGTCGGCGTATACGCCGTCCACGGTCGCGCGGGCGACGAGCAGGAAGCCGCCGTCCTCCTCGGTGAGGCCGCTCAGGTCGTAGGGATCGCTGTAGCCCTCGCCGCCGCTCTCTTTGATGGCGGCGTCGCGCTCGGCGTTGAGCCTCTGTGCGCGCTCGACGTCCATGCCGTAGCTCCAGACGATTTGCGCGTTCGCAACGCCCAGCCTCCCCAGCAGCGCTTGCAGCTTCTCCTCCGCCTCGCTAAGCGTCAGCGCGGGGATGGCGTCCAGCGGCTCTTCCGGTTCGCGGCCCCTGTACGTCTCGTCCGCGTAGACGCCGGACGCCAGAAGGAAGAGCCTGCTCGCGGTGTCCCCCGCGGGCGTCTCGGCGCTGTAGCCGTCGTAGCCGTGGAAGACCTCGGTGCCCTCGCAGCGTTCGTAGAAGACGGTCTCGCGGGAGAGGGTCAGCCTTCCGCCGTCGGCAAAGGCGAAGGCGTTCTCCTGGGTTTCCTCGCCCTCCGCCGCGCCGCTGGCGTTAAACCACTCCGGCTGCACGACGCTGGTAAAGTCCCGCGGCGTCAGCGCGTAGACGGGCATCGTTCCGCCCTGCACGACGGCATCCGGCGCGATCACGGTCATGCCGTCCGCGTTCACCGCCTCCGGCGCGGCCGGGGCGCTCCCCTCCTTGATCTCGGGGGTCACGGTCACGTCCCAGCTCTGACGCTGCGTCGCGTCGCTTCGCTCGGCGCGCAGCGCTTCGTCATCGGGGCTGACCTCCGTGTTCATCGCGTCGATGCGCACCCGATAGCTGTCCGCCTCCTGCACGCCGTAAAGCTCAAAGCTGGCGACCACCGCGTTTTCGGGCGTCACCTTTTCGCCCACGCCCATCTCGCCGCCGACGCACGCGCCGTCCACGACCAGCCCCTGCGGCAGCGCCTTGCACAGCAGGATCTTCGCGCCCGTCTCCTTCGCCGTCTCGGCGTAGGACTTCGTTCCCTCCGGCGCCTGCTCGCCGTAGAGGGGATTGTAGCCGACGGGGCCGCCGGCCTCCACGCCCTCGCAGATCAGCAGCGCATTTGCGCCCTCGGCGGGTTCCATGGTGATCGTGCCGTAGAGCACGCCCGCGTTCCACACCGCGTCGGTGAACGTGTAGCGCACGTCGCCCAGCGTGATCGACTGCGCGATGTCGGCGTGTACGCCGTAGGTCTCCAGCTGGTTCGCGAAATCGTCGCCGTAATCCTTGCGGATCAACTCGACGGTCTTGGGGTACAGCGTCGCGGCGAGCGCCACGCTCGCCAGCAGCGCAAGCGCCAGCACCAAAGCGGGCGCAAGGGCCAGCTTCTTTTTCACAACGGGTTCCTCCTTTTCGCTCGTCAGGCGGCGCAGCGTCCTGTCGATGCCCGCCTCGAAAGCGGGAGGCGTGCTGCCGAAAGCGCGCAGCAGTTCTTCCCTCTGAGGCTCTCGCCCGTTTACCGAATGTTCGCGCACGGTTTGCCCTCCTCCCTGTCCGACAGCGCCTGGCGCAGCGCGTTCCTCGCCCGATACAGGCGGCTTCTGGCCGTCGTGACGGGCACGCGCGTCGCCGAGGCGACCTCCTGCAAAGAAAACCCTTCCATGTAGCGCAGCAGCAGCGGCGTGCGCAGCTTATCTGGCAGCGACGCGAGCGCCTGCGACAGCGAAACGTCCGGCGGCGGCGTCTCCCCGGCGTAGCGCTCGAGCCGGTCGCTGGGGAACGCGCGTCTGGCCCGGCGCAGCGTCGTCTTGCACTCGTTGATGACGATGCGCGTCAGATAGGGCCGAAACGCCGCCTCGGCGACCCTGTCCCGATGCCGCCACGCCTTCTCCAGCGCCTGCTGCACGGCGTCCTGCGCGTCCGCGTCGCTGTGCAGATAGCTGATCGAGAGGCGATAGAGCATCTCCTTCATTTCCGTCACCTCGGAAACGAATTGGCTTTCCCCGATCATCCTCATTCCTCCATGCGGGCCGCGCGCTCTCGCCGCGTCCCGGGTTTTCTCCTGCGGAGCGTTCCGCCGGTCATCGCCCGGCCGTCTCGCTGGTAAGGAACGATTCGCGCGCATCGTTCACCCTAATAACGCGCGAGGAGGGCGGTTTGTCCCATCGCGAAAAAAGTTTTTCAAAAAAAGAGCCGCGTCCGGCGGCTCCAACGGGAGCAAAGGCCCCGCGTTTGGGCAGGAGCGGGCTTTTCGCAGAAAAGGCGGCCCTTTTGATGCGGTCTCCCTTTCCCCTGCCGGGGGAAGCGCTTCACTCCCCCCGCTTATACCGTTCCACCGTCACGCCGCCCTCCGCCAGAATCTCGCGGGAGAAGTCGTCCGGGTAGCCCTCCTCGTAGACGACGCGGCGGATGCCCGCGTTGACGATCATCTTCGCGCAGAGGATGCAGGGCTGGTGCGTGCAGTAGAGCGTCGCGCCGTCGATGCGGATGCCCAGCTTCGCCGCCTGAATGATGGCGTTTTGCTCGGCGTGGACGGCGTAGCAGACCTCGTGGCGCGTGCCGGAGGCGATGCCCAGCTTCTGTCGCAGGCACTCGCCGCGCTCCACGCAGGTCTTGACGCCCGCGGGCGCGCCGTTGTAGCCGGTGGTCATCACCCGCTTGTCGAGCACGATCACCGCGCCGATCTTCCTGTCCGGCTTGTAGCAGCTGGCCCATGTCGATACCAGCCGCGCCATCTCCATAAAGCGATCGTCCCACTTGTCAAACATGCCGCTCTCCTCCTTTGCGTCTCGTCTCTTTGGGTTTTCCGCCGTTCTGTCCGCCGCGCGCGCATGCATACCCTTGGCCGGGGTGATGCGCGTGACGCTGTATTCCATGATTGGCAAGACCGCGTTTTTGAGCTGCTCGCACTTCGTCGTGCGCGTGATGGGGTTTGCACTGCGCATCTGGCTCTCGCGCTCGCTGGGGCCGCAGGCGATGGGGCTGGTGGAGCTGGCGCAGAGCGCGCAGATGCTGCTCATCACCCCGGTCGTCTCCGGCCTGCCCGCCGCCGTGACGCGCATGTGCGCCAAGGCGGACGCCCCGCGCCGCGCGCGCATTTTGCGCCTTTCCGTGCTGCTCTCGCTGCTGGCGAGCGTGCCGCTGTACGCGGGCGCGTTTCTGCTGCGCGGGCCGCTGTGTACATGGCTGGGCGATGCGCGCACGCTTCCGGCGCTGTGCCTCTATCTGCCCGCGATCCCGATCCTCGGCGTGTCCTGCGCGCTGAACGGGTACTTTTACGGCTGCGGCAAGCCCATGCCGCCCGCGCTCAGCGAGCTGCTGGAGCAGCTCGTGCGGCTGGGACTGTGCATGCGGCTGGTGCGGCTGTTTTCCCTGCTGCCGATGCCGCTGCTGGCGGCGGTTCCGTCGCTGGCCGCGGTGGCGGGTGAGGCGGCGGGGCTGCTGCTCATGCTGGCGGCCGCGGCGCGCACGCTGTGCTCCCCCGGCGCGGGCGGGCGGCGCGAGACGCTGGGCGAGCTTTTCTCCCTCGCGCTGCCGCTCACGGGCATGCGCGCCGTCTCCGCGCTGATGCGCACGGCGAACGCGGCGCTCATCCCGGCGCGGCTCGTAAGCTCCGGGCTGGCGGCGAGCGAGGCGATGACGCGCTTTGGCATGATGCAGGGCATGCTCCTGCCCGTGCTGATGATGCCCTCGTTCATCACCGGGAGCCTGACGATGGTCGTCTCCCCGGAGCTAACGCGGCGGCAGGCGTGCGGCCTGTCGCTCTCCCGCCCGGTGCGCCGCGTGCTTTGGACGGCGCTGGCGGTCGGCGCGGCGGCGATGGCGGCGGTCTACGCGCTCGCCCCCACGGTCGCCTCGCGGCTCTACCGGCAGGCGGAGCTGCTGCCGCTGCTGCGCGCGTGCTGCGCGCTGGTGCCCGTGCTCTCGCTGTGCCAGGTGACGGGCGGCATGATGAACGCGCTGGGATTGCAGCGCGCGTCGCTGCGCATCTCGCTGCTCTCAGGCCTCACATGCGTGCTGCTTGTCTACGCGCTGGCGGCGATGCCGGCGCTGCGCCTGTGGGGCGCGATCCTCGCGACGGCCTGCCAGCACCTGCTGACCGTCGCGCTCAACCTGCTGTGCATCCGGCGGGCGCTCGCGCGATGCGATCAGCCCCGCTTTTCCTCCGAGCGCAGCGCGTCTAGCGACGCGCTGTGACGGCGCGAGACCGCGCCCGGGTTGCGCTGCAAAACCTGCCGCGCGCGGCTGATGCGCTCCTCGCGCGCCTTGCGCATGGCCGCGCTTTGGCGCTCGTAGCGCTCGCGCAGGCGCGCGATCTCGGCGCGCAGCGCGGAGTCGTCCGGCGCGGAATCCTCCGGCGCGAGGTCGGCCCGGTCGCCGAACGCGCGCTCCAGCGCGGCAAAGCGCTCGCGCGCAGCCTCCTCCAGCGTGATGCGCTTTTCGGCCAGCTCCCGCGCGATGCGCTCGCGCGCGGCGCTCAGGCGGGAAAACCGGGCGGTGCGCTCCGCGCCCTTGGCGTCGAGGCTCTGGGCGAAGGCGCGCGCCTTCTCGCCCATGCGCTCGCCGACGCTGTCGAGCGTCGCGTGCAGCGCCTCCAGCTCGTGCGCGTAGCGCTCCATGGATTCGAGCAGCTTGCGCAGGTCGATGGCGCGGCGCACGGAGGCGACGGTGTCCGCCAAGGCGAGGGCGACGAAGGCCGCCGAGAGCGCCGTACACAGCGTCGCGGGCACGCGCAGCACGACGTCCCGCGCCAGCGGATGGACGCCGCAGACGATCATCACCGAAAACGCCGCCCATACGAGCGACGATTTGAGGCACACATACCCCTTGAAATTGAGAAACGCGCCCGTGTAATCCCAGTAGCGCACATGGAAGAGCGCCTCCATGACCGCGCCGGTCGCCAGCTCCAGCAGCGTGGCGGAAAGCGTGCCCAGCAGCGCCACCAGCGCCGGGTTCCCCTTGACGGGCACGCAGGAGAGCAGGATGATGAGCGCGCCGAAGCCGTAGATGGGCAGAATCGGCCCCGTCAAAAAGCCGCGGTTGACGAAGCGCCGCTCCTTCACCAGATAGAGCGACACCTCCCAGCACCAGCCTGCAAAGCCATATAAAAAGAACACCAGCGCCCACTGCGCCGGGGTGTACTCGGCCAGCAGGAGCGCGCGAAAACCCTCCATCGCGCATCCTCCGTTCTCGTCCGTTTTTCTGACGGCATTATACAGGAGGACGCGCCCGCTGTCAACCGCCGACGGGCACGGTCAGCGCCACGCGGCGGCCCAGCACATAGCAGACGATCTCCGCCTCGCGCAGCGTGTCCGAGGCGTCGCCCGCGCGCAGCAGCGTCGCCGACAGGTCGCCCATCCCGCGCGCGGGCAGCACATGCGCGTCCGGATCGGCCAGCTGCAGCGCGTCGCCTTCCTTCGGCTCTACGGTCAGGGTGATCCACTCCGCCGGGAAGAAGCCGCGGTTTTGCAGCCGCAGCGTGTAGGTGAGGAACGTGCAGTCCTGCGCGCGCAGCTCCCCGTCAAAGTCGAACGCGCGGCCGGTAAACGTGCGGCGCTCGAGCTGCGCAAGCGTCTCGTCAAACACGTCCTGCGCGTCGGTCGCGGGCGTCGCGTTCACGGCGGCGCTCACCACGACGGGCGTCATCGTCTTGACCGCGTAGAGCACCGCGGCCGCTCCGATCACCGTCGCCGCCAGCGCGGCGATGGCCAGTCCCTTCATGATCGCTCTCACGTCGCTTCTCCTCCCCTGCGGCGGCTCACGGTTCGTCCGCCTGCGTTCCTTCCAGAATCGCGCTCATCTGTTCGATCATCTCGCTGTCCTTCATGCGGAACTTGAAGACCACGCGCCGCGAGGCGTCCATGTCCACGCTGCCGTCCGCCGCGTAGACCGGATCCGCATAGGAGCGGCCGTTCGCCGTGAGGATGTCCTGCAAGAGGCGCTTTTCGCCGGCGGTCAGCCCGGTCATTTCGGGGCCGAGGCAATACGTCGCCACGGCCAGCGCGCGCTCCTGCGACAGGGCGAGGTTGCTCAGATACCCGCCGCTGGTGTCGGTGTGGCCCTCGATGATGATCTCGCCGACATATTCGCTGTTTTCCTCGCTCATCAGTGTGCGGAGATAGACCGGGATAAATGCGTTGAGCAGATCCTTGCCGCTCTGCTTGAGGTCGTTTTTGCCGGTGTCAAAGAGCACCGCGCCGGTGAAGGCGATCGCGCCGGTGTTGCGATCGACCATCGCGTCCAGCCCCGCGCCGCGCAGCTCGTCGCGCAGCTCCTCGATGATGCGCGAGCGCATGCCGATCAGCTTGTCGATCTGCGTCTGTTGGGCGGCGAGCAGCGCCGCCTGCTCCTCGATCTGCGACTGCTGCAGGGACAGGCTCTGCTGCGCGGCGGTGAGCGCCGTGCGGTTTTCCTCCAGCTCCGCCTGCTGCTCCTGCAGCATGAGCGTCGTCGTGGCGAGCAGCTCCTCCTTGTCCTTCAGCTCGGATTCCTGATCGAGCAGGAGGCTCTGCTGCGTGGAGAGCTGCGCCTCCTTCGTCTCCAGCTCGATGGTCTTCTGCTGCTGCAATTCCACGAGCTGATACACCGCCATGAACAGGATGAGCGCGAAGGTGAAGAGCATGCCCGCCATCATGTCCGAGTAGGAGATCCAGTAGCTGCCGTTCTCCCCGCCGCGCCGCAGGCGCTTGGTGGCCCTCATGGATTACTCCTTTCCCGGCTGCTCCGGCGCGCCGCTCAGGCGATCCATCGCCTTTTGCAGGCGCACCAGCGCCGTCACGAACTGATCGACCTGCTCCGCGTAGCGCTCGCGGCTCTGGGAGAGCAGCTGCGGGATGACCCGCGTCGTCTCGCGCACGGCGTCCAGCGTGGCGTTCAGCTGCGCGACGGACGAGGTGATGCTCTCGTCGAAGAGCGCCGTCGTGCGCGCCATGTTCTCCGTGGTCTTCTTCGTGTAAGTATCGTATGCGCCGGAGAGCGCGTCCGCGCCCTCATGCAGCTTTTCCACCACGCGATCCATCTCCCGGCCGGTGAGGCGCGTCTGCTCCTGCGCGTTGGCGAGGAAGCGATCCGTCCACGCGGCGTACTGCTGCTGCCCGGCGGCGAGCGCCGCCTCCGCATCCTTCAGGCGCGAGAGATACTGCGCCTGCTCCGCCGCGCTGCGGTTCATCGCCTCCAGCAATTCGCCCGTGCGGCGGCTCTGCTCGTCCACGCGCGCGCGGGAGGCGTCCATGCCGTCCACATACGCCTTGAAATGCTCCAATACCCCCTGCGAGAGCTGGTGCGTGTTCACCACGTCCTGCGTCATCTGCGAGATGGCCTGCGCCGCCGCGCGCAGCTCCTGCTGGGCCTGCGCCTGCGAGGCGCCGGCCTCCTGCAGCGCCGCGCGCAGGCGGTCAAACTCCTTGCCCAGCGCCACGTTCATGCGCTGCACGAACACCTGCGCGATGCGGTCGACGCCCTCCACCTGCGCCTGCGTCGCCGCGAGCACGAAGTTATCCATCGAGCGCTGCACGGGCAGCATCGCCCGCAGGATGCTTTGCTCCATCTGCACGGCGAGCTTCTGGCTCATCTCCTCCACGGCCTGACGGACGTAGGCGGTCTGCTCCTGCTGCAGGGTCAGCATCGCCGTCTCGCCGGTGACCGGCTTGGGCATCGCGTAGAGGCTGAACACCTCGCAGAAGCGGTCGATGGCGCGCTGGCACTTGCCGACCGCGTGGTTGTTGAGCACGTTAAAGACGAGCGACGCGGACACGCCCGCGATGGACGTCAAAAACGCCGTGCTCATGCCGCCGATCAGCTGCTCCATCGCGTCGAGCAGCGCCTGCGTATCCGCCGCGGAGAGCGTGAGACCGGACAGGCCCGTGACCAGCCCCAAAAACGTGCCGAGGATGCCCAGCGAGGTGAGCAGGCCCGGCGTGATCTCGGCCAGCCGCGTACCGCCCGCCGCATAGATGACCGTGTCCTCGTTGATGAAGTCGGTCACGTCGCAGGATTCGCCGTGCGCGTCGCGCATCTCGGCGTTTTGCAGAAAGTCGGCCCACGCGCCCTGCAGGCGGTCGCCGAGGAAGCGCAGATCGTTCCACGACTTCTTCTCCTTGTTCTGCCGGTTTTCCGAGATGATGATGCGCGCGGCGCGGCGCAGCTTGCCGCTCGCGCGCGTGAGCGGCGCGAGACAGCGGAGCAGCGAAAAGACGAATACCGCCGCGATGGCGATATAGATCAGCGTCTCCATCGAAAACAATCCGCGAACGAGCTTTAACGCATTCATGATAACCTCCCGGCGCGCTGCTGCGCTGCCCTTCCTTTGTTATTGTAACCGATTTATCCGCGTCTGTAAAGCGAGGGCAGTCGATTCCTGCCGAAATGCCGTGGGATATTTGGCCCAAATAAGCGACGGTTTTTTCTGACCAACTGACGAATTTGAGAAATATTGTGAAACCATTAGGATTTTCCTCTTGCGTTATGATAATGAAACATGTAAAATAAGCTCGCTTATCATCTGAAAGCGCTCGTGCGTTTTCGGAAATACATGGATCAGGAGTGTCGCATATGACAAAAAAGAGAACGATTGACCCCGCCATGATCGACAACGTCGCACAGAATATGTTCCATGTGCTTCCGCTGATCAAGAAGCGCCTCATGCACATGGACATGGTGCAGAAGGAACACGGGACGCCGTTGTCCCACGTTCAGGTGCTGGCCATGCTGCAAGATGTCGGCACGATGTCCGTCTCCGAGATTTCCCGCCGCCTTGGCATCGCCAAGCCCAACATCACCCCGCTGGTCGATCGCCTCTACGCGAACGGCTACGTCGACCGCCAGCACGACGCGAACGACCGCCGCGTGGTGAACATCGTGCTGCAGCCCGCCGGCGAGGAAAAGCTCGCCGCCATCCGCGCGACCATCGCCCGCCAGATCCAGAGCCAGTGCGAGGGGATGACCGTGACCGAGTTCAAGGAGCTGAACGAGTCCCTCTCCAGCCTCGTGCGCATCCTCTCCTCGCTGTAAGCGCCGGAGGGGCCGCCGCAGACATCGCCGTCTGCGGCGCTTTTTGTTTCCCTTAGAATATAACGCGCGTCGCGGCCGTTTTCTTCCCGCGCGGGCGCAAAAAGCCCTTCCCTCTTCGCTGGAAGAAGGAAGGGCCGCTTTTTCGGCTCTCCGCTCGCTCAGCCCGCGCGGCTCTCTGCGCCGCGCACGCCCTCGCCCTTGCCACTCCACGGGTGGAACGTGGGCACCACCTTGGCGATGGCCTCGACCGCGTGCTCGTCGTTCTTCTCGGCGGCCTCCCGGAGGATCGCGAGCATCTGTTCGTACTGCTCGTCGCCGACCGGCTCCACGTTCGCCACGAAGATCTTGCGGTGCGCGGTGCGGGTCATCTTGTTGCGCTCGGCGTCGGTGAGCAGCTCCTCGTAGAGCTTTTCGCCCGGGCGCAGGCCGATGATCTTGATGGGCATATCCACGTTCGGCTCGTAGCCGTAGGCGCGGATGAGCTTCTTGGCGAGATCCATGATGCGCACCGGCTCGCCCATATCCAGCACGAAGATCGAGCCGGAGCGCGCGATGCCGCCCGCCTGCAATACGAGCTGCGCCGCCTCGGGGATGGTCATGAAGTAGCGGGTGATGTCCGGGTGGGTCACGGTGACGGGGCCGCCCTTGCGAATCTGCGCCTCCATCAGCGGGATGACGCTGCCGTGGCTGCCCAGCACGTTGCCAAAGCGCACGGCCATGCACTTCATGTCGGTCTTCTCGCCGTAGCGCTGGATGAGCATCTCGGTGATGCGCTTGGTCGCGCCCATGACGTTCGCGGGGTTGACCGCCTTGTCCGTGGAGAGCTGCACGAGGCGCTCCACGCCGTGTTCTCTCGCGGACTCGAGCAGGTTGAGCGTGCCGAAGACGTTGTTCTTGATCGCCTCGGCGGGGCTTTCCTCCATGAGCGGCACATGCTTGTGCGCCGCCGCGTGGAAGACGACCTGCGGATGGTAGAGATCGAAGACCTCGTCGAGCCGCTCCCGGTCGCGGATGGAGCCGATGAGCGTCACCACCGGGCAATCCTGCCCGTAGCGCTGGCGCAGCTCGTATTCCAGCTCGTAGGCGCAGTTCTCGTAGATCTCAAAGATGACGAGCAGCTTCGGCTTGAATCGCAGAATCTGCCTGCACAGTTCCGATCCGATGCTGCCGCCGCCGCCCGTGACCATGACGGTCTTGCCGGAGAGGTATCCGGCGATGGAGTCGGTGTCCAGTTCGATCTCCTCGCGGGAGAGGAAGTCGGAGATGTTCAGCTCGCGGATGAACGGCGTGCCCTCACTGTCGGCGACGTCGGCGTCGGCAGGCTCGGAGAGCATGCGCGTGTGGCAGCGGGTCTCATAGCACAGCTCCAGAATGTGCTGCATGCGCTCGCTGTTGCCCAGCGACGGGATGGCGACGATGATCTCGCGGATGCCGTAGCGCGTGACCAGCTTGGGGATGTCCTCGGTCTTGCCGCGCACGGGAACGTTTTGCAGCCGCAGGCCCTGCTTGCTCTGCGCGTCGTCCACCAGCAGCACGGGACGGCCGAGCCGCTTGGGATCCTTGTTGCAGATGTTGACGGCGTAAGCCCCCGCCTCGCCCGCGCCGACGATCATCACCGGCATCGCGTCGCCGAGGCCGCCGGGGATGCGATCCTTGGAGAACACGCGCCACACCATGCGGATGCCGCCGGTGAAGATGATGGACAAAAGGCCGATGAGCACCAGCACGCCCCTGAAAAGCTCCAAGGTCATGAACTGGTTGCAGGCCAGCGTCAGCGCGCAGGCCAGCGCGCAGAGCACGCAAAGGCGCATCACGTCGCGCACGCCCGAGTAGCGCCACATGACGCGGTAGATGCCGCCGATGGAAAAGCAGAGCATGTAGATCGCCAGCACCAGCGGCAGCGCGTGCAGCGTCGCCCGCATGTGCTGGGGCGGTATATCCATCTCAAAGCGCAGCTCCATGCTCACATAGACGCTCACGACGATCATCGCGATGTCCACAAGGCCCATGCCGAGCTTGCGCAACAAACCGTGTTCCTCGATAAACTTCATCGTATTCTGTCCCTTTGCGGCTCAGCCGCCAAGCGTTCGCTTTCGTCCCGCCGGGTCGCGGCGCGACCACAGCTTGGGCTATTATACCACGAAACGCCGGGACGTTCAAGCGTTCAGGGGCATCATCACCGCGCCCTCGGGACGGATGGACAGCGGCGTGCAGCAGCCCGCGCCAAACGCCGATTCGATCATGCGCGTGTACGCGTCAAGCCGCGCGAGCGGCACATACGCCTGCACCGTCCCGGCAAAGCCGCCGCCGTGGACGCGCTGCGCGCCGTCACCGGCCAAAAAGCGGCGGCTCAGCTCGATCGCCGCGGCCATCTGCTCCTCGCCGGGGCGCGCGTAGACGTTTTGCAGCAGCTTCCAGCTGCTGTCGCCGGAGGCCGCTACCAGCGCGAAAAAGTCCTGCAAGCGATCCTCGCGCAGCGCCCGCACCTGCGCCGCCACGCGCGCGTTGTCGTCGTAGAAGTGCAGCGCGCGCAGCAGCGCGCGATCGCCCACGGCGGCGCGCAGCCTGCCCGCCTGCGCCTCCACCTGCGACAGCGGCACCTCGCGCAGCACCCGCTTGCCAAACTGCGCGGCGATCGCCTCCATCTCCTTGCGGATGGCGGCGTAATCGTCGGTCAAATCGCCGTGATCGCCGCCGGTATTCACCACGCACAGCGCGTAGCCGCGCGCGGCGAAGTCGTAGGAGATCGCCTCGACCTTCGCCTCGCTCTCGGCGAAGTCGATCGTCACCAGCCCGCCGACGGAGGAGGCCATCTGATCCATCAGGCCGCAGGGCTTGCCGAAGTATTCGTTCTCCACCTGCTGGGCCAGCCGCGCGCGGCGCTTGGCGTCCATCGTGAAGCCGTTATACAGCCCGTCGAGGATCGCCGCGATCAGCACCTCGAACGCGGCGGAAGAGGACAGACCGCTGCCGCGCAGCACGGAGCTGGTCACCGTCGCGCGGAAGCCGCCGATCTCGCAGCCCATCCGGCGCATCAGGCCCGCCGTGCCGCGGATGAGCGCGCGCGTGCTGCCGTAGTCCTCCGGGCTAGGCTCCAACTCGTCCACGGCAACGGTGATCGGCGCGAAGCCCTCGCTGTCCACCACGATCACGCCGTCCTGCGTGCGCTGCGCGCAGGCGACGGTGTCCAGATCGACCGCCGCGGCGAGCACGCAGCCCGCGTTGTGGTCGGTGTGGTTGCCGCCGATCTCCGTGCGGCCCGGCGCGGAGAAGAAGCACAGCCCCTCGTCCGTCTCGCCAAAGCGCGCCTCAAAGCGGCGCACCAGCGTCTCATAGCGCGCGCGCTGGCGCGCGAGCACCTCCTCGCCCGCGCCGTAGAGCGACGCCACGCGCCGCGCGAACGCTTCGCTGTTTTGATAGGCCGACCACTGCTTGCTCATCGTTTCCTCCGGTTCACGGCGCGCACGCGCGCCGAACTTTACTCTATTATTCTCTCTTTTTTTCCTTTTGTCAAGCGCGGCTGAGAGCCGCTGCCACCTCCGAAGAATTTTAGTAGTCTTTGAGAGTCAGGCGCGCGAGGCCGAAGCCTTGCAGCGTAAACACGCGCGAGTTGGTTTTTCCGCGCGCCCAAAATTCTCCCGGTCAGCCAAAATGCCTCTATGCGCGCGGCGGATTCTGTGCTATAATAGACGCGATTTTTGAAAATGGAGGTTTGAGCATATGGCTTCCCATAACGCCAGCGGCTCCTCGCAAGCGGCGCGCAAGAAGCGCATGGTGCGCATCGTGGCGATCATCGCCTGCGCCGCGCTGCTGCTCACGGCCGTTCTTCCGGTCGTTGTCGCGAGCCTGTTCCGCTAAAAAACGCGCCCGCCGCTCCACGAAAACGGAGCGGCGTCAGTTTGTCAAAAAGCTCTTCCTCCCCCGAAGGGGGAAGAAGACGCCCCCATCCTTTCAAAGTTTGTCAGGTTTCTCCCGTCAGGTAAAACCCGGCATTGAAAGAGAAAACGGGATTGGGTAATCTGCCGCCGCTTCACAAAAACGGAGCGGCGTTTGCGTAGGAAAAAAATTTTTCGCGGGGCGCAATTATGGCCTCTTTGCTTCGTCTTAATAGGTGAAGAAGTCTGGAGGTGAAGCGGCGTGATCACGGAAGATGCGCGAGAGCGGGAGCTGACCCGCCTCATGCAGACTTACGGCGACGGCGTCAAGCGCGTGTGCTGCCTCACGCTGCGCGAGATGAGCGCCGCGGAGGACGCCGCGCAGGAGACCTTCATCAAGGCCTACGAGCACATCGACCCGCTCGTGCGCGGGGAGATCGCAAACGAGCGGGCATGGCTGATGCGCATCGCGGTCAACGCCTGTCGGGACATGCTCCGCACCTCGTGGATGCGCCACATCGACCGGCGGCAGAGCATCGAGGCGCTGCCGCTGGCCGCGCCGTCCGGGCACGAGGACAGTCTGGCGCTCACGCAGGCCATCCTCACGCTGCCCGTCAAGCACAGGGAGCTGGTGCTACTCCACTACTATCAGGGCTTTAACCTCAAATCGTGCGCGCAGATTCTCGGCATCTCCGCGCCGACCGCGACCAGAAGGCTTCAGCAGGCGCAGAGAAAGCTGCGCGCCGCGCTGGAAGAAAGGGGCTGATCCGATGAAACGAGCGAATTTTGAAAAAGAAGACGTCCGTCGCGCCATCGACGAAAGCCTCTCCGGCGTGTACTTTAACGCGGAGGACGCGCGGCGCGTGCTGCGCGGCGTGCGCGGCCGCGAGCCAGAGCGCCGCGGGCTTCCCAGCCCCCGACGCCTGCGGCTCGACCTCGCCTTTGCGCTCACGCTGGCGGTGATCGTCTGCGCGCCGGTGGCGCTGCTGCTGGTGCGCGCGCACAGCATGCGGCCCGTGGCCGTCGCGCCGGGCGCATCCACGCCCAGCCCCGCCGCGACGGCGGAGAAGCGCGTCCTGCCGGAGGATGCGCCGTCGCCGGAATCGGACGGCGCCGCCAACGAGGGCGAGGCCATTCGCGCCGCGCTGGCGTGCTTTGAGCAGACGTGCGACACGAGCGTCTTCACCGCCGACGAGTACACGGTGGACGTGTCGCGGCAGGAGGACGGCGCGGACGGGGCGGTCTACGAGGTGTGCATGCGCAGCGTATACGACAACGGCTGCGCGTTCACGGTGACGGTCTCCCTGCCCTCCGGTCGGGTCTTGCAGCACTCCGCGCCGCAGCTGGCGACCGTGCCCGCCTACTTTGACGACAGCTCCGCCGAGGTGCGCAGCTGGTACGACAAGTACGGCCCGTACCTCTTTGCGTGGGAGGCGTCCGCGCAGGTGGAGTTCTCCCGCCGCTACGAGGGCGCGGCCATCCGCGCGCCGCGCGCGGGCGAGATGACGCGCGAGCAGGCGGCGCAGGCCGCGCTGCAGGCCGCGCGCAAGGACGGCGACGCCGCCGCGCTGCTGGGCGATTCGCCCGTCGCCTATCCCGTGCTCTACGGCGCGCAGGACGGAAGCTCAGCGCGCTACGTCGTCTACTGCTTCGCCCATGCCGTCGGCGCGGGCGCGGAGGGCGACTGTATCGTCGCGACGATGCCCGCCGCCGGGGGCACGCCATCGCTGCGCCGCCTGCCCCGCGAGGAATGGAGCGCGTCTATTTAATAACGCATATTCCGAGGTCGACAGTCTGCGGTCGCCCGCGCCTCCGAAGAACACCCTTGAAAGGCATCGTTCTTGCGCGCGAGGCCGCGGCTTCGCGGTCGCCGCCTCCCAAAACCTTTCCGCGCGGCCATCCTCCACGCCAAAGCGCGCGTCCGCCGCTCCCCATCTCGGAGCGGGCGGACGCGCCTTGCTTGTCGAAAAACCTGTATCCTGCATCAAAATCCATTCTGATCCGATTCAAAAACCATGCTATAATTGAAAAATAGGATTGTCTTTTCTCCCCTTCCGGGGGGAAAAAGGCTTCTTTAACAGACTGAGCGGACGGACGCGCGCCTTGGCGCTTTTACGCGCTGCGCTCCACGCACAGGCGGTCGGCGACCAGCGCGATAAACTCGCCGTTGGTCGGCTTATCCTCCAGCGAGCAGACGTTGCGCCCAAACGCCTCGTCCAGCGCCTCGATGCGGCCCCGGTTCCACGCGACCTCGATCGCGTGGCGGATGGCCCGCTCCACCTTGCTGGACGTGGTGCCGAAGCGGTGCGCGATGCCCGGATACAATTCCTTGGTGATGCGGTTAATCATGTCCGGGTTCTCGATCACCATGCGCACCGCCTCGCGCAGGAACTGATAGCCCTTGATGTGCGCCGGGATGCCCACGGTCAAAAACAGGTTGGCGATGCGCTCCTCGAGGCTCTCGCGCCCGCCGTCGGCAGACTCGCCCCGAATCTGGCTGCGCAGCGCCTCCGCCCGCGCGCTGGCCCCGGCAGTCTCGTACACGCGCTGGGCGAGCATCGCCAGATCAAACGGCTTCACCATGTAATAGCTCACGCCCAGATCGATGGCGCGCGCGATGAAGTCGTCCCGGCCCAGCGCGGTCAGCGCGATCACGCCGGGCTGGCGGCCGAGCTTCATCGAGCCGAGCCGCTCCAATACGGCGTAGCCGTCCATCTGCGGCATGATCATGTCGCAGATCAGCACGTCCGGCTCCTGCTCCTGCACCAGACGCAGCGCCTCGACGCCGTCCGCCGCGGCGCCCACCACCTCGATGCCGCTCTGCTGGGCGAGGTAGGATGCCACCAGCTCCCTCAGTTGTACATTGTCGTCAGCCACAACGACGCGAACCGTCTCCATAAAACTCCCCTCCCGAGTGATTGATCGACGGAGTAAACATCCTATAATGCAATATTATACCACTTAGGATTCATTTTGCAAGGCGTAACTTTGTGAAAAGCGCGCTTTTTTCGGCGAACTTTGCCCGCTTGCGCGCCTTTTCCCCTTTTTCCCGCTTTTCCATGTATACGCGAAAAGCGGCGGTTTCATGCGCGCGGCGCGCTAGTGTACAAGGCTCAGCTCCGGCTCGGTGAGGTCGTAGCCCACGAAGCTCTCGGGCACCGCGCCCACGATGATGCTCTCGGCGATGAGCATGTCGGCGGCGACCTGTGTGGTCTTCGCGCCCGTGGGGATGACGATGCGGATGTCGGCGGTCACCTGCAAATAGACCTTGTGCCGGGTCTGGTTGATGCCGCAGGCCTCAAACTCCGTGGCGAAGTCGGTGCGCACGGAGCCGACGGGCACGATGGACACCGGGATGCCCGGCCCCCTGCCCGCCAGCAGCGACAGCCCCGTGAGCGCGCCCAGCGGCACGCGGATGGTCTCGCTGCTCATGGACTCCAAACGGCGCAGCGCGGCCTCTCCCGCGCGGTCGGCGAGCAGGTTCATGCGCACCGTGTTCGCCGAGAGCAGCGCGACCTGCCCGCGCTCGTCCACGCGCACGTTCATCAGCTCGTCGTAGCCGACGCCGTCGCCCAGCGCCTCCGCCACCGCGCCGGAGAGCACCTGCGAGCACATCGCCGAGGAGCGCGCCTCCGCGATGGAGAGCACCAGCGGGCGCACGTTGCGCTCCGCGAGCATCAGCAACGCGAGCGGAAGCAGCGCGAGCAGCAGCAGCCTTCTGCCCCGCCGCCTGCGCCGCGCCTGCCGGGAATAGCGCCTGATCTGTTCCTGCGACATGCGATCGCCTCCCGCAAAGCGTATTCGCTTCGCCTTCCAATTTTGCGAAGCAGGTGCGCAACGGCGAAAAGTGTGCTATAATGCTCGTATCGACCCGCGACGTGCGGGGATCATCTCCAAGGCCCGAGGAGGAACGCCATGTCCAGCAGGCAATCCGGCGGCGATCGCCGCAAAAAGAATCAAAACGTCCCGCTGACGCCCGACGCCTCGGGGCGGGATGCGGCGAGCGCGCCGCTCTCGCAGGACACGCAGGCGATTCGCCCCGCGAGCGCGGGCGCGGACGCCCCAGCCGACCTCGGCAAGACGATGCTCCATCCGCCGCTCGCCCAGACGACCTCGCGCATGCCCGCGCCCACCGCGCGCAGCGCCGGCAAAAAAAAGAAGGCCAAGGCGCAGCCCCGCTCGATCTTTAAGCCCCGCACCAAATACCCCAACTTCGCCCTGAGCGTCGCCGTCTCCACGGTGCGCCTGTCCGTCGTGCTGGCGCTGTGCGCCGCGCTGGCGCTGCTGGGCGCGCTGGTGGGCATCGCCAAGGCGTATGTGGACACCGCGCCCACGCTCGATCTGGCGGCCATCGGCGATCAGGACAAGACGTCCTTCATCTACGACAGCGAGGGCAACCTCATCACCGACTACAAGGGCACCGAGGATCGCGTGATGGTCTCCATCGACGAGATCCCCAAGGCGCTGCAAAACGCGTTCATCGCCGTGGAGGACGCGCGTTTCTACGAGCACAACGGCGTGGACGTCAAGCGCATCGTCGGCGCGTTCGTCTCCAACTTCACCTCCGGCACGACGCAGGGCGGCTCGACGATCACCCAGCAGCTCATCAAATCGACGCTCCTCTCCAGCGAGCAGAGCTACAAGCGCAAGCTGCAGGAGGCGTATCTGGCGATGGAGCTGGAGACGCGCTACACGAAGGATCAGATTCTGGAGAGCTACCTCAACACGATCTTTCTGGGCGGCAGCTATTACGGCGTCAAGGTGGCGGCCTACGGCTACTTCGGCAAGGAGCTGAGCGAACTGACCCTGCGCGAGTGCGCGATGCTCGCGGGCATGACGCGCAGCCCCAACTACTACAACCCGCGCCGCAACTTCTACACCCGCAACACCGAGGGCAGCAACACGCCCGCGATCACCAACGACCGCACGGACTATGTGCTGCGCCAGATGCTGGAAAACGGGCTGATCTCCTCGCAGGAGTATCAGGCCGCGCTCGACCCCGCGACCGCGCATGTGCTGGAGACCTCGCCCGCGACCAGCGACATGTACCCCTACGCGCACTACGTCGAGTACGCGATCTCCGACGTGGTGGACACCTTCCTCGAATTGAACGGTCTGGAGGACACCTCCGCCAACCGCTACGCGATGGAAAACAAGCTGCGCACCGGCGGCTACAGCGTCTACCTGTGCATCGACACCGAGACTCAGCAGATCGTCGAGGACACGCTGGCGAACTGGGACGACTACCCGCGCATGCGCGACCCGGCGGATCAGGTGTACCAGTCGCGTAACGCGGACGGCACCTACACCGAGATCGAACAGCCGCAGGCCGCCGCCTGCGTGTACGACTACCGCACGGGCGAACTGAAGGCCATCGTCGGCGGGCGCTCCGCGCCCACGGCGCGCAAGACGCTCAACCGCGCCAGCGACATGACCATGCCCGTCGGCTCGTCGATCAAGCCCTTGTCGGTCTACGCCCCGGCCATCGATCTGGGCGCGTCGCCCGCGTCCATCGCCTACAACATGCCCGTGCCGATCTCCGGCTGGAAGGATTCCTCCGGCGCGGACTCGTGGCCGCAGAACTACGGCGGCGGCGGGTACGCCGGGCCGCAGAGCTTCCGCGCCGCGCTGCGCAATTCCTACAACACCGCCGCCGCGCAGATCCTCATGAGCTACGTCGGCGTCGCGCGCTCGGTGGAGTACCTGCATCTGCTGGGCATCCCCGACCGCAACATCAACGCCGACCCGTTCGGCCTCGCGCTCGGCTCCTCGGGCATCACCCCGGTGCAGATGGCCGTCGCCTACGGCACCATCGCCAACCGCGGCGTCTACCAGCAGCCGCTCTCCTTCTCCGCCATCCTCGACAGCGACGGCAACGTCGTCGTGGACATGCACCAGCAGCAGGAGCGCCGTCAGGTGTTCAAGCCGTCCACGGCCTATCTCGTGGTGGATATGCTCAAGGAGGTCGTCCAGCGCGGCACGGGCACGAACGCAAAGATCTCCTCGCAGGTCGTCGCGGGCAAGACGGGCACCAACTCCGACAGCAAGGGCGTCTTCTTCGCCGGGATGACGGGTTGGTACTCCGGCGCGGTCTGGGTCGGGCACGACAACTACAAGGCGCTCTCCTCCCGCGCCACGGGCGGCAACTCCTGCGCGCCGATCTGGCGCACGTTCATGGAGCAGATTCACAAGGCCAAGGGCCTCGAATCGCGCGAGATCATCGAGGGCGACCCGTCCGACTACGGCCTCGTGCGCGTGACGACCTGCGGCGTCAGCGGGCAGCTGGCCACCGAGGCGTGCTACAGCGACGTGAACGGCTACGGCACCGTGACCGATTACTGGTACGAGGGCAGCGTGCCCACCAGCTATTGCAGCATGCACAAGTCGGTTTCGGTGTGCATGGATTCCGGGCTGCTCGCCACGCAGTACTGCCCGGCCGAATCCGTGCAGACGCGCGGCATCGTGCTGATCCCGCGCGGGCATCCGCTCTACAACTACATCGGCAGCTACGGCGGCACGATTCGCCAGTATCTGGGCGAATTCGCCACGCTCACCAGTGCCGACGACGTGAGCCGCCACACCTGCGACCTGCACGACGCCTACACCGCCATGCAGCAGCCCTCGCAGACCGAGGCGCTCGTCAGCGAGGCCTACCAGCTCACGCTGACCGCGTATCAGCTCGTCGGCTCCGCGCCGAACATCGACAACGACACGCGCCGCCAGATCAACACGGCCATCAGCGCTGTGCAGACGCTGATGAGCGTCTCTCCGATCGATTACAACTCGCTTTACAACGCCACGGCCAACCTGCGCAGCCAGCTGCAAGCCGCCGGGCTGATGTAATACTTTTCTCAGATAAAATCTTTATATGTGCGAAGCACAGGATGGGGTCTGGGGACGATGTCCCCAGACAGGGTTTGGGGCGGTAGCCCCAACGTACCCCAAATCGCGAAGCGATTGTAAAGGAGCAGCCCGGAAGCGAAGCGATCCCGGGCGGGCAGATCGTGAAAAGCTGCGCTATTCCGCTTATGCTTGCCGGCATAACCCAATGACAGATGATTTGATTTGAGAATAGTATAAGGCTCATAACGCATCGCGGCGGGACTTTGGCCCCGCCGCGCAATTTATTTTCGCCGGTTCTATTCCTGCGGCTCGTCCTCCCCCATGTCCCGCTCGATCTCCTGCGCGTGGCGTTTCCAGAAGGCGTAGTTCTCGCGGACGCTTGAAAGCTGCGTCCAGCGCTTCACGTCCACCGGGTCGGCGTCCAGATCGTAGATCTTCGCGCCGCGCAGCGACAGCAGGAACGGCGAGTGGGTGGAGATGACGAACTGGCAGCCAAAGAAGCGCGCGGCGTCCTCGATGAGCTTCGCCAGCTCCTGCGCACGCGCGGCGGAGAGGCTGTTTTCCGGCTCGTCCAGCAGGTAAAGCGCGTTCTCGTCGATGCCCTGCGCGAAGCGCTCAAACGCGGTTTCGCCGTTGGAAAAGGTGCGCATCTCCACGCCGACCTCCTCGCGCACAAAGCGCGACTGCGTGCGGCTGCGGGCGCGCACGACGCGCGAAAGCTCGTCGTAATCCGCCATCGAGCGGAGCTGGAAGCGCGACCTTTTGGCCTCCAGATACTCGTCAAACAGTTCGTCGCGCCTGCGGTCGATGCCGCCGTTGATCTCCCGCACGCCGAGCATCGCGTCGAACACGTCGTCGCTGGTGATGATGCGGCTGCCCGGCGGCAGCTCGCCGCGCGTCTTCGCGCCGCAGAGCGCGGCGTAATCGCGCAGGAAGCACGTCTCGTTGAACGCGGAATCGCGCGCGAGGCCGAGCTTGCAGGCGATGACGTTGAGCGCGGTGGATTTGCCCGCGCCATTGCCGCCGCACAGGATCGTGATCGGCTCGAAGTCGATGCGCTCGAAGCGGCGGCGCGAGAGCGCGCCGAACGGATAAAGCGACGCGTAGCACTTGCGCTTGACGCCGAGCGCGTAATCGAATTCCCTGTCCCCGTCCGGGAAGGTGAACGCTTCCAAATAGAGCATCGCTTTACCCCGGCGGCCTGTGGCCGCTTCCCCCTTCCGAATGGCTTTTCTGATCTTCGGCGCGTAAAACGCCCGCCCTTTGTACACACTAGCGGCAAAACCGACGGGAGGCGCAACGATGATCGAACAGGACACCATCCGCCTGCTGCGCGAGTGCGACGCGGGCGTGCGCATGGGCATCGCCTCGCTGGACGACGTGCTGCCCAGCGTGCGAAGCGAGGCCCTTCGCCAAACCTTGCAGGCCAGCCGGGAAGAGCACGACAAGCTGGCCAATGAGATTCGCGGCCACCTCGACCGCTTCGGCGACGAGGGCAAGAAGCCGAACCCCATGGCGCGCGGCATGGCCTCGATGAAGGCCGACGTCGAGCTGGCGGTGGACGGCTCCGACGCGCGGGTCGCCAGCCTCATCACGGACGGCTGCGCGATGGGCGTCAAGAGCCTGAGCCGCTATCTCAACCAGTACGCGGCGGCGGACGAGTTTTCCAAGGACATCGCCAAGCGGCTGATCGCGCTGGAGGACACGCTCGCGCGCGACATTCGGGGCGAACTGTAAAGCGCGGCGCATCCGGGTTTTCGCCGGACGCGCCGTTTTTTATGCCGCTTATGCCGTGGGCAGGCTCGCGCGCACGTCGCGGCCAACGAATGGCAGGATGCGCATGCGGCTAGGGTCGGTCAGCCGTGCGGCGACGCGGTCGTCGTAGCGCTCGTAGAGGCCGTCGCTGTCGAGGTTCGTCGTCACCACGAGCGCGCGGCCCTCGGCCATCCGCTCGGAGACGATGTGGTAGAGCGCGGTGACGGTCACCTCGCGCAGCATCGGCTCGCTGCCCAGATCGTCGATGCACAGCAGGTCGCAGGAGAGGATGTCCGCCACCCGCGCCTCGTTTTCGCCGCGGAACTGGTATTGGCGCATCGTCTCGAGCAGGCGATAAGCGGAGATCACCACCGCGGAGCAGCCGCGCTCCAGTACGCGCTGCGCCACGCAGTGCATGAGGAAGGTCTTCCCCAGCCCGGTGCGCCCGCTGAGCAGCAGGCCGCGCCCCTCGCCGGGCGCAAAGGCGTCGGCGTATTGCTCGCAGAACTTGCGCGCGCGCAGCATGAAGCCGCGCTGCGTGTCCTCGCGCCCGTCCGCCGTGACGATCTTTTCCTCCGGAAAGACGCGCTCGTCAAAGGTCGCGAAGTTCTCCCGCGCGAGGATCTGCAGGCCCTCGTCCTGATAGATGCGGTTCATCACCGCGCGGCGCAGGCACGCGCACGGCTCGTGAATCGGCTCGCCGACGTAGCCCGTGTCGTGGCAGAGCGCGCAGCGGTAGACGGGCTGCAGGTAGTCCTCCGGCTTGCCGCAGGCGACGAGCGCGCGGCGCAGGCCGGCGTTGATTTTCTCCGTCTCCTCGCCCAGACGCGCGGCGATCTCGCGCGCCCGCGCGGGGTTTTGGAACGCCTCGCTCACGCTCGCGTGCAGCAGCTTCTGCCGCCGCTCCAGCAGCGCGGCGATCACGCCGCTGCCCTTCGCCATCTCCTCGCGGCGCGCCGCCTCGACGCGCGCGTTCTGCTCGCGCTGCGCCTCCAGCTCGGAGAGCGCCTCGCGCGTGACGTTTTCCCGGCTGATCATCGCTTTTCCTCCTCATAGAGATCGACCACGGCGGCGCCGTAGGTCTCCCGGCGCTCCTGCGGGGTGCGCCGCAGCATCGGCGCGGCTGCCTGCGCGCCGCCCGCGTGGGCCTGCCGCGCGGCGGAGAGGTGCGCCTCATGCTCGGCCTTCGCCTCGCGCTCGGTGCGGATGCCCGCCTGATGCCAGTCGCTCACGATGCGGTCGATGGCCGCCATCGGCTGGGGGCTGCCCTTCGCATACTCCGCCGCCAGCAGCACGAGATCCATGCTCATCCCCATCTCGCCCGCCCACTTGGAGAGCCGGTCGCGATCCGCCTGATTGGCGCGCTTCTCGAGGCCCGCGCTCTCGTAGACGGCGTGAAGCTGGCTGTTGAGCATGCGCACGCGCGTGCGTCCCGCCTCCACCTGCTCGGCGGAGGTGAAGCCCTTCGCGCGCCACTTGGTCAGCCAGCCCGCGACGTCCTCGAGGTTGCCGCCGCCCGTCCTCGCGTGCGCCTCGCGCACCGCCAGCCGGATCATCTCCTGCGAATAGCCGTCCGCCAGCCACGCGCCGACGGTCTTCGTGTCCTCCTCGGTCGGGGAGACGCCGACGCGCCCCAGCCCGGTGTAGACCTCGCGCACGAAGTCCCGCTCGGAGCCGTCTCGCTTCATCCCCTCGCCGAGCGCCTTCGCCTCATGCCGCCCGAGCTGGTGCTGGCGCAGCAGGATGCCGTCCAGATACGCCATCGTGGGCGCGCCCTTGGTCGTCTCGCAGCAGGCCGCCTGAATCGCGTCCTCGGAAAAGCCCCACTCGTCGCGCCACTTGTCGTACATCTTGCGGTCGTCCTGCCCCGGGTTGCCCAGCCGCCCGAGCCGCCGCAGCAGCCTGCGCAGCTCGCCGTCGCGCTCGCGCCCGCGCATGACGATGCGCTCCACGTCCTCCACCGTCTTGACGCCGTTTTGCGCCCAGCGCTGCGCCTCCTCGTTCGCGACGCGGAAGGAGAAGTGCGCGTGATGCTTGCGCGCGCCGTCCGCCTGCTGTTGCAGCAGCATCAGCACGACCTCCTGCGGCAGCTCCAGCACGTCCACCCAGTCGTAGATCGTCTGGTAGTCGCGGTCGGTGAGCATGAAGCCCTCCATGCGCTTGCGGATCTCCTCGGCGAATCGGCGCTGATACAGCCCCTCCGCCGGGTTTTCCGCGCGCGCGAGGGTGAGCTGCTTCACGTTGCAAAGGACGTAGGACACGGGGTTGTCGCCCGTCTGGCGCACGAGACCGTCCCGCGCCCAGTACTCGAACGCGCGGGAGACCTCCTCCTCGGTCATGTCCAGATCGCGGGCCATCGCCGCAAGGCTCATGCGCGGCGAGGCGTGGTAGCACAGCATCAGCGCGTAGAGGTAGACCTTGACGAATTCGCCCGGCGCGCGGAGCATGTATTCGGTGATCCACATGTTTTCCACGGGCGTCGCGTCGAAGAGCGCCGCGCCGTCGTCAAACGCGCAAAAGGCCACGATCTCACTTCCTCCGTTTTTCTCGCGCGCCCTGCGGCGGCGCGATCGCATACGTTCCCAGTTTTGTCTATTGTAACACATTTGGCCCCCGCGCGCAACGCCCAACGCCCGGCGCGCCGCGATTGACATCGCGCGAAAATCGGCTTACAATAGAAGGAACGATGAGACGAAACGACGGGCTGCCGGGGAGGGAGCGCGCATGCCAAGACGCTATCCGCTCGCGCTGCTGTGCGTGTTTTTGCTCGGCTGCCTTGCGGCGCTGGGGCTGCGCGCGCTCGACGCGCGCTACGACCGCGTCGCCCCGCTTGCGGGCGGCGAGACGTTCGCGCTGCCCGGCGCGGGCGTGACGCTGCGCGCGCCGCAGGGCTTCACCCTGACGCTCGCGCCCACGGGCGAAACGGAGGTCTACCTCCTCTCCGACGGGGAGTACGCCCTGCAATTCGCCTGCCTGCCCAACGGCGACGGCGACGACATCCTCTCCCACGGCGAGGGCGAGCTGATCGCCGCGGCGGTGCGCGCGGGCTACGAGAGCGCGCGGATGCGCACGCTGGGCGGGCGGCGCTTCCTCTGCTGCGAGGCGCGCGGCGAGGACGGCGGATTGCTCTACCGCTACCAGACGTGGGACGCCGACGCGCAGCTGCTCGTGCTGACCGCGATGCCCTACCGCGAGGCGCTACCCATTCTGCAGACGCTCTCCTTTACGGACGACTAGCAAGGAGCGACACTATGGCCTTTGCCCACCTGCACCTGCACACCGTTTACAGCCTGCTCGACGGCGCGAACCGCATCGGCCCCCTGCTCGACCGCGTCAAGGAGCTGGGCATGGACGCCTGCGCGATCACCGATCACGGCGCGATGTACGGCGTGGTCGATTTTTACGTCGAGGCGAAGAAGCGCGGCATCCGCCCGGTCATCGGCTGCGAGGTCTACACCTGCGAGGACATGGACGACCACAGCCCCTCGATGGGCATGCGCGCCACGAACCACCTGATCCTCTTGTGCGAGACGCAGGAGGGCTACCGCAACCTGACGCGGCTGGTCAGCGAGGGCTGGACGCGCGGCTTCTACTATCGCCCGCGCGTGGACATGGACTGCCTGCGCGCGCACGCGAAGGGCCTGATCGCCACGAGCGCGTGCCTGTCGGGCAAGCTCGACAGGCTGCTGCTGGACGGCCGCTTTGACGACGCCTGCCGCCACGCGCTGGAAATGCAGGAGATCTTCGGCAAGGGCAATTACTTCATCGAGATCATGGATCACGGTCTGGAGGACGAAAAGCGCGTGTTGCCGCTGCTGAGGCGCGTCAGCGAGCAGACCGGCATCCCGATGGTCGCCACGAACGACTGCCACTACCTGCGCCGCGAGGATGCCGACGTGCAGGAGATCCTCATGTGCATCCAGACCGGCAAGACACTCGACGACGAAAACCGCATGCGCGTGGAGTCGAAGGAGCTGTACGTCAAGGACGAGGCCGAGATGCGCGCGCTCTTTGAGGACTGCCCGGACGCCGTCGAGCGCGCGGCGGAGATCGCCGGCCGCTGCAACGTGGAGTTCGTCTTCGGCGAGACGAAGCTGCCGCGCTTCCCCACGCCGCCGGGCGAAAACAGCGAGCAGATGCTGCGCCGCCTGTGCGAGGAGGGCCTCGCGGAGCGCTACCAGCCCGTGACGGAGCAGGCGCGCGAGCGGCTCGAATACGAGATCGGCGTCATCGCCAAGATGGGCTACGTCGATTACTTCCTCATCGTCTGGGACTTCATCCGCTACGCGCGCAGTCAGGGCATCGTGGTCGGGCCGGGGCGCGGCTCCGGCGCCGGTTCCATCGTCGCCTACTGCCTGCACATCACCCAGCTCGACCCGCTCAAGTACAACCTGCTCTTCGAGCGCTTCCTCAACCCCGAGCGCGTCTCCATGCCCGACATCGATGTGGACTTCTGCTACGAGCGGCGGCAGGAGGTCATCGACTACGTCGCCCGGCGCTACGGCGAGGATCACGTCAGCCAGATCATCACCTTCGGCACGATGGCCGCGCGCGCGGTCGTGCGCGACGTGGGCCGCGTGCTGGGCTACCCCTACGCCGAGGTCGATCAGCTCTCCAAGGCCATCCCCTTCGATCTGGGCATGACGCTCGACCGCGCGCTCATGCTCTCCCCGGAATTGCGCACGCGCTACGCCGAGGATCCGCGCACCCGCCGCCTGATCGACATCAGCCGCGCGCTGGAGGGCCTGCCCCGGCACGCGTCCACGCACGCGGCGGGCGTGCTCATCACCGACAAGCCCGTCACCGAATACGTCCCCCTGCAGCGCAACGACGACGTCGTCACCACCCAGTTCCCGATGGGCATCATCGAGCAGCTCGGCCTGCTCAAGATGGACTTCCTCGGCCTGCGCACGCTGACGGTCATCCGCGACACGCTCGACCTTTTGCGCGACGAGGGGATCGCGCTGCGCTCGGAGGAGATCCCACTGGACGATCAGGCGGTGTACGATATGATCTCCGAGGGCGAGACGGACGGCGTGTTCCAGCTTGAAAGCGGCGGCATGCGCGCCTTCCTCACGAACATGAAGCCGCAGAATTTCGAGGACATCATCGCCGCGATCTCCCTCTACCGCCCGGGGCCGATGGAGTCCATCCCCCGCTACATCGCGGGCAAGAACAACCCCGCGTCCATCCGCTACCTGCATCCCAAGCTCAAGCCCATCCTCGACGTCACCTACGGGTGCATGGTCTATCAGGAGCAGGTGATGCAGATCGTGCGCGATCTGGCCGGCTATTCCTACGGGCGCAGCGACCTCGTGCGCCGCGCGATGGCCAAGAAGAAGCACGACGTCATGACCCGCGAGCGCGACATCTTCATCAATGGGCTGGTCGAGGATGGCGAGGTCGTGGTGCCCGGCGCGGTGCGCAACGGCGTGCCCGCCGGGATCGCCAGCCAGCTCTTCGACGAGATGACCGCCTTCGCCTCCTACGCATTCAACAAGTCCCACGCGGCGGCCTACGCCGTCGTTGCCGTGCAGACGGCGTACCTCAAGCGCCACTATCCGGTGCAGTTCTTTGCCGCGCTGCTCAACTCCGTCTCCGGGGACAGCGGCAAGGTGGCGGGCTACTCGCAATATTGCCGCAAGCACGGCATCCCGCTGCTGCCGCCCGACATCAACCTGAGCGTGCGCAAGTTCTCCGTCGGCCGCGACGGGGCCGGGCGGCCCGGCATCCGCTTCGGGCTGGGCGCGATCAAGTCCTGCGGCGAGAAGGCGATCGACTCCATCATCGCCACGCGGCAGAGCGGCGGCGCGTTCGCCGACATCTTCGACTTCTGCGAGCGGATGGATTCCGATCTGGTCAACAAGCGCGTCGTCGAGGCGCTCATCCTCGCGGGCGCGTTCGACTGCACGGGCGCGCACCGCGCGCAGCTGATGGCCGTCTACGAGGCCGCGCTGGAGGGCGCGTCGCGCGCGCGCAAGAGCAACGTCGCCGGGCAGATGTCCCTCTTCGGCGAAGGGATGCTGGAGTCCGTCCATCCGCCGCTGCCCGACCTGCCGCCCTACGGCCTGCGCACGCGGCTGAGCTTTGAAAAGAGCGTGACCGGGCTGTACATCACCGGCCACCCGCTGAGCGACTATTCCGATTCTCTCGCGCGGCTGGACATGAACACCGAGGAGCTGGCCCGCCTGCTGGAGGCGCCCGATCACGGCCTCTCCGCCGACGGGAAGCGCGTGCGCATGGGCGGCATGCTCACCGAGGTGCGGCAAAAGGCGACCAAGGCCGGGAACCTGATGGGCTTCGCGACGCTGGAGGATCTGACCGGGACGATCGAGGCGCTGGTCTTCCCCAAGGTATTGGAGCGCGTGGCCACGCAGCTGACGCCGGACACCGCCGTCGTGCTCACCGGCCGCCTGTCCATCCGCGAGGACGAGGATCCCAAGCTGCTGCTGGATACCGTGGAGCCGCTGCGCCCGGACGCCGAGCGCGCGGCAGGCGGCGACGCGGACAGCCCGCCCCCGCCCGAGCCTGACGCCCCGCCGCCCTACGACGGCGAACCGCCCTACGACGATCCCGACATGCAGGCCGCGCCTGTCGTGCCCATCGCACGGGTCGCACCCGCCGCGCCCGTCGCACGGGTCGCACCCGCCGGGCCGCGCAACGCGATCGGGCCGCAACCGCCGCTGCCGCTGAGCGACCCGCTCGAGGGCGAGGCGCTGCTGCTGCGTGCGCCCTCTCCCGGCGCGCTGCCCTTCGTGCGCGCGCAGCTCGCGCGCTCTCCGGGCGAGACGGAGGTCTTCGTGACCGTCGAAAGCAGCGGGGAGCGCTTTGCCGCCGAGCCGTCCCTGCGCGTGACACCGACGCGCGCGCTTTGCGACGCGCTCGCACAGCTTCTAGGCGGCAAAAACGTCGCCATGTCCCCCAAGGAAGAGACAACCGAAAAGGAGTGAAGCCCCATGAACTACGAGGAAGCGATGGCGCTGCTGCGCCGCTACAACAAGGAACCGTTTCACCTGAGCCACGCGATCACGGTCTCAAAGGTCATGCGCCGCATGGCCGAGGCACTGGGCTACGGCGAGGAGGCCGACTTCTGGGCCGTCGTGGGCCTGCTGCACGACATCGACTTCGAGCAGTGGCCCGAGGAGCACTGCGTCCGCTGCCGTCAGCTCCTCTCCGACGCGGGCGCGGACGAGCGCACCATCCATGCGGTCGTCTCGCACGGCTACGGCCTGTGCGCAGACGTGAAGCCCGAGCACGAGATGGAGAAGGTGCTCTTCGCCTGCGACGAGCTGACCGGGCTGATCGGCGCGTGCGCGAAGCTGCGGCCCTCCGGCAGCATCGGGGATATGGATCTCAAGAGCCTCAAGAAGAAATTCAAGGCGAAGGCTTTCGCCGCGGGCTGCTCGCGCGAGGTCATCGAGCAGGGCGCGCAGATGCTCGGCTGGGAGCTGGACGATCTGCTCTTGCGCACGCTCGAGGCGATGAAGCCCGACGAGGCCGCCGTCGCCGCCGAGGTCGCCGCGCTGACGGCGTAAAACACGCTTGACGATGCCAAAGAAGCCGCTTTGCATGATGGATTGCAAAGCGGCTTCTTGATCGTCCAAGCAGGGTTCTTTGGAAAGATTTTCGGCTCTGCCATGGCGCGGTCGGGGCGAATAAGTGTTTGATTGCGGGGGCTTCATCCCCGCAAATTTGAATTTATTTTAATTCCATTTTATAAAACTTTGCCTTAAATGTTTGACTGCCGTCGAGCTTTGTGTATTCTCCGTAATGGTCGAATTTCAAACCGCATTTTTCCATAACTTTACCGGAGCGCGGATTATCCACCGCATGGTATGAACAAATCTTATTTACACCAAGCTCTTTGTGCGCAAAATCAATCATAGCGTACATCGCTTCGGTACAATATCCCTTGTGCCAATAATCATAGTGGAGATTATATCCGATGCCCCAATAACCTTTCATTTGGGCACTTGGCACTATACTTCCCGTTCCGATCACTTTATTCTCTTCTTTCAGAACAAATGCCCAGAGCCATTCGTTTTCATCAGCAAAAGTCGACTTTATCCAATCGATCGTTTGGCTGATATTGGTATATGTAGAATATGACATATACTTTGTCACTCTTTCATCGCTGTTCCAACTATAACAGGCTTCTGCGTCGTCAAGCGTGAGCGGACGTAAAATCAGCCTGTCTGTCTCAATGATTGGTTCCTTGCTCATGGTATATCATCCTTCAAATCCCAATTTGTCAGGCTGCCTACCTTTGAGCATTTGAGCTTTTGCCGCTCAGCTGCGAAGCCCTCCCGCCTCAAAAGAGCAGGCATACGGCGACGAGCGACAGCGCGTTGCCGAGGATATGGGAAAGGGCGCTGACCGCGCAGTTGCCCGTTTTGCGATAGATCGCCGAGAAGATCAGGCTGTCGAGGAATACGGTGGCGACATCATAGAGCACGATGCCCGCGCTTCCCGCGGCGATGTGCCCCGCCGCAAAGGCGAGCGACGACACCAGCGCGCAAAGCCCAAACGGGAAACGCCTCATCCCCTTTCCGAGGAAGAAGCCGCGATAGGCGATCTCTTCGCCCAAAGCCGCGAGGATCACCTGCCCAGCCAGCAGCGCCACCCGATCGAAGGACAGGATCGCGCCCGTCCGCCCCATGACATGGGCGACAAACGCGCCGCCGAAAAGGTGATTTCCGAGCGCAAGCGTCGCGATGCCGCTCACGCCCGGCAGCAACGCCCACGCGAGCGCGTCCGGCTTTTTCAAATCGTCCGCAATCGTCGTAAAGCGCAATCCCGATTCGGCTCTGGGCGTTTGGGAGACCGCCTCCACGATGAAGAAAAACGCGATCCCGACGAATACGGAATAGCCCGCGATCTGCGAGGACGGCGCGACCTTCGTCGCCGTCAGCAGCAGCATGAGACCTACGCCGGTCAGGGTGAGAATATCGCCCTTTTTGTTGTTCTCCATGCCTTGTGGATTCCTCATTTCGTTTCCTCCCGCAGCGCCCATATCGCCCCGGCGTATACGCGCTTCAGTTGCTCTGCGATCAGCTTCTCGTCGAACGCCGTCGCGTTGTTCGCCAGCAGGCTGGCGTAGCCGTGAACGAACATCGAGAGCGTCACAAAAACCTCTTTGGTCTGGTCTAAGTTCAAATCCATCCCCCGCTGCATGGCCAAGAGGACGGGCAGCAGCGCCTCGGAGTCGATCATTTCAAGCAGGCTGCTGCCCTGCGCAACCCCCGATTGAAACAGGAACCGAAACAGATTCGGCTCCTCCACCGCAAACCGAATGTAGTTTAGACCGATTCCAAGCATGATCTCCTCTCGGCTTCCCGAAACGTTCATGAGGTATTCCGTGTGAAACCGGTCGGCCTTCTCATACGCCGCGCGCTTGAGCGCCTCGATCGTCGCGAAATGATACATGACCGGATGCGTGGAGCAATGCAGCTGATCGGAGACGGTTCTCGCGTTGATGTTTTCCCAGCCCGCCTTGCGCGCGACCTCAAAGGCGGCGTCGATCACCATCTCTTTTGTGATTTTCGGTTTGGGCGGCATGGCTTTTCTCCCGTTTTGCAATTCTCGTTACGTTACGATAATTACATTATAGAGTGTGAAATGAAACCTGTCAATCCCTCAAGACGAACTTTGCACAGTTTTTAAGTTTGAAACGACGCCCGCCCTTCGCAACGGAAAAGCGGGCGTTTTGCTTTTATGCATTATACTATTCTCATACTAGGCCTTGTTTGAAAAATCGCAGATTGCACAAAAGTTAAAAAACGTGTAAACTGTGGTTATGGGAACTAAAAGATA
>CANRLC010000020.1 GCA_947631405.1 uncultured Clostridia bacterium | reverse complement strand
TCTTCATCCCGTGTATTTTTTTCGGTTCACTCCTCTTTCCCTATTGACTTTTTATTTGCAGGCTTGCGATTCCCCGCGTTCCGCCTCGCTGTTTCGGTCACTGGCCGCGCTCGGCTCCAGCGCCAGACCCCATCCTGTGCTTCGCATTATATGAAAGCTTTTTCTGAGAAAAGTATAGTCCGCCCCGTCACGCGCGCTCGAGGAACGCGAGGCCCTCATACCGGTTGGTCAGCGGGTCGGAGGATTTGCGCATGCGCAGGCTGAGCGTCTTCTCGCGCTCGCAGAGCAGCAATTCGATGCCGCACGGCGCGTCGCCGATGGCGTTGCAGCGCACGCGCAGCGCGCCGTCGTCCGTGTAGCCCGCCGAGGTCAGGCACGGCACGCGCGTGCCGGGGAACAGCCCCTCGCTGATCTCGCCGAGGCGCTCCCACGCAAAGCGCTGCGCGCCACTTTCCCACTCGAACGTCACCGCGCCGCGCTCGATCGTCACGCCGTGCAGCGCGGCGGGGCCGTCCCGCAGGACGTAGGCGCGCGCTGCGT
This sequence comes from uncultured Clostridia bacterium, assembly GCA_947631405.1. Taxonomy (GTDB): domain Bacteria; phylum Bacillota; class Clostridia; order Christensenellales; family Aristaeellaceae; genus Ventricola. Next base: position 38,196 of record CANRLC010000020.1, on the reverse strand, counting down.
CCGGCTCCCGCGCGCCCGTGGCGCTGGGCAACCCCTTCATGCGCAGGGACGCAAGCCGCTGCGCGAGCGCCTCCTGCGCGCCGGGCTGGGGCGCGTCGTCCATGTGCGCGAGCGCCTCGTCAAAGAACGCGTCGTAAACGCGCTGCACGCCGTAGCCGTCCAGCCGCGTGTCGGCGATGGTCGTCAGCAGCACGCCCTCCTCGGGGCAAGCCACGGCGAGCTGGCCGCCCATGCCGTACATCGACCAGCCGCCCCGCGTGCGCCAGAACTGGTAGCCGTAGCCGAAGCGCTCCTCGGGGTTCTGCTGCATCTCGGTGCCGATCTGCCGCGCCGTCGCCTGCGCGACATACTCCGCCGGGACGAGGCCGCGCCCGCCGTCCATCACGCACTGGGCGACCTTGCCGAAATCGCACAGGGACATGATGAGGCCCGTGCCGCCCTGCGGCATGCCGGAAGGATCGGTCAGCCAGCGCTTGGGGTCGTCCGCGCCCAGCGGGGCGAACAGGCGCTCGGTCAAAAACTCGAGCAGGCCCTTGCCGCTCACCCTCTGGCAAAGCGCGCCCAGCACCTGCGAGCAGGACGTGTCGTAGAAGAACATCGTGCCCGGCTCGTGCGTGGGCGCGGCGGTAAAGAACGTCGCCGCCCAGTCCTCGTCCTCGTACTCGCGATAGGTCGTCTTTTCGTAGCACGTCGCCATGCGCAGCATGTCCCGCAGCGTGAGGCGGGCAAGGCGCGCATCGACGCGCGGGCCGAGCAGATCGGGGAAGCGATCCACGATGCGCTCCTCCAAGGACAGCTTGCCCTCGCCCAGCAGCATGCCCACGGCGAGCGACACCATGCTCTTGCTCACCGAGTACATGCGGTGCGGCTGCCCCTTTTCAAAGGGCGACCAGTAGCCCTCGCACAGGAGCGCGCCGTCGCGGCGCAGCTCAAAGCCGTGCATGCCCACGTCCTCGCGCTCCCAGCGGTCGATCATGCGCAGGATCGCCTGCGGCGCGATGCCTCTGTCCATCGTCATTCCTCCTCGTAGATCAGGTTTTCAAAGGTCGCGGTCACGCCCAGCGCGTACACGCCGACCATCGCTCCGGTGAATCGCTTGCCGAGCTTCACGCCCTCGTCCGACAGATAGGTCACGTTTTTCAGCCGGTGTTCGCCCGCCTCGCCCGTGGGCAGCGACCAGCGCAGCGCGCGCGCAAGGCCGTCGGCTTGCACGCTCAGGCGCAGCCGGTCGCCGGGCTTTGCGTCCGCCTCCCAGCTGGCGGCCTGCGCGCCCGTCTCGCCGATCTGCTCGAACACGCGCACGCGCCAGCGCTTGCCGTCGCCCGAGAGCGCGAGCGTCAGGAAGGAGCGCTCGTCGTAATAGCAGGTCAGCCCGGCCTCGCCCGTCGCGCGCTTCGGCACCACGAGCGTCGCGCCGAAGGAAAAGCGAAAGGCCGTCTGCCGCCGCAGCCACAGGCTCCGGCAGCGCGCGTCCGTCAGCGGATGGGCGCTGCCGCGCACGGTCACGCGTCCCGCCTCCGCCGCGATCTCCCCCGGCGCGGGCGGCCTCGGCGTCATGTAGTCCTCCGTCTCGCCCGCAAACGGCGCGGCGGGCAGGGGCATCGGCGCGGCGGCGCTCCCGCCCGGCCCGGCGCAGAGCCTCGGCCAGCCGTCCGGCGTCCACTCAAAGCGGTCGAGCGCCGTCTCGCGGCCCAGCATCGTCCACTTTCCGTCCAGCGCGCGGCCGCACAGGTACACGAAGAACCACCGCCCGTCCGGCGTGGACACAGGCTTGGCATGCCCGCAGCGCTGGATGAGCGCGTGTTCGTCGTCCTGCCGGATGACCGGGCCGTAGGGGCTGGGCGCATACGGGCCGAAGAGCGTGCGCGCGCGCGCGACGGTCTCCCTGTGCCCCATGCCCGTTCCACCCTCGGCCTGAAAGAGGTAGTACCAGCCGTCATGGAAAAGCAGGTGCGGCCCCTCCGGCGCGCGCTTCTGGCTGCCGTAGTAGAGCAGGCGCGGCTCCGACAGGCGGCGCGTCGCGGCGGCGTCGATCTCGCAGATGCGCGCGCCGCGGTTGAGCAGCATGTAGTGCCGCCCGTCCGCGTCGTGGAAGAGCGACGGGTCGATGCCGTCCTCGTCGAAGAACACGGGTTTTGAATACGGCCCCTCCGGCCGCGCGCTGGTGACGACCATCTGCCGCCTGCGCACCGCGCCCACGTCGTTGAGGCGCAGCGTCGCACAGATGTAAAACCGCCCGTCCGCGTAGGAGATGTCCGGCGCCCAGTAGCCGCGCCCGCCCTCCAGCCCCTCGAGGTCGGCCCACTCGGGGTTGGCGATCGCGTGGCCGATCACCCGCCAATGCACCAGATCGCGCGAGTGGCTGACCGGGATGCATGGGAAGAAGACGAACGTGGAGTTGACCATGTAGTAGTCCTCGCCCACGCGCACGATCGAGGGATCGGGCCACATGCCCCGCCGGATGGGATTGCGGTACAGCTGCGAGAGAGGCGCGCCCACGACGCCCTCCAGATACGCCTGCGCCTGCGCATGGCCGCCGCGGCAAGCGAGATCGAGCGGCGTGACCAGCTCGCGGTCGGCGCGCAGCGGATCCATGCCGCCCCGCTCGACGAGGTAGCGGCACTTGTCCGCATCCCCGCCCTCCGCCGCGTAGTGCAGCATGTCGCGCCCGCGCGCGTCCACGTCCCGCAAGTTCACCCGCAGGCCGTACTCCACCAGAAAGCGCAGCATGCGCAGCGACGCGTCCCGCGCGGCGAGGAAGTGTAGCGGCACGTCCCCGCACTCGATCAGCGCCGGCTCCAGCGCGAGCGCGCCGCGCACGGCGTCCACGTCGTCCGCGAGCATCGCCACGCGCAATTCCTCAAACGTCATGCCCGATCCTCCAGCCGCTCCGCCTTGAACGCGCCGAAGCGCGCCGCGCCGCCCTGATCCGCCCCGCCGCGCAGCGGCATCGCGAACAGGCCCAGCCGCACGCCGACCCATGTGTGGCGGCTCGGCGCATACGGCCCGCCGATCGCCTGCCATTCGCCGCCCGGCTCGCGCGCAAGGAACGTCGCCTCCGCCGCGTCCATCGCGGTGCGGCGCAGGCTGACGCGCAATTCAAGCGTCTCGCCCGCAAGCGGGCGGCTTGCCGCCACGCGCTCCTCGTGCGCCGCGCCGTCGGTCTCCACATAGACGGCGGCAAAGCCTTTTTCCTCCCGGCGCACGGCGAGATACGCCGCCTGCCCGCCGATCAGCGCGAGGCCCGCCTGCTCGCCGGGCTGCAGGCCGCTCGCGTCCAGCGCCGTCGTCACGGCAAAGGATTCCCCGCAGATCTTCTGCGTGAGCGCCTGCGGGCACTGCCAGAGCCTGTCCCCGCCGTCCGGCAGGGCGCGCGCGTAGAGCGTGAGACGCCCGCCGTCCAGCGCGTAGAAATCATCCCGCGCGTTGCCCATGAATTGCCAGCCGAGCGACAGCCCCGGCCCCGCGAAATCATCCGTGAGCGTCAATGGCTGCGGTACACATGCGGGCGCCTTGGGCTTGCTATGTACGAGCGCCGGAACGCCGCAATCCGCCGCGTTCGCGGCGAGCGCCGCCTGCGCCGCGTCCTCCCCCGCCGGGACGGACGCGGGATCGACGGGATGCTCGTCCGCCACGCCGATGCGCGGCCAGCCGTCCTCGTCCCACGTCATCGGCTGCAGATGCACCACGCGCCCGTAAGGCCCGCGGCTCTGGAAGTGGAAGAACCAGTCCTCCCTCTCCGGCGTATCGACCCACGCGCCCTGATGCGGGCCGTTGACCGGCGTGCCGCCCTGTTTGAGGACGACGCGCGGCTCGTAGGGGCCGAGCAGCTCGCGGCTGCGCAGCGCGACCTGCCAGCCCGTCGCCACGCCGCCCGCGGGCGCAAAGATGTAGTACATCCCGTCCCGCTTGTGTACCTTCGGCCCCTCCATCGTCGGGTGATCCCTTCGCCCGTCGTAGAGGATGCGATCCGGCCCCGTCGCGCGCAAGCCGTCGGGGCTGATGGGGAACACGCCCAATACGCTCTTAAATCCGATGCGGCTCTTGGCGTAGCCGTGTACAATCACCGCGCGGCCGTCGTCGTCCCAGAAGGGACACGGGTCGATCAACCCCTTGCCGGGCAGCACGCACACGGGCGGCTCCCACTCGCCCAGCGGGTCGCGCGCGCGCACGGCGAAGATGCCCTCGTCCGGCATGCCGAAGGTGATGATAAAGTACCCGTCGTGATAGCGGATGGACGGCGCCCAGACGCCCTGCGCATGCTGCGGCGCGGCGTAGCGGTCAAACGGGACGCGCTTCAAAGCGTAGTTTTGCAGCGTCCAATTCACCAGATCGCGGCTGGTGAGGATCGGCAATCCGGGCGTGTAATTGAAGCTCGACGCCGTCATGTAATAGGTGTCGCCGACGCGGATCACGTCGGGGTCGGAATAATCGCACAGCAGCACCGGGTTTTGGTATGTGCCGTCGCCCAGATCGGCCTGCCAGAGCGCGTCGCTCATGCGCGTCCCTCCTGTTCCCATGCGTCAAAGTCCTCGCAGAGCAGATCGGCGTATGCGCCGCCCAGATCGCGCAGCGCGCGCGCGATCAGCCCGCCAAAGGCAATCGCGCCCGCAGGCTGCAGGTGCGTGTTGTCCGTCAGCCCGTCCGGGTAGCGCGGGTACACGCCCGCGGGCAGGTTCATGTAATACGCCTTCGCCGCCTCGCCCTTTTCGGCGACGAGCCGCTCGCTCATCGCGTTCAGGTCGATCAAGGCCACGTCCAGCCGCTTCGCCACGCGCTTCATCGCCTCGGCGTAGGGCGCGTGGTTCATGCCGGGCTGGTCGTAGAGCCGCCGCGCGAGCGGCGTGATGAGCACCGGGATCGCCCCCTTGTTGCGCGCGGCGTTCACGAACTTCTCGAGGTTCTCGCTGTACGCGCCGTCGGGGTCGGCGTAGCGGGCCGGGTCGGCGATCTTCTCGTCGTTGTGGCCGAACTGGATGAACAGGAAGTCGCCCGGCCCCATGCGGTCGTAGATGGGCACAAGGCGGCCCTCGTCGAGGAATTGCTTGGTGGAGCGCCCGTTCTCCGCGTGGTTCTCGATCTGCACGTCCACGCGCTTCACGTAGCGCTCGAACGCCTGCCCGATGCCCGTCTGCGGATAGGTCGCGATGCTGTTGCGGCGAACCGTGGAATCGCCCGCCCAGAAGATCGTGGTCATAGGTTTCTCCTTTTGCATGCTTTAACGTCGGGGGTGCGCGGCGAAAGAAAAGCCGCGCCGAAGGAATTCGGCGCGGGCTTGCGGGTTTCCTGCCTTGGCTATAAATTACTCCTTCACGGCGCCGATATTGATGCCCTTGACGAAGTACTTTTGCAGGAACGGATACAGGATCATGAACGGCAGGATGGCGACGATGATCGCGGCGTTGCGCACCGTGTTCTCCGTCGCGCCCGCCGTCGCCATCGGCAGGTCGGAACCCTGCATCATGGAGCGCAGCTTCATCTGGAAGTTGTAGAGCTGCTCCTTGTTGATGTAGAGCTTGTAGTTCGTGTAGTCGTTCCAGTAGGACACGGCGAACATCAGGCCGATGGACGCAAGCGCGGCCTTCGACAGCGGGAGCGCGATCTTGTAGAAGGTCTGCATCGGGGTGCAGCCGTCCAGCGTGGCGCTCTCAAACAGCGAGTTCGGGATGCCCTCGAAGAAGTTGCGCATCAGCACCAGATTGTACACGTTGATGGCCGGAAGCAGAATGACCGACCAGAGCGTGTTGGTCATATGCAGATTGCGCAGCACCAGATAGGTCGGGATCATGCCGCCAGAGAAGACCATCGTCACCAGCAGCAGATTCGCAAGGAACGTGCGGCCCGGCATCTCCCACTGGATGAGCACATACGCGCCCAGCGTCGAGAGCAGCAGGCCCAGCAGCGTGCCGCTCAGGGTGGTGATGACGCTGATCATCAGCGGGCGCAGCAGCGTCGGGTTGGAGAGCACTGTCTGATAACCGGCTAGACCAAATTTATCCGGGAACAGCTTCATGCCGTAGCCGGTCGTCAGGTCGAGGGAATCGACCAGCACCTTCCACAGGGGAACGAGAATGATGAGGCAGACGATGACGAAGATCAACCCGTTGACAACGGAGAAAACGCTCCAGTTGCTCTTGGTCTTTCTCTTGGCAGTGGCTTCCATCTTCACGTCCTCCTTTCTCACATGATGCCGCGTCCGCGAACCTTGTGGCTGGCGGCGTTACAGGCAAGCATTAAGGCCATGCCCACGACGGAGCGGAACAGGCCGATAGCGGTGGTGTAGCCGTAATCCGGAACGGCGCCGCTGTTGAACGTCTGATAGTAGACGTAGGTCTGAAGAACCTGCGAAGTTTCCATGACCGCGTCGTTCTGGAGGACGAAGACGCTCTCGAAGAGGTTCATGATCTTCGCCAGATTCAGGATGAGCACGGTGATGATCGTGTTGGCGAGCGCGGGCAGGGTGATGTACCACATCTTCTGCCAGCGGCCCGCGCCGTCGATGGACGCCGCCTCGTAGGTGCCCGGGTCGATGCCCGTCAGGGTCGCCATGAAGATGATGGTGCCCCAGCCGGTGTCATGCCAAATGTTGATCAGATAATACGAGAAACGCCACCACTCGCTCTTGCCAAGGAAGTAGATTCCCTCGTTGACAACGCCAAGCTTAATCAGGATGGTGTTCACCAAGCCGACGGAGGTCGGCGCAAGAATCAGCTGGAAGACAGAGGCCGTGACGACCCAAGACAGGAAGTGCGGCAGGTAGATGATCGTCTGCGCGAGCTTCTTGCCCTTGATGGAGATCATCTCGTTGAGCAGCAGCGAGATCACGACCGACAGGAACGTCGTGAGCAGCAGCTTGATGACGCTCAGCTCGATGGTGTTCTTAAAGGCATTCCAGAAATTGGGCATGCCGAACAGCTTTTGGAACTGCGCGAAGCCCACGAAGGTGGGGGCCTTGATCAGCTTATACTGCGTGAAGGCGTAACGGATGCCGAGCATCGGCAGGTAGTGGAAGACGATGACAAACGCAAGTACCGGAAGGAACATGATGTAGAAGCCCCAGTACTTCTTCACCCGCTGCCCAAGATTCTTCTTCTTCTCTTGGGACGCGAGTTTAGCGGAACCAACCATGCGCCAACCTCCTTGTTTCAGAATGTAGGGAATCCGGGAAAATCCCACGGCAGGGATGCCCCGAAAAGTCGGGACATCCCTGCCCGTTTAGGTGGCGTCGTCAACGCATGCGGTCAACGGCGCGCCATTGAGATTACTTCTCCAGCGCGTTCAGGCTATCGACGATGGCCTTGGACTTCTCCGCGCCGCCGTCCTTCTCGAACTTCTCCATCGCTTCCGCATAGGTCAGCTCGCCCATGGTGACGTTCGCGATCAGCGTGTTCTTCAGGGTGGTCAGGTCGGCGTTGTACTCGGACATGGCCTCGGTGGTCGGAACGAGCTGCGCCGCGCGGCTGTTCGCCTGGAACAGCTCCTCAGAGGCGATGGACTCCGGCTGCACAACGTCGGCGCGATGGTCATAGGACGGATCGGCGAAGTCGGCGAGGCTCAGAACGGGGTCGATGTGGTTCGCCGGATAGAGGGTGCCCGGGCTGTTCGGGTTCTCGAGCATGTGGAACTGGCCCTCTTCGAAGGTCTGACCCAGCACGGTCTCGGCCTTGGTATCCCAGTGCCAGCCCTGCACGCCGTAGGTCCACAGCAGCTGGAAGTCGCCGCCGTCGAGCATGGTGTCGATGAAGACATCGAACACGCCCTGCGGGTTGTCAGCGGCCTCGGTGATGCACCATGCCGGAGGCATGCGGTCGAAGTACGGGAGCGCCTCGGCGAGCGGCGGGATCGGGATCAACTCGCCGTCGTGGCCGTTGGACTCGAGGTTGGTCTTCAGGTTGGTCGCCCACTTGGCAGCCCAGTAGGTGAACACGCCCAGCGTGTCGTCATAGAACTTGTTGCGGACGTCGCTGGTGCCGTTGGTCAGGGTCGTCGGGTCGAGCCACTTCTTGGTGTAGCCCTCGTTCAGGCGGGCCAGAGCGCCCTCCATCGCAGGCTCGGTGAAGCCGTCGTGCCACACGCCCTCGTCATCCTGATAGAAGGACGGGAACGCATCCCAGTAGAACTCAGGCAGATAGTTGACATACGGCGCCTCCGGCCCGATGAAGCCGGCCGCAGACAGGCCGTAGGTGTCGGCCTGGCCGTCGCCGTCAGGATCGTCGTTGACGAACTTGTCGAGCATCGCGGTGTACTCTTCCCAGTTGGTCGGAGCTTCGGTGATGCCCACGGCGTCCATCCACGCCTTCTTGATGTAGGTGACGGAGCCGTTGCCGATCGCCGGAGAGAAGCCGTAGAGCTTGCCGTCGATCTTCAGCATTTCGATGGTGTTGTCGCCATGGAAACGGCCGGAGTTCTTGGTCTGGGAGTTCTCCCACGCCTCGGTCATATCCCACAGAGCGCCTTCAGCCGCATACGCGGAATAGTAGGTGGTGGGCATGATGCAGACGTCCGGCCAGGTCGCCGGATCGGCGAAGGCCTGCTGCAGAGCGTCGAAGTAGCCGTCGTGATCGGGCTGGGTGATGACCAGATCGATCTTCTTGCCAAACTTCTGCTCCGCCAGCTCTTCCCAGCGGGCCTCGAACAGATCGCGACCGTTCTCGGCGGTCACGACGGTGCCGTCGATATAGATCGAGATCTGATCGGGCAGATCGTCGGCGGCGGAGGCAACGGGCACGGACACGAGGGTCATGCACATCGCCAGCACCATCATGAGCGCAAGCAGTTTCTTCATGATTGGGTTCCTTCCTTTCTTTTTGTGCATTGGCTACGATCAACGTAGCTCGGTGTCGACTATTTTATCACATACGCATCAAAAGCACAAGGCTTTTTTTGAGATAAAATGCGGCACAACCGACTTTGCTGTGCGCAGGTCAATCGCGGCGGCCGATATTTCAAGGCGACGTCTACAAAAAACGCGCGCCGAAACGGTCTCGGCGCGCGCCCCTTTGCGGGGTGTGTTTTTGGATACTTCGCGAGACAAATCGCAACGGTTGGCAAACTTGCCACCTGTCATTTTCCAGCGTCAGCGGTTGTTCGTCTGGCCGTAATACGCGCCGGGGCCGTGCTTGCGCAGGTAGTGCTTGTCGAGGATGTGCTGCGGCGCGGGCGCGGCGTCGGGCTTCACCATGCGGGTGTAGGCGGCCATCTTGGCGACCTCCTCCAGCACGGCGGCGTGGTACACCGCCTGCGCGGCGTCCTTGCCCCACGCGAACGGGCCGTGGCTGTGGCAGATGACGCCGGGCACGGCGGTCGGCTCGATGTCCCGATCGAAGAACGTCTCGATGATGACGCGGCCGGTGTAGCGCTCGTAGCCCTTGTCCAGCTCCTCCTTCGTGAGCGTGCGCGCGCACGGGATGGGGCCATAGAAGTAGTCGGCGTGCGTGGTGCCGTAGCAGGGGATGTCCTCCCCCGCCTGCGCCCACGCGACGGCGAAGGGGCTGTGCGTGTGGACGATGCCGCCCAGCGCCGAGAAGGCGCGGTACAGCTCCAGATGCGTCGCCGTGTCCGAGGAGGGGTTCAAATCGCCCTCCACCTTGCGCCCGTCGAGATCGAGCACGACGAGGTTTTCGGGGGTCAAGTCCTCATAGCGCACGCCGGAGGGCTTGATGACCACCAGCCCGCTCGCGCGGTCGATGCCCGACACGTTGCCCCATGTGTAGGTGACCAAGCCCCGGCGGGGCAGCTGCATATTCGCCTCGTAAACGGCGCGCCTTAATTCCTTCAGCTCCATGGCCATCCTCCCCTCTTAATCCCGCATCGCCTCGACGGCGGCGCGCTCGGCGGCGAGCGCCTGCGTGAAGCGCTCCGCATAGCGGTCAAAGCCCTGCGCATCGGCGTCGTCCGGCTCGATGCGGCTGCCCTTCGCGCCCGCGAACACGCGGTTTTGCAGATAGTCCTCCAGCGTCTCGCCCGGCGCGCGGTTCACGCGGTACGCGGCCAGCAGCGCCATGCCCCACGGGCCGCCCTCGCCTGCCGTCTCCATCACGGAGACCGGGGTGCGCAGCGCGGCGGCGAGCAGCTTCTGCCCGGCGACGGGCGTCTTGAAGAAGCCGCCGTGGCCGAGCAGCGCGTCGATGCGCACGGCTTCCTCGCGCACGAGGATGTCCATGCCCAGCTTCAGCGTGACGATCGCGCCGTCCAGCAGCGCGCGCGCGAAGTTCGGGAAGGTCATGCGCGCATCGGGCTGGCGCACGATCATCGGTCGGCCCTCGGCAAGGCCCGTCACCGGCTCTCCGGAGAGGTAGCACACGTTGGCGACGCCGCCGCAGTCCGCCTCGCCTGAGAGCGCGGCGGTAAAGAGCGCGGTGTAGATCTCGCCCATGTCGGCAGGCTTTCCGGCGGCCTTGCAAAAGCCGGAGAGCATGCCCGCCCACGCGTTGATGTCGCTGGTGCAGTTGTTGCAATGCACCATCGCCACGGGCTTTCCGGTGGGCGTGGTGACCATGTCGATCTCGGTATGCACGCGCGAGAGCGGCTTCTCCAGCACGACCATCGCGAAGACGGACGTGCCCGCCGAGACGTTGCCCGTGCGCGCGGCAACGCTATTGGTGGCGGCCATGCCGGTGCCGGCGTCGCCCTCCGCCGGGGCGAGCGGCGCGCCCGGCTGCAATGCGCCCGTCGGGTCAAGCAATCGCGCGCCCTCGGGCGTGAGCGTCCCGGCGTCGTCGCCCGCGCAGAGCACCTGCGGCAGGATGTCGCGCAGCTTCCACGGGAAGCCCTTGTCCGCCACGAGCGCGTCGTAGCGGTCGATCATGCGCTGGTCGTAATCGCACTTGTCGCTGTCGATCGGGAACATGCCCGACGCCTCGCCCACGCCCAGCGCGTGGCGGCCGGTCAGGTGCAGGTGGATGTAGCCCGCCAGCGTGGTCAGCCGCTTGATGTCCGGCAGATGGCTTTCCCCGCGCAGCACCGCCTGATGCAGGTGCGCGATGCTCCAGCGCTGCGGGATGTTGAAGGAGAACAGCTCCGTCAGTTCGCCCGCGGCCTGCTCGGTCATGGTGTTGCGCCAGGTGCGAAACGCCGTCAGCGGCTCGTCGTCCGCGCCCAGAGGCAGATAGCCGTGCATCATCGCGGAGACGCCCAGCGCCGCAAGGCGCTCCAGCGGCACGCCGTAGCGCGCCTTCACATCCGCCGCCAACGCGGCGTAGGCCGCGCGCAGCCCGCCCCACACGTCGTCCATGTGGTACGTCCACACGCCGCCCTCCAGCCGGTTCTCCCAGTCGCTTGCGCCCATCGCGATGGGCGCGTGATCCTCGCCGATGAGCACCGCCTTGATGCGCGTCGATCCCAGCTCGACGCCCAGCGCCGCCTTTCCTGCGCGAATGGCTTCGCGCGCGCGTTCGTTGTCCATGGCGCACTTCCCCTTTCTATCTTATCGTTGTCGAACGATCTTTTATATCAGTATACCGTCAAAGGCCGCGGCTGTCAAGCGCGCGGCGCGCAAAAGGCCGCCGCCCTCCCCAGCAAGGAAAAGGCGGCGGCACAGCTCGTCGAAAAAACTGTAGCACGCATCAAAATTCATTTGAATCCAATTCAAAAAACGAGCAATCATTGAAAAAAAGAATCGTCTTTTCTCCCCCCTTCGGGGGAGAAAAGGCTTCATTAGCAGACTGACCGCCGCCCTCCCGCAAAGGATGGCGGCGGCACAGCTCACTTGACCAGAATGATGCGCCCGCAGTTTTCGCACTCCACGAAGATCGCGCCGTCGCGCACGCGGCTCATCTCCGCCGAGGGCAGCTGCATGTTGCAGCCGCCGCATCGCCCGTCGTGGATGCGCGTGATGGGCGGCGTGGAATGGCGCTTGATGGCCTTGTATTTTTCGAGCAGCTCCGGCTCGATGCCCTTGGCCGCCTCGGCGACCTTGCTTTGAAGCTGCTCGAGGGTGACCTTGGCCTGCTTGTACTCCTCGTCGTAGATCAGCTTGATGCGGTCAAACTCCGCGCGGGCCTTGGCCGAGCGCACGCGCACCTCGCGCTGCTGGCGGTCGCGGGCGTCGGCGTCCTTGCGGGCCTTGGCCAGCTCCGTCTCGTAGCGGGAGATGGTCGCGATCAGCTTCTCCATCGCGGCGATCTGCTTGCGGGCCTCCTCCAGATCCTCCGGGCGGTGCTGCTCGAAGGCGGCGGCGGCTTCGTTCACGCTGGCGCTCAGCCGCTCGATCTCGTCGGCGAGCGCCTCCATGCGGTCGCCCATGTTCTCGACGTCCGTCTCGATCTTCTTGAGCACGCCCTGCTGTTCGAGCAGGAAGTCGCGGTGCTTGAGCAGCTCCTTGCGGTTGGCGTTGGCGCGCATCTCGCGCTCGTATTTTTCCAGCTCCATGTCCACCTGCTGGTATTGCCACAAGAGTTCGTACTGTTCCAAAGCTCGGCCCTCCTCATTCCTCGCGCCCAAAGGGATCGACCCCCGAGCGAAAAACCGTTACGGTATATTTTAGCGCATCGAGCTTGGTTTGTAAAGCCGTTTTGAGCACATCGCACACGGGATTTTCCGTCTCGTAGTGGCCCGCCTCCAGCACGCACAGCCCCGCGCCGACGGCGTCGAGCGCCGCGTGGTGGGCGATCTCGCCCGTGAGGAAGCAGTCGATGCCCAGCATCCGCGCCGCGTCCAGCTCGCTGCCGCCCGCGCCGGAGCAGCAGCCCAGCCGCCGCACCCGCGCGCCGCCCGGGCCGTAGGCGCGCACGACGCCGCCCAGCGCGCGCGCGGCCCGCTCGCGCAATTCGTCCAGCGTCGTCTCCTCGGGCAGCACGCCCGCGCGCACGCAGCCCTCGCCCTCGATCGCTTCGCAGCCCATCAGGCGCATCAGCGTATCGTTGACGCCGCCGGGCGCGGCGTCCAGATTGGTGTGCGCCGCGATCAGCGCGACGTCCGCGCGCGCCATGGCAAGCAGCAGCGCGCCCTCGCGGTCGCCATCGGTGAGGCGCTTGCGCGCGTGGAACATCACCGGGTGATGCGTGACGATCAGCTGCGCGCCGAGCGCGACCGCTTCGTCAAGCGCGGCCTGCGTGGCGTCCAGCGCCACCAGCACGCGCGTCACCTCGCGCTCGCCCCGGCCCACGAGCAGGCCCACGTTGTCCCATTCCTCCGCCAGCTCGTAGGGCGCGATCTCCCCCACGAGCCGCTCGATCTCCTTCGCCGTGCATGCGCCCATGTGCAGCGCCTCCTCAATCCATGTCAGTTCCGTGTTTCGCCGCGCGAGGCACGCAGCCGCCGAGGGCGAACGCCCCGACGCCGCGCGCGCCATCTGGCGGGCGATCACGTCCCGCCGCCAGTTCCAATAGGCGCGCTGCTCCTCGTCCCTCGCGCTGCCCGCCGCCGCGCCCAGAAACGCCTCCCGCGCCGTCAATCTGCGCGGCGGCGCGCTGCGCGCGCGCAGGGCGACATAGCGCCGCCCCGCCGCCTCGCAATACGCCTCGCGTTCGACAGCAAAGCCCATCTCGGCCAGCCCCGCGCGCAGAAACTCCACGTCGCGGTTGGCCTGCACGATCAGCGCCGCGTCGCCCACGCGCGCGCGGCCTTCGCGCAGGATGCGCAGCGCGGTGCCCGCGCCCATCCCCGCGATCACGACGGCGTCCACCGGCTCGTCGAGGGCGGCGAGGCCGTCGGCGACGGAAAGCCGCGCGCGATCCTCCATGCCGTATTCGGCGAGCAGATCGCGCGCCTTTTGCAGCGACGGCGCGCTCACGTCGCTGGAATACATGGTCAGCCCCGGCACGCCGCGAAGCAGGTGCAGCGTGAGCCGGCCGTGGTCGCAGCCCACGTCCGCCGCGCGCGGCGCAGGTTTGCCCTGAAGCGCCTCGCGCGTCAGCTCCGCGACGCAGGCGAGCCGCGCGTCCAGCGGCTTCATCTCGCGCGCTTTGCGCATGCGCGGCCTCCCCTCCGTTCGCTTGGCGATTCGGTGTAAAAGGGGGCTGTCAGGCGCAGCCCCGACAGCCCCCTTTGGGTTCACTCCAGATAATCCTTGAGCTTCTTGCTGCGGCTCGGGTGGCGCAGCTTGCGCAGCGCCTTCGCCTCGATCTGGCGGATGCGCTCGCGGGTGACGTTGAATTCCTGCCCGACCTCCTCGAGCGTGCGCTGGCGCCCGTCCTCCAGCCCGAAGCGCAGGGACAGCACCTTTTTCTCGCGCGGGGTGAGCGTGTCCAGCACGCCCATGAGCTGCTCCTTCATCAGCGTGAAGGAGGCGGCCTCGGCGGGCGGCGGGGCGTCGTCGTCCTGAATGAAGTCGCCCAGGTGGGAGTCCTCCTCCTCGCCGATGGGCGTTTCCAGCGACACCGGCTCCTGCGCGATCTTGGTGATCTCGCGCACCTTCTCCACGCTGATGCCCATCACCTCGGCGATCTCCTCCGGCTGCGGCTCGCGGCCCTTCTCCTGCAGCAGCTGGCGGCTCACGCGGATGAGCTTGTTGATCGTCTCGACCATGTGTACCGGGATGCGGATGGTGCGCGCCTGATCGGCGATGGCGCGGGTGATCGCCTGACGAATCCACCAGGTGGCGTAGGTGGAAAACTTGTAGCCCTTGGTGTAATCGAACTTTTCCACGGCCTTGATGAGGCCCAGATTGCCCTCCTGAATGAGGTCGAGGAAGAGCATGCCGCGGCCGACGTAGCGCTTGGCGATGGAGACGACCAGCCGCAGGTTCGCCTCGGCCAGCTTCTTCTTGGCCTCCTCGGCCTCCTCGCCGCCCAGCTCCATCTTTTTGGCGATCTCGATCTCCTCGTCCGCCGTGAGCAGCGGCACCTTGCCGATCTCCTTGAGGTACATGCGCACCGGGTCGTCGATGCTGATGCCCTCCGGCACGGACAGGTCGATCTCCGGCTCGACGGGATCGGCCTCCGCCGTGGCGGCGATCTCCTCCTCGGAGGCGTTGACCACGTTCACGCCCTCGTTTTCCAGCGTCTCAAAGACCGCGTCGATGGCGTCCGCGTCGATGTCCAGCTCGCTGACCTTGTTCATGACTTCCTGATAGGTCAGCGTCTTCTGCTCGATGCGCGCAAGGTCGAGGATCTCCTTGACCTTCTGCTGCGCCTGCTCGCGTGTCAGTGACATAAGCGCTTCAATCCTTTCTTGCCGGGGTTCTGCTTTCCTTCGTCAATTCCTGTATGCGCTGCAAGGTGGCGCGGCGCTCCTCGCCCGTTTGGCCGGACGCGAGCTGCGTCAGGCGCTCGATCTCGCGCCGGGCGCGCTGGCCGCGCAGCGCGCGCAGGCAATCCTGCACGGCGCGCAGCTCCTGTCCATCGCTCACGCCGCTGTCGCCGCCGAGCCATCCGGCGGCGCGGGCGCGCTCGTCCTCGTCCTCGATTTCTTCCAATATCTGCGCGGGCGATTGCCCAGCAAGCAGCTTTTCCGCCAGCGCGCGGCGAGGTTCCGTCACAAAGTCCTCCGCCGTGACGGCTCCGGCCTCCAGCCGGCCCTCGCACAGCAGGCGCAGCAGCTGTTCCTCCGCCGCGGTCGTGCGCGTGTCCGCGCCGTCGTTCGTCTCCTGCAGCGGCCTCGCGGCGTGGCGGTACACGGAGCGCTTGTCCTCCGCGATCAGCTCGGTGCGGCCGATCTGCGCGAGCAGCACCTCGCGGGTGAAGCCGGTCGTAAGCATCAGCTGCTGGATGTAGTTTTCCAATTCCACCGGCTCTCGTATGCGCGAAAGGAATTTGGCGCACGCGATCGCGTAGGCGGTTCGCCCCTCCTGCGTGGAGAGATCGTGCTGGGCGGCCTCCTGCTTCATGCGGTAGGACGTAGCGTCCACGGGCGCCAAGGCGTCTACGGCCTGCGCGCCCCGCGCGCGCACGAACTCGTCCGGATCCATGCCGTCGGGGAAATCGAGCACGCGGGCGTGGACGCCCTCGTCCTCAAAAATGGTCAGCGCGCGCAGGATGGCGTGCTGCCCGGCGGCGTCGCCGTCGTAGGCGACCCAGATCTCCGGCGCGTAGCGCTTGAGCAGTCGCGCCTGCTCGAGGGTCAGCGCGGTGCCCAGCGTCGCGCAGACGCCTTTGACCCCCGCCTGCACGAGCGAGACGACGTCCATGTACCCTTCGACGAGGATCACCCGCGGCAGCGCGCGCTCCTTTTTGAGCAGGTTCGCCGCGAACACGCCCAGCCGCTTGTTGAACACGGGCGTGTCCCCGGTGTTCAGGTATTTGGGCTTGGCGTCGCCCAGCGCGCGCCCACCGAAACCCAGCACGCGGCCCTGCGCGTCGATGATCGGGAAGATCGCCCGCTGGCGGAACATGTCCACCGGGCGGCCGTCGCGCATGACGCTGATGCCCGCGCGAATCAATTCCTCCTGCGTAAAGCCCTGCGAGAGCAGCTCGCGCGTCGCGCCGTCCCACGCGGCGGGCGTGGAACCCAGCCCGAACACGCGCAGGGTCGAATCGCTCAGTCCGCGCCCGCGCAGATACGAGAGCACCTGCGCACCCTGCGGCTGCCAGAGCTGCGCGTGGTAAAAGCGCGCGCACTGGCGGTTGGCCTCGTACAGGCGCTCCTTTTCGCTGCGGCTGACGCCCTCGTTCGGGCCGTCCACCATCTCGGGCAGATCCATGTGCATCTGCTCGGCGAGGAGCTTGACGGCGTCCTTAAACTCGAGGCGCTCGATCTCCATCACGAAGTTGATCGCGCTGCCCCCGGCGTGACAGCCGAAGCAATAGAACATCTGCCGCTGGGGGTTGACGGTGAAGCTGGCCGTTTTCTCGCCGTGGAAGGGGCAAAGGCCCCAATAGCGCCCGCCCTTGGGCGTGAGCTGCACATACCTAGAGACGACCTGCACGATGTCCGCGCGCGCGCGCAGCTCTTCGAGCCACGCCTGTGGGAACCGTCCGCTCATCGCGCATCACCGTCCTACTCTTTTCGCCGCCGCGCGGAACTTTCCTGCATGCACGGCGCGTTTTTTTCGACGCAAAGGCCGAAGTTTCAGTCAATTCCGTCAAAAAACGGCGGAATAAACAGCTTTTGATAGGTCTTCACCGCATACGCGTCCGTCATGCAGGCGACGTAATCGCACACGCCGCGGGCGATGCCCTCCCGGTAGGCGATCTCGACGTATTCGTTGGGCATCTGCGTTGGGTATTTCATGAAGTGCGCGAACAGCTCGCCGATGATGTGCCCGGTCTTGATCGTCTCGTTGCAGGCCCAGTCGCGCGAGTACACGCGCTCGAACATGAACTGGCGCAGCTCCATCAGCGCGTCCCAGACGTCCGGCTCCATCGCGACGTCGTCGCCGTCCTGCGAGCGGCGCACGACGCTGGAGATCATCGTGTCGATGCGCTCGCCGTGGGTCTGTCCAAGGCGGCGCAGCAGCGTCTGCGGGATGGCCTCCGGCAGCAGGATGCCCGCGCGGATGGCGTCGTCGATGTCGTGGTTGATGTAGGCGATGCGGTCGGCGAGGTGGACGCAGCGGCCCTCGAGCGTCGCGGGGCGCACCGCGCCGGAGTGGTGCTCGATGCCGTCGCGCACCTCCCACGTCAGGTTGAGGCCCTCCCCGCCGCGCTCCAGCACCTCGACGACCCGCCGGGACTGCACGCGGTGCTCGAAGCCGCCCTCGATCAGCTTGTTGAGCGCGCTCTCGCCCGCGTGGCCGAAGGGGGTGTGCCCCAGATCGTGCCCCATCGCGATGGCCTCGGCGAGATCCTCGTTGAGGCGCAGCGCGCGCGCGATCGTGCGGGCCACCTGCGTGACCTCCAGCGTGTGCGTCAGGCGGGTGCGGTAGTGGTCGCCCTGCGGCGAGAGAAACACCTGCGTCTTGCCCTTGAGCCTTCTGAAGCTCTTGCAGTGCAGGATGCGGTCGCGGTCGCGCTGGAACTCGGT
Source organism: uncultured Clostridia bacterium (assembly GCA_947631405.1). Lineage (GTDB taxonomy): Bacteria > Bacillota > Clostridia > Christensenellales > Aristaeellaceae > Ventricola. Next base: position 20,355 of record CANRLC010000020.1, on the reverse strand, counting down.
GCGCATATCGTCCGGAGAAATGGGATGCTCGCGCCCGCGCGTATTCTCGCTCAGCACGGCGCGCGGGCTGAGCGTCTCGCGCTCGCGCGCCTCCAGCATGGCCTTGATGCTCATCTGCGTTCTCCTCCTCCACGCGGCGGCCCCGCCGCTCCCATCGACAGTGTATTGCTGTATTCGACACGCGCGCAAAAAAACCTATCTGCAAGGCCGCCTTCGGCGCAAAAAAAGCGGGCGGCAGCGGCCTGCGGGCTTCGCCGCGCGCGGGAAAGGCTTCCGTTTGCTGTTCTATGCGGGAGAATCCCTGCGGGATGACCAGACGCGCGCGGGCGGGGCCGCGCCCGATGGAAGATGCCAAAACAAAAAGAAAGCGCCGCCGCGCCTTCCGGGCCGTCGCGCGCGGGGCGCTCAGTCTCCCGCGCCGCGCACATAGTGAAACATCAGCAGATCGCCCTCGCGAACGTACACGACGGCCTCGTCCTGCACGACCACGTTGCTCACGCCCAGCGGATGCGCGCTGCCCAGCGTCGCGTCCTGCAGCGGGTAGAAAAAGCCCGTCAGCGTCACGCCGCGCGCCTCGCCCAGCGGCAGCAGCGACACGGTGTCGCCCTTCGCGCCAAGCAGGCGCGCCTCGCCGTCCACGCGCTGCGCGCGCAGGGATTCGGTGACGATCTCGGCCCGCGCGCCCTTGCGATGCGCGCGCACGAGCAGCATCAGGTTTGCCAGCGCGTGATCGATGCGCCCGCCCAGCGCGCCGAGCAGCGCGATCTGCGTCGCGCCGCGGGCGATCGCGACGTCGAGCGCATCCACGCCGTCAGTGTCGTCCTTGACGGGGTTCAGCCGCCGTTGCGGCGTATGCGCGTAGCGCGCGAGCAGCGACGGTTCCACGGAGTCCATGTCGCCCACGAGCAGGTCGGGCGCGACGCCCGCGCGGTTAAACGCGGCCAGACCGCTGTCCGCCGCGATCAGAAGGTCGCTGTCCGCCGCATAGCGGCGCAGCAGCGCCTCGCCCGGCGCGTCGCCGCCCAGCACGATCAGCGCGCGCATGCGGCCTCCCGGCGGATGCGCTCGATCACATCGCGCGGGTCGGGGTCGCCAAAAAGCCCGGTGCCCATCACCAGCACGTCCGCCCCGGCGCGCAGCACGCGCGCGGCGTTGTCCGCCTTGACGCCGCCGTCCACGCTGAGGAGGATCTCCCGCCCGGTCTTGTCCGCCGCCTCGCGCAGCGCGCGCAGCTTGGGCAGCACGTCCTCGCGCAGCTTCTGTCCGCCGAGGCCCGGCTGCACCGTCATCACCACCACCGCGTCGCACAGCGGCAGCAGCGGGAACACCGCCTCCGCCGGGGTGTCGGGGTTGAGGCAGATGCCCGGCCGCACCCCGCGCGCGGCGATGGCGCGCAGCGTCTCCTCCGGCCTGTCGGCCTCGACGTGGACGCAGAGCTGATCGGCGCCCGCGTCGGCGAAGCGATCCACATGCTCGATCGGCCGCTCGAGCATCAGATGCACGTCCAGAAACAGGTCGCTCACCCGGCGCACGGCGCGCACGAGGCCCGGCCCAAAGCTGAGGTTCGGCACAAAGCGGCCGTCCATCACGTCGATGTGCAGCCACGCCGCGCCCGCCTCCTTCGCGCGGCAAATCTCCCGCCCGAGGTCGAGCAGGTCTGCGCCCAGCAGCGATGCGGAGATTTTCATCATGCGTACCGTCCTTTCCAGTTTTCCCTCACCTCGGAGAGCAGCGCGCGGTAGCGCTCCCAGCGCGCGCGGCCCAGCTCGCCCGCATCCACCGCCGCGTGTACGGCGCAGCCCGGTTCCCTGTCGTGCAGGCAGGGCTTGAAGCGGCAGCGAGGCGACAGCGCGGCGTACTCGGGATACGCCTGCGCGAAGTCCGCGGGCTGCATGTCCTCCTCCAATTCCAGCAAGCTGAAGCCCGGCGTGTCCAGCGCCATCATGCCGTCCACGCAGAGCATTTCCGCGCGGCGCGTCGTGTGGCGTCCCCGGTCGGTGCGGCGGCTGAGGCCGCCCGTCTCCAGCGTCAGGCCGAAGAGCGCGTTGAGCAGCGAGCTTTTGCCCACCGCCGACTGCCCCGCCAGCGCCGTCACCTTGCCGCGCATCGCCTCGCGCAGCGCCGGGATGCCCTCGCCCGTGCGCGCGCTGACGGAAAAGACCTGCAGCGCCGCGCCGCGGTATTCCCGCTCGATCTCCCGCGCCAGCTCGCCGCCCAGATCGAGCTTGTTCACGCACAGCGCGGCGGTCATGTTCCCCCGCTGCGCGCGCACGATCAGCTTATCGATGAGCAGCATGTCCGGCTGGGGCACGCTCGCCAGCACGAGCATCAGCGTATCCACATTGGCGACGCTGGGGCGCAGGAGCAGGCTGCGTCTGGGCAATATCTCCTCCAGCCAGCCGTCCTCCTCGCCCTGCCCGGGCGTGAAGCGGACGCGATCGCCCACCGTGGGCGTCGTCCCCTGTCTGCGCAGCTTCTTCTGGGCGCGCAGCGTGTAGCGCGCGCCGTCCTCATCACAGAGCACCGTATAAAAGCTGCCGATGCCCTGCAGGATGCTTCCCGTCATAATCCTCCTGTGAATGGGCCGCATGGCCCGCCGACTGCCAAAAACCTGCTTTTTGATGCCCTGCTCTTTGCGGCAGAAAAACGGATCCGTCAACGACAAGGGATGTTCTTCCTCCCCTTCGGGGGAGAAAGAACTTCTTTGGCAAGCTGCCGGGCCTGTTGGCCTGCGCTATTGCAATACCGCCGTGGCCTCGCTCTGGAAATTGCCGTCGAGGTAGAGCCGCCACGCCATCGCGCCGCTCTGCTCGCTGCGCAGCAGCACGTCCAGCGTCATTTCGCCCGGCTCCGTGTGCCGCGCAGCGTACATCTCGCTCTCCTGCCCGTCGGCGTCCACCAGCGTCACGCGCACGGTGACGCCCTCCTTGGGCACGTTGACCGTCACGCTCACCGTGGCGGTGTGGCGGCGGCGGTCGTAATAGCCCACGGACAGTTCGACCTCGCTGCCGGGCAGCACCTCTTCAAACTCCTGCGGGGACTGCGAGAGCACCAGCGCGTCCTGCCGTGGGTCGTCCACGGTCTCGTAGGCGATGAGGCCGCTCTGCAGGCCCAGCGCCTCGATGCGCGCGAGCGCTTCTTCCTCGCGCTCGCCCGTCAGCGCGGGCACGACGACCCGCCCGCCGGAGACGGTGAGATCGACCTTGCTGCCGACGGTCGCGCTCTCGCCCGCCTGCGGGGACTGCGTGAGCACCGTGCCGCGCAGCATTTCGCTGGGGACGACCTCGACCTCGCCGACGGAGAAGCCCTGCTCGACGATGGCGATCTCCGCCGCCTCGCTGTCCATGCCCACAAAGCGCTGCACGGAGATCTGCCCGCTGCCGCGCGAGATGGTGACGATCACGCTTTCGCCCCGGCGCAGCTCCTCGCCCGCCGCGGGTTCCTGTCCGCTGACGAAGCCCTCCGGGCGGTCGCTGGTCGCGTAGAGGAAGCGCGCCGAGAAGCCCGCGCCCTCGATCTGCCGCCCGGCGGCGGTCTCGTCGAGGCCCGCCAGATCGGGCACGCGCGCGACGACGAACATCGCGCGGTAGATGCGCGCCGCCGCCACGCCGATGAGGCCCAGCAGCAGCAGCGCCACGAACAGCGCCGCGAGCCGCCCGGCGAGGCTGCGCTCCTGCCGCCGCTCGCGCAGGCGCCTGACGCGCGCGGTCGGGCGACTTGCCGCGTGGGCGGCCTGCATGAATTCGCCGTCCGGGTGGCGCAGCGCGCGGCGCAGGTCGCGCATCATCGCGTCGGCGTTCTGGTAGCGATCCTGCGGGTTCTTTTGCAGCGCCTTGGCGACGATCATCGCGACCGCCGGGCTGACCTGCGCGCGCTCCTCGATGGGCTGCGGCTGCTCCATCAGGTGCATCATCGCCACGGAGACGGCGGTCTCGCCCTCGAAGGGGACGCGGCCCGCGAGCATCTCGTAGAGGATGACGCCGACGGAGTAGAGATCGCTGGCCCCGGTGGCCTTCATGCCCTTGGCCTGCTCCGGGGAAAAGTAGTGGACGGAGCCGATGACGTTGCCGTCCGAGGTCAGCGTCTGGCTGTCGGCCATGCCGGCGATGCCGAAGTCGCTGATCTTGAGCTGCCCGCTGCGCGAGACGAGCACGTTCTGCGGCTTCACGTCGCGGTGGATGATGCCGCGCTGGTGCGCGTGCGAGAGCGCCGCGAGGATTTGCAGCGTGTAGCGGACGGCCTCCTCCTGCGGGATGCTGCCCTTCTGGGCGATCAGCTCCTTGAGCGTGGGGCCGTCGACGTATTCGATGGCGATATAGGAGATGCCTCCGGCCATCCCGGAGTCGATCAGGTTGACCACGTTGGGGTGGCCCAGCTTGCGGCAGACCTCCGCCTCGCGCTTGAAGCGCTCGCGGTATTCGGCGTCCTCCTCGTACTCCTCGCGCAGCACCTTGAGGGCGACGGTCTGATGCGTCTTGAGATCATAGGCGCGATACACGATCGCCATGCCGCCGCGGCCGATGACGTCCTCGACGCGGAAGCGGCGGCTGACGATCTTGCCGATCAGTCTCGATTCCACGGCTCGCCCTCCCCGTCCAGCGTCGCGACGATCACCGTCACGTTGTCGCGCCCGCCCGCCGAAAGCGCCAGACGAACCAGCTCGTCCGCCGCGCGCTCGGGCGGCAGGGCGAGCAGCGCGCGCGAAATGCGCACGTCGTCCACCATGGAGCTGAGGCCGTCCGTACACAGCAGCCACACGTCGCCGGGGCGCACGTCGGCGGCGAGCATGTCGGGCGCGTTGTCGCCCTCGGTGCCCAGCGCGCGGGTGATGATGTTGCGGCGCGGGTGTACGCGCGCCTCCTCGCGGGTGATGAGGCCCGCGAGAACCAGCTCCTCCACGAGCGAGTGATCCTGCGTGATCTGCTGCAGGCGTCCGTCGCGCAGGCGGTAGATGCGGCTGTCGCCGACGTGCGCGATGTAGACGAAGCGCCCGCCCGCGTACCACATCGCGGTCAGCGTCGTGCCCATCCCGGCGCACTCGGGATGCGCCTGCGCGTGCGCGACGATCTCCTCGTGCGCGGCCCGCACGGCGCGCGTCATGGGCGCGATCCCGGCCGGCTCTCCGCTTCTGGCCATGCGGCGCACGGCGTCCACGGCGATGCGGCTGGCGACCTCGCCCGCCTGATGCCCGCCCATGCCGTCGGCCACGGCGAACACGCCGCGGCGCGCGTCCATAAAGGCCGCGTCCTCGTTTTCCCTGCGCACGTTGCCCCTGTGCGTTCTCAACTCCGCCGCCACGGCGACGCCTCCTCCGTTGCGTTTTATTCCCGGTTCTCCTGCAAATACCGCCTGCGAAGCTGCCCGCAGGCGCCCTCGATGTCGTCGCCCATCTCGCGCCTGCGCGTGGCGGAGATGTTGCGCGCGCGCAGCTCGCCCAAAAACGCGGCGACCTCCGCCTCGCTCACGCCCATCAAGGCGCGCTCGGGCACGCTGTTGAGCGGGATGAGGTTGACGTGTACGCGCATGCCGCGCAGACGCGAGGCCAGCTCGCGCGCGTGCTCCGGCAGCGCGTTGACGCCGCGCACCAGCGCGTATTCGACGATCGCCCTGCGGCCCGTCTTATCGATGTACTCCCGGCAGGCGGCGAGCACCTCGTCCATCGCGTAGGCCTTCGCCACGGGCATGAGCCTGCGGCGGATCGCGTCGTTTGGCGCGTGCAGCGACAGCGACAGCGTCACCGGCAGGCCCTCGCCCGCGAAGCGGCGCATCTGCGGCACCAGCCCGCAGGTGGACAGCGACACGCTCCGCATGCCGATGCGCAGCCCGTCCTCCTCGCGCAGCAGGCGCAAAAAGCGCACCACATTGTCGTAATTGTCCAGCGGCTCGCCGCTGCCCATCAGCACCACGTTGCCCACGCGCTCCTGCTCGCCACGCGAGGCGAGCAGCGCGTTGGCGCAGACGATCTGCCCGATCATCTCCCCCGCCGTGAGGCTGCGCGCGCAGCCCTCCAGCGTGGAGGCGCAGAACGCGCAGCCCATCCGGCAGCCGACCTGCGTGGAGACGCACAGCGTGTTGCCGTAATGGTAGCGCATCAGCACGCCCTCGACGACGTGCCCGTCGCGCAGGCGGTAGAGCAGCTTCACCGTGCCGTCGAGCTTCGAGGTCACCGTGTCCAGAATGGAGACGGGCTGCGCGTCGTAGCGCCCGGCGAGCGCCTCGCGCAGCGCCTTGGGCAGGTTGCTCATTTCCTCAAACGAGGCGCCCTTGTGCAGCCACGAGAAGACCTGCCGCCCCCTGAACGCGCCCTCTCCCAGCGCGCGCATCGTCTCGGTCAGCTCCTGCGGGGTGAGGCTGAGCAGCTCCTCCTTCATGCGCGCCTCCTGCGCATGCGGCACAGGTAGAACCCGTCGATGCCGTCGCGGTGGGCGAGCAACTGCAAGCCGCAGTCGCCCTCGTGCTCGCGCAGCGGCGCGGGAAGCTCCTCGCCCAGACGCTCCGCCTCGTATTCCGGATGTCGATCAAGGAACGCGCGAACCTGCTCCTCGTTCTCCTGCGGCAGCACGGAGCAGGTCGAGTAGACCAGCGCGCCGCCGGGCTTGACCATCGGCGCTACCGCGTCGAGGATGGCCGCCTGCGTCGCGCGCAGGCTTTCCACGCCCTCGCGGCTCACGCGGTATTTGACGTCCGGCTTTTCCAGCATCACGCCCGTGCCGGAGCAGGGCGCGTCCACCAGCGCCGCGTCGAGCGTCATCGCAAGCTCGCTCCGGGGCGCGCTCGCGTCGCGCACGGCGGGGCGCACGTTTTCAAGCTTCAGCCGATTCGCGGTGCCGCGGATCAGCTCCACGCGGTGCGCGTGCGTGTCCCACGCGTAGACGCGGCCCGTATCGCGCATCATCTCGCTCATCACCGCCGTCTTGCCGCCGGGCGCGGCGCACGCGTCGAGCACCGTCTGCCCCGGCCCCGCGCCGGTCGCGCGCGCGGCGAGCACCGAGCTTTCCCCTTGGATGGTGAACAGCCCGTTTTGGAACGCGCGCAGGCGCGTCAGGTCGCCCGCGCCGTACACGCGCAGCGTGCCGGGCGCAAGGCCCGGCTCGATGCGGAAGCCTTCCTCGCGCAGCAGCGCGGACAGGCGCTCCACATCGCAGCGCAGCCCGTTCGCGCGCACGGCGATAAACCGCTCCCGGGGCCGGTAGCGCAGGATCTCCAGCGCGCCATGCTCCCCGTAGGCGTCCATCAGCAGCCGCGCCAGCTCGCGCGGCGCGCTGAACATCACCGACAGATACAGCTCCGGGTCATCCTGCGGCTTGGGCCAGACGACGCCGTCGCGCCCGCGCAGCATCCCGCGCAGCACCGCGTTCGTCAGCCCGGTCAGCGGCTCAAATCCCATCGCCCGCGTCAGGCTCACCGACTCGTCCACCGCCGCCATATCCGGCACGCGATCCATGTAGAAGAGCTGATACGCGCCCATGCGCAAAATCTCGCGCACGGTCTGCTCGATGTCCTTGTTTCCCTGCAAGCACTGGTCGATGCGCCAGTCGAGCGTCAGGCGGTTTTCCAGCGTGCCGTACACCAGACGCGTCGCAAACGCGCGGTCGCGCGCGCCGAACGCCGCCTGCGAGAGCCGCTTGTCCAGCGCCAGCGACGCGTATGCGCCGCCCCGGCTCACGTCCAGCAGCGTCTCCAGCGCCACGCGCCTCGGCGCGAGATCCATCCTGCGCGGCGCTTCTCCGCGCGGCTTTCCGTCGTGCGGCCTGTCGCCGCGGGGTCTGTCGCTATGAGGTCTATCGCTGCGCGGCCTGTCGCTGTGCGGCCTGTCGCCGTGGGGTCTGTCGCCATGCGGCCTGCCGCCGCGCGGCCCGCCGGGCCGTCCGCCGCGCCTTTCGTCGTTCGTCATGGGTCACGCCTTTCCCAGGCTCGCGCCTGTGGTCATGTGGTGTCCTCGCAGATAATCTGCGGCGCGCATGCGCTTTGCGCCCGGCATCTGAATCTCCTCCAGCTCGAGATCGCAGTCCCCGCAGGAGACGACGAGGCCTCGCTTTCCGTCCGCCGCGACGATTGTACCGGCCGCCGCGCTCGGGCACTCCGACGCGGGGCGGACGCTGAAGATCTTGATCGCGCCGTTTTCGCCCTCGCAGTACGCGCCGGGCCACGGCGTCACGCCGCGCACGAGGCGGTCGATCTGCGCCGCCGAATGGGAAAAGTCCACGCAGCCCAGCTCCTTGGTGAGCATCGGCTCGTAGGACGCCTGCGCGGCATCCTGCGGCGTGCGGGAAAGCGTCCCCGCCTCCATCGCGTGCAGCGTATCGATCAGCAGCCGCGCGCCCATTTCGGACAGGCGATCGGTCAGCTCCCCCGCCGTCTCGCGCGGGCCGATGGGCGTGCGGCTCGAGAGCAGGATGTCGCCCGTATCCATGCCCCGGTCGGTGAGCATCGTCGTAACACCCGTTTCCGCATCGCCGCAGAGGATGCTCCAGTGTACCGGGGCGCTGCCGCGATGCCGGGGCAGCAGCGACGCGTGAACGTTCACCGTGCCCATGAGCGGGATGTCCAGCAGCTCCTGCGAGAGGATCTGCCCAAACGCGGCGGTCACGCACAGGTCGGGCGCGAGGTCGCGCAGCATCTGCACGCCCTCGGGCCGCTTGATGCGCTCCGGCTGAAACACCGGGATGCCCGCTGCCAGCGCCGCCTCCTTGACCGCGCAGGCCGCCAGCTTATGCCCGCGGCCCTTCGGCCTGTCCGGCTGGCAGACGACGCCCGCGACGTCGTAGCCCGCGTCCAGCAGCGCGCGCAGCGACGGCACGGCGAAGTCGGGCGTGCCCATGAAGACGATTCTCACGTCGGGTCGTCCTCCTCCTCGTCCTCGTCGAACAGCTCGCGGGTCATGATGTCCACATACATCCGCCCGTCGAGGTGATCGGTCTCGTGCATGATGCAGCGCGCCAGCAGCTCCTCGCCCTCCAGCTCGCGCCACTCGCCGTAGCGATCCTGAAAGCGCACGCGCACCTTCATCGGCCGCTTGACCAGCCCCCGGCGGCCCGGCACGGACAGGCAGCCCTCCGGGCCTTCCTGCTCGCCCTCGGTGGAGAGGATCTGCGGGTTCACCATCTCGATGAGGCCGCTGCCGCAGTCCATCACGACCGCGCGGCGCAGCACCGCCACCTGCGGCGCGGCCAGCCCCACGCCGTTCGCCGCCGCCATCGTCTCGGCCATGTCGTCGAGCAGGCGATGCAGCCTGCTGTCAAAATGCTGCACCTCGCGGCTGTGCTTGCGCAGCAGCTCGTCCTCGATGCTGATGATCTTGCGAAGCGCCATATTCGTCTCCCTTTCCGTTCACGCCGTCCTCGCAGACGGACACAATGTCCCATGATGGCCCTATTATAAACCACTTTCCCCAAAAAAGAAAGGGGGAAGCGCGGCGAAAGGAAAGCGCGCGCCGCCGCTTGCAAACGCGCGAAACTGTGCTATAATGGGCGTACACCATTTGGGGAAAGGATGATCGCCATGCAGACCGTACACACCGACCGCGCGCCCGCCGCCATCGGGCCGTATTCCCAAGGGAAGATCGCCGGAGGTTTCGCGTTTTTCTCCGGCCAGATCCCGCTCGACCCCGCGACCGGGTTGGTCGTGGGCGAGGACATCGCCGCGCAGGCGACGCAGGTCATGAAAAACCTCGGCGCTCTTTTGGATGCCGCGGGCGTCTCGTTCGACGCGGTCGTCAAGACGACCTGCTTCCTCGCGGACATGGGCGACTTCGCCGCCTTCAACGAGGTCTACGCGAAGTACTTCCCCTCCTGCCCCGCGCGCTCGTGCGTGGCGGTCAAGGCGCTGCCCAAGGGCGTGCTCTGCGAGGTCGAGATCATCGCGGCGATCGAAAAATAATCTCAAAACAATTTCATGACGCGCGGCGCGCCCGTCTTCATCGCGGAGACGGGCGCGCGCTTTTTCTTTGGAACAGCTCAAAGTTTCGGCCACGTTTGGCTTAGATCGACGACCTGCAAACCGCTTCGGAAATGGGCGCGGGCACCGCCCGCCCCGCCTACATCATGGAGGAGGGGTTGACCTGACAGACCAGCGCGCAGCCGGGGACGGGCGTTTGCGCCAGCTCGCTCATCTTGCCCACGGCCTCCTGACAGACGGGCTGATCGACGATCTTGAGCGTGACTTGCCAGCGGCTCTTGCCCTTGATGCGGCGGACGGGACAGGCCATCACGCGCAGCGCGAGCACATACTTTTGCAGGTATTGCCTGCGCGCAAAGAACGCCTCCATCTGCCGCATCGCACTCTGCGCGGCGGATTGCGCGGCGGCTTCGTCCTGCGCCTCGCACAGGATGCGCGCGAGCAGCGTGTACGGCGGATAATACGCGGCCTTGCGGCGGCGCATCTCCTCTTCAAAAAAGGCGCGGTAGTCCTGACGGCTGGCCGCCTCCACGGCGTAATGCGCGGGATCGTAGGTCTGCAGGATGACCTCGCCGGGACTGTCCGCGCGCCCGGCGCGCCCGGCCACCTGCGTGAGCAGCTGGAACGTGCGCTCGGCAGAGCGATAGTCCGGCAGGCGCAGCATCGCGTCCGCCGCGACGATGCCGACCATCGTCACGTTCGGGAAATCCAGCCCCTTGGCGATCATCTGCGTGCCGATCATCACGCGCGCCTCCCCGCGCCTGAAGGCGGAGAGCATGCGCTCGTGCGCGTCCTTGGTGCGCGTGGTGTCGATGTCCATGCGCAGCGTCGGCACATCGGGGAACAGGCGGCGCACCTCCTCCTCCACGCGCTGGGTGCCCACGCCGAAGTATTTGATGTACGGGCTGCCGCACTCGGGGCAGACCGTGGGCACGGGCGCCTCCCGCCCGCAGTAGTGGCAGCGCAGCGCGTCGTCCGCGCTGTGATAGGTCATCGACACGTCGCACTGGTCGCAGGTGACGACGTAGCCGCAGCTGCGGCAGGAGACGAACGTCGCGTACCCGCGCCGGTTGACGAAGAGGATTGCCTGCTTGCCCGCGTCCAAACACGCACGCAGAGAGGAGACCAGCGCGCCGGAAAACACGGAGCGATTGCCCTGCCGGAGTTCCTCGCGCATGTCCACGACGTGAACCTCGGGCAGCGGGCGGTCGTTCACGCGGCGCGGCATCTCCAGCAGCGTCAGATCGCCCCGGCCCGCCAGCGCGAAGGAGCGCATGCTCGGCGTGGCGCTGGCCAGCAGCAGCACGCCGCCCTCGCGCTCGCAGCGGATGCGCGCCAGATCGCGCGCGTCGTAGCGCGGCGCATTGTCGGCGATGTAGCTCTGCTCGTGCTCCTCGTCCACGATGATCAGACCGACGCGCTCAAGCGGCGCGAAGATCGCCGAGCGCGCGCCGATCACCACGCGCACGTCCCCGCGCCGGATGCGCCGCCACTCGTCGTAGCGCTCGCCCGGCGACAGGCGGGAATGGAGCACGGCGGCGTCCTCGCCAAAGCGCGAGCGGAACCAGAGCACCATCTGCGGCGTGAGCGCGATCTCGGGCACCAGCACGATCGCCGTCTTGCCCAGCTGCGCGCAGCGGCGCACCGCGCGGATAAACACCTCGGTCTTGCCGCTTCCCGTGACGCCGTAGAGCAGGAACGCGCCGCGCCCGGCCTCCACCGCCGGAAGCAGCTGCGAGAGCACCTTGGCCTGCTGCGCGGTCAGCGCCGGATCCTCCGCAGCCAGCCGCTCCATTTCGCCGTAGGGCGTGCGCAGCGATTCGCGCTGCTCCAGCCGCACGAAGCCCGCCTTTTGCAGCGCCAGCAGCGGATCGCGGCACGCGCCCAGCTGCGCGCGCAGCGCGTCGCAGGGCATCTCCCGCCCCGGCGCGCCGGCGAGCGCGCGCAGCACGGCGGCCCGCTTGGGCGCGCGCTTCTGCGCGGCGATCACCTGCTCCGCGACCGCCGGATCGATCGTCAGCACGGCCACCTCGCGCGTGCGGTCACTCACGCGCTCGCCGCGCATCTGCGCCGGGAACATCAGCCGCAGCGCCTGCGCCAGCGTACAGAACGATCCCCTGTGGATGTCCTGCGCCAGCGCCAGCAGCGCGGGCAGCACGGCGGGGTAATCCTCCAGCGTGTCGGTCACGTCGCGCACGCGCTCCGGCGGCAGATCGCACGCCTGCGCCATCTCCACCACCACGCCCTCGACGGCGCGCATCCGCCCGAACGGCACGCGAACGCGCATGCCGGGGCACACGCTCATCCCCTCCGGCACGCGATAGGTGAACACATGATCGACATCCTCGTGCGCGATGTCCACGATGACCTGACAGAACACGCTTCCCTCCCGCGCCTTTCGGCGTCCTTGCAGGGGCGGCGCTTTGCCCGCCCGCCGATTCTTGCCTATTATTATACGCATGCGCGCCCGCCCGCGCAAGACGGCTTACGCGTTGCCGTAGCGCGCGGCCATTTTACGGGCGCGCTCCGCGATCTCGCGGCGCAGCCCTTCGGGCCGCGTCACCTCGGCGTGCTCGCCGTAGCCCAAGATGAGGCTCGCGTTCCACTCGCCCGGCGGGAACTCCGCCTCGATGCGAAAGCCGCCGTCCGGCAGGCGCGTCACCCACTCCGGCAAGAAGTCGTCGTAGACGCGGTAGGCCATGCACGCGTCCGCCAGCAGCGTAAAGCGCAGCGGTTCGGCCGCCTCCCACGCGTCTTTATCGCCGCCCGCGTCGGCCGGCGCCTCCGGCGGAAAGCCCTCCGGCAGCATCTCCGCGCGCAGGATGCGCGTCAGCTTGAAGGTGCGCATGGCGCGCCGCTCCATGCAGTACGCGCGCAGGTACCACGTCCTGCCCTTGAACCAGAGTTTGACGGGGCACACGCGCCGCCGGGCGCTCTCGCCGCCCTCGGCGCAGTAGTCGAGCGCGACCTGCCTGCCGAGCAGGATCGCCGTGCGCAGCGCGCCAAAGAGCGCCTGCCTCCGGCCGCTCCAGTCGGAAAAGTCGATCTCCACCCAGTCGGGCTGGGAGCCGCCCAGCAGGGCCGTGAGCCTGCGCAGCAGCGCCGCGTCCGCCGCGCCGACCTGCTCCATCGCGCGCAGCGCCGAAAGGACGGTCTTTCGCTCCTCCTCGCTCAGCAGCGCGCTTTTGATCTGGTAGCCCGGCAGGATGCGCAGCCCGCCGCCGCGCCCGCTCTGCGCGTAGATCGGCACGCCCGCCTCGCAGAGCGCCTGCGCGTCGCGGTAGACCGTGCGCTGGGAGACCTCGAAGCGCCGGGCCAGCTCCGACGCGGTGACCTGCCCGCGCTCCTGCAGGATGTAGAGCATTTCAAACAGACGGCTGATCTGCATGGTTTCCTCCTCTATTCGGGCCGCTCGTCCGCCGTGAAGTCAAACGGCGCTTCCCTTCAAAACGGATTGTATTCCTCAAAACCTGACATGGAGCTGTCCGCTTTTGTGTGCGATCATAGGCTATCCCATGGGAAAGCGCAAAAAAGGAGGAAAGAACATGAACCCTGAAATCCCATCGCAGGCCGCGCCCGTATGCCAGAGCTGCGGCATGCCGCTCACCTCGCCCGAGCTTTTTGGCAAGCATGCCGACGGCACGCCGAACCCGGAGTACTGCGTCTACTGCTGCCCGGAGGGCGAGGAAAAGATGACCGGGACGCTGCAGGAGATGATCGACTTCTGCGCGCCGCTGGAGGTGAGGCTCGGCCTGCACCCGGACGAGGCGACCGCCCGCGCGCGGCTGGCGGCGTATCTGCCGACGCTGCGGCGCTGGAAGCGGCAAGGCGCGTAAAGCGCGCGTCCATGGGCCGGGGACGGATCAATCCCCGGCCCTTTTCATTTGCGCCGTCACAGCCGGAGCGCGGCCTGCTCCCGGGCGTAGCGCACCGCGGTGGGCATCGCCAGCGCGGCGAGCGCCTCGCGCGTCGCCCACAGGCCGCCCTCGACGGGCGTACACGTCTCGGCGGCCAGCGCGTGGACGTCCATCTCCCAGACGATGTGCGTGAAGACGTGGCGCGCGCGGCCCAGCGGCTCGTCGTAGGCGGCGCGCACGCCCATCGCCTCCAAAGCGTACACCAGCGCGGCGGGGTCGCCCGTCTCGCCCTCGTGCAGCGCGCTGGGGAAGGCGTAAAGCCCGCCCAGCAGCCGCTCCTCGCGCCGCACGGTCAGCACGCGTCTTTCGCAAAAGACCAGCATCACGGCGCGGCGCTCGACGCGCTGCGGCTTTTTGCGCGGCTTGACCGGCAGTTCCTGCGCGACGCCCCGCTCAAATCCCCGGCAGCCCTCGCGCACCGGGCACAGCAGGCATGCGGGATTTTTGGGCGTGCAAACCGTCGCGCCCAGCTCCATCATCGCGTTGGCGAAGTCGCCCGGCCGATCCCTTGGCACGAGCGCCTGCGCGCGCGCCTCGACGGCCCGGCGCGTTCCGGGGTCGCCGACGCTCTCCGTCACGGCGTCGTAGCGGCAGAGGACGCGCTCCACGTTGCCGTCCACCGCGGCGACGGGCAGGCCGTAGGCGATCGCGGCGATCGCGCCCGCCGTATACGCGCCGACGCCCGGCAGCGAGCGCAGCGCCTCGACCGTGCGCGGAAGCGTCCCGCCGCACTCTTGCGCGGCCCTTTGCGCGGCGCGCTGCAAATTGCGCGCGCGGCTGTAATAGCCCAGCCCCTCCCAGAGCTTGAGCAGCTCGCCTTCGTCCGCCTGCGCGAGCGCCTCCAGCGTGGGATAGCGCGCGAGGAAGCGCTCATAATAGGGAACGACGGTCTCCGCGCGCGTCTGCTGGAGCATGATCTCCGACACCCACACGCGGTACGCGTCGCGCGTATGCCGCCACGGCAGATCTCGATGCGCGGCGTCGTACCAGCGCAGCAGCGCCGCCGCAAAATCCCGTTCCCGATCCATCGCTATCCTCCGTTTCCCGTTTGATTGATTGTACCATGAAATGCCCCTGCGCGCCAGTGCGGACGCCTAAAAGCTTAAAATCTTGCGAAAATAAGCGCGAGATGGCAAACGAGAGGGATATTTTTGAAAAATCCGGAAAAACTGGAAATGGAAGCGGGATTCATTCGTTTCCCGATCTTGCCTGTTTTGCGCAAGTCGCGTATAGTATATCTGGTTTTAGCACTCGTCTTCAAAGAGTGCTAACAAACTCTCAGAGGCAAACAGAAGGAGGTCTGTTACAATGAGCTTGAAGCCCCTTTTCGACCGCGTGGTCATCAAGGACGCGGAGATGGAGGAGACGACGAAGGGCGGCCTGATCCTCACGTCCAGCGCGAAGGAGAAGCCGCAGTATGCGACGGTGCTCGCGGTTGGCCCGGGCGGCGTGGTGGACGGCAAGGAGATCACCATGCAGGTGAAGGTCGGCCAGAAGGTCGTCTACTCGAAGTACGCGGGCACGGAGATCAAGATCGACGGCGAAGAGCTGAAGATCGTCCGCCAGAGCGACATTCTCGCCATCGTAGAGTAGTGGGCAGTGCCCACACCCGCTTCCGAAGGGCTTTGGCGGTTCACGATGTGAAGCGCACGAGGCCGGTGGGCTGTGCCCACACCCATCTCCGGAGGGCTTTGGCGGTTCACGATGTGAAGCGCACGAGGCCGGTGGGCTGTGCCCACACCCATCTCCGGAGGGCTTTGGCGGTTCACGATGTGAAGCGCACGGGGCCGGTGGGCTGTGCCCACACCCATCTCCGAAGGGCTTTGTGTTTCATGAATATGGAGCGCACGAGGCCGCGGGCAGAGGGGCGTTGGCGGCGTAGCTTTTCGGATGAGAAATTCAAAATTCCGGCAAAGGTTTGATTTTAGGAGGAATGACTTATGGCCAAGCAGATCGTCTTTGGCGAGGAGGCTCGCCGTTCGCTGGAGCGCGGCATCAACGCGCTGGCGGACACCGTGAAAATCACCCTCGGCCCCAAGGGCCGCAACGTCGTGCTGGACAAGAAGTACGGCTCCCCGCTCATCACCAACGACGGCGTGACCATCGCCAAGGAGATCGAGCTGGAGAACGCCTTTGAGAACATGGGCGCGCAGCTCGTCAAGGAGGTCGCCACGAAGACCAACGACGTCGCGGGCGACGGCACCACCACCGCCACGCTGCTGGCGCAGGCGATCATCCGCGAGGGCCTGAAGAACCTCGCCGCGGGCGCGAACCCGATGGTGCTGCGCGGCGGCATCGAGGCGGCCACGCAGGCTGCGGTCGACGGCCTCAAGGAGATGTCCGTGGCCGTGAGCGACAATCAGGCCATCGAGAACGTGGCGGCCAACTCCGCCGCCGATCCGACCATCGGCAAGCTCGTCGCCGAGGCGATGGACAAGGTCGGCAAGGACGGCGTCATCACCGTCGAGGAGAGCAAGACCATGCAGACGAACCTGTCGCTGGTCGAGGGCATGCAGTTTGACCGCGGCTACGTCTCCGCCTACATGGCGACCGACACCGACAAGATGGAGGCCGTGCTCGACAACCCCTACATCCTCATCACCGACAAGAAGATCTCCAACATTCAGGAGATTCTGCCGCTGCTGGAGCAGGTCGTGCAGTCCGGCCGCAAGATGCTCATCATCGCCGAGGACATCGAGGGCGAGGCGATGGCGACGCTGGTCGTCAACAAGCTGCGCGGCACGTTCACCTGCGTCGCGGTCAAGGCCCCGGGCTTCGGCGACCGCCGCAAGGCCATGCTGCAAGACATCGCCATCCTGACCGGCGGTCAGGTCATCTCCGAGGAGCTGGGCTACGAGCTAAAGACCGCTACCGTCGATATGCTCGGCTCCGCGCGCCAGGTGAAGGTCGATAAGGACAACACCACGATCGTCGAGGGCGCCGGAGACCCGAAGGAGATCGCCGCGCGCGTCTCCTCCATCCGCACGCAGATCGGCGAGACGACCTCCGATTACGACCGCGAGAAGCTGCAAGAGCGTCTGGCCAAGCTGGCCGGCGGCGTGGCCGTCATCCAGGTCGGCGCTGCGACCGAGGTCGAGATGAAGGAGCGCAAGCTGCGCATCGAGGACGCGCTGGCCGCGACCCGCGCCGCCGTTGAGGAAGGCATCGTGCCGGGCGGCGGAACCGCGCTGCTCTCCGTCATCCCGAACGTGCAGGCGCTGATGGCCAAGTACACCGGCGACGCGAAGACCGGCGTGCAAATCGTGCTGCGCGCGCTCGAGGAGCCGGTTCGCCAGATCGCCGAGAACGCCGGCATGGAAGGCTCCGTGATCGTCGAGAAGATCAAGCGGGCGCGCAAGCCCGGCTTCGGCTACGACGCGCTGAACGACAAGTACGTCGATATGGTCGAGGCGGGCATCATCGACCCGACCAAGGTCACCCGCAGCGCGCTGCAAAACGCGGCGAGCGTCGCGGCGATCGTGCTGACCACCGAGTCCCTCGTGGCCGACCTGCCCGAGAAGAACCCGGCGCCCGCGGCCCCGGCCGGCGGCGACATGGGCGGCATGTACTGATTCCCAAGCGCTATCGCTCCCCCGTCTGCCCTCGCGGCAGGCGGGGTTTTTGCGCTGCGCCCGGTTTTCAGCGGGCATACGAAACGGCGGCAGGCCATGAAACCCGCCGCTGCAGTCTGTCGAAAAACCCTGCTGCTCTTTTCTTCAAGCTTTCGGGGGATGCGGGGCTTTGCCCCGCCGCCCCACCAAAGGGCTTTCCGGTCGCCCTTTGGAAACCTTCGGTCCCCAAACTTTGAAGGTTGAAAAGCTTTTGAAGATTACGCAAGATAGTACAATGACTTTTTTGACAAGCTGCGGCGGCGGGCCATGAAACCCGCCGCCGCTTATCTTCCTTTGTCGATCACCAGAACTCGGTGCGGTGCAGCTCGTTGCCCTCCGCGTCCATGAACAGGACGCCCCAGACCAACTGATCTCCCGTCACCTGTCCGGTCACCTCGCAGCTCTCCTCGAACATGGTCTCGAGGAAATCCGCGGAATCGTTGTATTCGTAGAGCAAGGCCCATGCCGCGTCGCCGCCCAGCACGAGATCGAAGCGAATCTCGTCCCCTGGCTGCGGCGACTCCACCTCCACGGTCTCGTCGCCCTCCGCGCGCAGGTACGCCATCTCGCTGACGCCGTAATCCCCCGCCAACGTGAAGCGCCACTGGTCGGTGCCGCCGATTTGCGGGCTTTGCACGCCGTCCTCGGAGACGATCGAGCCGCCCGTCAGGTTCACGAAGTACGTTTCGCCCAGCTTGAGCGAGCGCGACAGGCGAATCTCAAAGCAGGTGCCGCCGCCCCAGAGCAGGCCGTCCAGCTCGCTCTCGTTGATCGGTCGCTCGATCACCGCGTCCGGGTCGGTCATCTCCGTCTCCCAGACCTCGCCCCTGTCGGTACACAGGTAAAAGGTACCCTCACCGACGTGTACGTCCTCGCGCGGCAGATAGATGTACAGCCGCTCGCATTCGTTCTCCACCGGCATCTGCTCGCTGGGAAAGAACATCATGTAGCCCATCTGTTGGCTCAGGTCGATCTCCGGCGCGCCCTGATAGGGCTGGCTGGGGCCGGTTCCTTCGCGCCATTGGGCGGCCAGCGCCGTGCCCGTACACAGCAGCAGGGCCGCCAATAGAATTGCCGTCATCCGCTTCATTCGCTTCGCCTCCTGTCCTCACGGCCTACATGGGTCTCAGCTTGTCGAAAACCCATGTCCAGCATCAAAATCTTTTTGGATTCAATTCAAAATCCAAGCAATTATTAAAGAATTGGATCGCCCTTTCTCCCCCTCCGGGGGGGGAGAAAGGCTTCTTTGACAGACTGCGGCCTACCGGGGCCTGTCGTCCCGCCGGGGCGGGCGGAGGAAAGGCGCTTTCCCCCGCCGCCCGGCGTGCGTTTGTAGGGTTTCTCGTCAATCTTCGCGTCTGCGCCTCGGGACGCTTCCCACCGCCAGCGCGATCAACGCCGCCAGACCGATGCCGGCGAAGACGAACGGCGCCGCGGGTGTCTCGTCGCCCGTGCCCAGCAGCATGCCGGCCAAAGGCGTGTCGTAGTTGTACAGCTGGATGAACTGCTCCAGCTCCTCCTCCGTCAGGTGCGTGATCTCGAAGCCCTGCGGCGGCTCGTGGATCACCTTCGGTTCGTCCGGGTTCTCCGGCTCGTCCGGATTCTCCGGATTCTCCGGATTCTCCGGCTCCTCCGGCGTCGTGTGCGGGATGTACACGTTGACGAGGTCATAGCCCACCACGGCCGCAAAGTAGCCGCTCGTCAGCTGCTCGCTGATCGCGTACTCGAAGGTCGTGCCGTCCGGCCTGAACACCGGCAGATCGCCAAAGGCGTAGTGCCAGCCGTCGGCCGCCGTCACCGTGGTCTCCGCGTAGGCATTGCCATCCTGAAGCAGACGAACCGTCACGGACGCAGGCCGCAGCCCATCCTTGTCGTCGTCGTCGCGCCACGACTTGGTGCCCTCGACGCTCGTGTACTGCTGCTCCGGCGTGGGCGTCGGCGTAGGCGTCGGTTCGGGCGTCGGTTCGGGCGTGGGTTCAGGCGTCACCACGGGAACGGGCGTCGGCGTCGGCTCTTCCGTCGGTTCAGGCGTCGGCTCTTCCGTCGGTTCGGGCGTCGGCTCTTCCGTCGGCTCGGGCGTCGGCTCCTCCGTCGGCTCGGGCGTCGCATCCTTGTGGTTGACGAACGCCGCGGTCGCGGTCTCCTGATCCTCGATCGTGCCCTTCGCGCCCGTGCTGCTCGATGCGTAATCCTCGCTCGCCGCCTCGGTCACCTCGTATTCGATGCCCGCGGGCAGGTTCTCAGCGGTCAGGCTCTCGCCGTGCTTCAGTTCAAATGTCGCCACGCCGTCCGTGAACTCCATCTCGCCGAACTTGCCGGTGATCGTCTTGTCGCTCAGCGTCACCGTGAAGGCGAACGCCTGCTCCCGATCGGCCGCCGTGCCTGTGACGGTCTTGGTGACCGTCAACTCGCCCGTCTTGAAGCGGTTGGTAAACGCTGCCTCTGCCTTCCCGCCGTCGGTAATCTTACCGTGCGTGTTCGCTTCTGGCGTCTTGTTCTCATACCCGGCCGCAGGAGCTTCTTCGACCGTGTACGTCGTCCCTTCCGGCAGGCCCTTCGCGGTCGCGCTCTCGCCGCCCGCCAGCGTCACTGTCGCCTCGCCTTCCGTGAACTCCATCTCGCCGTAAGTGCCGGTCAGCGCTTTGTCAAGCTTTACCGTGAAGGTGAACTTCGCGTCCTTGTCAGCCGCCGTCAGTTCGCCCTCGACCGCCTTCTTGACCGTCAGCTCGCCCGTCTTGAAGCGGTTGGTAAACGCTGCCTCTGCCTTCCCGCCGTCGGTGATCGTGCCACTCTTGTTCGCTTCTGGCGTCTTGTTCTCATACCCGGCCGCAAGAGCTTCTTCGACCGTGTACTTCGTCCCTTCCGGCAGGCCCTTCGCGGTCGCGCTCTCGCCGCCCGCCAGCGTCACTGTCGCCTCGCCTTCCGTGAAC
>CANRLC010000019.1 GCA_947631405.1 uncultured Clostridia bacterium | reverse complement strand
GTTGCCTCGCTATTGTTCCTCTTAACGTATAACAAACCCTGCATCCTCTTTTGAATGCAGGGTTTGTCAGTGATCTGCGCCCGTTCTCCCCTGTGGGGGAGAACGGGCTTCCCTAATAGGCATGGGGCAGCGTTGCTAGGCGCAGCGTTGCCCTCGCTTTTTGTATTGCCACGCGTCATTCGACAAAAAAGAATGCCTCCTCGGCTAATTTCCTCTTGACATCCTCTCCGCGCCGTGCTATACTTCATTTAACGTTTAGACTAAATGTTAAATGAGTCGTTAGGAGGTGCATGTCCTTGGGCTTACAGGCGACGCTCCGCGCCCTTGCCGACCCCACGCGGCGGGAGATCCTCAACCTGCTGAAGGGCGGGGCGCACTCGGCGGGGGAGATCGCGGAAAGGTTTCCCATCTCCGGCGCGGCGGTCTCGCGCCATCTCTCGGTTCTGCGCGAAGCCGATCTGATTCGCGACAGACGGGACGGGAAATTCATCTACTACGAGCTGAACGCCTCGGTGTTGGAGGAGATCATGCTCTGGATCAAGGATTTGGGAGGAAACGAAAAATGAAGAAAAAGACCCTGCCGACGCTGATACTGACCGCGCTTTTGACCCTTTCGCCGATCCTGTTCGGCCTCGTCCTCTGGAACAGGCTGCCCGACCCCATGCCCTCTCACTTCAATCTGGCGGGCGAGTGCGACGGTTATATGCCGAAGGCGGCGGCGGTGTTCGCGCTGCCCGCGTGCCTGCTGCTGGTGCAACTCGTGTGCGCCGCGGCGGCGCTGACCGACCCCAAGCGCAAGAACATCGAGGGCAAGCCGTTCCGACTGGTTCTGTGGCTTTGCCCCGCGATCTCGATCCTCGTCCACAGCCTCATGTACGCGTACGCCTTGGGGAGCGGGATCGACGTCTCGGCGGCGGCCTTCGCCGTCGTGGGCGTGCTGTTCGTCGTGCTGGGCAACTATCTGCCCAAGTGCGGGCAGAACTACACCCTCGGCATCCGGACGCCGTGGGCGCTAAACGACGAGGGCAACTGGCACGCCACGCACCGCTTTGCGGGAAAGCTCTTTGTCGCCGCGGGGATTCTCGTCGTCGCGCTGGCGTTCCTCGCTCCCACCTCGCCCGCGCTCTTCTGGGGGCTTCTCGCCGTGATCGCGCTCTGCGGCGTCGTGCCGGTGGCGTATTCCTACCTCTACGAGATAAGGCACCGTGCGGGCTGAGCCCGCTCGCCTCTCAGCGGGCCGTCCCGCACCCGTCTCTGAAATAGGTAGTGGTTATCCCCTTTTATGCGCACGAGGCCGTGGGTTTTTCTGGGAATAGGGAACGCCCCTAAATCCAAAAAACCTGCGGCCTCGTGTGCCCAAGCACGATCGCCGCAGGCTTTTTCGGAGATGGAAGCGGGCACAGCCCGCCCCCCAAACCAGAAAAACCTGCGGCCTCGTGCGCCCAAGCACGATCGCCGCAGGTTCTTTCGGAGATGGAAGCGGGCACAGCCCGCCCCCCCCAAACCAGAAAAAGCCTGCGGCCTCGTGCGCCCAAGCACGATCACCGCAGGCTTTTTCGGAGATGGAAGCGGGCACAGCCCGCTCACCACACGATCCTGTCCTCATCCCCGTAAAAGTTTCCCTGCACAAACGCGCACTGCTTTTCCCCGTTCAGCTCAAACGCGCAGTAGATGTAGAACCAGTCGCTGGTGTCCAGCAGCGCCGTCACACGCGTTCCGGCGGGCAGGGTGCAGACCGTCTCCCCCGTGACAAGCGGGTCGTCCGTCACAGGGAAGCCCCCGTCCTGAAGCCCCTCCGGCCAGCCCAGCACGCAGTCGCGGCCAAGGAACGTCAGCTCCGGCACGCGCGCGTCCTCCGGCAGCGCCGAGGCGTCGATCCAGCCGATCCGGCAGCGCGCATGACCCACCTCGTAGAGGATCATCGCCCAGCCGTCGTGCACGCCGTACACGTCGATCTGCCCGTTCGTGCTGACGATCGCCTTGCCGTCCGCCGCGCGCGCATAGTCCGTCCCCGGCCCGGTGTAGACCGGAAATTTCTGACCCGGCGCAAAGTCCACATTGATCGCCGGAAGCGACCCGCCCGGCACGACGGGCAGCCCGGAGAGATCGACGCCCGCGTCCCACACGCGCTTGGGCAGCGCGGCAAAATCCGCCTTCGCCGCGTCCGTCTTCACCGAAAGCGTAATGTGCGCGTATGCGCCCGCGCCCTCCTGATGGTAAAAGCTCAGTCCGTCGCCCTCCAGATACGTTTCGCCGTAGAACGACGCCCAATCAAAATAGCTGAACAGCGCGAAGCGCTTGCCGTCCCAGTGATAGCAGACGCCCTTTTCGGGGTATTCCTCGTTCTCCGGCGGGCTGAAAAAGAAGGTAAACCCCCATGCGTCGTCGTGATCCCACACGTCCGCGCCGCGGGCCGTCCAATCCTTGACGCCGGCCGTGTCCTGCACAAAATACGCTACGCTCGCCTCGCCCTGCGGCAGCGCGGCGGGGTTCGCATAGGCCAGCGTCAGCTTTTCGCCCGAGCGCCGCATGCACGCGAGCGTGCGCGCGCCGCCCAGCGCGACGGAGGCAAAGGCGTAGTCGCCGTCCGGCGTGCCCGGGATCTCGATGTAGTCCTCCAGCGCATAGCCGGGGAATTCCCGCCCGAGCAGCGAAACCGCGTCGGCGGGCACGTCCTCCATCCCCTCCGGAACGATCAGCGCCTCCTCCGCGGGCGCGCCCGTCAGGCACAGCGCTGCCGTCAGCGCGAGCAGCAGCGCGAAAACGAGCTTCTTCACTTGACTCACCCCATTTTTGATGATTGGAAGCAAGCGGGGGCTTCCCCTCGCGGGGAAGCCCTGCCGTTTTCATCTTTTGCTTACAGCGTCGAGAACGCGTAGACGGTCGTGGTGTCGTAGCGCTCTCCGGGGCGCAGCTCGGTCGTGCCGGGGAACTGCGGGTGGTTCGGCGAATCCGGGAAGTGCTGCGTCTCGAGGCACAGGCCGCAATACTTGCCGTAATGCGCGCCGTCCTTGCCGCCGCCGACGTCCGTCATGCAGGCGGTGTAGAGCTGGATGCCCGGCTGATCGGTCAGCACGTCCATCACGCGCCCGGTCTGCGGGCAGACCAGATGCGCCGCCAAGCCCATCGCCTCGCCCTTGCGCAGGGCGAAGTTGTGATCGTAGCCGCCCGCCTCGATGAGCGCCGGGCAGGTCGCGGCCAGATCGAGGCCCTCGCCCAGCAGCTTGCCCTTGCGCATATCCAGCGGCGTGCCGGTGACGTCGGCCAGTTCGCCCGTCGGGATCAGGCCCGCGCCGACCGCCGTCGTCGCGTCGCTCTCGATGGTCAGCACATGATCGCGCACCGTGCCGTGCGCATGCCCGGCGAGGTTGAAGTAGGTGTGGTTCGTCAGGTTGCACAGCGTGGGCTTGTCCGTGACCGCTTCGTAGTGCAGCGTCAGGCGGCAGGCGTCGTCCCATGTACAGGTGAGCGTCACGTCCAGCGTGCCGGGGTAGTTCTCCTCGCCGTCGGGGCTGGTCATGCGCAGCACGAGGCTATCCTCGCCCTTGCCGGGCTTTTGCTCCGCCGTCCACATCTTCTTGCTGAAGCCGATGAAGCCGCCGTGCAGGTGGTTCGCGCCGTCGTTGCAGTTGAGTTGAATGGTCTTGCCGTCCAGCGTAAAGCGGCCCAGCGCGATGCGGTTGCCGTAGCGGCCCACCGTGTCGCCCATGCAGGCATGGTCGCCCAGATACGCGGGCAGGTTGTCAAACCCCAGCGCCACGTCGGCCAGCTGGCCGTCCTTGTCCGGGACGACGATGGAGGTGAAGATCGCGCCGTAGTCGATGACGCTCACCGACGCGCCAATCGCGTTGACCAGCGTGTACAGGGTGACCGCCCGCCCGTCCGGCAGGTTTCCAAAGGGTTTTGTCTTGATCGCCATGAGAAGTCGCTCCTCTCTATATTGCCGCGCGCGCCGATGCCGCCGCGTGCGGAAGGATTCCCCGTTTTGCTTCGCCGCCGATCCGCTTCGGAAGTGGAAGCGGCCACCGGCCGCCGGCCTCGGGCGCAACAACCGGCATACCGCAAACCCGCTTCGGAAGCGGAAGCGGCCACAGGCCGCCGGCCTTATGGTATTGACATCAGCGACACTCGCCGCAAAGGCAGACCGTCGCATCGTCCGGCATGTTCGTATTCTCCTTGAAGACAATCGTCTGCGACGCCGAGAAGACCGGCGTAGCCCGCGGGAAATCAAGCAGGGACGCAGCGCCCTCCGCCAAAAGAGCCGCCGCGCAGCAAAGCACAAAGGCTTTTCATGCGGCTCCATCCTTTCCCTTCGCGCCCGTTCGCCTCGCCGGGCGAAAAAGCGGGCCTGTCATTGATTCCCATTTTATCATCTTCTCCATGCGCTGTCAAGCAAGGCGCGCGCCCGCGTCAGCGCACTTGCAGCGCGCCCAGCGCGTCTGCCACATCCTCGCGCAGCACGAGCGTCGCGCGCGCGTCCGCACTCGTCTCCTCGCGGTTGACGACCGCCAGCGTCCGCCCCCTGAAGTACGAGAGGCACGAGGCGGCGGGCTCCACCGTCAGGCTCGTCCCGGCGACGATCAGCGTGTCGCAGCGCGCGATCTCCCGGCACGCGCCCGTATGCGCGTAGGGGTCGCACGGCTCGCCGTAGAGCACGACGCTCGGCTTGATGACGCCGCCGCAGTCCGCGCAGCGCGGGATGCCCTGCGCGCAGCACCGCATCCAGACCGTAGCGCCTGCCGCAGTCCATGCAGGCGTTCTCGTGGATGCTCCCGTGCAGCTCGTACACCAGCCGGTTGCCCGCCGCGCGGTGCAGCCCGTCCACGTTCTGCGTCACCAGCGCCGTCAGCTTGCCCGCGCGCTCCAATTCAAACAGCTTGCGGTGCGCGGCGTTGGGCTGCGCGTCGGGATGGACGAACTCCCGCCGGTAAAAATCGAAGAATTGCTCGGGATGCAGGTAGAAAAACGAGCGGCTGAGCAGCATCTGCGGCGTCAGCCCGTCCTCGCGCGGCACGTCTCTGTCCGAAAAATCCGGAATGCCGCTGGCGGTGGACACGCCCGCGCCGCCAAAGAACACCAGCCGCTTTGACGCGTCCACGATCTCCTGTAGCGTCCGCATGCGCATCCCTTCCCCTCTTTCCCCGATTATCGCACACATCGCGCCGCTTTTCAAGCCGCGTGCAGATTACCGAAAACCCCATATCCAGCGGCAGAATCCTTTTTGATAGGCTGCGCGCCGCTTTTCAAGCCGCGAGAAGGATTCGCGCCGCCGCCGTCGAATATCCCAGCGCGGCCCCGCGCCGCAGGAGGTACGCATGGACGTCTACTTCGCCCCGCTCGAGGGCGTCACCGACGCGGTCTATCGCCGCGTCCACGCGCAGCGATTCGGCGGCGTGACCAAATACTTCACGCCGTTCGTCAGCCCCACGGCCGACCTGCGCCTGACGCCCAAGGAGCTGCGCGCCATCGCCCCGCAGGCGGGCCTCTTCGTCGTGCCGCAGCTGCTCGCGCGCGAGCCGGAGCCGCTGCTCTGGGCGTGCGGCGCGCTCGCCGGCATGGGCTACGCCGAGGCGAACTTGAACCTCGGCTGCCCGTCCGGCACCGTGACGGCGAAGGGCAAGGGCGCGGGCCTGCTGCGCGACGCGGAGCGCCTCGCGCGTTTGCTCGACGCGGTGTGCCCGCGCCTACCGCTGCGCCTGTCGGTGAAGACGCGGCTGGGCTACGCCGACCCCGGCGAGTTCCCCGCGCTGCTCAAACTGCTCTCGCGCTATCCGCTCGAGGAGATCATCGTCCACGCCCGCACGCGCGAGGAATACTACCGCGGCGCGCCGCACCGGGACGTCTTTCTCGCCGCCCTGAAGGAGAGCCGCCTGCCGCTCGTCTACAACGGCGATCTGTTCACCGCGCGCGACTGCGAGGCGATGCAAAGCGCATCCCCCGCGCCCGCCGCGCTGATGATCGGCCGCGGCCTGATCGCCAATCCGGCCCTCGCGAGGGAATTCGCGGGCGGCGCGCCCATCGACGTCCCCTCGCTGCGCGGGTATGTGGACGCGCTGCTGGAAGGATGGCTAGCGGCGCATCCGCCGAACGTCGCCGTCGCGCGCACGGCGCAGGCGCTGCGCTATGTCGCCTGTTGCTTTGAGGGGGCGGAGAAGCCCGTGAAGCTGCTGCGCAAGGCGAAGACGCTCCCGGCGCTGCTCGAAGCTGAGAAGCGGCTGTTTGAGTGCGCGTTGCGTAAAGAGCCGGGTTATATCCCGGAAACTTAAACCCGCGCGAAGCGTGATGGGGGTTTGGGGGACAATGTCCCCCGGGCGGGTCTGGGCGGCAGCCCAGCGTTCCCCACAATAAAAAGGCAGCCCGGGAGCGGACGCGAAGCGTCTCGCGAGACCGGGCGGTGGATTGTGAAGAACTCCATTTGAGACGAAAAGCACGATAACCTTCCGCAACGTAAAGAGGACGGCCCTCGCCGCCCTCTTTGTATGCTTTTCGTTCAGCCTTTCAGGCACACGAACGCCGCCCGCCGTTTACGCCTCCGTAAACGCGTCCTTGCCCAGCCCGCAGACGGGGCAAACCCAATCCTCAGGCACGTCCTCCCACGCGGTGCCGGGCGCGATGCCGCTGTCGGGATCGCCGACGGCGGGATCATACTCGTAGCCGCAGGGGCACACATACTTCTTCATCGCCGTGCCTCCTTATTTGCCGAAGTAGCGCTTCAGCAGCCCGGCGAACGCCTTGCCGTGGCGGGCCTCGTCGCGCGCCATCTCGTGAACGGTGTCGTGGATGGCGTCAAGGCCCAGCGCCTTGGCCTTCTTGGCCAGCTCGGTCTTGCCCGCGGTCGCGCCGTTCTCGGCCTCCACGCGCATGGAGAGGTTCTTCTCGGTGGAGTCGGTGACGACCTCGCCCAGCAGCTCCGCGAACTTCGCCGCGTGCTCAGCCTCCTCAAAGGCGGCTTTCTCCCAGTACAGGCCGATCTCGGGATAGCCCTCGCGGTGCGCGACGCGCGCCATCGCCAGATACATGCCGACCTCGGAGCACTCGCCCTCGAAGTTGGCGCGCAGGCCGTCGATGATCTCCTGCGGGCAGCCCTTCGCCACGCCGACGACGTGCTCGGCGGCCCAGCTCATCTCGCCCTTCTGCTCGACGAACTTGTCCCCCGGCACCTTGCACTGCGGGCAGCGCTCCGGCGGAGTCTCGCCCTCGTACACATAGCCGCAGACGCTGCAAACCCATTTCTTCATTGTGGTTTCCTCCCTGTCGCTTATTGGATATTGTCCCTGTCCTTCGCGAGACACTCCCGGCACACGCCGAAAGCCGTCGCTTCGGAACGGAGCACCTGATGGCCGCAGAGCCGGGCCGCCTCCCGCGCCATGCCGGAGAAGTCCGCCGGCACGTCGCACACGCGCCCGCAGCGCACGCACACGAGGTGCATGTGCGCCTGACGCGCCGCCTCGTACACCGCGCTCTTGCCGCCCAGAGAGAGCCGGCGCACCAGCCCCAGCTCCGTCAGGCGGTCGAGCGCGCGATATACCGTCGCCGCGCCAATGCCGTTTACCCTGCCCAGAATCTCGTCCGCCGTGAGATGGCAGCGCTCGCCCGAGAGCGCCGCAAGCACCTGACGCGCCTGCGGGCTGATGCGTTCGTTCATCCGCCACCCCGCCCTTCTTGAGATTCTTTATCATCACTATACACGCTGACGCGCGCATTGTCAAGCGTTTTGCGAAGAAAAGGTGAGAATGTTTTTCAATCTGGAAAAATCAGGCTCCATTGCGCTTGAAGATCAGGATGTAGAAGAACGCGGCGCACAGCAGCACGATGATGAGATCGAGCAGCCAGAGCGGGATGTTGATCTTGTCGTAGAGCTGCTCCTTCCATCCCTTTTCATTTTGCCGCTCCTTGACGATCTGATCGACCATCTCCTCGTTTACGGCGTTTTTCTTGTCCCTTTGCGGTTTGGCGGCCAAAGCGCATGCTCCTTTCGATGCCCGCGGGCGTGCAAAGCCTGCCGCGCCGGGCGGCGCGGCAGGCGAAGGATGACGATCACTTCTTGGCGAGGTACTTGCGCAGGTCGAGCGCGACCGCGATGATGATGACCAAGCCCTGAGCGATGTAGGTGTAGGAGGAATCGACGCCGAGGAACTGCAGGACGATCTTGAGCACCTCGAAGACCAGCACGCCGACGATGATGCCGGTGATACGGCCGACGCCGCCGTTGACCGAGACGCCGCCGATCGTGCAGCCCGCGATGGCCTCCAGCTCCCAGCCCTGCGCGGTGTTGACCGAGCAGCCGCCGGACTTGGCGCACAGCACGAATCCAGTCAAGCCGTAGAGCAGGCCCGCGAGCATGTAGATCTTGATCTTGCTCTTGTTCACGTTGATGCCCGCGACCTCCGCGGCGTTCTCGTTGCCGCCGATCGCGTACATGTACTTGCCGTAGCGCGTCTTGTTGTAGAGGAACCACATGATGAGGCCCACCACGATGGCGATGATCGTCACGTTGCTGAGCATGCGCGTGCCGAGGTAGCCGGTGGCCAGCCCCGTGTAGTCGCTGCGCAGGCCGCCGATCGGGATGGCGCCGGTGTAGATGAGGCAGGCGCCGTAGATGATCGTCTGCGTGCCGAGCGTGGCGATGAACGGCGGCACCTTGAGGAACGAGATGATCGCGCCGTTCGCCGCGCCGATCGCGCCCATCAGCAGCATGACCAACAGAAGCACGACGATGAGCGGCAGCTCCGGCATGTTCGGGTAGAAGCGGCCAGAGTAATCCGCGCGCTGGAGCAGGATGCCCGACAGGCACGCGGCCAATCCGGCGGCGCGTCCGGCGGAGAGGTCGGTGCCCTTGGTGATGAGGCAG
Organism: uncultured Clostridia bacterium; assembly: GCA_947631405.1. Classification (GTDB taxonomy): domain Bacteria; phylum Bacillota; class Clostridia; order Christensenellales; family Aristaeellaceae; genus Ventricola. The sequence goes on along the minus strand of CANRLC010000019.1, from coordinate 31,657 downwards.
CCGGAGACACCGCAGGCGATGATGAAGCGCACCGCCGTGTTGGAGAGCAGGTTGCGGATATTGTTGATCGACAGGAAGTTCTTGTTCTGCGTGCTCACGAAGATGGAGGCGAGTACGATCATCACGATGATGACGTTTTCGGAAAGCCACTTGACGACGGCCTTCCCATTCAGTTTCTTGCCCATAGGTCTTCTCCTTTACGATGCGTCACACAGCGGCGGAAGGCGCCGTCTCGAATTGGGTGGCCAAGGTCATGATGTTCTCCTGGTTCGCATCCTTGCCGTCGATGAAGCCGGTGATGCGGCCGTCGCACATGACCATGACCCGGTCGCTCATGCCGATGATCTCGTTCATCTCCGAGGAGATCATGATGATGCTCTTGCCGCTGCGGGCCAGCTCCTCAATGATGCAGTAGATCTCGTACTTCGCGCCGACGTCGATGCCGCGCGTCGGCTCGTCGAGGATCAGCACGTCCGGATTGTTCGCGAGCCAGCGGCCGATCAGCACCTTCTGCATATTGCCGCCGGAGAGGGACTGAATCTGCGTCTTGGAGGACGGGCACTTGATGCTCATCTTCTGCACGTTGTCCTGAACGAGCTGCTCGATCTTCTTGTCGTTGATGACGATGCCCATGTTCAGGTATTGATCGAGGCTGGCGATGGAGATGTTGTCCGCCACGGAGAGCACCCCCATGATGCCCGTGGCGCGGCGATCCTCCGTCAGCAGGGCGATGCCCTGCGTGATGGCGTCGCGCGGCCTCGTGATCTTCAGCTCCTTGCCCTTGTACTTGATCGTGCCCCGGCTGTGCAGGCGGATGCCGAAGAGGCCCTCCATCAGCTCGGTGCGCTGCGCGCCGACGAGGCCCGCCACGCCGAGAATCTCGCCCTTGCGCACGTTAAAGGTGCAGTTCCTGAAGGAGCGCGGGTTGATCGAGGTAAAGTCCTCCACCTCGAAGACGACCTCGCCTGGCTCGTTGTGGCGCTCCGGGAACAGGTTGGTCAGCTCGCGGCCGACCATCTGGGTGATGATCTTGTCGGTCGTCAGCTCCTTGGCGTCCCATGTGCCGATGTAGCGCCCGTCGCGCATGATGGTGACCTCGTCGCTGATGCGCAGAATCTCGTCCATCTTGTGGCTGATGTAGACGATGGAAACGCCCTCGGCCTTCAGATCGGCGATGATGCGGAAGAGCGCCTCGACCTCGTTGGAGGTCAGCGAGGAGGTCGGCTCGTCGAGGATGAGCACCTTGCAGTCGGCGGAGACGGCCTTGGCGATCTCCACGGACTGCATCTGCGATACGGACAGGTCGCCCAGCCGCTGCTTGGGGTCGAAGTGCATGCGCACCTTTTTGAGCAGCTCCTCGGTGTTCTTGTACATCTGCTCGTGATCGACGACCGGGATGAAGCCCAGCAGCTTCTTCATGGGATAGCGGCCGATGTAGATGTTCTCGGCGACGGAGCGCTCGGGCACGGGCTGCAACTCCTGATGCACCATCGCGATGCCCATCGAGAGAGCCTGCATCGGGTCGTGAATCTCGACCTTCTTGCCCTCGTAGATGATCTCGCCCTCGTCCATCTTGTAGATGCCGAACATGCACTTCATCAGGGTCGATTTGCCCGCGCCGTTTTCGCCCATCAGCGCGTGGACGGTGCCGGGCCGCAGCCGCAGCTCGGCGTGATCGAGCGCCTTGACGCCGGGGAACTGCTTGACGACGCCCTTCATTTCGAGCCGGTATTCAGACATGCAACGGGTTCCCCCTTTTTCATAAGGATAAGGGTGCGTGCGCTTTCGCACACGCACCCTGCGTTTTCCTTCGAGAAGGTGAAGCTTACTCGGCGGTGACCTTCACATAGTCGACCCAGTAATACTTCTCGATCTGCTCGCCCGCGGCGATCTTGAGCGCCACGTCGGCGGCGGTGTGGCTCTGACCGATGTGGTCGTTGAGCACGGTGCCGGTCATCTTGCCTTCGTTGACCAGCTCGACGGCCTCGTCCAGCGCGTCCACGCCGAGGAGATAGATGTCCTCGCCCACAACGCGGCCCGCGTCGGCGATCGCCTGCGCGGCGCCCAGCGCCATCGCGTCATTGTTGCAGAAGATGACGTCGATGTCGGTGCCGAACTGCGTGAGCGCGGTCGCGGCCAGCTCCTGACCCTTGGTCTGATCCCAGTCGCCGCGCTGCTCGAACAGCTTGTTGACCTTCAGGCCGGCATCCTCGAGCGCCTTGATGGAGTACTCGGTGCGCTGCTGCGCGTCCACGTTCTCCGGGTCGCCCATGATCATCACATAATCGACCGTGCCGTTGCCGTTGAAGTCGCCCTTGTTTTCGGTCTCGGCGACGATCTCACCCTGGAAGGTGCCGCTCTGACTGGCGTGCGCGCCGACGTAGGTGATGTTGTCGGAGAGCGCCATGTCCTCGGCGGACGGCTCGCGGTTGATGAACACGACCGGGATGCCCGCCGCGTCAGCCGCCTGAATGACGGAAGCGGAAGACGAGGTCTGCACCAGATTGAGGATCATCACATCGACGTTGTCGGCGATGAAGTTGTTGATCTGGTTGGTCTGCTCGGCCTGATCGTTCTTGCCGTCCACGATGGTGATGTTCTCGGCGGGAACGCCCAGCTCCTCGGTCAGGTAGCGGACAAGCTCCTCACGATAGAGGGTCATGAAGTTATCGGCATACTGATAGATCGAAATGCCGATGCGGGGGGCGGTGGCCTCTGCGGACGCCACACCGCACAGCGCGGTGAGGCAGAGCGCCAGGGTCATCACGAGCGCGACGAGCTTTTTCATAGGGGAACACCTCTCTTTTTTTATTTCAACGGGTAGCCTCCCGTTGAGTGGCGTTGTCGACATGCGCTTTCCAAATACAAACGGCAAACGCCCATGTTCTTTATAAGAATTTTACTAAATCCCCAACCCTTTGTCAACAGGTTTTGCAAAAAAGATGGCGCGTTCCCTGTTTTTTCTTTCACACCTCGCACAAAATCCTGTGCCTGCAAGGCAAACCGCCCCGAGCGCAACTTTTTTCTTGCAAACCGCCGCCGCATCGTTCATAATAGAGAAAAGGCGATCCCGGGCGCGCGCCGCGCCGGGGGAAAGGAGACCCATGCTGCTATCCGAGATCAGGCGGGACGACCGCTTTGAAGGCTTCCTCATCGTGCGCTCCGCCGAGCAGCGCGCGTCCGCAAACGGAAAGAATTACCTCGACATGACCCTCGCCGACCGCTCCGGCTCCATCAACGCGAAGATGTGGGACGGCACGGTGCAGCCGCCGCTCGCCGGGAGCGTCGTCAAGGTGCGCGCGACGGGCAACGAATTCAACGGCCGCATGCAGCTGCGCGTGGAGAAGATTCGCGCGGCCGAAAAACGGGACGAGGTGAACATGGCCGACCTCATCCCCTGCGCGCCGGAGGACGGCAAGGCGATGCTCGCCGAGGTCGTGCGCGCGGCGGATCGCATTGCCGACCCCGACCTGCGGCGCATCGCGTGCTGTCTGCTCGACCGCGCGGGCGATCGGCTGCTCACCTTCCCCGCCGCCAAGCAGATGCACCACGCGGAGCGCTCCGGCCTGCTGCACCACACGGTGACGATGCTGCGCGCCGCCGCCGCGCTGCGCACGGTCTACCCGCAGCTCAACGAGAGCCTGCTCACCGCCGGGATCATCGTCCACGATCTGGCGAAGATCGACGAGATGGACGCAGACGCGCTCGGCCTCGTCGCCGACTACAGCGTGGACGGCAAGCTGCTCGGGCACATCGTGCGGGGCGTGGTCAACATTCAAACCGCGTGCGAGAAGACCGGGGCCAGCCCCGCGAAGGCGCTGCTGCTGCAGCACATGGTGCTCTCGCACCACGGCATCCCGGAATACGGCAGCCCGCTGCCGCCCAAGTTTCCGGAGGCAGAGGTGCTGCACATGCTCGACACGCTCGACGCCCGCCTCTACGAGATGACCGAAGCGCTCTCGCGCGCCGTTCCCGGCGGCTTTTCGGAAAAGGTCTGGGGGCTGGACAACCGGCAGCTATACAGGATTCCGGATGAGGATTTGACGAAGTGAGGAAACAGCTTTGAAGTGAAAGTTTGTGGCGACGCGCTGCGGCGCGGGGCGGGCGGGGCCAGCGGCCAGTTCCGAATTAGATAGCAGATTATCCTGCATTGGCGCTCGAGGCCGAAGGTTTTTTGGTTTGGGCTACGTCGCGCTGCGGCGCGGGGTTGGGGTTACGCCCTCGCCTGCGGCTCGGGGAAACGCGCTCCGCTGAGGCCAAAGGAGTCAGGGGAGGGGTTTCGGTTCCCCTCCCCTAGACTCCTCTGGACTCCAGTACCCCTCCCACAAACGACCAAAGGGCTTCGGCCCTTTGGAATCCCGAGTTGAATTGAAACTTCATGGGAAAGCGATATATTTCGATAGTTGGGCAATCTCTGACAAAACCTCCGGGTATGCGTCCATTCGCAGATGCGCCTTCGGCCTGCGAATGGACGCGCGCCTTGGTGGAGTTCTATTCAAGCAATTCTGTAAGTTTGAAATCTTCGTCCTTAAAACAAGCAGAATTCCTTAAACTCTAGTCCCAATAGAACGCGCACCCATTCGCAGGCCGTTAGGCGCATCTGCGAATGGGTGCATAGTTGTTTCTGAGCAAAAGATTGCTCAAACTTTGAAAAATGGCTTTCTATCATTCAGTTCCGCTCCAGCCCGGGATTCCAAAGGGCCGAAGCCCTTTGGTCGTTTGTAGGGGGTGAGGGAGGTCAAGGAGGGCCTTAGGGGGAGAATCGAAACTCCCCCTAGGCCCTCCTTGCCTCAGCGGAGCGCCGTACCCTGCCGCCAGTGGCGGCAGACGTTCCCCCGAGCCGTAGGCGAGGGCGTATCCCCTCCCGCGCCGCAGCGCGCAAGCCTTGCCGCAAAATTCGTTCCCTGTTGCCTTTTGGCGAATTGTGTCGTATACTACAAACAAGCCGTATATGAAAGGATGAAGATCGCCTTGAACTCGCTGAAAACGCTGTCCTTCATTTTGGCCTTCATCGGTTTGATTACTATTATTGTTCTGCTCCTGCGCCATATCGTCATTCCGCTTTTGCTCATATAAAGGGTGATCGAAGATGAAAGCGTTCAAAGCATTCTGCCGTCAGCTTTTGAAAACCATCGCTTCCATTGTGGCCCTTGCGCTGGCCATCGCCCTTTCCATCGCCCTGATGCCCCATCTCTCCAAGTGGATAGACGCCGTGCTCCCCGATAAAGAAGGAACGGCAATCACCGAATCCATGGTGATTTCCCGCTACATGAAGGAATCCGAGCGGCTGGAAACCTCGCGCATCGTTGATGAGGGTGCTTTTGAATCCTCCCTTGAGGCGCGGGTTTTAGGAACGGTGCAGCGCGTAACCGTCTCCTACGAATATCGGGCGAGCTTGGGAATTGATCTGGCAAAGGTTGGAATCAAGGCAAGCGGAAAAAGCATCACCCTCTCTCTCCCCGATGTCGAAGTTCTCGCCGACAGCATCACGCCTCTAGGCATCGAACGCCACGATTTCTTATACCCGCTTTCGGACGAACGCCTGCAAACATTGCTTGAGGACGAAAAGCTGAAATGCCGGGCACATTATCTGGAAGAAAACAATATCGAGAGCGAACAAGTCTGGGCAAACACAACCCAAGCCCTAGAAAACCTCGTCGAAAACTGGATAGCGATCAGCGAAAAGGATCTTGAGGTACATTTTGAAAAGGCAAGCGACTCATAAAAGGCGGCCGCATCACGCGGTGCTGTATTGCAAAGAAGGGGCTGTCCGGCCATTTCCCCCGGCCTGACAGCCCCCTCTTTTTTCGCTTACAGCAGCGCCTTTGCGCTCTCCAAGAGCGTGCCCACGGATCCGGCGTTCATCGCGGCGTCCGCGTTCAGCAGCGTCGCGGCGCTCTGCAGCAGGCCCGCCGCCGGGTGATCCTCGCCCAGCAGCTTCTCGGCGCTTTGCAGCAGCGCGACCGCGGCGTCGCGGTTCTTCGTCGCGTCGGCGGCGATCAGCGAGGCGGCGTTGTCCAGCAGCGTCGCCGCGGGATTCGCGGCGGCGTCGCTTCCGGCGTCAGCCCCGGCGGCTTCCGGCGCGGCGGCGTCGGCAGCATCGCCGGACTCAGCGGCGTCGGCAGTGGTATCGGCCTCGGCGGCGGCTTCCGGCGCGGCGGCGTCGGCAGTGGTATCGGCCTCAACGTCCGGCGCGGCGCCCGGGGCCGGGTAGGTCACCTGATACAGCGCGCTGTGGTCGTAGTCGATGTCCGCCAGCAGATACTGGCCGTCGGCGGAAAGCTCGACGTCCGCATAGGTACACGGGAGCACCTCGTTGCCGTGCCAGTCGATCACGCCCTTCTTGTAATCGGCGTCGGTCACGGTGTAGAAGATGCCGCTGCCGTATTCCATCGGGCGCACCCGGTCGTAGCCGGAGACGATCGTCTCCGCGCCGTCGGCGGCGACGATGCGCAGGTTGCCCTCCAGATCGGTCAGCGTGGCGGAGGCGCCGTTGCAGTCCATGATGTCGGTGGAGTAGGTCGGCGCGCAGGTGACGTTGCCGCCGCCGTCCACAAAGCCCAGCTTGCCGTCCAGCTCGACGGCGAAGTAGCCCGCCGCCTCAAAGCCGCTGGTGGACCAGTCGGGCAGCGCCGGCAGGTAGTAGGAGGTCTCGACGTCGTCGTACTCCGCGGGCACGACGACGTGCCCCTGCGCGTTGACGAGGCCGCTCTTTTCGCCCGTGGAGACCTCGAAGTAGCCGCGCTTGTAATCGTAGACGGAGTAGAACGCCGGCTCCATGACGACGTTGCCCTCCTTGTCGCGGATGCCGTACTGGCCGTTCTCGCGATAGGTCTCGTAGTCGGCGGGCGCAAAGTCGTCGTCCCATGTGTTCTCCACGGTACCCAGCGCGTTCAAGCCGGCGTCGTAGGTCGTGACCGTGCCGGTGGCGCGATCCTCGATGTTCAGGCAGTGGTTGATCGGGTCGGCGTCCATGAAATTCGCGCGCTCGAACGTCCCCAGCTTGCCGCCGTCCGGCAGGTGATAGACGTCCACGGTGGAGATGAGGTAGTAGCCGTCGCCGATGAACGCCTGATAGTCGTAGTTGTCGGCGGTGGATTCGGTCAGCACGACGCCCAGCGCCCACTCGCTGCTCAGCACATCGACGTCGCCGTAGCTGAACGGGATGAGCGTCTTGCCCTGCGCGTCCAGAAGGCCGAAGGCGTTGATGGGATCGGCGTTCACCTGCGCGGCGACGATGTAGCCCTCGTAGCCGGAAAGGTTGGTGTAGACGGCGTCGGTGAGCGCCGTGCCGTCGATCGAGCCGACGGCGTAGCCCTCGTCGCCGTCGAGGCGCAGCAGGCTCGTGCCGGAGATAAAGTCGCACTCCGGCAGGCTGTCGTCAAGCAGCGTGAGGCTGCCCTCGGCCAGCGCGGGCGCGGCCAGCAGCAGGGTACATAGCAGCGCCGCGAGCGGCCTTGCGATTTTCATGTGAATTCCTCCCTTTTGTCGTTGCAGGAATGCGTCGGTTGCGCTCAGATCATCGGCATACATTTTGGCACAAAGCGCCCTTTCTGTCAAGCGTCCCCGGCGAGCTTTCGGCCCATGAGCACGCCCATCGCGGAGGCCATCATCAGCCCGCGCGTCCAGCCGGAGGAGTCACCCAGACAGTGCAGGCCGCGCACGCTCGTGTTCAGCTCCTCGTCCATGCGCACGCGGTTGGAGTAGAACTTCAGCTCCGGCGAGTAGAGCAGCGTCTCGGCGGAGGCGAAGCCCGGCACGACGATGTCCACCGCCTGGATGAAGTTGATGATGTTGGTCATCGCGCGGTAGGGCATCGCGGCGGTGATGTCCCCGGCGACGGCGTCGGGCAGCGTGGGGCGCAAATTGGCGTGGGCCAGCTCCTTCTGCCATGTGCGCTTGCCGTCCAGAATGTCGCCGAAGCGCTGCACGAGGATGTGCCCGTTGGCGAGCATATTGGTCAGCTCGCCCACCTTCTGCGCGTAGGCGATGGGCTGGTTGAACGGCACGGAAAAGTTGTGGCTGCACAGCACGGAGACGTTCGTGTTGTCGCTCTTGATGTCCTTGTAGGAGTGGCCGTTGACGACGGCCAGATCGTTGTCGTAATTCTCTTGGCTGACGAAGCCGCCGGGGTTCTGGCAGAAGGTGCGCACCTTGTTCTTGAACGGCTTGGGATAGCCGATCAGCTTGCTCTCGTAGAGCACGCGGTCGACCTCCTCCATCACCTCGCCGCGCACCTCGACGCGCACGCCGATGTCCACGGTGCCGGGCTGATGGGCGATGTTGTGCGCGGCGCAGAGCTTTTCCAGCCAGTCCGCGCCGCGGCGTCCGGTGGCCACGACGGTGTGCGGCGCGCGGATCTCCTGCGTCTGCTCGCCGCGCCGCAGCGATACGCCGAGGCACGTCTCCCCGTCGAGGATCAGCTCCTCGCACGCCCAGCCGAAGATCAGCTCGACGCCCTGCCGCTGCAGCTCGTCCTGTATCGCGCGGTAGAGCGCCTGCGCCTTCTCGGTGCCCAGATGGCGGATGGGACAATCCACCAGCTTGAGGCCCGCCTGAATGGCGCGGCGGCGGATGGCGCGCACCTCCTCTGTGTTGCCGAGGCCCTCGACGTGTGTGTCCGCGCCGAAGTCGAGGTAGATGCGGTCGGTGTAATCGATGAGCGCCTGCGCGTTCTCCTCGCCGATGAGCTGGGGGAAATCCCCGCCGACCTCGCAGGAGAGCGACAGTTTGCCGTCGGAAAACGCCCCCGCGCCGGAAAAGCCCGTGGTGATGTGGCAGTACGGGCGGCAGTTGACGCAGCGCCCGGTGACGGCCTTGGGGCAGCTCCGCTTCTCGATGGGCTGTCCCTTTTCGACGATGACGATGCGCTTGCCGCTGCCCTTTCGCAGCATCTCCAGCGCCGTAAAGATTCCCGCCGGGCCTGCCCCGACGATCACGACATCCGCGTTCATGGCTCTCCTCCCTGCGGGCCTTGCCCGCCGACCGTCAGCGCCTGCACCACGGCGCTGCTCTTTCCGTTTGCGCTCGCCGTGCCCGCGCACAGCAGCGCGCCGCCCGCGCGCAGCAGGCAGGCGTTCTCGCCTTCCACGGGCACCGCCAGCGGCACGGCGTCTCCGCCCAGCGTCAGCGCGGCGTCCGCCTCGCCCGCCCGCGCGGCGTCGCTCGCCACGAGCAGGATCACGTCCTCGCCCTCGGCCAGCGCGGCGAACACGTCCTGCGCGCCTTCCACCGTCTCGATGCGCCGCAGCACGCCGTCCGCGTCCAGCCACGCGGCAACGCCCTGCGTGCCCTGCGCGTCGCCCTGCCCCGTCTCGTAGCGCCCGCCGAGCCATAGTCCGTCCTGCGTGCGGGCCGCGCAGCGCCACGTCAGCCTGTCCGCCGCCGTGGGGATGGGCGTGTGCGTCCGCCAAAGCTCGCCGTCCTCCGCGGCATAGGCGACCGTCGCGCCGCCCGCGTCCTGCGCGCAGGAGACGACGCCCGCGCGCAGCAGATCCTGCGGCAGGGCCTCGCGCGCGTCCTCCGTCGCCGTGCCGTCCGGGGCGAGCAGCCATCGCTCCTCCTGCCCGTCCCCGACGTCGATGCGCAACAGCGTCCCCTCCGGAACCGCCTGCGCCGCGAGCAGCCTGCCGCCCTCGCGCGCATAGAGCGCGCCGCTCGTATCCGGCCCGGCGTAGGCGCGCCCCGCCGCCGCGACGACGCGCGCCTGTTTCATTTGCGCCGACGGCAGGCGGTACAGCGCCGCCTCGCCCTCGCCGAAGCCGCACACGGCCAGCGCGCCGTCCTCCACGAGGTTCTCGCCCAGCGGCGCGCCCTCCTCGTCGTAGCGGCACAGCCGCGCGCCCATCCGCGCGGCGAAGCCCGTGTTCGTCGGCGCGAGCGCCTCCGCAGGCGTCTCCGTCGGCACGGAAAAGAGCGTATCGCCGCTAGCGCTCACGCGCAGCAGCATGCCGCCCTCTTCCGCGCCCGCGGCGAAGACAACCGAGCCGTCCTCGCAGACCATCGCCGCCGTCGCGCCCGAGAGCTGCGCGTCCGCCTCGGCCTCCCATTCGCGCATCTCGCCCGAGGCGCGAACGAGCGCGACGTGCGCGACGCCTCCGTCCGTCCACACCAGCGCGGCGTCCCCGCGCGCGCCAAAGCACGGCAGCGCGTCCTCGGGCGCCCGCACGGCCTCGCCCTGCCGCGCCTTCCCGTCCTCGCCGATCCGCGCGAAGCAGAATCCCCCGTCCGCGTGGCGCAGGCACACGAGCAGCGCGGGGCCGTCCTCCGTATCGCAAAACGCCGCGTCGCGCGCGTCGTCCCGCGTCCCATGCGGGCAGAGCCCGCGCGGCGTCTCCACGCGCGCGGTCACCTGCCCCTGCGCGCTCAGCCGCAGCCACTCCGCGCCCGCGCCCTCTCCTGCGAGCAGGCAGGAGAGCGTGCCGTCCGCGTGGGCGAACGGGCGGGCCATGCGCGTGCGCCCGGCGTGCGCGCTGCAAACGCTGAAGAGCGGCTCGCCCTCGGCGTCCAGCCGCAGCGCCCAGCCCGTCTCCCCGGCGCGCGTGCGGCCCGACAGCTCCCCGTCGTCCGAAAACGTTGTGCCCACGGCGAACAGCCCGTCCGCCGCCGGGATGATCTCATAGAGGCAGTCCTCCGCGCGGCCGCCGTAGGCCCTGTCCCAGCCCTCGGCCCGGGCGGCGGCGAGCGACGCGAGCGCGGCCAGCAGCGCCAGCAGGCGGCGTATGCGCACGGCGGCTCCCTCCCCTCGGCCAAGGCTCCTTTGCGCGCGGGATGGCGTGAACCCGCGCTTTTTCTATTATACGGCAACGAGCGCCGCAGGGCAAGCCGCAAAAGCGAGGGAAGACAAAAGCGCGCGGCCCGGGTTGCTCCGGGCCGCGCGGTCTTGCAGTGGTTTTACTGGATGGCGATGTAGTGGCTCTCGTCCACCTTGGGCTGCTCCACGATCTTCGGGATGCTCAGGCGCAGCACGCCGTTTTCAAAGGCGGCGGTCACGTCCTCCTGACGCACCTGATCGCCGACGTAGAACGTGCGCTGGCACGACCCCACGAAGCGCTCGCTGCGCAGCACGCGGCCCGTGCTCTGCTCGTCGCTCTTGGCGGCGCGCTCGGCCTTGATGGTCAGGTAGCCGTCCTTGAGCTCGGCCTTGATGTCTTCCTTGCGGAAGCCCGCCAGCTCCATGTCGATGGTATAGTGGTCGTCGAACTCCTCGACGTCGCAGCTCATCAGGCTGTGCGGACGGGACGGCTCCGGACGTCCCAGCATCGGGGTAGAGAACATGTCGGTGAACATATCGGAGAACACATCGGAAAGCAACATAGGGATGACCTCCTTCAATCGTCGATCGATTTATTTTGATTTTGCCCGCCGGACGCGGCCTTTATGCTCGGCCTCGTTCCCCGGTTGCGGGATTATTGTACCATATCGTTTTAGCACTGTCAAGATGAGAGTGCTAAATTGTTTGCATGGTGAGAACGCGAGATTTGATTGAAAAAATCTTTTATATTCAGCAAAAACAAGTGATGAAATATTTCTAAATGATTTGACCTTCTTTGATTTTTGTGAATATTAGTCAAAGTTGGTCAGTTTGATTTGTGGGGTTTGAGCTTCATCCCGCATCTTCTTTTTCTGAAACGATCAGAATCGTATTGACAAGCGCAAACTACTGTGATAGTATAGAGGCGTAAACTATTGCAGTAGTTTGACTCGACGAAAGGATGGGATGATATGGCGATCAAGCTCTTTGATTCCGAGCTGAAGGTCATGGGCGTTTTGTGGAAGGAAGGCGACGCCACCGCAAAACGGATCTCCGACATTCTCAAGGCGGAGATCGGCTGGAACATGAACACGACGTATACTGTCATCAAAAAGTGCATCGCAAAGGGGGCCATTGAGCGCAGCGAACCAAACTTCTTATGCCACGCGTTGATTACCAAGCAGGAGGCGCAGGAGGCCGAGACGGACGAATTGATCGGCAAGATGTTCGACGGCTCCGCCGATAAGCTGTTTGCTTCCCTTCTGGGCAGGCGGAAGCTGACCGCGGAGCAGATCGCAAAGCTCCGGCAGATCGTCGGCGATCTGGACGGGGAGGAGGACGCATGAGCCTATTGGAAAGGAGCCTCTGCGGCGCCGTGATGATTCTGGTCATCGTCGCCCTTCGCGCTGTGTTCATCCATCGCCTGCCGAAAAAGACCTTCCTGGCCTTGTGGGGCGTCGCGCTGGCGCGGCTGCTCGTCCCTTATTCCGTCCCCTCGGCGCTTAGCGTGTATTCGCTGCTGGACAAACTCGCCTCTCCGGCAAAGGTAGCGCCGCTCAGCGCCGGCGTTCCCGCGGTTCAACCGGCCCATTTGCTTGCGCCCGGCGCCGGCATAGCGCCTTCGACTCCCGCCGCTTCGGTCGCCTCTCGGGCCGTCCCGCTTTATATGGGGGTTTGGATGGCCGGGGCGTTGGTTTGCGCCGCGTTCTTTGCAATAACGTATCTGAAATGCCGCCGGGAGTTTCGGGAGGCGCTGCCCGTGGATTGCGATTTCGCGCGGGACTGGCTCAAAGAACACCGGCTTTGCCGCTCGATTCGGCTTCGACAGTCGGACAGGATCTCGGCTCCGCTGACCTACGGCGTGCTTCGCCCGGTGATCCTCCTTCCAAAGCGCATCGACTGGGACGACGAGACGGCGCTGGCGTATGTGCTCGCCCATGAGTACGTCCACATCCGCCGCTTTGATGCGGTCACGAAGATGGCGCTGACCGCCGCGCTTTGCGTCCATTGGTTCAACCCGGCGGTGTGGGCGATGGTCGTCCTTGCGAACCGCGATCTGGAGCTGAGCTGCGATGAGGCGGTCATCCGCTCGTTCGGAGAGCGCGCAAAATCGGCCTATGCGATGACGCTCATCCGCATGGAGGAAAGCCGAAGCGGCGTGATGCCCCTTTACAACCATTTCAGCAGACACGCGATTGAAGAGAGGATGATCGCCATTATGAAGACCAAAAAGACCTCATGGGCTGCCGCGATGGCGGCCGTGGCTTTGGTGGCGGGCGTCGCCGCGGCGTTTGCCACCTCCGGGCAGGCCGAGGCGGACAAGAATGATCCTGCCGATACTGACCAAAGCACCATGAGCGATTACACGGCCATGTCCTACACCGACCCTGCGGAAGGAATAACCTATTACAGCATGGATGCGGGCGACACTTGGATACCCATGACCGACGAAGCGTTCACGACCGCATCGGATTTGGACAATGTAGAATGGTGGACAGCGGAGGAGTATGCCGCTTGGCTGGAACAGGAGAAGGTCGATCTCCAGTCTATCATCGGCTCTCGGAGCTGGACGCCCTCCAAGGGCTGGTTTACTTGGTCACAGGAAATGGTGGACGAAACGATTGCCCAATATGAGCAGACCTTAAGGGACATTCAGGCCGGACAGAAGATTTCCAAACCCACGGCTGACGGCGACGCGATGATACACTTCAACTATGACTCTGACGCACAAACCTCTGTCACAGACGCTCAGGTTGCCGTGGACTTAAAGCGGCAGCCCGCTCCCGAGCTGCTGGCAGCATATGCGGCCTATGGTCTGACCTATGATGAGGAAAAGGAGGCTTTGTTCTTTAACGGAAAACTGGTGAGAGGATTTTGGGACGGATATGATATGGAGAACGGCATCGCAACGATCTATGAATATCTGAACGAGGACGGCGTTGTGGATATTCACACCGTCCGTCAGGCGACACAGAATGCCGATGGCAGCATCGACCCCGGCGGCAAGCTGGCGGGCATTGAGGAATACAGCCAAGCAGAATTTGACAGCCGCTTGATGATGGCCCCGCGACGCACGCAAGAGGCCGTCGCCGTTGGCTCTGCGGGAGAGACCGGCGGCACGACCTTTGAGGAACGTTTTTCCAAATATAAGGACTTTGGCATCACCTATGCGGAGGCCGACGGCGCCAGCGGGCGCGGGAATGTATATTTGAACGGCGCGCTGGTCAGCCGTTTTACGGACGTCGCGCCGGACGGCAGTGCGTTTTCATTCACTTCGGCTGAGAAGGACGGAGTGGTCGTGTATACGCAATATGACGGTCACGGAGATTTGATTGGGGTACGGGAAGTGCTTCCCGATGCTGGTGATCGGGAAGCGAACGGCCGATGATCTGCGCGGGATGACGTTTCCGCTGGATTGAACTTACAAAGAAGCGGCCCTCGAGCCGCAAAAGAAGAAGAGCCGTGGCGCAAGCGCTTCAGGCTCTTCTTCTCTCATGGTTCTTTGCAATATCCCCCGCCCGGTCTCGCAGACGCTTCGCGTCCGCTTCCGGGCTGCTTTTCTTGTGGGGGTACGCTGGGGCTGCCGCCCCAGACCCTGCTTGGGGACATTGTCCCCCAAACCCCCACCACGCTTCGCGGCGCGAACAAGGCGCGATCAGATGCCCATCCTCGCGCACGCCATCAGGAACGGCGCGGTGCCCTTCGTGTCGCCGCTACAAACCGTCTCGTGGACGTAGTAATCATAGCTACCGCTACGGTACGGCTCGCCGCCGAGGCCCGCCACCTTACAGATGCGCGTCAGTTCCGGATAGCCGTCCGACGCCGTGACCACGTTCTTCTCCCACAGCGCGTCCATGCTCTCCCGCGCGACGGCGAGGTCGTCTTCCTTCCCCAGCCCCAGCTCCTGCGCGGCGCACAGGCCGTAGAGGAACATCGACGAGCAGGAGGACTCCGCGTAGTTTTCCTTGTTCGCCGGGCGATCCATCACCTGATGCCACAGCTTGTCCTCGCCGCGCGCGGCCTTCACCGCGTCCAGCAGGGAGCGCAGCTGCGCGGCGATCTTCGCGTAGCCGGGGTGCTCCTTGGGCAGCGTCATCAGCACGTCGGCGTGCGCCATCACGAACCAGCCCATCGCGCGGCCCCAGACGTGCGGCGAGAGGCCCGTCTCGGGGTCGGCCCACTTTTGCGCCTTGGCGGCGTCCCACGCGTGCGCGTGCAGGCCGCCGGGCAGGCGCGTCTTCCCAAAGCAGAGCGTCATCTGGCGCACGGCGGTGTCGTACCACTCGCTCTCGCCGAACGCCTTGGCGAACTCCACCATGAACGGGCTGGCCATATAGATGCCGTCCAGCCACATCTGCTGCGGGTAGAGCGCCTTGTGCCAGAAGCCGCCCTCCGGCGTGGTCGGCTGGGTGCGCAGCTGCTCGATCAGGCGGCGGCAGGCCTTTTCATACTTGGCCTCGCCCGTCGCGCGGTACAGGCGAATCGCGGTGCGGCCCATGCAGATCATGTCGAGGTTATGCTTTTGCGGCTCGTAGGTGCGAATCTCTCCGTCTTCAGTCACATACTTGTCCACGTTCGCCTTGGCGGCGTCGTAGAAGCGGTGGTCGCCCGTCCGCTCGAACACGTCAAACCACGCCTTGGTGATGATGCCGCGCTCGTAGCACCAGTGATAGTCGTACTCCTGTTCGCGCGCGAGCGTGCCCTCGCCCGCCCAGATGGTCTTTTCATAGCTCATGTTCGCCGTTCTCCTTTCGCTCGCGGTCGCCGGGGTGTCTCTTTTTCACAGGATGCGAAATAGCCGTCAGTCGACGTCGATGAGCGTCAGTTCGCCGCCGCGCGCGCCGATGATGCGCACGTCGCTCAGGCGCAGGCCGCGCACATGCTCGGCGTGCAGGCCCGCCAGCGTCACCGCGCCCTGCGTCGCGGCCATCACGGGAACGCTCGGCTCGTCCTCGACGAGGATGATCTGCGTGTTGCTGATGCTCACATCCTCCAGCGGCGCCTCGGGCAGGCCGTAGAGGCAGCCCGCGGCGCTGCGCACGTCGGTGGCGATCACGTCGCCGATGTGTACGCGGCGGATGTGCGGCGTGCCCTCGTCCACGGGCAGCGCGTTCGGGTCGCTGACGCGGGCGTCCTTGCCGCCCTTGCCGCAGAAATACTGGCTGTTGACGACCAGCGGGCAGATCACGTTGTGCATCACGATGCCGGTCGCGGAGATGTCCTCGACCGCGCCGCCGCGCCCGCGCCGGGTCTTGAAGCGGATGCCGCGGTCGGTGCCGTCGAACACGCAGCCGGAGATGCTCACGCGGCGGATGCAGCCGCTCATCTCGCTTCCCAGCACGACGCCGCCGTGGCCGTGAACCATCGTGCAGCCTGTGACGGTGATGTTCTCGCACGGCGCGGGCGTGCGTGCATCCTCGGTGCCGGCCTTGATGGCGATGCAGTCGTCGCCGACGTCGATGTGGCAGTCGGTGATGCGCACATGGCGGCAGCTCTCCGGGTCGATACCGTCGGTGTTGGGCGAGTCGGAGGGGTTAAAGATGCTCACGCCGCGGATGGAGACGTTCTCGCAGCGCAGCGGATGCAGCGTCCACGCGGGGCTGTTCTGGATGCGAAAGCCGCGCAGCAGCACGCGCTCGCAGTCCTCAAAGCTGATGAAGTAGGGCCGCGCGGCGTCCTTCATCTCGCCCGCGCGGAAGGCCTTCCACCACTTCGCGCCCTGCCCTTCGAGCGTGCCCAGCCCCGTGACGGAGATGTTCTTTTCGCCCTTGGCGTAGAGCAGCGCGCGGTGGCAGGGCTGCTCGTAGCCCTCCCAGCGGGCGTCGATGACGGGATAGGCGTCAAAGTCGTCGGTGAAGCGCAGCAGCGCGCCCGCCTCCAGATGCAGCTCGACGTTGCTGCGCAGCACGAGGCCGCCGGTCATCCATTCGCCCGCAGGGATGGCGACGCGTCCGCCGCCCTGCGCGGCCGTCTCGTCGATGGCGCGCTGGATGATCTCGCCGCAGGGTTCCCCGCGCCGCGCGCCCAGTTCCGTGATGAGCATGCAGGTCTCCTCCGTTTCTCAGTCTCTGACCCCGGGCAGGATCTCGCCGCGCTCGATGGCGGCGATCATCTCGACGCGGGGCTGGTGGTAGCTTCCCTTAAAATCGGTGGTCAGCCAGATCTCGGCGATCATCTCGGCCTTCGCGTCGCCGAGCACGCGCGCGCCGAGGGCGAGCATGTTGGCGTCGTTGTGGACGCGGGACATCTTCGCGCTGTACGCGTCCGAGCAGGCCGCGCAGCGGATACCCTTCACCTTGTTCGCCGCGATGGAGATGCCGATGCCCGTGCCGCAGCACAGGATGCCGCGCTCGCAACGGCCCTCGGCCACGGCCAGCGCCGCGCGCTGCGCGTACACGGGGTAATCGCAGGATTCCTCGGTGTACGTTCCAAAGTCCTCGTAGGGCAGGCCCATCCGCTCCAGCAGCGCCTTGATGCGCCGCATCAGCGGCAGGCCCGCGTGGTCACAGCCCAGTGCGATCATGGTCTCTTCCTCCAGCCTTGCGTTGGTCGGTCGTGTGTGCCGTAGCGTCGTGGTCGCGAAAAAGGCCGAAGCCTCGTTTGCCAAGAGGTTCAGTCGATCATCTCGTCCGGGCGCAGCGGCCCGCTCTCTATGCCGTCCATCTCGTCCGTCCCGTCCGCGTCGCCCGCGGCGAAGTCCGTCCCGGCAGGCGGCGGGGTGTAGGCCGCCTCGCCCGCCGCGCCGCGCAGGCGCTCAAACGCGCCCGAGCGCAGCGCCTCGCGGCTGATGACCGTGTTCGTGCCCATGCACGCGTTGCAGCGCATGAGGCACTGCGGGCAGACGCAGCCGAGGTTTAAGCTCTCCGATTGGATCATGTACGTCCCGCAGTTCGGGCATCCGCAGCGCACGCGTCGTCCCTCCCGTCACAGCAGGCGCTTGTGCGTGAACGCGCGGCGGCCCGACTGGAACGCCTCCACCGTGTCGCCGTGCCCGCGCAGCAGGTACTTATAGGAGCAAAGGCCCTCCACGCCCATCGGGCCGCGGGCGTGCAGCTTGCCCGTGGCGATGCCGACCTCCGCGCCGAACCCGTAGCGGTAGCCGTCGGCGAAGCGCGTGGAGCAGTTGCGGTATACGCCCGCCGAATCGACCAGCGACAGGAAGCGCTCCGCCGCCGCGTCGTCCTCGGTGACGATGGCGTCGGTGTGGTGGGAGCCGTAGCGGTTGATGTGCGCCACGGCCTCTTCAAGCGAATCGACCGCGCGGATGCTCAGCGTCAGGGAGAGGTACTCGGCGCGCCAATCGTCCTCGGTGGCCGCCTCGCAGGCGATCGCCTCGCACACGCGCTCGTCGCCGCGCAGCGTCACGCCCGCTTCCCGTAAAGCGCTCGCCACGGCGGGCAGCGCGCGGTGCAGCTCCTTCTCGTGTACGAGCAGCGTCTCCACGGCGTTGCACGCGGCCGGGTATTGCGTCTTCGCGTCCACGGCGACGCGGCAGGCCATCTCCACGTCGCAGCCCGCGTCCAGATACAGGTGGCACACGCCGTCGCTGTGGCCGAGCACCGGGATGCGGCTGCGCGACATGATCTCGCGCACGAACGCGTTCGACCCGCGCGGGATGATGAGATCGACCCACTCGTCCATCTCCAGCAGCGCGCCGACCTCCTCGCGCGTGGTCATCAGGCCCGCCCAGCCGTCGGGCATGCCCGCCTCGCGCCCTGCCTCGGTCAGCGCGCCAAAGAGCGCTGCGTTCGAGCGCGCGGCCTCGCGGCCGCCCTTGAGCAGCACGGCGTTGCCGCTGCGCAGGCACAGCCCGGCGATCTGCACGAGCGCGTCCGGGCGCGACTCGAACACCACGCCCACCACGCCGATGGGGCAGGCGACGCGCGAGAGCACGAGGCCGTCGGCCAGCTCCGTGCGCAGCTGCTCGCGGCCCACCGGGTCGGGCATCGCCGCGAGCGCGCGCAGCCCCGCACACACGTCGCGCAGCTTGCCCTCGTCAAAGCGCAGCCGCTTGAGCGCGGGCGCGTTCATGCCCTCCCGCTCGGCCTGCGCAACGTCCTCGGCGTTCGCCGCGAAGATCGCCCCGCGCCGCGCCTCGAGCGCATCGGCCGCGCAGAGCAGCGCGGCGCTGCGCCGCCCGGCGGGCAGCGCCGCCAGACGGAAGCTCGCTTCCTTTGCCGCGCGCGCCGCCTCGCGCGCGCTCATTCCCGCGTCGTTCATAGTCCCTCCGTTATTCGTAGACCGCCTCGTGCAGCGCGGTTCGCATGCCCTCCGCGTCCTGCGCGTCGCCCGGCAGCGACAGTTCGCGCCGGTCGTCGTCGTCTCCGCCCTGCACCGCCGTCGCCAGCGCGATGGCGGTCATCGGGTTCAGGTTGGTGTCCATCGAGCCGAGCAGCTTCGTGCCGATGGAGAGCAGGCCCATCATGTCGCTCTCGTGCAGCCCCTGATAGAGCAGCTGCATCAGCGCGTCGTATCCCCGGCTGCGCGCGGGGTCGTCCCCCGGCAGGCGCAACCGCACAAAGTCCAGCGCCTGTTCGCCCGTCAGCGGCGCGATGCCCGGCGCGAGCGAGAGCGCGTCCGCCTCCTCCTGCGTCAGGTTCATGTTGAGCGCCTCCACGACGTCCACCAGCTCCGGCAGGCGGCTCACATCCAGCGCCACATAGGTGCCGATGTTGAGCGCGAGCAGCTCGTTCACCGTGCGCATCGCCAGCCGTCCCCGGCTGTCCTTTTTGCCCAGCGCGTACACGTCGCGCAGCGCGACCTCCCCCGCCTCGGGAACGGAGACGCTCAGCGCGCCGTCCACGCGCGTCATCACCGCGCGGCCCGTGCCGCTGTTGATGCTGGCGATCATCAGCGTGTCGGTCGTCTCGCCGTCCTGCAGGAGGACAAGGATGTTCGTCACGTCGCGCGTAAGCTCCGCGTTCAGGGACAGGTCGCGCTTTCCGACCTCGATCTGCGCCAGCGCGCACGAGCAGACGAGCGGCAGTAGGCACAGCAGCAGGCAGGCGAGCTTCTTCATTCGTTTCTCTCCTTTGGTCTCTTTGGGGCGCTTCGCGCGTCAGGCGCGCTTCTTAAAGACGAACAGCTTGGAAAACCCGTAATTGAGCACGATCACCAGCAGGTTGACCAGCAGCTTCATCGCCAAGTCGTTCAGGTGCAGCACCTCGACGGTCAGGTACATCAGCGCGTTTTCCATCAGCAGCGACACCAGCCGCATCGCGAAGAAGCTGGCGGCCTCGCGCGCGAGAGCGAGCGGCCCGTCGCAGTGGGTGTGGAAGACGAACGCCTTGTTGACGGCGTAGGCGAAGAGCACCGCCAGCACCCACGCGACGTTCGTGGCGGGCATGACGCCCAGCCCCAGCAGCCGCGTGAGCAGGAAGTAGGCGACGTAGTTGACCAGCGTGGTGGCGACGCCCGCCAGCAGGTACGCGATCAGCTCCGTGTTTTCCCACAGGCCGAGCAGCGCTCCCCCCAGCTTCGGGGACAGCTTGCCCACCGCGCCGATCACGCCGCGCGCGAGCGCGTCGATCGCGCCCCAGATCTTCTTGCCCATCCTGCGACCGCCTTCCTCTGCAAACGATGTTGCGCGTGGGCCTACCGCCCCACTTTCGTTCATTATAGCACGCCCGCCGCCGGGGGTCAACGCGGCGGCGCGCAAAAGATGGGCTTCCCTTTTTCCCGCGCCCGGGGTATAATACAGGTTGAGAGCAACAAAAGGAGGTCTCAGCCCCATGGAAAACCCCATCATTCCTTGGCTGTTTGAAACGGACGCCGTGCGCGTCTGCCCGCACGACCGCCCGTTCTGGTACACGTCCGGCAAGCTCGGGCCGTTTTACATCAATACGCACTTCCTCTTCGGCAGCGAGGAGGACGCAAACGCGCTCCTCTCGCAGATCGAGGCCGCGGCGGCGGGCGACCGCCTGCATTTCGCCGAGGCGGTCTGGCCCGCGATCGAGCGCCAGCTCGCCGCCAACGCCATCTACGCCCAGCTGATCGACCGCCTGTGCGAGGCGGCGCGCGCGCTCCCGGCGGACTTTATCTCCGGCGGCGAGCGGCGGGATTTCTTCTTTTCCCTGCCCGTGGCGCGGCGACTGGGGCTGGGGCATTTGTCGATCTTCAAGGATCTGACCACGGTCTACGACGCGCCGGGTCAGCCCGGCGTGCGCGGCGAGGACGCGGGCCTTGCCGGCCGGCGCAGCCTGCATGTCGCCGACCTCATCACCGTGGCCTCGTCCTTCGTGCGCGCGTGGATTCCCGCCGTGGAGGCGCTGGGCGCGCAGATCGCCTGCTCGCTGGCGGTCGTCGACCGCGATCAGGGCGGCGCGCAGATTTTGAAGGACGCGGGCTGCCCGCTGACCTCGCTGGTCACCGTGACGCCCGCGCTCTTTGAGCAGGCGCGCGAGCAGGGCCGCATCACGGACGCGCAGCTCAGGCTCGTCCGCTCGTTCATGCGCGACCCCGATCAGTTCATGCGCGACTTCCTCGTGGAGCACCCGCACTTCCTCACCGACGAGCTGCGCCGCGGCGGCAAGAGCGCCCAGCGCGCGCAGCTGTGCATCGACAGCGGCTTCGCGCCGGAGAGCGCGCGTCCCCACGCGTGACGGGAATCGAGCTGCTACCCGCGGGCGACGCGCGCGAGCGGCGCTATCTCATCCGCATGCAAGGGCGGCACGCGGGCGGCGTCACCGTCCACAGCGTACAGGGCGACGTCTTCTCCTACGGCGTCGCGATCGCGCCCGGCCTGCGCCGCCGGGGCGTAGCGGCTGCCGCGCTTTGCGCCCTCTTTGAGCGGATGCGCGCGCAGGGTTTTCGCCTTGCGCGCGTGCGCGTGTGTGCGGGCAACGCCGCCTCGCTGGCGCTGCACGCGAAGCTGGGCTTTGCGCGCGTCGCCGAGGAGGCGGGCGTGGTCACGCTGGAAAAGAGGCTCTAAGGCAAATCCACCCGCGCCTCGCAAGGCCATGCAGTTTGTCGAGGAACCCATATCCAGCATCGCAATCCCGCTTGATTTGCTTCAAAGGCCTAGCAACTATTGAAAGATTTGGACTGTCTTTTGCAGATAAGAGAACGCCCCGGCGCTTGCCGAGGCGTTCTTCCATTTGCCATTTTGAAAAAAGCGCTCATACTATTCACAAATCAAACCTTATTCATGGTGAACCCGCCCGGGATCGCTTCGCTTCCGGGCTACTGATTTGTGGGCGCTACGCGCCGGGGAACGTTGGGGCTACCGCCCCAAACCCTGTCTGGGGACATTGTCCCCAGACCCCATCCTGTGCTTCGCGCCATTAAAAGTATCAGTTTTCCCTCCTGATCTGCTGCCCCGTCACCAGCGGCCACAGGCGCAGCGCGTCGCCGTCCAGATTCTCCCTGCGCATGTCGATCGCGGTGATCTGGCTGTTGCCGTAGGTGGTGTAGTAGTATACGCCCGTGGCGGTGTTGCAGCAGGAGGTGTAGATCGTGATCTCGTACTTGCCCTCGCCCATGTGGACGCAGCCGCGCTGCTGGCAGACGGAGCCGAGGATGTGGAAGAACTGGGTGACGCTCTCCTCCTCGCCCTCGCCGCAGACGGAGTTGAGCTTCGTGAAGGCGGCCTTGACAAAGCGGGACGCGGAGGACAGATCGCCCGGCAGGCCGAGCGCGCCCATGCCCCGGCTGTAAGCGGTCAGCGGCAGCCCGCCGCCAAAGGTGTTGCGCGGCGGCTCGCGATCGAGGGCCATATAATTATTCAGGTTCCAGAGCTGCATGTCGAACGTCGGGTTGTTGGTCATGACGCCGACGGGGTTATCGTACACATGCACGCCGTCCTTGACCGGCTCCGCGACGATTGACTCGTCCCTGTCGGCGATCATGAAGTGCAGCGGGGAGGCGGGCAGGGCGTCGCTGAAGGAGATGTTCGCCAGATTGATGCGCGAGAGCAGCGCGCGCGCCTCGGCGACGCTCTTGCACTGGCCCAGCACCCACGGGATGAACTCGAACGGGGCCACGTTGTCGCAGCCCTCGCGCGGGGGCAGATAGGCGGCGTTGCCGGGGAAGTTCAGCCCGGCCATCGCCAGCCCGTGCTCGTTGGCGGCGTCGTAGTAGAGCGGATAATCGTCGGCCACATACGCCATGCCGATGATCGCGTAGTGGCTGTTCATCGCGGGCAGCCTGCGAAAGGCCAAGGGAAAGTTGCGGGGCGTCAGCGTGACCGTCTCATGGTAGGAGTATTCCAGATCCAGCGTGCGGCCGAAGTAGTGGTCGCGCGTCACAAAGGAAAGCGCAGTACACATCTTTTTTCCCTCCGATCGTTTTACAGCCACGTCGCGCAGAAGCCCGTCACATACCAGTCGTCCCTTTGCAGGGTATACTGGCAGTTTTCGCGGGTGATCTCCTCCTGCGGGACGACGGACATGTTGTGGTAGCGCCGCTTGGGCGTGGCGTCGTAGCGGTAGTTGATGCGCCGGACGCTGGAATTGAGGTTGCCCTCGAGGGTCGTCAATTCATACACGCCGTCGCCGATCTCCGTCACGCTCTCGACGATGCCCACATGCGTGTAGGGCGTCGAGCTGAGAACGCCGTAGATGACCAGATAGCCGGGCTTTGGCACGGCGGCATCCTCGGTGGCGTCCAGCCAGCGGCCCTGCTCCTCGAAGGCGAGGTAGACGTTGCCCACCCGGCCCTCCATCGCGGAGATCACCTCGTCCTCGCCGGCGGTCACGCCCTGCTCAAAGCGCAGCAGCCGCACGCCGCTGTGGTAAGCGCAGTAGAGCTGGAACACGGAGCACCAGCCGATCTCCCGCTTGTCGTGGTAATACCAGCGGGTGTAGTCGTTCGCCTTGGGCAGGCGCTCAAAGGGATGCGCCTCAAACTCAGCGCGCGCGGTCAGCACGAAGTTGCGCGCGATCAGCGGCATCTCCGGCGGGAAGGTCAGGTCGTAGGCGTCCAGCTCTCCCTCCGCCTGCGTGGGGATGGGGTCGGGCGGCGCCGGCATGCTGACCGGCGCGGTGTCCGCCAGCGCGATCCCGAGCAGGAGCGCCAGCGCGAGCGGCAGCGCGCACAGCGCGCAAAAAGCCTTGTTCATACTTCGACGTCCTTTCTAAAACCGGTGCGGTATGGGCGCGCGGGGCGGGTCAGTCCTCCAACTCCACCGCAAGCTCGCCGTCGATGGGAAGCGTCCTCTCCTCGCCGTCTGCGCGCAGCGTCACGCGCCAGCCCGGCTCGGACGCCCTGATCGTGTAGCGCGCCCGGCTCGGGGACACGCGCTCGCTCGTCACGTCAAAGCCGGCCCCGCCGATGGGCAGCCTCGTCAGCTTCCAGCCCGCCCAGCCGATGGGCGTGTGCGGCGCAAAGTCGATCGTCTTCTCCAGCGCGTCGGGCCGCAGGCCGAACAGGTCGCGCGCGAGCGGCCAGACGAAGCCCGCGATCGCCAGAGGCGTCAGCATCACGTCCGGCGCGTCGTTCTCCCCGCGCAGCGCGCCCGGCAGCCCGGGCAGCCCCGCGTCGGCCATCCGGCGCAGGCAGCCGATCAGCCGCTCGACGTGCGCGCAGCGCCCGTGCCACGCCGCCGTCTGCGCGAGCGACGCGCCCGGCTCCCCCTCGGGCGGCTCGGGCAGGCGGCTTGCAATCGCCTCCCACTCGGATGCGTCCGCGCCCGTCGCGCGCAGGATGAACGCCTGCGCGGTGACCGCCGCGCACACGTCCGCGAGCAGCTCCGGCGGCACGCTCTCAAACCCGCGCGTCGCGCGCCGCAGCGCGCTCATGCACAGGCCCGTCTGCGGCAGCAGCCGCTCAGCCAGCGCGCGGTCGCCGCCGTAGCGCAGCGTCTCGCAGACGGCCGCGACGAACTGCGCGCTCTCGCGCAGGGTTCCGACGTCCAGCACGCGCCCGTCCGGAGAGGCCAGCAGCGGCACGCGGCCCGGCGGAAGCTGCTCCCGCTCGCACAGCCGCGCGGCGGTCAGCAGCACGTCGCCCGCCAGATCGCTCATGCCGATGGGCAGCAGCCCGGCGACGGCCTGCGCCCAGCCCGGGCCGAAGAGCATCGGGTTTTCCGTCAGGTCGCAGCAGAGCGCGCGGCCCAGCCTGCCCGCCGCGCCGACGGCGCTGGTCAGCCACTCGGCGTAGACCTTCGCCCAGTTGAAGCACCGCGCAAGCCGCTTGTCCGGCAGCTCGGCGCGGCCGCGGGCCATCAGCGCGCCCACGCGCTCGGCCTTCTCCCGATAGAGCGTCCCCGCCCGCTCGCGCAGCGCCGCGAGCGCGTCCTCCGCCTGCGAACGCGCGGCGTACCCGCCCGCGATGAACAGGCGCATGCCCGCCTGCGCGTGTGCGCCGACGCGCAGCCGATAAAACAGCCGCCCGTTGACGCCCTTGCCGCGCGTGTTGCCAAAGCCGTAAACCTCTCCCGGCAGGTCGGCCGCGAGCGCGCGGCTGTCCGCGTCCGCGCCCCAGACGACGTGCCACGGGTTGCGGCTCTCGCGGGCGAAGAACGCCTGCGCCCGCTCGTCGTACTCGCCGACGTCGCGCCCCAGTTCCAGATCGTCCTCCCCGCGCGCGGCGGCGACGGTGAGGATCTCCGTGCGCACGGTGAAGGACACCTCGACCGCGCGCGGCGCGCCCGTCAGGTTTTCGCAGGTCAATTCGACGACGCAGCCGGGCACGCCGTCCGGCACGAACTGGCGGCGCACGACGTGCAGCCCCTGCTCCTGCATCCGGTAGTGGAACGAGCAGGAGGCGGGGTCGGCCTCAAAGGCGTCGCAGCAGCGCAGAGGCACGTCGTCGATGGCGATGAAGAAGCCGTCGCAGAGCTTCTTTTCCCCCGCCCACAGGCCGCCCATCTCGCCCGGCAGCGCGCTGCCCATCTCGGGGAAGAGGCCGTCCTGCGTGCCGATCAGGATGGCGTGGCTCCCGGCGGTGACCGCCGGGGAATCGAGCTTGTCGTAGCGGTAAACGCTGTATTCGCTTTCCATGGGTTCCTCCTGCCCTGTCGCCTCGCGGGCACGCCCGCTATCTGAATACAAAGCTAAACAAGAAGCATATCGTCAGCGCCATGCGCCGCTTCATGAGAAAGAGCCGCAGCGCCAGCCTCGGCGGGAAATCCGCCGGGCGCACGTCTGCAAACCACCCGCGCACGTCCTCGCGCGCGAGATAGTCCCTCGCCCGGCGCACGCGCTCCCCAAAGCCAAAGGGCGAGCCGGGCAGGCACAGGTTGCGCACGGCGGTGACGGCCATCTTGCGCCGCCTGATCGTCATGCGCTCCCGGCACGCCGCCACGCCGCCCACCAGCGCCTCGATGGCGTCGTTGGACAGATCGTGCGAGTCGGGCACGAACGGGCTATAGCGCTTGGTGACGCTGCCCGCGTGAAAGCGGTAGTGGTAGAGCGGCTCGTCCAGCGCGACGGCCGCGCGCGCATCCAGCGCGCAGGAGACGATATAGAGCAGATCCTCCGCGTAGCGGATGTCGGGCCTGAAGCGGTGGCGCGCGGCCAGCGCGCGCGCAAACAGGTTGCGCGGCGTGTAGCCGGAGAGCGGCAGCTCGTCGCTGTCCGTCTCGCGGGAGAGCATCGCCGGGATCAGCGTCTCTCGGATGGCGTCCGCATCAAAGCGCGCGCCCGTGTCAAAGCCCAGCGGCACGTTTTCGCTCCGGTCTTCGTAGTCCTTGTACACGCGGCAGAAGGACATCTCGGCGTCCGCGCGCAAGGCGATCTCGTAGAGGCGCTCGTACATCTGCGGCTCCGCCCAGTCGTCCGCATCGCAAAAGCCGATAAACTCGCCCGTCGCCGCGTCCAGCCCCGCGTTGCGCGCGCAGGAGACGCCGCGGTTTTCGGGGAAGGCGATCACGCGCACGCGCGCGTCCTCCCGCTCCGCCTCGCGCAGCAGCGCCAGCGAGCCGTCCGTACTGCCGTCGCAGACGAACAGCAGCTCGATCTCCCGCAGCGTCTGCGCGCGCAGCGAGGCGATGCACGCGGGCAGATACCTTTCGCCGTTGTAGACCGGGACGATCACCGAGACCTTGACGCCCTCCACGTCACACCTCCTCCGCGCCGATGCGGGAGAGGTCGTCGCGCCAGAGCGGCGCCTGAACGAGCAGGAACGAGCAGCCGATCACCGAGAACGGCGCGTAGACCGACTCGAACAGGCCCACGAGCACGAACACCGCGCAGAACGCCAGCGGCGTGACGGCGTAGGGGCTTTCGCGCCGGTGCAGCCAATAGTAGCGCGCGGCGCGCACGGCGGCGAGAATCGTGTAGGCGACGAGCAGCGCCCCGGCAATAAAGCCGTTGTTGTAGGCCACGCCAAGGAACGCGTTGTGCGCGTTGAACGAGCGGTCGCCCGCGCCGTCCTGCGCGACCCATTCCTGCACGACGCTGGTCTCGTGGCCGTTCCATGTGAGGTTTTTGACGATCGTCACCCAGATGCCCCAGCGGTCGGAGGTCAGGTCGTCCATCGAGATATGCCGCTCCTCGGGCTTTGGCACGGTGATGGGGTTGCCGTAGACCTCGTGGTTGTAGAGCGCCAGCTCGTAATCCTCCACGGCGGCCTCGTGCATCTTGTCCGTCGTGATGGCGATCATCGCGCCCGCCGCCAGCGCCACGGCCAGCAGCAGCGCCAACAGCAGCAGCGCGGGACGCTTTGCCCGCCCCACGATGAGCGCCGTAAACAGCACGCACGTCACGCCCAGCAGCGCCAGCAGGCCGGAGCGCGAGAGCGTCAGCGCGATGGTGACCGCGCCCAGCAGCGCCACCAGCAGGTAGAACACGGCGGCGCGGCGGGCCTTGCGCGCGAAGCCCGCGTAGGCGAGCACAAGCGCGGCGGCGGTCATCACGATGCAGCACATCGACAGGCAGTTGGTGTTGTAAAATATGCCCTTGTAGCCCGGGTAGCCCAGCGTCGCCGGGACGCGGATATAGCTGACGACGATAAACGGCAGCACGGCGAACACCGCGCCGCGCAGGATCGCGCGGAAGGTCGATTCGTCCTCGCGCGAGCAGAGGACGGAGAAGACCACCGGGTAGGCGATCAGCAGCGGCACGCTCTCGGTCAGCCAGTCCTGATAGAACAGGCCGGAGACGACCATCATCCCGTGCAGCGCCATCCACAGCGCGACCATGCCGCGGTGGAAGCGCACGCGCGCGCGCTGGCCGGAGCGCGCCGTCAGCGTCACGAACGCGAGCAGCACGACCCCGAAGAGCACGAAGATCATCCAGCGCACCGGGAACTTGCGCTGCGTGAAGAGCGTGCAGTACGCCAGCAGCGCGAAGAGCGCGACCGTCAGCAGGCGCGAATCGAAGATCTCGTTGAAGACGCCGGTCACGCGGTCATACCATTCCAGCATGCCCGTGCCGTCCACGCCGCCCCGCCGCTCATTTCCTCGCATGTCGTTCCCTCCTCATGCGCGCTCGCCCGCACGGCGGCGCGCGATCGCCTCGCGATAGATCTCCTCCACGGTCTGCGCGTTGCGCGCCCATGTGAGCGCGCGCGCGCTTTGCCGACCGCGCTCGCGCAGCGCGGCGTATTTATCCGGGTTCCCAAACACGTCCCGCATCGCGCGCTCCACGGCGTCCGCGTCGCCCGCGGGTACCAGCAGGCCGTTTTCCCCGTCCGTGATCGTGTCCTCGATGCCCTCGCCCTTCGCGCCGACGGCGATGCAGCCCGCCGCCATCGCCTCGATGTAGACGATGCCGTAGCCTTCGCCCCAGCTCGGCAGCACGAACAGGTCGCTTTCCGCCATCCGCCGGAGCACCTCCGCGTGCGGCAGGCCGCCCGTGAGCGCCGCGCGGCCCGCCAGCCCCAGCGCCTCGATGCGCGCGCGCAATTCGCCCTCCAGTTCGCCCACGCCGACGATCGTCAGCGTCGCGTCCGGGTAGTCGCGCGCCACGCGCGCAAACGCCTCCAGCGTCGCGCCCATGCACTTGCGCGGCTTCAGCGTGCCCACCGAGATCACGGCGCGCGGCCTGCGCGGCGCATCCTGCGGCACCAGCGACAGATCGACGCCGTTGGGAACCACGCGCGAAATGCTTTCCGCCGCGCGGTAGGGCGTCACGCGCGAGAGGAGCAGACTCGATACCGCCATCAGCGCGTCCACCTGCGCGGCGGTGCGCGCCATGTGTACGGGCGGCCGCTTGCCGGGCGCGAAGTAGCGGAGCACGTCCGTGCCGTGTACGGTCAGCGCCGCAGGCACGCCCAGCGCGCGCGCGACGATGCGCCCCGCGTGCCCGTCCGCCGAGATCATGTGCGCGTGAACGATGTCAAAGGGCCGCTCCGCGTGCAGCGCCCGGGCGACGGGCAGCGCCGCGCGCGCCATCAGCCGCCCGCCGAGCAGCCGTTCCCCGGCGTTGCCCAGCGTCATGTAGCGCGGGTAGAAGACCGGGATGCCGTCCACCACGGCCTCGCGCGGCGTACACTCCACGACGCGCCGCCGCGCCTCGTCAAAGCGCACGCCCGGCGGCGGCGTGCCCACGCACGAGATCACGCGCACGTCGTGCCCCCGCGCGGCGAGCGCCTTCGCCTGCTCGTGAACGTAGAAGCAATACGGCGAATTGTCCGACAGCCTGTGGATCATCATCAGGATGGACAGCGCGCCCATGCCGTTTCCTCCCCGCATCGCGTCACGCCTCGCTCTGCGCGGCCGCGTAGAGCGTCAGCCAGCGCTGCGCGATCACGGGCCACGCGTATTCCGCCGCGCGGCGCACGCAGCGCTCGGAGCGCATCGCGTAGCCGTCGGCGAGCTGGATCAGCCGGTCGGCCTGCTCGCGCACGTCCCCGCAGGCGGCGGCGTAGCCGATCTCGCCCTCCGGGAACTGGCCGTCGAAGCCCTGCCCGCGCGTGTAGATGACGGGCACCCCTTGGCTCATCGCCTCCAGATAGACCATGCCGAACGTCTCCGCCTTGGAGGGCACGAGCAGCATGTCGCACCCGGCGTAAAAGCGCTTCATTTCCTCCATGCCCTGAAGCCGCCCCAGCGCCCGGTCGCCCGGCAGCATCGCCGATTGCAGCCGGGGGAGCAGCGGCCCGTCGCCCGCCGCGCGCAGCACATAGCGCCGTCCGCCGCGGTCGCTCGCCGCGTGTACGGCGGCGAGCGCGTCCAGCGGCCGTTTGCGCCGCGTCATCACCCCGGCAAAGCCCACGCGCACGGCGTCCCCTAACCGCTCACGCGGCGCGCCGTCCAGCCACGCGGGCGAGAGGCCGTTGGGAATGACCGCGCTGCGCTCGCGCAGACGCTCGCGCTCCGCGCCGTCAAACCAATCGCGCAGCACGCGTTCGCGCACGCCCTCGCCGAGGAACACCGCGCGCCTCGCCCCGCGCAGCACGCGCCTGCCCAGCGGGCGCAGGTGCGGCTCGTAGCGCCAGATCGCCTCGATGTCGCTGTAGCGCAGCGTGACGACATACGGAAGCCCCGTGCGCTCGGAGAGCTTCATCGCGATGGAGCCGTCGGTAAAGAGCGTGTGCGCGTGCAAAAGGCGCACGCCGGAAAGGTCGATTCGCCGCTCGATCTCGGGCACGGTGCGCCGCGCCTTGCGAAAGAAGAGCAGCGCGTCCGCCGGGCGCAGCGTGTACACGCACTCGGCCGGCACGCCCTCCGGCTTTTGGGCGCTCAGCTCGCTCTCGCGGGCGACCGGGGCGAAGACCTGTTGTTCCAGCCCCGCATCGCGCAGGGCCTCGAACAATTCGCCAAAGACGCGGCTTTCCGGCAGGTTGCGGCAGATGTGCAGCACGCTCACGCGCCGTCGCCTCCCTTCGGCTTTTTCCTCTCGCGCTCGCTTTTGATAAACCCCGGCAGCGCGAGGAAGCCGCGCAGCGATCCCAGCCCGTAGCTGAAGTGGAAGAGCGGGTAGAGCGCCAATTCCACCGGCAAAAAGCGCAGGCCCTTCTCCTTGGCGATGGCGTAGGAATAAAAGGCGTCCAGCAGCAGATACGCGCCCCACTCCAGCGCCAGCAGCCCGCCAAAGAGCAGAGCGCCCGAGGCAAGCGACAGCAGCGCGAGGACGAGGGTGGAGAGCACGAACGCCAGCGGCACGAAGTGGCGCACGCCCATGGAGCCGGGCACGAGCGTCATCGTGATGACGTTCCACTTGCCGTTTTGAAAGCCCATTTTGAGGATGCCGCGCAGCGTGTCGCGGCAGTAATACAGCACGCGGATGTTGTGGTTTAAGTAGATCTTGCCGCCGTTTTTGCGGATGCGGAAGTTCAGCTCGTTATCCTGATTGCGGGTGAGCCGCTCGTCGAAGCCGCCGATGCGGTCAAACAGCTCGCGCCTGAAGCAGCCGAAGGGCACGGTGTCCACATAGCCGTCCTTCTCGGTGAGGCGATAGGTCGCGTTGCCCACGCCCAGCGGCGTTTTGAGCATCTCGGCGATGGCCTCGCCCATGAAGCCGCGCCCGCGCGTGACGAACACGCCGCCCGCGTTGTCGCAGTCCACCGTCAGCAGCGTCTCCACCGACAGGCGCACATAGTCCTCCGGGTATTCGGCGTGGGCGTCCAGCCGCACGATGATCTCGCCCCGGCTCTCGCGGATGCCGATATTCATCGCGTAGGGCACGGTGCGGTGGGGATTGTCCAGCACGCGAATTTGAGGGTGGCGCTTGGCCTGCTCGCGCAGCAGCGCCACGGTGGCGTCCTGCGAGCGCCCGTCCACGAAGATCACTTCCATCTGCGAGACGGGATAGTCTTGGCGGAAGATGGAGTCCACGCACGCGTCGATATACCGCTCCTCGTTGCGCACAGGCAGCACGACCGAAATGAACGGCAGCATGTCCTTCTCTCCCCTCTTTCCCCATATCCGTCGCGGGAATAGTTTATTATACCACATCGCCGCCCGCTTGCATAGCAAAACCTGCTGCGCAATTCCTTATAGAAATGTAGGACTACAATACATCTTGGACACCGAGAGAAAAAAAGAATAGAAGGATGCAGTCGGATCTGTTATCATTAAGC
>CANRLC010000018.1 GCA_947631405.1 uncultured Clostridia bacterium | reverse complement strand
CACCAGCAGGGCGACCTCGTCGCAAAGCGTCCCCGGCCAGCGCGCCTGTACCAGCGCCTCGCGCGCCCGCAGCGCCGCCTCGCGCGCGGCCTCGCCGGTGTCGCACGCCCCGCAGGCGTCGCACGCCTCGCAGGCTCCCAGCAGTGCCGCGAGACGCACAGGCAGCTCCGGCGGCAGCGCGCGCAGCGCCCGCAGGCGAAAGGCGACCGCCTCCCCGCCGCCCGCCGCGGCCT
Organism: uncultured Clostridia bacterium; assembly: GCA_947631405.1. Taxonomy (GTDB): domain Bacteria; phylum Bacillota; class Clostridia; order Christensenellales; family Aristaeellaceae; genus Ventricola. Next base: position 41,018 of record CANRLC010000018.1, on the reverse strand, counting down.
GCGGCAGGCACGCGCGCAGCAGCGGCTCCGGCAGGTACTGTTCCGCGTCCGGGCAGGGCAAGAGCTTCGATAGCTCGCCCACGATCCGCTCGGCGGACACCCGGCGCAGCGTGTCGCACAGCGCCAGCGCCGCTTCGCGCGTGGCCGCATCCAGCGAAAAGCCCAGCCGCGCGCCGAAGCGGAACAGCCGCAGGATGCGCAGCGCATCCTCGGCAAAGCGCTCGCGCGCCTCGCCCACCGCGCGCAGCACGCGGCGGCGCAGATCTTCCCGCCCGCCGAAGGGGTCGATCAGCCCCTCCTCGTCGCAATAGGCCATCGCGTTCACGGTGAAATCCCGCCGGGCGAGGTCGCCGTACACGTCGCCGATGAAATCCACCCGGTCGGGATGGCGTCCGTCGCTGTACGCGCCCTCGGCGCGAAACGTCGTCACCTCGACGAGCGCGCCGCCCTCGCGCACCGTCACCGTGCCGTGGCGAAGCCCGGTGAGCAGGCAGCGCGACTCGCCAAAGAGCGCGACGACCCGCTCCGGCCGCGCGCTCGTACACACGTCCCAGTCGCTCGGCGCGAGGCCCAGCAGGCTGTCGCGCACGCAGCCGCCCACGGCATACGCGGAAAAACTCGCGCCGCGCAGCGCGCGCATCACCCGCGCCGCCTCCGGCGCCACGACGATTCCGGTCACAGGCCGCCTCCCGTCTCGTTCTTCCCGCGCAGCACGCGCGTCGCCTCGTATCTGATGCGCTCGACCTTCAGTTCCGGGCGCGCGATGATTTATTGTACCACATTTTGCCGCTTTTCGCGCGGCTCCGTGCGGCAAAACCTCTCGTCCTCTTCAAAAAAGTTTGCGTTCGCCCTTGACAGCGGCGCAAAAATCGTGTAATCTATTCCCGTGAGTTAGAGTTATCTAACTCAAAACCCTTCCTGTCGCTGCGGCTTTGCCGCATATTCCTTCGCCGTGCGGCGCATCCTGCAAGCGTCGGACGCCGTGCGGCGGAGGAATGCCTTTATCCCAGATGTTAGTATTTTCTAATTATCGGAGGCCGCTCGATGGAACTGGAACCCGCGCTCGTGGAGCACTGCGCGCCGACGCTGGCGCGGCTGAAGGCGGCGAGCCTGTTCACGCTCGTCTCGCCGCGATGGGATCGCCTCTACGCCGACGCCGCGCGCCTCTCCCGCCTGCTGCGAGCGCGCGGGCTGGCGCTGCGCATCGTGCCGATCGCGCGCAGGCGCGCGCTGTGCTATCTCTACCGCGAGGCGCTCGTGCAGCGGATGCTGTGCAGCGAACCGGAGGCGGCATTTTTGCGCCGGAGGGGCTATCGCTCCCTGCGCGTGGAGGATGCGCTGTGTACGCTGTTTGCGCGCGTGGCGCGGGGCGGCGAGTTTCCGCACGAGATCGGCCTGTTTCTAGGCTATCCGCTGCGGGACGTGATCGGCTTTATCGAGCACGGGGGCCGCGACTGCGTGTGCTGCGGCTGCTGGAAATGCTACGGGGACGCAAGCGAGGCGCAGCGGCTCTTCGCACGCTATGAGCGCTGCACGCGGGCGTATCGCAGGCTCTACGGCGCGGGCGTGCCGCTGCGGGCGCTGGCCGTCCCCGCGTCGGCATGATACTTTTCTCAGATAAAACCATCCTATGGTGCGAAGCACAGGATGGGGTCTGGGGACAATGTCCCCAGACAGGGTTTGGCGCTGAAGCCTGCCGCCGCCTGTGGCGGAAGCAGGCAGGCGGAACGCGGGGAATCGCAATGAGCGAGCGCAGCTCGCGACTATGCGAGTTCCCCGGATCGGTAGCCCCAACGTACCCCCAAATCGCGAAGCGATTACAAAAAGTAGCCCGGTAGCGAAGTCCCGGGCGGGTTCACCATGAATATGGTTTGATTTGAGGATAGTATGAGGTAACAGAAATAGAAGAAACGAGGAGGACGTCTGGATGGAAGAGAAGATCGCCGTCGTCTATTGGAGCGGCACGGGCAACACACAGCAGATGGCGCAGGCCGTCGCCGAGGGCGCGGGCGTGAGCGCCGTGACCGCCGCCGAGTTTGACGCGGAGCGCGCGGGCGACTACGGCGCGCTGGCGTTCGGCTGCCCGTCGATGGGCACGGAGCAGCTGGAAGAGAGCGAGTTCGCGCCGGTGTTCGAGCGCTGCAAGCCGCATCTGGCGGGCAAGCGCGTCGCGCTGTTCGGCTCCTATGGCTGGGGCGACGGCGAATGGATGCGCGCGTGGGAGGAGGATTGCCGCGCCTGCGGCGCGGAGCTGGCCTGCGAAAGCGTGATCTGTCAGGACGCGCCGGACGGCGCGGCGCTGGACGCCTGCCGCGCGCTGGGACAGGCGCTGCGGGGGTAAAGCTTGGCCGCCGCCCCGAGTGGGGCGGCGGCCTTCTGTCGCTTGAACGTTACTCGATCACGGCCTCGACCGTGTGCGTGCCGCCCTGCGCGAACGCCGGGACGATCTGCCCGTCGAGCGGCTTGCCGTCGAGCGTCAGGCGGATGCGGCCCTTCTCGTCGCCCGCGCGGTTGACGACGTGAATCACATAGTCGCTCCCGCGGAAGCGGCGGCGGATGGTCAGATCGGTCAGCTCCTTGGGCAGGCACGGATCGATCTTGAGGCCCTCATACTCCGGCTTCACGCCGAGGATGCCCTGCGAGATCGCGTAGAAGCTCCACGCGGCGGTGCCCGTCAGCCAGCTATTCTTCGCCTGACCGGAGCGCGGCGCGTAGGGGCCGGCGACCATCTGGCTGTAGACATACGGCTCGGTGTGGTGCAGCTTCTGATCGGCGATGTACGCCGGGCAGGTGCGGCGGTAGATGTCGAACGCGCGGCCGCCGTGGCCCAGCGTCGCCTCGGCCAGCGTGATCCACGGGTTGTTGTGGCAGAAGATGCCGCCGTTCTCCTTGTATCCCGGCGGGTAGGAGCTGACCTCGCCCAGCTCCAGATGGTAGCGCGTATACGGCGGCGTCAGGATCGCCACGCCGTGCTCGCCGAGCAGCCGCTCGCGCACGGAGTCGAGCGCCCTTTGCGCCTGTCCGCCCTCGACGCCGACGCCCGCCATGACGAGGAAGCCCTGCGGCTCGATGTAGATCTGCCCCTCGTCGCACTCGCTGCTGCCGACCTTGTGGCCGTAGGCGTCGTAGGCGCGCAGGAACCACGCGCCGTCCCAGCCGTGGGTGAGCACGGCCTTCTCCATCGCGGCCTTCACCGGGGCGACGGAGGCGGCCTCCTCCTGCCAGCCGTAGAGGTTGCACAGCGCCTCGTAATCCGGGCAGACGCCCACGAACATGCCCGCGATGAACAGCGACTCCGCCACGCCGGACTCGTAGTTCGCCGTGGTCTGGAAGCTCTCGCCCGGGGTGGAGCTGAAGCAGTTGAGGTTCAGGCAGTCGTTCCAGTCCGCGCGGCCGATCAGCGGCAGGCCGTGCGGGCCGAGGTGATCGAGCGTGTAGTGGAAGGAGCGCTTCAAATGCTCCATCAGCGGCTGCGCCTTGCTCTCGTCGTTGTCAAAGGGCACCATCTCCGAGAGGATGGAACGGTCGCCCGTCTCCTTCACATACGCCGCCGCGCCGAAGATCAGCCAGAGCGGGTCGTCGTTGAAGCCGGAGCCGATGTCGAAGTTGCCGCGCTTGGTCAGCGGCTGATACTGGTGATAGGCGCTGCCGTCCTCGAACTGCGTCGCGGCGATGTCCAGCAGGCGCTCGCGCGCGCGGGACGGGATGAGATGCACGAACCCCAGCAGATCCTGCGAGGAATCGCGGAAGCCCATGCCGCGGCCGATGCCCGACTCGTAGTAGCTCGCCGAGCGGGACATGTTGAAGGTGACCATGCACTGGTACTGGTTCCAGATGTTGACCATGCGATCCACCCGCTCGTCGCCGCTTTGCACCTGATAAGTGGAGAGCAGGTCTTCCCAATAGACGCGCAGCTGCTCGAGCGCCGCGTCAAACTGCGCCTCCGTCTCAAAGGCGGAGAGGAGCGCCTTGGCCGGGGCCTTGTTGATGACGCCAGGCGCGACGAACTTCTCTTCTTCTTTATTCTCGCAATAGCCCAACACGAAGATGAAGCAAGCGCGCTCGCCCGGGGCCAGCTTCGCCTTCACATGGTGGCTGCCGATGGGCGCCCAGCCGCTGGCGACGCTGTCGCGGCTTTGGCCCTCTTTGACCGCCTGCGGATCGTCGAAGCCGCGATACGCGCCGAGGAACGAGTCGCGGTCGGTATCAAAGCCCGCCAGCGGCGCGTTCACCGCGTAGACCGCGTAGTGGTTGCGGCGCTCGCGGTACTCCGTCTTGTGGTAGATCGCGCTGCCCTCGATCTCCACCTCGCCGGTGGAGAAATTGCGCTGGAAGTTGGTGGAGTCGTCCTGCGCGTTCCACAGGCAGAATTCCACAAAGCTGAAGACCGACACGTCCTTCGCCTTATCGGAGGTGTTGGTGAGTTCCAGCTTCGTCACCAGCGCGTTCTGGCCGCGCGGCACCATCGCCGTCTCCGTCGCGCGCAGGCCGCCCTTTTCGCCCGTGATGCGGGTATACCCCAGCCCGTGGCGGCACTCGTAGCTATCCAGCGCGGCGCGCACCGGCATCCAGCCCGGCGTCCACACGCTGTCGCTGTCCTTAATGTAGAAATACTGCCCGCCCGCGTCCGTGGGGACGTTGTTGTAGCGGTAGCGCGTCAGGCGCAGCATCCGCGCGTCGCGGTAGAAGCTGTAGCCGCCGCTCGTGTTGCTCATGAGCGTGAAGAACGCCTCGCTCCCCAGATAGTTGATCCACGGGGAAGGCGTGTCGGGCCGCGTGATGACGAACTCACGCCGCGCGTCGTCGAAATGACCGTACTCCATGGGATGACCTCCTGCCGTTTTGAAATGGAATCGCGCATTTTTGTGCCTTAAAACGATTTCGTTTGCGGGCGCTCTGTGTACTCTACCCTAACAATATAGCCGATACCGGGCGAAAAATCAAGAAGAAATTCGGAGTTTTTTCCCATTTTTGACAAAAAGCCGTGCCCGCGCCGCCCCGTCCGGCTGCGAATCGGCGTTAGGAAGCGAAAACGTATTCGATGCGCTTCCCATTCGTTGCGCTGCCGGGCCGCCAAAGGCGCCCCCGCGGGCGCGCCCATTCCACAAAACCGCCAATCGCGCGCGGGACGGTTTAGAAAAATTTCACTTCATTTTTCAAAAAGGGGTTGCAAATTTGGTCAAATGCCGCTATAATAAGAACGCGAAACCGTTTTAGCGTTTTTGGCGCGCGCGGCGTTACCGCGCCCGACCCCCTATAAAGGCGGTGGAGACTTGGCCATCACCATCAAGCAGCTTTCCGCTGAGTGCGGCCTGTCCGTCTCCACCGTGAGCAAGGCCCTCAACGACTACCCCGACGTGAGTAAGGAGACCCGCGAGCAGGTGCGCGCCGCCGCCGAGCGGCTGGGCTACCGCCCCAACGCCATCGCGCGCGGCCTCAAGATCGGGCGCACCTTCAATCTTGGCGTGCTGTACAGCGACGACAGCGACAGCGGCTTTACGCACAGCTACTTCGCCCCCGTGCTCAACGCCTTCAAGACCGAGGCCGAGCGTCGCGGCTACGATATCCTCTTTATCACCAACCGCATGCGCCGCGTACAGATGACCTATCTGGAGCACTGCCGCTACCGCAACGTGGACGGCGTCTGCCTCGTCTGTTGCCATTTCGAGGATCCGGAGACGGTGGAGCTGATCTCCAGCGATCTGCCCGTGGTCACCATCGATCATCTCTTTCACAACCGCACCTGCGTGCAGAGCGAAAACCGCCGCGGTATGGTGGAACTCACGCAATACGCGCTGTCCCTCGGGCACCGGCGCATCGCCTATGTGTACGGCTCAGACGCCGCCGTGACCGACATCCGCCTCACCAGCTTCCTGCGCACGATGCGCGAGGCCAATGTCTCCGTGCCGGAGGAATACCTCGTGCCCGGCTGGTATCACGACCCCGCCGCCACGCGCAAGGCCGTCGAGCGCCTGCTCGCGCTGGAGCCGAGGCCAACCTGCATCCTGATGAGCGACGATTACGCGGCGCTGGGCGGCATGGACGCCATCCGCGCGCATGGCCTGCGCATCCCGCAGGACGTCTCCGTCGCCGGGTTTGACGGCGTGCCGCTGCTGCAAATGTGCAAGCCCAGCCTTACCACCGTGGAGCAGGACACCCGGCGCATCGGGCAGGAGGCCGCCCGGCAGCTCGTCCACCTGATCGAGCAGCCGCGCACCACCTTCCCGGAGATCATCTCCATCCCCTGCCGCCTCATCCCCGGCGAGACCATCGTGCCGCCGCCCGTGGAGGTCTGACGGCGCCCCCCAAATTTTCCAAAATTCCCCCCTATAATTTGTCGACACCCTATCGCGATTATCCCATTCTTTCGTCTTTTACACCGCTGCGCGCGGTGTATGAGAAATAGCGGTTCGCCGCAATAAAAAAAGGAGGATCCCCATGAAGAAACTTCTCTCCCTGGTCCTCGCTGCGGTCCTGCTCATGAGCACGATGAGCTTCGCCGTTGCCGAGGATGAGACGGTCACCCTGGTGGTCTGGTCGTTCTCCGATGAGATCGATGGGCTGATTCAGAAGTATTTCACGCCCACCCATCCGAACATCAAGATCGAGTATCAGATCTACCCGAACGACGGCAATCAGTACACCCAGAAGGTGGACAGCATGATGGCCGCCACCCCCGACGCCGCTGAGGCGCCCGACGTCTTCGCGCTGGAAGCCGCGTATGTCAAGAAGTATGTTGACAGCGATTACACTGCCGACCTGCTCGACCTCGGCTTCACTGCTGACGACTTCGCTTCCTGCATCCCCGCGATGCTCCAGATCGGCCAGAACGAAGCTGGCGTGCAGAAGGGCCTTGCGTGGCAGTCCACCCCGGGCGCGCTCATGTATCGCGCTTCCCTCGCCGAGCAGTATCTGGGCGTGACCACTCCTGAGGAAATGCAGGAGAAGGTCGCCGACTGGGATACCTTCGTCGAGACCGCTGAGGAGCTGAAGGACGCCTCCAACGGCGAGGTCAAGATGGTCATCTGCGGCGGCGACATCTGGAACGCCTATCAGTATCAGCGCGCCGAGGGCTGGGTCGTGGACGGCAAGCTCGTCATCGACGATCAGCTCTACGATTACCTCGACATGCTGAAGACCATGGAAGAGGACGACCTCACGCACAAGGGCAGCACCTGGTCCGAGACTTGGTACGCCGGCATGCGCGGCGAGCTCCCGACCCTGTGCTTCTTCCTGCCGACTTGGGGCCTGCACTACACCCTGAAGCCCAACTGCGCTTCCGGTATTGCCGACGGCATGACCGAGGAAGAGATGAAGGCGCAGAGCGACGCCACCGGCGGCACCTACGGTGACTGGCGCATGGTCGCCGGCCCTGTCGGCTACAGCTGGGGCGGCACCTGGGTCGGCGCGAACGCCGCGAAGGTCAAGACCGCTGACGAGACCAAGCTCGCTGCGATGAAGGAGCTCATCCGCGTCCTCACGCTGGACGAGGATACCCTCTACAAGATCGCTGTTGACTCTGGCGACTTCGTCTCCAGCAACGCGGTCGTTGAGAAGGTTCTGAACGACGACATCGACGACGCCAACCCGTTCCTGGGCGGCCAGGCGCACTATCAGATCTTCGCCGAGGCGGCCAACCTCGCCAACGGCGCGATCATGTCCCGTTACGACGAGACGATCAACAGCCTGTTCGATACCCAGTGCGTCACGCCCTACACCAAGGGCGAGAAGGACCTTGACACCGCGATCGCGGACTTCAAGGCCGCTGTGAAGACGCAGTTCTCCGACCTCGTGGTCGAGTAATCAACGTCTCTTCGGGGCTGCCCCCAGCGCCGCAAGCCGGGGCGGGGGCAGCCCCCTTCCTTATCCACCTGCCGGAGGACACGCCGCCGGGCAAACGCCCCTGATGGGGTGAAAAGTAACCTGTAAAAGGGGTGGAGGTATGCAAAAGGCTCCCGCGACCGCGCAAGCGAGTCCCAAAAAGAAGCGCAAGGGCGTCAGCTACGATCATTACGGCTATCTGTTCGTAGCGCCGTTCTTTATCGTTTTTCTGGTTTTCCAGCTTTATCCGATCTTCTTCACCTTCCGCACGGCGTTTACGGACGCCATCGGTTGGGAGAAAATTCTTGACAACAATCTGATCGGCTGGGACAACTTCAAGCTGTTCTTCGATCCCAGCTCCAATCTGTTCGTCAGCTATTGGCGCGCGTTTGGCAACACCATCGTGATCTGGCTGTTCAACTTTGTGCCGCAGATCTCGATGGCGCTCATTCTGGCCAGCTGGTTCACCAGCGGGCAGATGCGTCTGCGCGGACAAGGCGCGTTCAAGATGCTGATCTTCATGCCGAACATCATCACGGCAACAACGATCGCTATCCTGTTCTTCTCGCTGTTCTCCTATCCGATCGCTCCGGTGAACACGCTGCTGCAACAGTTTGGCCTTCTGAATCTTCCGTTTGAATTTTTCCGTTCGACGGCGGCGTCCCGCGGCATCATCAGCTTCATCCAGTGGTGGATGTGGTACGGCAATACGATGATCATCATGATCGCGGGCATCATGGGCATCAACCCGGCGCTGTTCGAGGCGGGCCTCGTGGACGGGTGCAGCAGCCGCCAGATCTTCTGGAAGATCACGCTGCCGCTCATCAAGCCCATCCTGCTCTACAACCTGGTCACCTCGCTGGTCGGCGGCCTGACCATGTTCGACATCCCGCAGCTGATGACGCAGGGCAACCCGAACAACACCACGGACACCGTCGCCCGGTTCATTTACAGCCAAGGCTTTACCGGCTCGCATAACTTCAACTACGCAAGCGCGGCGTCCATCATCCTGTTTGGCATCATCGTAGTCTGCTCCTTCCTGCTGTCTCAGGCGATGAAGGATCGCGATAAGGGGGCGAAGAAGAAATGAAGAAGAACGTCCGCATCGCTTTCGCGGTATTGACCCTTCTCTCCCTCGTCTTCATGTTCCTGCCGATCGCGCACTTTGACGACAACTCCGCCGCCTCGATGTCGGCCGACATCGAGAAGCAGCAGGAGCGCGTCGAGCGCGCGCAGGCCAATCTGGACCGCCACAAGGAAGCCGGGCGCGACGCCGACGCCCTTGCCAAGGATCAGGAAAAGATCGACAAGGAGCAGCAAAAGCTCGACGAACTGATCGCCGAGCAGGAAGCCGCCGCCAACGCTTCCGGCAACGAGGGCCTCTCCTACTCGCTGCTGCCGAGCAAGCTGCCCGCGGAGCTTGAGCTCGACCAGACGGTCATCAACCAGTACAAGACCTATCAGGCGAACTTTGACAGCTACTATCTGAACATCAAGATCGCCGCTGTGCTGCTGGTGGTGTCGCTGCTGCTATTCCTTGCGGGTGGGGAGCGCCCTGCGAGCAAATACTTCACCCTCTCGAGCATCGCGAACCTGATCGCGGGCCTGCTCATCGTTTTCACAGTGCTGCGCCTGCGCGCGTTCCCGATCGCGCTGCCCTATGGCAACGCCGAGTTTAACCTGCCCATAATGCTGCCGCTTCTGGTCATGCCGTTCCTCGCGTTGTTCCTCAATATCACCAACGTGCAGAACACGAAGCGCACCATGGTCTACATCCTCTGCACGCTGCTGAGCATCCTGTCTCTGCTGCCGTTCTGGATTATGATCGTGAACTCTACGCGCAACAGCAACCAGATTCAGCAGTCCGTCAGCCTCCTTCCCAGCCGCTTCCTTTCCTACAACTGGCGCGTGCTGGAGTCGAAGGACTTCAACGTCTGGCTGGGCTTCCGCAACAGCGCGATCATCGCCTTCGGCTCCACGCTGATGAGCGTGTACTTCTCCGCGCTGACCGCTTACGGCCTGACGGTGTATAAGTTCAAGGGCAGCAAGCTGCTGTACAGCATCATCCTCGCGATCATCATGATTCCGGGACAGGTCACCGGCACGGGCTTCTACATGTTCATGTATCAGCTGCACTGGGTCAACAGCTTCCTGCCGCTCATCATCCCGTCCATCGCGGCGGCGAGCACCGTATTCTTCTTCAAGCAATATCTGGAGGCCAATTTCCAGATCTCGCTGGTCGAGGCGGCGCGCATCGACGGCGCGGGCGAGTTCCGCACCTATAACACGATCATCATGCCGATCATGGTGCCCGCGATGGCGACCATGGGCATCATGGCGATGATCGGTTCGTGGAACAACTACCTCACGCCGTTGATGCTGTTGACGGATTCCTCGAAGAAGACCCTGCCTATGATGGTGCAGGAGCTGCGCGGCGACATCTACCGCACCGAGTACGGCTCCATCTATCTGGGCCTGACCATGACCGCCCTGCCGCTGCTGGTGATCTACTTCTGCTTCAGCAAGTACATCATCGCGGGCGTGGCCGTCGGCGGCGTGAAGGAGTAATCCTTCCCCCGCGCGCAACGCAAAGGGTTTCCAAAAAGGGGCCGCCGAAAGGCAGCCCCTCAGTCTGTCAAAGAAGCCTTTTCTCCCCCCGGAGGGGGAGAAAAGACAATCCTATTCTTCAGTGATTGCTTGGTTTTTTAATTAAATCAAAATGGCTTTTGATGTAGGACAGGGGTTTTCGACAAGCTGAGGGGCCGCCGAAAGGCGGCCCCTTTAATCTGTCAAAAAAGTCATCACGCTATCTTTCGTAATCTTCAAAAGCTTTTACAACCCTCTAAGTTTGGGGGCCGAAGGTTTCCAAGGGGCGACCGGAAAGCCCTTTGGTGGGGCGGCGGGGCAAAGCCCCGCATCCCCTTGTGGCAAAAGAAAAAGTTTGCTTTCCCCCGCTTGCCAACGCGCCGCGCGCGGTGTATACTGTTTGCGACTTCCGGCGGTCTGCGCCGGGCACGCACGACTTCACACTTGGGAGGAATACCCTATGAGCTTCCGCAAGGACTTCATCTGGGGCGCGGCGACCTCGTCCTACCAGATCGAGGGCGCGGCGCAGGAGGATGGGCGCGGCGAATCCGTCTGGGATCGCTTTGCGCACACGCCGGGCAAGGTCTTCATGGATCACACGGGCGACGTCGCCTGCGACCACTATCACCGCTACCGCGAGGACGTCGCGCTGATGGCGGGGATGGGCATCCGCAACTATCGCTTCTCCATCGCGTGGCCCCGTCTTCTGCCCGAGGGCACGGGCGCGGCGAACGAAAAGGGCCTCGACTTCTACGACCGGCTGATCGACGAGCTGCTCGCCCACGGCATTCGCCCGTTTGCGACGCTGTTCCACTGGGATTATCCCTGCGCCCTGCAAGCGCGCGGCGGCTGGGAAAACCCGGACAGCCCCAAGTGGTTCCTCGACTACGCAGAACTGATCGCCAAGCGCTACGGCGATCGGGTGAAGGACTTCATCACCTTCAACGAGCCGCAGTGCTTTATCGGCATGGGCTACGCCTTTGGCGTGCAGGCCCCGGGCGTTCGCCTGCCGCCGAGCACCGTCGTGCCGATGGCGCACAACGTGCTGCTCGCCCACGGCCTCTCTGCGCGCATGCTGCACGAGACGGTACACGGCGCGCGCGTGGGCTACGCGCCCTGCGCAGACGCCTGCATCCCCGCGAGCGAAAGCCCTGCGGACGTCGAGGCGGCGCGCCGCTGCTACTTTGAAGTGCCCGACGATCCGCAGCTTTGGGCGCGAAACGTGTCGTGGTGGAGCGATCCCGCGATGCTGGGGCACTATCCCGAGCAGGGCCTGTCGCTCTACGGGCAATACCTGCCGCGCGGCTGGGAGGGCGACCTTGCAGTCATCCATCAGCCGCTGGAGTTCTACGCGCAGAACATCTACAGCGGGCACGTCGTTCGCGCGGCGGACAACGCGCGCGGCTGGGAGCAGGTGCCGCCCCCGCCCGGCGCGCCGAAGACGGCGATCCAGTGGACGATCGCGCCGGACGCGCTCTACTGGGGACCGCGCTTCCTGTACGAGCGCTACAAGACGCCGTTCTTCATCACGGAAAACGGCATGTCCTGCCACGACGCCGTCTCGCTGGACGGCAAGGTACACGACCCAAACCGCGTGGACTACATGCGCCGCTACCTGCGCGCCTACAAGCGCGCCGCCGAGGACGGCGTGGACGCGGCGGGCTACTTCGTCTGGTCGCTGATGGACAACTTCGAGTGGGGTCAGGGCTACAACGAGCGCTTTGGCCTGATCTACGTCGATTACGCGACCCAGAAGCGCACCGTGAAGGATAGCGCCGAATGGTATCGCTCCGTGATCGAGAGCAACGGGGAAAACCTGTAGGGGTCTGGGGACAATGTCCCCAGACCCCATCCTGAAAAGCATTACGCTTCCCATGCTCCATACACATCCCGCATCCACGCGCAGACGTCCATCCCAAACGCGCGCGAAAGCGCCTCGCGCGTCAGCACCTCGCGCGGCGTTCCAAAGCTGCCCGCGCCGCGCTCCATCAGCAGCACGCGCGTGCCGTAGCGCCGCGCCAGCGCCAGATCGTGCATCACGGAGATCACGGCCTTCCCGGGCCGCCGCCGCCAATCGTCCAGCAGCGCGTAGAGCTGCCTTTGATACGCCAGATCGAGGTGGTTCCCCGGCTCGTCGAGGATGAGCACGCTGGGATCCTGACAGAGCGCTTGCGCCAGAAACGCGCGCTGGCGCTCGCCGCCGGAGAGCGTCAGCATGCTCTGGCGGCGCTTGTCATAAAGCCCCGTCGCATGAAGCGCTTCCTCCACGAGACGCTCGCCGTCCGCGTCGCCCCGCCCGAACGCGCCGCCGCGATAGGCGTAGCGCCCCAGCCGCACGACCTCCTCGACCGAGAAGGCATACGTCACGCCCGTCTGCTGGTCGAGCAGGCCCACGCGCCGCGCGCGCAGGGCCGGACGCATCGCGCTAAGCGCCTCGCCGTCGATCGTCGCCTCGCCCTCGCAGGGGACGCCGCCGCACAGCGCGCGCACGAGCGTCGTCTTCCCCGCGCCGTTCGGCCCGACGATCATCAGCCAATCGCCGTCCGTGAGCGCAAACGACGCCCCGCGGACGATCTCCTTTCCGCCCGCGCGCACGCGGATGTCCTTCGCCGTTAGATTCATTCCGCCGCCTCCCCTCTGCCGCGCAGCAGGATCGCGACGAACGCGACCGCGCCGATCAGCGACGTGACCACGCCCACGGGCAGCTCCAGCGGGGAGAGCAGCGTGCGCGCGGCGAGGTCGGAGAGCAGAAGGAAGACCGCGCCGCCGAACAGGCACGCGGGCAGCAGGCGGCGGTGGCTCGCGCCGACGAGCCTGCGCGCCATGTGCGGCGTCACCAGCCCCACGAAGCCGATCCCCCCGCCGATGGAGACGCACACGCCGATCAGCGCGCAGACGGCGATCATCACGGTCAGCTTCACGCGGCGCACGTTCACGCCGAGGTGCAGGGCGCGCTCCTCGCCCAGCGCAAAGGCGTCGAGCGCGCGCGATTGCGAGAACAGCGCGCCGCCGCATGCGAGCAGCGCGACAGAGAGCGTCAGCGCTGATGAATAGCTGGCGGAGGCCATCGACCCCATCGTCCAGAAGGTGACGGTGCGCAGCCGCTCCCCCGCGAAGGTGACGAGCAGGCTGAGCAGCGCGGAGACGAACATCGAGAACACGACGCCGATCAGGATGATCGTGCCCGTGGCCAGCGTGCGGTCGAGCGCGAGCGCGAGCGCGAGCAGCAGGCACAGCGACAGGAACGCGAAGAGCATCGCCATCGCCATCGTGCCGCCGACGGGCAGGCCCGGCAGCGTCACGCCGAACAGGATCGCCGTCACCGCGCCCAGCGACGCGCCCGAGGAGACGCCCAGCGTCGAGCCGTCGGCCAGCGGGTTGCGCAGCAGCCCCTGCATCGCCGCGCCGCACAGCGACAGCGACGCGCCCGTCAGCGCCGTACACAGCACGCGCGGCAGGCGCACCCGCAGCACGATGGACGCGGTCATGCCCGACGTTTCCCTGCCCAGCGCCGCGCGCACGATCGTTTTCGCCGTCTCCGCGAGCGGCAGGCTCACGCTGCCCACGCAGACGCACACGAGCATCACCGCCAGCGTGAGCAGCGCAAAGAACGCCAGCCGCGCCGCGCCAAAGCCGTCTCTGCGCATGGAAAGCCCCCTTTCACAGCTTGTCAAAAAAAAGCCCGGCAAACTTCAAAAAAATGGGATGACGGGGCGCGGGGCCGCCCCGTCCGCCGCCGGTCAGGCCGCCTCGTCCCCGGCGGTCTCGTCCAGCACGAGCTGCAGGAGCGCCTGCGCGGCCTCCACCAGCCGCGGGCTGGGCCGCGTCATGATGTTGTTGTCGGCGAGGTAGACGCGCCCGCTCTGCACGGCGCGCATCTCCTGCCAGCCCTCGCGGCCCTTGATCTCCTCCAGCGGCTCCACGCCGTCCACCGGGTAGTTCGTCGTGGTGACGATCATGTCCGGGTCGGCCGCGATCACCTGCTCGGAGGAGACGCTTTGCCAGCCCTCGAGGTCTCCAAAGACGTTGGTCAGGCCGCACATCGCCGCCAGCTCGTCCATGAAGGTGCCGCTGCCCGCCGTCCACAGGCCGTAGACGAGCGGACTGATCTCAAAGTAGACCGTCTTGCCGCCGCCCGCGGCCTGCGCGGCGATGTCGTCAAAGGCCGATTGCATATCGGCGACCACCGTCTCCGCCTGCGCGTCCTTCCCTGTCGCCGCGCCGATCAAACGCACCGCGTCGTATACCCCGGCGATGTCCGCGGCGTCCGTCACGATCACCGCGACGCCCGCGGCCTCCAGCGCCGCGACCTGCTCCTCGGTCTGCGACATCGCGGTCATGAACACCGCCTGCGGCTCGAGCGCGAGAATCTGCTCGACGTTCGTCTCCGCGCCGGAGCCGACCACAGGAAGCGAGAGCACGCTTTCCGGATAATCTACATAGGTTCCGCGCCCCACCAGCACGTCAAGCGCGCCGAGCGCGTCCAGAATCTCCGCGTCGGACGGCTGCAGCGCGACCACGCGCGTGAGCGGCGCGTCCAGCGCGATCTCGCGGCCCATCATGTCCGTCACGGTCAGCCCCTCGCCCAGCGCGGGCAGCGCAAGGAGCGCCAGCAGCAGGGCCGTCATCCAAATCTTTTTCATCGTTTTTCCCTCCTTCGTTCATCGACAGACGGCAGCGGAGGGAGAAAAAAGCGCCCCCTTTTCCGGCCCCGCGGAAAAGAGAGCGAACGCAACAAGCCCGCGCATGCGGGCGCGCCGTGTCGCTGTCCCAACCCCAGGGGAAGCCATCCATCCCGATCACAGGCAGGTCTCCCGACTTGGCATCCTCCGCAGGAACGCCTTCCCGACTGCCGTCAGTGGCCGCGCCGCAGGGCGCATGTTCCCTTGTCCGCTTCACGGTTACTGGGATAGTGCGGAGCTTTCATCCGCTTCCCGTAGCGCTTTGCGCTGCGCATCGCTGCGCACCTGTGACTACTGTACATCTGTCAAGGCGATTATACACGCGCGCGGCCCCTTCTGTCAACCGCCGGTAATTTCTGTAAAGCGAACAAAAACGCGCGTCCGCCGTTGAAAAAGCGCGCCGCAGGCCGTATAATAGACACATACACACATCAAACGCGGAAGGGAGGCGGCCCCATGAGCAGACATGCGATGCGCGTTGCGGCGGCGGCGCTGCTGCTTACGCTGCTGCTCGCGCCGCGCGCGCTGGCGGCCTACCGCGTGGACGTGGACGACGACGACCTGTGCCCCGCGCAGGATCTGGACGCGAGCGTCGTCAACGTGCTGCTCATCGGCACCGACACCCGGCAGGACGTCGCCAACGCCGCGCGCTCCGACACGATGATGATCTGCTCCATCGACGAAGAGGGGCGGCTGCGCCTGTCCTCGCTCGCACGGGACATGTGGGTGACCATCCCCGGCATGAGCGGGCATCACAAGCTCAACGCCGCGCACAGCTACGGCGGCCCCAACCTGCTGATGAAGACGATCAACCAGCTCTTTCACATGAACCTGACGCGCTATCTCTCGGTCAATTTCTACGGCCTGAGCGAGCTGGTCGACTGGATCGGCGGCGTGTCCGTGCCGCTGACAGCGGCGGAGGTGCGCGTCATCAACCAGCGCTCCCGCGAGGTCTACGGCAGCACCGCGCCGCCGCCGCTCGCATCGGGCGCGCAGACGGCGACGCTCAACGGCGCGCAAGCGCTGGCCTACGCGCGCATCCGCTACCTCGACAGCGACTTTGGCCGCACCGCGCGCCAGCGCAGGCTGCTCGGCTCGGCGCTGGAGAAGGTGCGCGGCTTTTCGCTCGCGGAGCAGGCGCAGCTCTTCGTCAAGGCGCTCTCGTGCGTCTCCACGAACCTGACGTCGCTGGAGCTGCTGCGCCTCGGCCGCGCCGTGATGCAGGGCGAGACGCCGCCCGAGGAGCTTTCCCTGCCCGCCGATTTCAGCTACGACAGCGGCGGCGGCGTCTCCAAGGTGCTCTTTGACGCCAACGAGACGGCCCGCCTGCTGCACGAATTCATCTACGCAGAACCCTAAAACACCATCTTGGGAGGCCCTATGAAAAGACGCTTTTTCCTTCTTGCGCTCTGCCTGCTGCTCGCGCTCGCCCCGTGCGCTGCGCTCGCCGAGGAGGCCGCCGCGCCCTTGCAGGACGTCACGCACATCCTGCTGCTGGGTTTTGACTTCTGGGGAGACGAGCGGATCGGCTCCTCGTTTAGCGACACGAACGCGATCCTCACGCTCGACCGCGCGAACGGCCGCATCCTGATCGCGACGATCATGCGCGACAGCTACGTCACCATGCCCGACGGGAAGCAGAGCAAGCTCAATCAGGTCGTGCGCAAATCGGACTTTGAGACGATGGTCGCGACCGTCGAGCAGACGCTCGGCATCGACATCGACGCGTACTTTGCCATCGGCATGCAGGGCTTCAAGCGCCTTATCAACGCGCTGGGCGGCGTGGAGGTCGAGATCAGCTCAAGCGAATATGCGTCCCTCGAGCGGCGCGGCATGACCGGGCACATCCCCGGCCCCGGCAAGCAGACGCTCGACGGCACGGGGCTGTACGCCTACGTCAAGGATCGCTACATGGGCGGCGGCGACCGCGCGCGCACGGGCAAGGCGCAGGAGGTGCTCAGCGCGATCGCCGAGAAGGTCTCCGGCTGGTCGGTCTCGGAGATGACCGCCTTTGCCGCCGCGGCGCTCGAGGAGATCAAGACCGACGCCTCGCTGCCCACGCTCGTCTCGCTGGGCCTGTCGGCACTCTCCTTGCGGGACGCCGAGGTCGAGACCCTGTCGCTGCCCGCCGAGGGCACGTTCCAGTACGCCACCGTACACGGCAGCTCCATCGTGGACGCCGACTGGGCGGAAAACGCAAAGCTGTACGCGGCGTTTTTGCGCGGGGAGGAAGAAAACACAGGGTTTTAAGCGAAAATCACCCCTCCCGCAACCTGCGGTTGACACATTTCAAGCCGCCGTTTGGTGGCGCGCAATCGCAAAATGCGCTAAGATCCTCTCAGCGGCGGCCGCTCGGGCCACCGACAAATGAAAGCGGAGGAAAAGCGGCATGATCTTGGCGGACAAAATCACGAATTTGCGCAAGAAGAACGGCTGGTCTCAGGAAGAGCTTGCGGAGAAGATGCAGGTATCCCGGCAGGCGGTGTCCAAGTGGGAGGGCGCGCAGACCGCGCCGGATCTGGAAAGGATTCTGGCGCTGAGCAGGCTCTTTGGCGTCACGACGGATTACCTTCTTAAAGATGAGATCGAGGACGAGGAATTTGCGGACGACGCGGATCGCGCGAGCGTAAGGCGGGTTTCCCTCGTCCTTGCAAACGACTATCTGGCGTGGAGAGAAAAGGCGGCCAGACGCATTTCCGCCGCCACGCTTTTATGCGTCGTCGCGGCGATCCCGCTGCTCCTCTTATCGGCGGCGGCGGAAAGCCCGGCGCCGGCCGTCTCCGAAAACTTGGCCGCGGGCGCGGGGCTGGCCGCGCTTTTGCTCCTCGTCGCCGCCGCCGTCGCGATCTACGTCTCCTGCGGCATGCAAAACGTCCCGTATGCGTTCATCGACAAGGAGCCGTTTGAAGCGGAGTACGGCGTGGACGGCATGGTCAGGGAAAAGCGGAAGGCGTATCGGCCCGCATACGTCAAAACCAATGTCGCCGCCGCGTGCCTGTGCGTCCTCGCCCCCATCCCGCTCTTTGCGAGCATGGCCACGGAGCGGGAGTTTTTCATGGTGCTTATGCTGGCCGTCACGATGCTGCTGGCGGGCATCGGGGCGACGCTCTTCATCCTCGCGGGCGTCCGCTGGGCGAGCATGCAAAAGCTCCTCAAGGAGGGCGACTATGCGCTGCGCGACACGAGAAAGAGCCGCGTCAAGAAGACCGTCTCCACGATCTACTGGCTGGTCGCCACGAGCGCTTATCTCGGCTGGAGCTTCCTGACGTGCGATTGGGAGACCACATGGGTCGTCTGGCCGATCGCGGGGATCCTGTTCGCCGTGGTCATGTGCCTGTGCAACCTGCTGCTGGAATGGGAGAAGAACTGATGCGTTGACCGAGAAAATCGCATGAACCCCTCCCGCGCGTGCGGCCCAAAGGCTGTATGCGCGGGAGGGGCGTTTTTGCGGCCCTGCGCTTTTCAAATGAGGCTTGTAATGGTATAATGGATTATCATTATTGTGCGAATACGCCCGCGAAGGAGGGCCAATCATGGAGATACTGACCTGCGAGAACGTCGTCAAGACCTATGGCCGGGGCGAAACGCGCGTGGAGGCGCTGCGTGGCGTCAGCCTGCGGGTGGAGCGCGGCGCGTTCGTCGCCATCGTGGGCGCGTCCGGCTCCGGGAAATCCACGCTGCTGCATCTGATCGCCGGCGTGGACAAGCCGACCTCCGGGCGCGTGTGCGTGGAAGGAACCGATCTCGCCACGCTGGACAGGACGCGCTCGGCACTCTTTCGCCGTAGGCGCGTGGCGATGGTGTATCAGTCCTACAACCTCATCCCGACGCTGACGGCGCGGGAAAACCTGCTGCTGCCCCTACGCCTTGACCGGCGCGAGGCCGAGACCGATCTGTTCGCGCGCGTGACGCGCTTGCTGAACATCGAGGACAAGCTGGATCGCCTGCCCTCGCAGCTGTCCGGCGGCGAACAGCAGCGCGTCGCCGTCGCCCGCGCGCTGCTCACCCAGCCCGCGCTGCTGCTGGCCGACGAGCCGACGGGCCGCCTCGACCGGCGGGGCGCGTGCGATCTGATCGACCTGCTGCGCGCCCAAAGCCGTGCGCTGCAGCAGACCGTGCTGCTCGTCACGCACGACGAATCGCTGGCGATGCAGGCGGATCGCGTGCTGACGCTCTCGGACGGCCGCCTCGTCGGCGACGAAAGGCGGGGGTGATCGCGTGCGCATCCGTCTGCTTGGAGAGCGCCGCGCCGAGCGCGCGACCCTCGCCGCCGTGAGCCTGTTTGCCGCACTGATGCTCGGCCTCATCGTCAGCCTGTTCGCAAACGCGTGGGGCGACGCCCTGATGCGCGTCGCGCAGGAGGAGGGCGACTGGCATATCCGCCTGATGACGGAGCCGGACGAGGCGACGCTCGATCGGATTCGCGGCTTCGCGCACGTCTCCTCCGCCGTGCCCGGCGAGGGCGGCGGCTTTATCGATATTCGCTTTTCCCCCGCCTCGCGCGCCTACGTCGAGGGACGGCAGATCGCCGCCGCGCTGGGCCTGCCCGCGGACGCGGCGGTCGCGCACGACGCGCTGCTCTCGGCGCTGCTCGTCCTCGACCCCTCCGATCCGCAGCCGTCCGCTTTGCTGCTGTCGTTGGGCGCGGTCGCGCTGCTGTGCGCCGCCGCGCTCGCCGCGCTGCTGCGCGCGGCGCTGCTGGTCTGCGCATCCAACGCCGCGCGCCCGCTCGCGCTGCTGGAAAGCCTCGGCGCAACGCCCCGCCAGCTTCGCCGCCTGCTCGTGCGCGACGCGCTTCTCCTGTGCCTGCCTCCGGCCGCGGTCGGGCTTGCGTGCGGCGTCGCGCTTTCCGCCGCGGTGGTCGGCGCGTCCGCCCGGCTGTCGCAGAGCGCCGGCATCGAAACGCCCGCCCGCTTCGCGCTCCATCCACCGGCGCTGCTCGCCGCGGCGGCGCTCATCCTGCTCACGCTGCTGCTCGGCGCGCGCTTGGCCGCGCGCCGCCTCGCCCGCTTCTCCTTGGCCGAGACCGTCGCGGGCGCGCGCCTTCTCGGCCCCGAGCGGCTCCCCCGCGCGACGCTCTGCGAGAGGCTGTTTGGGCCTTTGGGGCTGCTCGCCTCGCGTGCGCGCTATGCAAACCGTAACGCGCTGCGCGCGGCCACGTTTGCCTTTGCCCTCGCGCTGTTTTCCTTTTCGTTTTTCTCCTCGCTGCTGGCGCTCGGCGGCCTGAGCACCCGGCGCACCTACTTCGAGCGCTACGCCTCCGTGTGGGACGTGATGGCGCGCGTGGAAGGCGAAACGCTGCCCGCCTTCGCCGAGCCGGACGGCCTGCGCGCGCTCCCCGGTGCGGCGCGCCTGACCGCCTACCAGCGCGTGGACAACGCCCTTTTGCGCCTGCCGTGGGACGCGCAAAGCGACGCGCTGCTCGCCGCGGGCGGCCTGCCCGCCGTCACGGGCGCGCAAGCGGAGGACGGCGTCTTTGCGCTGCATGCGCCGCTGCTCGTGCTGGACGACGAAAGCTTTTCGGAATACGCGCGGGAGACCGGCTCTGCGGGCGCGGGCGGCGCGGTGATCGTCAACGCCGTCCGGGATAGCCTGCACAGCCCGTTTTACGACCCAACCTATGTTTCCTGCCTGCGCGGGGACGCAAAATCGCTGCGCGTCGAGCTGCGGGGGCTTGCGCTCGATCTGCCCGTGGCCGGGCTTTGCGAGACCGCGCCGCCGCTGCGCGAGGAATACGACGGCGACGCGCCCGTAATCGTCGTATCCGCCGCGCTGTACGCCGCCTTGGGCGTGCCGCGCGCGCCGCAGGACGCGGTGACGCTCTGCGCCGTCGCCGAGAGCGCCGGGGAAACCGGCGCGCTTGCCGCCGAACTTGCGGCGCTGCTGCCGGACGCGGCCCTCGAACAGCGCCCGCTTCTGGAGGCGCAAAACGCGCGTATCCTGCGCGCCTACGATCTCGCGCTGTCGGCCTTCTGCGCGCTGCCCGCGCTGGTCGGGATGGCGAGCGTGTTCTTTGCGGCGCTCGGCTTTTCGGCCACGCGCGCGGGGGAGTTTTCGCGCCTGCTGGCTCTGGGAATGACGCCGCAAGAGCTGCGCGTCTCCCTCGCGCTGGAAGGCGCGCTGCTCGTCGCGCGGCCCGCTCTGCTTGCCCTGCTCGGCGCGGCGGCAGCGCTCGTGCCGCTGATGCGCAGCGCAGGGATGCGCTGGGCGGATTATTGGGCCGTCGCCCCCGTTCGGCCCGTCGCGTGCTTGCTTCTGTTCCTGTTCTTCTGTGCGCAGCTGGCCTACGCGCTCGCCGCCCGCCGCGCCGTCTCCATCGATCTCGCGAGCGCCCTGCGGGAGGAGGTATAATACTTTTCTCAGATAAAACCATCATATGGTGCGAAGCACAGGATGGGGTCTGGGGACAATGTCCCCAGACAGGGTTTGGGGCGGTAGCCCCAACGTTCCCCAAATCGCGAAGCGATTGTAAAATGCAGCCCGGAAGCGAAGCGATCCCGGGCGGGTTCACCATGAATATGATTTGATTTGAGAATAGTATAGGCGATGCGCCGCATTCTTCCTCCCTTTCGGGGGAGGAAGACCTTTTTGATCTCCCCTTTGGCATCCTCCCGCGCCCCGTGCCGAAGTTTTTGGACAGTTTTGCGCTTTTCATTCGGGGCTTATTGTGGTATACTTGATAGTCGCAGTGCTGTGCGAATACGCGCGCAAGGAGGAGACGACATGCCGGAAAACAACGATGCCCTCGTCAGGGAGACCGCGCGGCGCAGGACGTTTGCGATCATCTCCCACCCGGACGCGGGCAAGACGACGCTGACCGAAAAGCTTCTCCTCTACTCCGGCGCGATCCGCACCGCGGGCGCGGTCAAGGCGCGCAAGAGCGACAAGCACGCCACCAGCGACTGGATGGAGATCGAGAAGCAGCGCGGCATCTCGGTCACCTCCTCGGCGATGCAATTCGAGTTCGACGGCTTCCACATCAACATCCTCGACACGCCGGGCCATCAGGATTTCTCCGAGGACACCTATCGCGTGCTCGTCGCGGCGGACAGCGCCGTGATGCTGATCGACGCCGCCAAGGGCGTCGAGGCGCAGACGATCAAGCTGTTCAAGGTCTGCCGCCTGCGCAACATCCCCATCTTCACCTTCGTCAACAAGATGGATCGCGCGAGCAAGGACCCGTTCTCCCTCATGGAAGAGATGGAACAGGTGCTCGGCATCCGCGCCTGCCCGGTCAACTGGCCCATCGGCACGGACGGCGACTTCAAGGGCGTCTACCACCGCGATACGCGCATGGTCGAGCTCTACGAGACGGGCGATCACGGGCGCACGCGCGTGGAAAAGCAGGACGTGCCGCTGGACGATCCGCGCCTGCCGGAGCTGCTCGGCGAGCGGCTGCATGGACGCCTGCTCGACGAGATCGACCTGCTGGACGTCGCGGGCGACGCGTTCGATCTTGAGCAGGTGCGCGCGGGCGAATTGACGCCGATGTTCTTCGGCTCCGCGATCACCAATTTCGGCGTGGAGCCGTTCCTCACCCGCTTTTTGCAATACTCGACGCCGCCCGCGCCGCGCGAGAGCGACCAAGGCCCCGTCGAGCCGACCGACCCGGACTTTTCAGGCTTTATCTTCAAGATACAGGCCAACATGAACCCCGCCCACCGCGACAGACTCGCCTTCATGCGCGTCTGCTCCGGCGTGTTCACCAAGGGCATGACCGTCTGGCACAGCGGCACGAACAAGCCGCTGCAGCTCAAGCAGCCGCAGCAGTTCATGGCCGACGAGCGCGAGAGCGTCGAGGACGCCTATCCCGGCGACATCATCGGCCTGTTCGACCCCGGCGTCTTCGCGCTGGGCGACACGCTATGCACCGGAAAGCATCGGCGCTTCGCGGGCATCCCCGTGTTCGCGCCGGAGTTCTTCGCCCGCGTCACGAGCGTGGATAGCTTAAAGCGCAAGGCGTTCGTCAAAGGCGTGCTGCAGCTGAGCGAGGAGGGCGCCATCCAGACCTTCAAGCGGCCCGGCGTCGGCTTCGAGGAGATCATCGTCGGCGTCGTGGGCGTGCTGCAATTCGAGGTGCTGGAGCACCGCCTGCGCACCGAGTATAACGCCGAGGTGCGCCGCGAGGCGCTGCCCTACCGCTTCGTGCGCTGGGTCGTGCAATCCCCCTGCCCGCTGGAAAACCTCAAGCTCTCCAGCACCTCCTCCCTCGCGCAGGACGGCCGCGACCGCGACGTCATCCTGTTTGAAAACGAGTGGTCGATCCGCTGGGCCATAGAGCACAACGAGGGCTTAACGCTTGCCGAAACCGCGTCCCGAAACGCCTAGCGCGGGCCGCGCTTTTCCCCCAATCCCCCGCGCGGCGGCCAAACGCCCGCCGCCCCGCGCAAGATGAAGAAAGAAGGTCGCTCCCTTGGACATGATCCGCGAAAATATCCGCAACATCGCCATCATCGCGCACGTCGATCACGGCAAGACCACGCTCGTCAACGAGATGCTCAAACAGGGCGGCGTGTTTCGGGAAAACCAGCAGGTCGCCGACCGCGTGATGGACAGCAACGACATCGAGCGCGAGCGCGGCATCACGATACTGGCCAAGAACACCTCCGTCTACTACAAGGACGTCAAGATCAACGTCGTGGACACGCCCGGCCACGCCGACTTCGGCGGCGAGGTCGAGCGCGTGCTCAAGATGGTGGACGGCGTGCTGCTGCTCATCGACTCCTTCGAGGGGCCGATGCCGCAGACGCGCTTCGTGCTCCAGCACGCGCTGGCGCTGGGGCTTCCGGTCATCGTCGTCGTCAACAAGATCGACCGGCCGGACGCGCGCTGCGAGGAGGTCGTCAGCGAGACGATCGACCTGATGATCGACCTCGACGCGGACGAGAGCCAGCTGGACACGCCCATCGTCTACGCCAGCGCGCGCACCGGCACCGCGACGCTCGATCTCGCGGAGCCGGGCGTCGATCTACGCCCGCTGTTTGACACCATTCTGCAATACATCCCCGCGCCCAGCGGCGACCCCGACGCCCCCGCGCAGATGCTCATCTCCACCGTGGACTACAACGAATTCGTGGGCCGCATCGGCATCGGGCGCATCACGCGCGGCACGCTGAAGCTCAACACCATGGCCGTGCGCGCCAACTATCTCAATGAAGACCTGCACGAGTCCTTCCGCCTGAGCAGCCTCTTCGCGTTCGACGGCCTCAAGCGCGTAAGCGTCGAGAGCGCGTCCATGGGCGAGATCGTCGCGATCACCGGCATCGAGGACATCATGATCGGCGACACCATCTGCGCGCCCGAGCAGATCGAGCCGCTGCCGTTCGTCAAGATCACCGAGCCGACCGTCGTGATGACCTTCTCCGTCAACGACAGCCCGTTCGCCGGGCGCGAGGGCACCTACGTCACCTCCCGCCACCTGCGCGCGCGGCTGATGCGCGAGCTGGAGACCGACGTCTCCCTGCGCGTGGAGGAGACCGAATCGCCCGACGCCTTCCGCGTGAGCGGCCGCGGCGAATTGCACCTCTCCGTGCTGATCGAGAACATGCGCCGCCAAGGGTACGAGTTCCAGGTCTCCAAGCCGGAGGTGCTCTACCGCACCGGGGAAAACGGCGAAAAGCTGGAGCCGGTCGAAAAGATGATCTGCGACGTGCCCATGGCCTACGCGGGCGCGGTGATCGAGAAGATCGGCCGCCGCCGCGGCGTCATGGACAGCATGTCCGGCACGGAGCGCGTGCGTCTGGAGTTCTCCGTGCCAAGCCGCGGCCTGTTCGGCTACCGCAGCGAATTCATGACCGACACCCGCGGCGAGGGCGTCATGAGCGCCGTGTTCGACCACTACGAGCCGTACAAGGGCGACATCCCGCAGCGCAGCGTCGGCGCGCTCGTTTCCACCGAGACGGGCGAGACGGTGATGTACGGCCTGTTCTACGCGCAGGATCGCGGCACGCTCTTCTGCGGGCCGAACACGCCCGTCTACACCGGCATGATCGTCGGCCAGAACGCGCGCTCCGGCGACATCGACGTGAACGTCTGCCGCCAGAAGCATCTGACCTCCATCCGCAACGCCGCCGGCGCGGAGACCGCGATGAAGCTCGTCTCCATGCGCACGCTGTCGCTCGAGGAGTGTCTGGAGTTCATCGACGACGACGAGCTGCTCGAGATCACGCCCAAGAGCCTGCGCATGCGCAAGCGCGTGCTGGAGACCGAGCTGCGCAAAAAGCTCGCCGCCCGCAAAAAGGAAAAGGCGTAATGGCAAGCGGCGGGTCGATGATCCGCCGCTTTGCGTACCCATACACCCCAAGGCGCAGCGCGCGAAAGGAGTAAGCCATGGGCATCAATCTGGACAAGCCGCACCTGTGGCAGCAGGACGTCAAGGAATCCGTTGCGCAATACAACGCGTGGTTCATGGACTTTGCGCCCAAGGCGTTCCGCGAGACGCGCATCGCGACGATCGGCAACGTGGAGACCGCGCTTCAGCGCACGAACTACCTGCAAGACCTCTCGCCCGAGCTGCTGCGCGAGCACCCCGAGGTGCTGCCCATCCTGCGGATGGTCACCTGCCCGCCGATCGCCCGCGACCGGCTGGTGGGTCTGGCGGACGTCTCCAAAAACCTCGTCCACAGCATGGAGGACGCGGACAAGCCCCGCGTCAGCGCGCGCATGAACGAGGAGCAGCTCACGCAGGAGCTTCAAAGCATCTGCGACATCCTGCGCCGCATGGCCGATCCCGACCTCTTCCCGTGGCTGACGAACAAGCGCTCGCCGGACGCGGCGGAGCTGCTGCGCACCTCGACGATCATCGCCGACCGGGTGTGCGGCGCGGTCGCCGACCCGGTCATCCGCTACGCGCAGGAGAAGCGCCAGCTCGGCGCGATCTCGGCGATGCTGCAAAAGAAGGGCTATCGCCTCGACGAGCGCAGCGTCCGCTTTGACGAGATGGCTCCCGGAACCTTCTCCTTCCACACGAACGTCCCTGTCTTCGTCGCGGGCACGCGCGGCCGCGAGGTGAACATCCCGGTGGACGTGGCGATCATGCCGCCCACCGCGCGCGCGAGCGATCTGCCGCTGCTCATCGAGGCGCAATCGGCCGGCGACTACGCGAACGTGAACAAGCGCCGCAAGGAGGAGGCCGCCAAGATGCAGCAGATTCGCAGCACCTACGGCGGGCGGGCGTCCTACACGCTCTTTTTGTGCGGCTATTTCGACCTGCGCTATCTGCATTACGAGGCGGCCGAGGGCATCGACTGGATCTGGGAACACCGCATGAGCGATTTTGAGAAGCTGGGTATTTGAGCATGCAGGAAGCAAGGCGCGCGTCGATACAGGCGCAGATCGACCGGGAAAAGGGCCTCGCGCAGCGCCGCAAGCTGGGCCAGTTCGCCACGCCCTTTCCGCTCGCGCGGGAGATGGCGTCCTACGGCCTGTCCCTGCTGCGCGGCGAGCCGATCGCGTTTCTGGAGCCGGCCATCGGCACCGGCGCGATCTTTTCGGCCCTCGCGCAGGAGGCGGAACGGGAGGGCCGCGCGCTGGCGCGCGCGACCGGCGTCGAGCTGGATCCCGCCTATCTGCGCGGCGCGCGCGCCGTGTGGGGCGAGGAACAGCTCGCCCTGCTCCCCGGCGACTTCACCCGCCTGTCGCCCGACGCGCGCTACAATTTCGTGCTGACCAACCCGCCCTACGTCCGCCATCACTACATCCCCGCCGAGACCAAGGCCGCGCTGCGCGCCCAAGTGCGCGAGGAGACGGGCGTCGATCTCTCCAGCCTCTCGGGGCTGTATTGCTACTTTCTGCTGCTGGCGCACAAGTGGCTCGCGCCCGGCGCCGTCTGCGGATGGCTGCTGCCCAGCGAGTTCATGGACGTCAACTACGGCAACGCGATCAAGGCGTACCTGCTGCGGCGGGTACGTCTGCTGCGCATCCACCGCTACGACCCGGAGAACTCCAAGTTCGACGACGCGCTGGTCTCCTCCTGCGTGGTGTGGTTCGTCAACGAGACGCCGCCGCCGGACTACGACGTCGAGTTCTCCTTCGACGGCACGCACAGATCGCCGCGCCTTTCCCGGCGCGTGCTCGCGAGCGTGCTGCTCGCCGAGCCGAAGTGGACGCGCTTCCCCCAAAAGGCCAGCCGCGAGGCCGAGCGAAGCCTGCCGTCCATCGGCGATTTCTTCGCCATCAAGCGCGGTCTGGCCACCGGGGACAACCGCTTCTTCGTGCTCACCCGCGTGCAGCTCGAGGCGCTGGGCCTTCCCCGCGCGCTCTTTCGCCCGGTGCTGCCCAGCCCCCGCTTCCTGCGTGTGGATCGCATCGAGCGCGACGCATCCGGCGATCCCCTGCTCGATCCCCAGCTCTACCTGCTCGACTGCGATCTCGACGAGGCCGAGATCGAGGCGCGCTATCCCGCCCTGTGGCGCTACTTGCAGACGGGCGTGCCGGGCACGAGCGGCAAGTACCTCTGCCGCAACCGCAAGCGCTGGTATGCGCAGGAGCAGCGCGACGCGACGCGCTTCCTCTGCTCCTACATGGGGCGCGACGGCTCGGGCAGGGCGTCGCTCCGCTTCATCCTGAATCTGTCGGAGGCCGTCGCCACCAATTCGTACCTCGGCCTCTATCCCAAGGGCGCGCTGCAGCGCGTGCTCGACGCGCATCCCGAGGCCGTCGTCGAGGTCTGGGAGGCGCTGCGCGCCATCGGCGCGGCGGACATCGACGACGAGGGCCGCGTCTACGGCGGCGGCCTGCGCAAGATCGAGCCGCGCGAGCTGGCGCGCGTCCCCTGCGAGGCGCTCAGCCGGCTGTGCGAGAGATACGGGGAATGAAGAAGAACAAAGGAGGATCACTATGAGAAGGATCATCCGCATCGACCGGGACAAATGCGACGGGTGCGGCCGTTGCGTGAACGCCTGCCATGAGGGCGCTCTCGCGCTCATCAAAGGCAAGGCGACGCTCGTTCGCGACGACTATTGCGACGGGATGGGCGACTGCCTGCCCGAATGTCCCACGGGCGCGATCCGCTTCGAGGAACGGGAGGCCGCTACCTATGACGCGCAGGCCATGGCCAAGCATCGCGCGAACGCGCGGAGGGCGGATGGCCGCCCTGCAGACGCTGGGCGCGCCCTGCGGCGGACAAACTGGCCCGTACAGCTAAAGCTCGCGTCGACCCGCGCCCCATACTTTGACGGCGCGCATCTGCTCATCGCCGCTGACTGCACCGCCTACGCCTTCGCGGCGATGCACGAAACCCTCATGCAGGGCCGCGTAACCCTGATCGGCTGCCCCAAGCTCGACGGCGTCGACTACAGCGAAAAGCTCTCGGAGATCCTCCTCGCCAACGACATCGCCGCCGTGACGGTCGCGCACATGGAGGTGCCCTGCTGCGGCGGTCTTGAGGCCGCCGTCCGCCGCGCCCTGCGCGCAAGCGGTAAACCCCAGCCCCTGCATGTGGTCACCGTGACGGTAGACGGGAAGATCGTGGAGGGAGCGTAAACTGGTGCGCGCTGCTGCATTATTGAGATGGCTACATTATTTTCTAATTCCAAAATGTTCTATCCCTGTATAATCCATGAGAAAAGAATGAATCTGGCTAAGATACTATAGCAAGGAGATTGATGCGCTATGATGGGAAAAACACATATCGCAGCCGGAATTGCAACTGCATTTGTTCTTATGCAGCCGAAAAACGTGTCTGAATTAGCCATCGCGACTGTGGGCGGAAGTATTGGCGGAGTCATGGCCGATATTGATGTTAAGATTGACAGAAGCAACAAATATGCTAAGAACGCATCAATGGATGCGCTGTATGGGGAGATTTTGGCCATCGTCATTTCAATAAGCGTGCTGTTGAGTGATTTTCTTTCTGGTGGATATGTCATACCGAGTATCGCTAATCATTGGCAGATGTCTGTGATTGGGCTAGCGCTTTTCTTTATCCTTACTGTGATTGGAGAACACAGCAAGCACAGAGATAAAACCCATTCAGCATTGGCTTGGACATTATTTTCAATTTCAGTTGTTTTGATTGAACCCGGCATCGGCCTAGCTTTTGCAATAGGATATGGGTCACATCTGATCCTCGATCTCTTCAACAAAAGCCCAATTCGATTGTTTTATCCTCGTGAAGGTGGTATCTGTTTCAAGGTTTGCTATGCGAATCAATTGGGCAACGAATTATTCCTCGCTGGTGGAGTATTTATAATGACTCTGTACATTTTTCAGATGCTTTGAATTATAGTTATTCCGAAATATCACCCAATCTTAAGCATAAAAGAAGCTATATGTTTCTATCATCGTAAGATTGGGTGATAACTTATTTTGCTGTCTTCTGCTACACCGTAACTCCCTCGAAAAACGCGCAGCGTTTTTCGAGGGATAAAGGAGGAGCGACGGAGTGAGCGAGCGGCAGCGCTTTTTGCGCAGCAAAAAAGCGCCGCCGCGAACGATACGGAGTCCGCGACGACGTGGTGCCGGTGGTGGGGGTCGAACCCACACGGTGTTGCCACCAACGGATTTTGAGTCCGTCACGTCTGCCATTCCATCACACCGGCCCGGCAGATGCTAGTATACCCGATTTGGGAACGCAAGTCAAGACCTCACTCGCCCAGCCCGGCGGAGGCGCGGCGGCGGCGACGGCGGTCGAAATCGCTCTTCGCCTCGCGCCAGAGCGGCGGATAGAAGAGCATCAGAAGCGGGAACAGCTCCAAGCGTCCGGCGAGCATATCGACGATCAGCACGAGCTTTGAGAGCGGCGAAAACGAGGCGAAGTTCTGCGTCGGGCCGACCACGCCGAGGCCCGGGCCGATGTTGTTGAACGTCGCGGCGACCGCCGTGAACGTGCTGACCAAGTCCTTGTTTTCCAGCGATACGAGCATCAACGACGCGGTGAAGACGAAGATCACCACGATGAAGTACAGGCATACGTTGGAGAGCGTGTCGTCGTCCACATCCTTCTCCTCGAAGTGGATGCGGCGCACCGAGCGCGGGTGCAGCGCAGAGGCCAGCCCGCGCGCGACGGACTTGCCCGCGATCACCCAGCGGGACACCTTGAGGCCGCCGCCCGTGCTGCCCGCGCACGCGCCCACAAACATCAGCAACACGAGGATGAGCCGCGAAAACTCCGGCCACAGGTCGAAGTCCACCGTGGCGAAGCCCGTCGTCGTGATGATCGAGGCGACCTGAAACGCCGCGTTGCGCAGGTTGTTTTCCGCCGTCAGCGCCAGATCGTAGGTGTTGGCGAAGATCAGCAGCGTCGCGCAGGCGATGATGCCCAGATACCAGCGCATCTCCTCGCAGCGCGCCGCCTGCCGCAGCTTGCCCATCAGGATGAGAAAATAGACGTTGAAGTTCACGCCGAAGACGATCATGAAGATCGTGACCACCCATTGGATGGCCGGGGAATAGCCCGCGATCGAGTCGGACTTGACGCCGAAGCCGCCCGTTCCGGCGGTGCCGAACGCGGTACACAGCGCCTCAAACGCGCTCATGCCGCAGACGAGCAGCAGCAGAAACTCCATCGCCGTCAGCGCCAGATACACCCGGTAGAGGATTTGCGCCGTGTAGCGTACCTTGGGCACCAGCTTGCCCACGGACGGGCCGGGGCTTTCCGCGCGCATCAGGTGCATGTTCGTGCCGCCGACCATCGGCAGCACGGCCAGCAGAAACACCAGCACACCCATGCCTCCGATCCAGTGCGTAAAGCTGCGCCAGAGCAGCGAACAGCGGCTCATCGCCTCCACGTCGGGCAGGATGCTGGCGCCCGTCGTCGTGAAGCCGGAGACGGTCTCAAAGAGCGCGTCCACAAAGCTCGGGATCTCGCCCGTGAACACGAACGGCAGGCAGCCGAATACGCTCATCACGATCCACCCCAGCGACGTGGCGACGAATCCCTCGCGCGCGTAGAAGCTGGGGTTGCGCGGCCGCCTGTGCGTGAGCAGGAACCCGCACAGCAGGCATAGCACGATCGCCGCGCCATAGCAGACGCCCTCCGTCTCCCGGTAGATCACGGACGCGCCGACCGGCAGGAGCATGAAGGCGGCCTCGATGTTGAGGATCCAGCCCAAGATGTATGCGATGCTCGCGATGTTCATATGTCTCCTCGAACGCCTGCGCTCAGGCTAGAATGTCGCTCAGGTCGCCAAAGCCCGTGTGGGTGGTGACGACGATGACGGTGTCGCCCTGCATAATCATATCCTGCCCGCGCGGGAAGATGATCTTGCCGCCCCGGTTGATGCAGGCGATGAGCAGGCCGTCCTTGCGCCGCAGATCCATCAGGGGGATGCCGATGACGGGCGAATCGCCGCTGACATGGAACTCGATGGCCTCGACGCGGTTGTCGAACATGTGATACAGCGTCTCGACGTTGCTGCCGATGGAGTTTTGCTTGGCGCGCACATAGGCGATGATCGTCTCGGCGGTGATGTTCTTGGGATAGACGACGCTGCCGAGCTTCAGCGAATCGATGACGTCGCTGAAGGTGATGCGGTTGATCTTGGTGATGGTCTTCAGGCCCGGCACGCGCTTGGCGAACAGCGTCAGCAGGATGTTCTCCTCGTCCAGACCCGTCAGCGCGACGAACGCCTCGGCGGAGGAGATGCCCTCCTCGCGCAGCAGCGCCTCGTCGCCGCCGTCCCCGCAGACGACCTGCGCGCTGGGCAGCAGTGCGCTCAGCTCCTCGCAGCGCGCGCGGTTGGCCTCGATGATCTTGACGTCCACCTTCTGGTCGAGCAGCTGGCGCGCCAGATAATACGAGGACTTGCCGCCGCCGATAATCATGCAGCTTTTGACGGCCTTGCTGCGCATGTCGATGCTCTCGAAGATGCGATGGACGTCCCGGCGCGAGGCGATAATCGTCACGTCGTCCCCGGCGCGCAGGCGATACGCGCCGTCCGGGATGACGACCACGCCCTCCCGCTCGACGGCGCACACGAGGAAATCGAAGCGGAAGATCGTGCTCAGCTCCCGCACGCTGCGCCCGTCGAGGCGGTTACCCTCCGGGATGCGCAGGCTGACCAGCTCCGCGTGCCCCTTGGCGAACGCGTTCACGGTCAGCGCCTCCGGCCGGGAGAGCAGCCGGGAGATCTCGCGCGCGGCCTCCCATTCGGGGTTGACGATCATGGTCAGGCCGAGCTGCTGGCGCAGGTACGGCAGCTCCTCGCTGTAATCGGGATTGCGCACGCGCGCGATCGCGGAAAGCTCCCCGCCGACCTTCTTGGCGACGGTGCAGCACAGCAGGTTGAGTTCGTCCGACCCGGTCACGGCGATGACGAGATCCGCCTGCCGGATGCCCGCCTCGTCGAGCACGCTCATGCTCGCGCCGTTGCCGCGGATGCCCATGACGTCGAAGACCTCGGACACGCCGCGGATGACGTTCTCGTTGGTGTCCACGACGGTCACGTCGTGCCCCTCGCGCGCAAGCTGCTCGGTCAGCGCGTGTCCGACCTTGCCGCAGCCCACAATGATGATGCGCAGGCTGTCCGCGCGTTTCTTTTTCTCCTGCATGTCCTTCCTCCATCCCGCGCCTGCCGCGCGCGTCTGCTGCCGAATGACTTCATTATATCGCCCGCCCGGCGGCGTGTCAACCGGGCGCGATGCGGCGTAGGCCCGGGGCGTGTGGCGCGCTCCTTTCGCCGCTTTCATCGGCCCGCGCATTGTACACCCGCCGCCCCGCGCGCGTCAAGCGGAAGAAGCTGGCGCTGCGATCGCGCTTTGGAAAAACTAATCCAGCTCCACGATTTCATTATACAGATCCGCGTACCGTCCGCCCGCCTGCAGCAGCTCTTCGTGCGTGCCGCGCTCGACGATGCGGCCCTTTTCCAGCACCATGATCGCGTTCGCCTTGCGCACGGTGGAGAGCCGGTGCGCGATGACGAACGTCGTGCGGCCCTGCATCAGCGAATCCATGCCGCGCTCGATCGCGCGCTCCGTGCGCGTGTCCACGGAGCTGGTCGCCTCGTCGAGCACGAGGATCGGCGCGCGGCTGATCGCCGCCCGGGCGATCGCTAGCAGCTGGCGCTGCCCCTGCGACAGGTTCGCGCCGTCGCCGGTCAGCTCGGTGTCGTAGCCGCGCTCCAGCCGCATGATGAACCCGTGCGCCGACGCGGCGCGCGCCGCCTGCTCGACCTCCTCGTCCGTGGCATCGAGGCGTCCGTAGCGGATGTTCTCGCGCACGGTGCCGGTAAACAGATGCGTGTCCTGCAGCACCATCGCGATGTTGGCGCGCAGCGCGTCCCGCGCGATGCGCTCGATGGGTAGGCCGTCGATGGTGATGCGGCCCTCCTCGATGTCGTAAAAGCGCGAGAGCAGGTTGGTCACGGTCGTCTTGCCCGCGCCCGTGGAGCCGACGAAGGCGATCCTCTGGCCTGGCTTCGCGTAGAAGGACAGATCGTGCAGCACGGGCACGCCCGGCTCGTAGCCGAAGCTCACATGCTCGACCACCACGTTGCCGGAGAGCGTCTGCGGGCGCAGCGCGTCCGGCGCGTCCGTCTCGGGGCGCTCGTCCAGCACTTGAAAGACGCGCTCCGCGCCCGCCAGCGCCGCGAAGACCGTGTTCATCTGCATCGAGATCTCGTTGATCGGGCGGTTGAACTGGCGCGTGTAGTTGACGACGACCGTCAGCCCGCCGATGTCAAAGCCGCGCGTGACCACGAGGATGCCGCCCACGCACGCGGTCAGCGCATAGGTCAACGAGCAGAGCTGGTGCGTCACCGGCCCCATGATCGACGCGCGGAACTGCGCGGCGATCTGCGAGCGGCACAGCTCGTCGTTGAGCAGGCCGAACTCCTCCTCGGCGACGCCCTCGTGGCTGAACGCCTTGACGACCTTCTGCCCGGAGATGATCTCCTCCGCGTAGCCGTTGAGCATGCCGAGGTTGCGCTGCTGGCGCGCGTATGCGCCGCGCCCCCGGCTGATGATCGCCTTGCTGATGAGCGTGAGCACCGGGGTCATCACCAGCGTGATGCCGCCCAAAATGGGGCTGGTGTAGAGCATCAGCGCGACGGTGCCCGCGATCGTGATGCCGCCGGAGACGATCTGGATGAGCGTGGTGTTGAGCATCTCGCCCACGGAGTCCACGTCGTTGGTGAAGCGGCTCATCACGTCGCCCGCGGGGTGGGTGTCAAAGTAGCGGATGGGCAGCGTTTGCAGCTTGTCAAACAGCTCCTGCCGCATGCGCCGCAGCGAGCGCTGGGAGACCGTGAGCATCAGCCGCGTCTGCGCGTACTGCGTCGCCACCGACACCGCGTACACCGCCGCCATCCCCGCGAGCGCGCGGGTGAGCGCGGCGACGCGGGGCGCCAAATCGCTCTGCGCCGGGTCGTAGTAGAGGAATCGGTTCATGATCGGGCGCAGCATGTAGCCCGCCGCCAGCGTGCTCACCGTACACAGCACCGTACACGCGAGCGCCAGACACAGCATCAACCGCTCGCGGCCCAGATAGCGCATCAGCCGCGCCACCGTCCGGCGCAGCTCCTTGGGCCGGCCCGTGGCGCCCATCGCGCCGTCGCGCCCGGCGCGGCCGGGCATGCCCATCTCCTTGCGGCGCGGGCCGTCCGCCTTCGCGCCGCCGTAACGCGCCCGCAGGCGCGAGAGCCTTTCCGCCTTATCCACGGCGCGCCTCCTCTCTGTCCCGCTGCGAATCGCAGATCTCCGCGTAGGTCGGGCAGCTTTGCAGCAGCTCCTCGTGCCCGCCCACGCCGACCACGCGCCCGCCGTCCAGCACGACGATCTTGTCCGCGTCCCACACCGACGTGATGCGCTGGGCGATGATGATCTTGGTCACGCCCGGCAGCTCCTCGCGCAGCGCGCGGCGCAGCGCCGCGTCGGTCGCGGTGTCCAGCGCGCTGGTGGAGTCGTCGAGGATCAGGATCTTCGGCTTGCGCAGCAGCGCCCGCGCGATGCACAGCCGCTGCTTCTGCCCGCCGGAGAGGTTCGCGCCGCCGCGCTCCACCGGGGATTCATATCCCTCCGGCAGCGCGCGCACAAAGCCGTCCGCCTGCGCCACGCGCGCCGCGCGCTCGATCTCCTCTTGGGTGGCGTTTTCGTCGCCCCAGCGCAGGTTTTCCGCGATGGTGCCGGAGAAGAGCGTGTTCTTTTGCAACACCATCGCCACGCTGCCGCGCAGCTTTGCGAGCGGGATGCGCCGCACGTCCACGCCGTCCACCAGCACGCGGCCCTCGTCCGGGTCGTACAGGCGCGGGATGAGCGAGACAAGCGTCGATTTGCCGCTGCCCGTGGAGCCGATCACGCCCACGAACTCGCCCGGCTCGATGCGCAGATTCACATCCGAGAGCACCTGTTCGGCGCTGCCCTTGAAATAGCGGAAGGAGACGCCTTCAAACTCGACCCCGCCGCGCGTCACCGCGTTGCCCGGTTCGGCGTCCCGCTCGTCGATGGACGGGCTGGCCGCAAGCACCTCGCCGATGCGCCGGTCGCTCGCCGCGGCGCGCGCGCCCTGCAGCACGATGTTCGCCAAGAAGTTGAGGCCGGTGAGCACCTGCGACAGGTAGGTGATGAACGCGGTGAGCGTGCCCAGCTCCATGCCGCCGACCATGATCTGCCGCCCGGAAAAGAACACGACCGCCAGCGTCGTCGCGTTGATGGCGACGGCGGAGGCGGGCTGCACGAGCAGCATCATCTTGAGCGCGGCGACGCTGCGCTCCACGAGCGCCTCGTTCACCTCGGCAAAGCGGCGCTTCTCGTGCACCTCGCGCACGAACGCCTTCACGACGCGCTCCGCCGTGATCGTCTCGCCGATGCGCCCGTTGAGCAGGTCGAGCTGGCGCTGCATGCGCGTGTAGCGCGGCGAGGCGACGATCAGGATCGCGGCGATGGCCGCCGCCAGCAGCGCCACCACCGCGAGGATGACCCACGCGAGATCGGGCCGCATCGCAAAGGACATCGCCAGCGCGCCCACGATCATCACGGGGCTGCGGAACATGCCGCGCAGCAGCGTCTGGGTGAAATTCTGAATCTGCGTCACGTCGTTGGTGATGCGCGTGATGAGCGACCCGGTCGAGAAGGCGTCGATCTCGCCGAAGGAAAAGCGCTGAATCTGCGCGAACACGTTCCGCCGCACGTCGGCGGCCAATCTCGACGCGCCGCGGATGGCGAAGTTCGCGCCCAGCACGCCCGTCGAGAGCATGACAAGCGCGATCAGCGCCATGTACAGCCCGTTTTTCAGGATGTACGGGATGTCGCCGTTCGCCGCGCCGATATTGATGATGTTCGCGTTGATGTACGGCAGGATGAACTCGCCGCACGCCTCCAGCACCATGAACAGCGGCGCGAGCAAAAAGCAGGAAAGATGCCTGCGCACCGACGCACGGTATTTGCCCAACGTCCTCCCCTCCTTTGGAAAGCCTTTGTCACTTCTTTTGCTGCGCCTCGTACTGCGCGAGCAGCCGCCCGATGTGCGCCCGCGCCGCGAGCTGCGAGGACTGCACGCTGGCCATATCCGGCGCGCGGTCGCCCATCAATCCCACGAACTGGCTCACCTTGAGGCCCAGCGCGTCCTGCATGTCGCGGTCGGATCCCTGCGGCGCGACCAGATAGTAGCACAGGATCGAGTCCTCCTGCCCGATGCGGTGCGCGCGATCCTCCGCCTGCGAATGGACGGCGGGCGACCAGTCCAGTTCGCCAAAGACCACGCAGCTCGCCCGCTGCAAATTGAGGCCCGCCGCCGAGCGCAGCGAGATCACGCACAGATCCGTTCCCCCGCCCATGAAGCGCGCGACGGACGCGTCCTTCTGCTGCGTCGTCTCCCGGCCCGTGATGAACGCCGGGCGATACGCGGAAAGCTCCGCGCGGTAGGCGTCCATCACCGCGTGGTGATGCGCGAAGAGCAGCACGCGCTCGCCGTTATCCAGCAGCGCGCGCACGAATGCCGCCACGAACGGCGCCTTCGCCACGCCCGTCGCCTGCCGCTCGCCGCGCCCGATCTGCTCCTCCAGCAGCGCGCGCTCGCGCGCCTCCGGGTGCAGCGCGCTCAGGCTGCCCAGCAGCTCCATCACCGGGCGCATCAGCTCGCGGTAGACCCGGTCGTCGAGGTCGATCTCCTGCACCAGACGCCGCTTGGGCGGCAGCTCGCGCAGCACTTCGGCCTTCGTTCTGCGCAGCATCAGCCCTTCGCGCCGCAGATGCGCGCCCAGCAGCGCGGGGTCGCGCACGATGTGGTTGCCGTAGCCGTCGCACCACTGGCGCGTGAAGCTCTCCCAGTCGCCCAGGCAGTGCATGTCGAGGATGTTCACCACGTTCCAGATCTCCGCGCCCCGGTTGTAGATCGGCGTGCCCGACAGCCCGATCACCCGCTCGCAGCCCTCGGCCAGCAGGCTCGCCGCCGAATACTTCTCGGTTCCCGTGCGGCGCAGCTCCTGAATCTCGTCGAAGACCACCGCGCGAAAGCCCATCCGCGGCAGCGCCTCCTTCCAGCCGCGCAGCAGCAGATAGTGGATGATGTACACGTCCGCCTCCGGCAGCGGGTAGGGCTTCAGCCCCGTGAGCGTGTAAACGCGCGGCTCCCGCCCGTTCACGCGCAGAAACCGCCGCGTCTCCGACACCCAGTTGCGCGTCAGGTGCGGGGGCACCACCAGCAGCGCGGGCAGTTCGCCCGTGCTCGCCAGACACGCGAGCGCCTGCACCGTCTTGCCCAGACCCATCTCATCCGCCAGCAGCGCGCGCGGATTGCCCAGCAGGAACGACAGCCCCTCCTTCTGGAAGTCGCGCAGCGTCCCGCAGAACGTCCCCTCCGGCGGCGTGCTGCGCAGCGGCAGGTTTGCCGCCCGCTCGCGCGCGATGGCGTGCTCCCGCGCCTGTGAAAGCGCCGTCGCCCACAGCGCGCGGTCGCGCGCGGCGACCTCCAGCGGATAGCGCAGCATCAGCCAGTTGACGTCGCCGATGATGCGCCGGTTCGCCGTGAAGCGCGCCTCCCCGCGCCGCCGCGCGCTGCCCGGGAACAGGCGCGTCGCCAGCTCGATCACGCACGGCTCGCCCTTGATCGTCCAGCACTTGCTGTGCCGGTTGTAGGAGAGCGTGCCGTAGATATGCCCGCGTGCGGGCGCGTCCATCAAATAGCCCGGCAGCGCCCGGTCGGTTGCGAGCGGTTCGTTCATCCCTCGTGCGTTTCCTTTCTCTCCGCGTGTATGGCGTCGCTTACGGCAGGCTGATGCCCCACAGGCGCTCCAGCCCCATCATCGTCACGCGCTTGCCGCCGATGCTCTTGGGCAGCCCAACCGCGCGCGGCGCGACGACGACCAGCTCCTCGATCTGCGCGCAGGCGGCGTAGCGCGCGAGCTGCGCGCGCAGCGCGCCCGGCGCGGGCCGGTTTTTCTTGATCTCCACGCCCACGCCGTCCACCAGAAAGTCGATGCGGCAGCGCGGCGCGAGCCGCGCCTCGTGGCGCGCGCACAGCCCGGCGTCGGCGAGCGCCTGCGCCGCCAGCGCGTGCAGCGCCTCCTCCGAGCAGGCCGCGCCGCAGCGCACCGTCCTCAGCGCCTCGACGACCCGCTCGCCCGTCGCCCGCTCCGCCATCGTCCTCGCCTCCATTCCTTTATTGTATCACGCCTTGCGCCCTTTGGGCAAGCGTTCCCGCGCGGGCAAATCGCGGCGGGAAAAAAGAAAAAAGTGTACAATCATCTTGGACAGGGAAGTTAGAGAGAAAGTCGCTGGGGGATGCCCAGTGAAGAGGACGCATGGGGCGGCGGTTGGAGTTGATTTGGTGGTCGGAGAGCTGTTGTCCAAAGTCTGCGAGGGAGTAAAAGCGGCGTTTCTTGTAGAAGCGCTTCTGGTCTTCGCGGTGGCTGCGCTCGACCTTGCCGTTATGGCGCGGCGTGTAGGGACGGATCAGCTATTGCCTGTAGCGCATGTCCTGTATTAACCTTTTGCTCATGAAGGACGCAGTCTCCTTTCTGTCATTGATTTCGCAGCATCATGATAACAGATCCGACTGCATCCTTCTATTCTTTTTTTCTCTCGGTGTCCAAGATGTATTGTAGTCCTACAGCCCATGCAGACACCTGACATTTCGGACAGTTCGCGGAGCGTCCGGCCTTCGATGAAGTGGCCGCAGACGATCGCACGGCGTTCGGCGGGAAGCGCACGCAGCGCGCCGTAGAGTGCGTCGGCCTCAATCCAGCGGCACATGGCATCGCCGCCGTCGGCGATGGCAGGCGTTCCTTCGATGAGCGGCACGCACTGGGCGTTCTTTCGGCACATGTCCACGCAGACATTTTTCATGACGCGCACGAGCCACACTTCAAAGGAGTCTGGATTTTTGACATTTTTTCTGAATTGCCATGCCCTGCACAGGCACACCTGCACGGCGTCCTGACGGTCGGCATAGCAGGAGAAAACCCTTCCTGCTATGCCAAATAGAATGGGTTTCATCTGAATCAACCGGTTTTCAACATCGTGGTCGCTCATAACGTTCCAACTTCGGTGATCGTTTGTATTAAACCCCATCCCAAGTGATCGGAACAGAATGAAAAAATCCTTTATCTTCGGCAATCCATCCTGCCTGAAGTTCGCACGTCTGCGCATCAATAATTATCTGTTCATAGCAGTAATTGTCCCGGAATGCGTCAGAAAAAACGGGAATTTCGATTTCTTGCTTTGGAGATTCCGCGTAAATGCAATCGCAAATCCATGCGGGATATAGGGTGTATGTATCAGGGGAGTTTTCGTCTAGGTAGCAGACATAACCCAATCGCAGCGCATATACGTTGCGCAACCGACCTTCTGAAATCTCCCGTTCAAGTTTGGCAATGATCTCGTCGGGCGATGCCAGCGGAACATCCTGCTCAAGGACGTCCTTTTCTTTGAATAGGACAGCATTCCAAAAGAAGGAAGAATCATCCATAAATTCAAAGGTATTGACGTCGCTCAAACTGGGGATTCTTTGCCATTTCAGAGCGACATCCTGACTGACCTTTGTTTGGTCGGTTGTCAGCATCTTGCTGCCGATATCCAGATAAATGGGAATGCCTTCCATCTTTTGCCGGTAATGAAGGAAATAGGTTCCTTTAGGATAATCCTTTTTATAATCGCCCAAGTCGTTTAGCCTTTTACCGGTTTTCTTTCTCGCACGTCCACGAATCTCCACATAGTCCATCTGGGCATCTGAACAGGCATCCCCATAGTAGTATGTGAGTAACTTTTGCAGTGCATTTTCCGCATCCGCAAGAGACAGTTCGTTATCTTCGGCAAAGACAGCTTCCGAGGAAATTTCATATGGATAATAACAATCGCTTGTATACCACCAATTTCCAAGGCGTTGAGCAAGAGGATCTCGATGGAACACCTGCAGCATGGCCTGGTCACCCTTTTCTGGATCAACATGATAAACCGTGGCCGCTTCACCGGATATATGATTTTCGTCTAAGTATGAAAGAATAGCTGCATCCTCATAGAAGATTCCAATGCCGGCGTTTGTTTGATCCGGCGCTTTTGACAATTCAAGATTTTCGACACACTCAGATCCCATCCATGCGCTGACTTGTATGATTGGGAAGCGATCTACCTCCGGGATGATGATCGGAACATTGACCTGAATTGTCCTTCCGTGCGCCTCGTAGGTTTGATTCCATTCAAGCCGCGTATTTTCTTGTTTGGCCAATTCACGGATGGAGAGCATTTCTCCATAGCAATCATGAGCTGGAAGAACGATCAAAGCCATGACGAGTATTCCCTTGATAAGCCTTTTCATCATATCCCTCCCATATTTTGAGCGATGGCCAGAACGATAGCCGACATTTTCTTCACGATATGTTCCTCTTGACTTGCGCTCGTTCGTTGAGAAATTCCTGCGATTATGGTAACTACTCCTGATCTCTGTGAACGCATCGTCTCTAGGCGATGACAACCCCTCAGCTTTTGCTTATGTGTGATAAAGAAGCAATAGAAGTGCAAAAAATTTTGCCGTTCCTATCCGACACTTGGCCATTGTGT
>CANRLC010000017.1 GCA_947631405.1 uncultured Clostridia bacterium | reverse complement strand
GTCTCGCGTCTGCGACTGGTTGCCGCATCCGTGAGGCAAATATATTGTAACAGGAGTGAGCGAAGCTCACGACTATGCGAGTTCCCCGGATCGGTAGCCCCAACGTTACCCCCAATCGCGAAGCGATTGCAAAAAGTAGCCCGGAAGCGAAGCGATCCCGGGCGGGTCGTTCATGAGAAGTCGCGCACTCCCGCTTTTGCTCGTCCGGCATAATCCAAAGACAGAATTATAGACGATTTGATTTGAGAATAGTATTAAAAAATATACAGCCGCCGGAACGCCCCGATGGGACGCCCCGGCGTTTTTGCTGTTTTGGGGATTGTCGCACCCGTCAGTCCGCCGCGTCCACGGTGTCCAGCGCGCTGCGGCGCTTGCCGTAGATCGTGCGGTATTCCGACGGCGTGCAGCCGTTGACCTCCTTGAAGACCCGGTTGAACGTGGAGATGCTCGAGAAGCCCGACTGCGCGTAGATCTCCGCGACGCTGCAATCCTGATGGATGAGCTTTTGCCGGATGTTCGCCACGCGCACCTGCGTGAGGTACTGCATGAAGGGCATGCCCGCGTACTGGCGGAACATCCGCGAAAAATACCACTTGGAGTAGCCGGAATAGTCGGCCATCTCCTCCAGCGTCACGTCGCGCATGTAGTTTTGCCCGATGTAACCCAGCACGCTCTCCATGATCTGCGGCGAGGAGATCATCCGCCGCTCCGGCACGTTCGCCGCGCTCTCGGGGCGCTCCATCAGCACATCCATCTGCCCCAGCTTCGCGCTCATCTGAAACAGCAGCGAGTAGCACTGCATGTTCCACATCGGCTCGTGGAAGCGGTAGATGCTGATGATGTGGTTAAGCGTGGAGAGCATCCCCGAGTTCTGCGCGCGCTCCGCGCTCAGGTGAAGCGGCTGAAGGTGCGCGCGCAGCAGCGGCGCAAAATCGCGCATCTGCTCCATCGCGTCCGTCTCAAAGAGGATCAGGCAGCGCCTGCTCCCCTCGCCCATGCTGAGCGTGTGCATGCAGCGCGGCGGCATCACCAGCACTTCCCCTTGGCGCACGCGGTAGCGCGTGTCGCCCACCTCGCTCTGGCATTCGCCGTCGAGCACCATCAGGATCTCGGCGGCGGTGTGCCAGTGCGGCGCGAAGGAGTCCGGCGTCTCGCCCAGCCACACGCGGATGGTCGAGTCCTCGGGATAGGTGACAAATTCCTGCGTGCCCTGCAGCACGCGGTACCCGTCCGGAAAGAGCCGGCGGGCATCGTCGCTCACGAGCTTTTGTCTGCGCATCGCCGACCCTCCTCTCTTAGCCCTTGACGCTGCCTAGCGCCATGCCGGTGACGAAGTACTTCTGCAGGAACGGATAGACCACGAGAATCGGCACGGTCGAGATCACGGTGATCGCGCAGCGAATGGTGATCGGCGTGGTCATCGTGGAGGACTTGAGCGCGTCGGCGGACGTCTTGGCCGCGTTGGCGCTGGCCTGCGTGGTCGCCAGCTTCATCTTGAGCAGGTATTGCAGGCTGTGCAGGTGCTTCTGGCCACCGCAATACAGATAGGTGTCAAACCAGCTGTTCCAGCTGCCCACCGCGACGAACAGCGCCACGGTCGCCATCACGGGCATGCACAACGGGAAGATGATCTGCCAGTAGACGCGGATGTCGCCCGCGCCGTCGATGCGCGCCGATTCCACCAGCGCGTCCGGCAGGCCGCCGATGTAGGTGCGGATGACGATCATGTTGAAGCAGGAGAACATCGTCGGGATGATGTACACCCAATAAGTCTTGCCCAGATGGAGCGTGCGGGTGATGAGCAGGTAGTTCGGGATGAGGCCCGCGTTGATGTACATCGTCAGCACCATCACCACGGTGATGAAGCGGCGCAGCACATACTCCCTGCGGGAGAGCGCGAAGGCCAGCATGCCCGTCCAGAAGATGTTGAGCAGCGTGATGATGACCGTTTTGGAGGCGGAGATCCACGCGGCCTCGTAAACGGCGCTATCCTGCAAAATCGAGACGTAGCTCTTGGTGCTGAACACGCGGGGCCACAGGCCGATGTTGCCGCGCAGGGCGTCGGTGCCGTCGTTGAAGGAATACGCGACGGTGTTGATGACGGGATAGAGCGTCACGAACATCAGCACGCACAGGATGATCGTATTGACGATGGGGAACACGATGTCCTGGCGCTTTTTCCTTCTGTGCTTTGCGGGAACGGTAGTCGCTGTCATCATGAATCCCCCCTTAGATCAGCGTGTCCTCATCCAGCTTCTTGGAGATGGTGTTCGCTCCAATCAGCAGGATGATGGCGACGACGCTCTTGAACAGGCCGGCCGCCGTCGCGACGCCGTACTGCTGTTTGGA
The DNA here is from genome assembly GCA_947631405.1 of uncultured Clostridia bacterium. Taxonomy (GTDB): domain Bacteria; phylum Bacillota; class Clostridia; order Christensenellales; family Aristaeellaceae; genus Ventricola. Next base: position 39,624 of record CANRLC010000017.1, on the reverse strand, counting down.
GATGCCGTAGTTCATCACGAAGACGTCGATGGTCTGCGACCAGTCGATGACCACGGAGGAGCCGAGCAGGTACTGCATCTCGAAGCCCGCCTCCATCAGGTGGCCGATGTTCATGATGAGCAGGATGACGAACGTGGACTTGATGCCCGGCAGCGTCACGTTCAGGATGCGCTGGAAGCGGCCCGCGCCGTCGATGGCCGCGGCCTCGTGCAGGCACGGGTCGATGGCCGTCATGGCGGAGATGTAGATGATGGTGTTCCAGCCGACCTCTTTCCATACGTTGATGACGCCGACCAGACCCCAGAAGTACTTGCCCTCGCCGAGGAAGAACACCGGCTCCTTCACCAGACCCAGCGACAGGAGCAGGTTGTTGACCGCGCCGTTGGAGGCGAAGATGTTCTGCGCCATGCCCACGACGATGACCATGCTCAAAAAGTGCGGCAGGTAGGTGACGGTCTGCACGGTGCGCTTGAAGGTGCGGTTGCGCACCTCGTTGAGCAGCACCGCCAGCAGGATCGAGGTGATCGTGCCCAGCACGAGGTTGATGATGCTCATCGCGAGCGTGTTGCGGATGGAGTTGAGGAAGTCCTGCCGGCTGAAGAGCCAGGCGAAGTTCTTCATGCTCACCCACGGGCTGCCCGTCAGCCCGAGCTTCGGCTTGTAATCCTGAAAGGCCGTGAGCCAGCCCCACATGGGCGCATAATTGAAGAGGAAGACGTAGAGCAGCATCGGCACGGACATGAGCATGAGCTGCCACTGATCGCCCAGCCTGCGCCAGACGCTCTTCTTGTGTATGGCGATGGCCTTTTCCTTGTTGTTCCGCACGGCGATAACCCCCTTTGAAAACCAAGGGGAGAGAAGGCGCTTCTCTCCCCTTGGGTCATGCAATCCTTGTCAATTACTCATTTCCAAGGACCTTCTGAGCCTCCTTGAGGACGGCGTCCTGCATGAAGGACTCGAAGACGCTCGCGGAGGGAGCGATCTCCTCGACGAAGGCGTCCCACTTGGCGTCGAACTCAGACTCGTCGGCCATGATGATCTCGGGCAGGCGCTGATCCTGAACAGCCAGGAAGTCGGTGTGCTCGATGTCGACAGGCGAGTAGTCGATCTGCCACGCTTCGCCGTAGGGCGCAAGCTCGATCGGCGGGTTCACGAAGTCGGCCCACTTGGAGTAACCGTAGTGGCTGAGGAAGTCCTTATCGTAATCGACCATCTGGCCCAGAACGATCTCAGGCTGGTTGCCAACTTCCCAAGCGTTGCCCTCAAACTGGCCGTCCATGATCCAGCCCTGCTTCTTGGGGCTGCTCTCGAAGAACGCGTTCGCCTTGTTGTGGAGCTTCCAGGTGTTGTCCTGCGTATTCTTGTACTGCTCCTCGGTCATGTTCAGGCGGCCGTTCTCGTCCACATAGTAGTCCTCGCCCTCGATGCCCCAGTTGAAGATGAGCTGCCACTCGTCGCTGAGCATCTCTTCCCACATATCGACGATGCGCTTCGCCTTCTCGTCGTCGCAGTTGACGGAGATGCCGAAGCCGCGGCGGACGTTGGGCAGAGAGCCGTTGAGGTAGTGCTCCTCGATCTCCTTGCCGTCCACATACTCGGGATCGTACACGAGGCCGAGCGCGACGTAGGTGTTCTTATCCATGCCGGCGGTGCGCAGGGCAGCCTCGGCGGTGCCGCTGAAGTCCCAATACTGGTCGAACATGCCCAGCACGGTGCCGCTGGAGAGCTGCGCGATGTACTGGTCGTAGTTCATGACGAAGGTGTCCTTGCTGATGAGGCCCTTGTGGAACTCCTCGTTCAGCTTCTTGTAGTAGCCCTTCGCATACGGCTTGTCGATGAAGGTCTCGGTCTTGAAGTCGTCGGTGCTGACGTCGATCAGCACTTCGCCGTCGTTCGGGCGGCCCATCAGGTGCTGCACCGGGTTGATGAGGCAGAAGTGACGCCAGTCCTCGCAGAGGATGTCAAAGCCGATGTAGGGCGCGCCGTTCTCATCGGTCGGGTTCGCCGCGATGAAGCGCTCGATCAGGTCGAAGTACTCATTCAGGGTGTGGATCTGCGGGTAGTTATCCCACGCGAGAACCTGCTTCTGGATGAAGAACGCCGGGCCGCTGACATAGTTGGCGATCTGCTCGCCGTCCGCCAGACCGTAGTTCGGGATGATGTAGAGCACGTCGTTGCCTTCCTCGTCCTGCTCGATGAGGCGGGCCTTCTGCGGCTCGATGTGCGCCCACAGGCGCGGGGTGTCTTCCGGATTGATGAAGTCGAGCAGGTTGCGCAGCGCGCCGTTCTGGATGATCAGGTCGGCGCTGTTGCCGCCGTCGAACAGATCCGGGTAATCCTCGTTCGCGATCTTCAGGCCCAGCGTCTCGTCCAGATCGCCGGCCAGGAACTCGAACTCGAAGGTCACGCCGAACTTCTCCTCGATCAGCTTGTAGATCTTGTTGTCCTCGGCGGGCTGGTCGCCCGGATCGCCGCGGAACACGGTCAGGGTGATCGGCTCGAGGTTCTCCGCGATGGCCCCTGCGCACAGGGTGACCATCAGGGCCAGAGCCAGCAGCGCGACAAGCAGTTTCCTCATGGTTCTCCTCCTTTTTCTGTTCCCGGGAGCGTCGCACGCTCCGGTCATTCTGAGCAATAAATGCTCGGTGTTGTTATTATCATAAGTGAAACTTGCCAATTTCGCAATGTTCGATTTGGTCAATGATCTGCATTTTTTATCACATATTGCGCTTTTGAGTGTCATTTTGTGCGTTTTTCTCATTTGTTGCGAATTCCTGTTTCTTGCGCACCCCGATTCGATTGACGGATGGCCGCGGCGTCCTGTATAATGAGGAAAAATAAAGCACGGGAGGAGATCGCATGCCGGCCTACAACCCCTACCTGCCGGGCTGGGAGTACATCCCGGACGGCGAGCCGCACGTCTTTGGCGACCGCGTCTACGTCTACGGTTCCCACGACCGCGCGGGCGGATTTGCCTACTGCCTGAACGACTACGTCTGCTGGTCCGCGCCCGTAAGTGACCTGTCCGACTGGCGCTACGAGGGCGTGATCTACGGCAGAAACGACGACCCGCTCAACGTGAGCGGCGCGGCCTGCCTCTACGCGCCGGACGTGACGCAAGGCCCGGACGGGCGCTACTACCTCTACTATGTGCTCGACCGGGAGTGCTGCGTCTCCGTCGCCGTGAGCGACACGCCCGCGGGGCGCTACGCGTTCTACGGCTACGTCCACGACGCCTCCGGCGCGCTGCTGGGCCATCGCCCCGGGGACGAGCCGCAGTTCGACCCGGGCGTGCTGACCGAGGGCGAAAATACCTATCTTTATACCGGCTTCTGCGCCATCGGCGACCGCAGCCGCACAGGCCCCATGATGACCGTGCTCGGGCCGGACATGCTGACCATCGTGCGCGAGCCGGTCACGATCATGCCCAGCCAGCCGTACAGCCGCGGTACCGAATACGAGGGGCACGAGTTCTTCGAGGCGTCCTCCATCCGCAGGTTCGGCGATCTCTACTACTTCGTCTACTCCTCCGTCGTGATGCACGAGCTGTGCTACGCGGTCAGCCGCCGCCCGGACGGCGATTTCCACTACGGCGGCGTGCTGGTGAGCAACTGCGACCTGCACATCTCCACCTACAAGCCCGCCAATAAGCCGATGTACTACGGCGCGAACAACCACGGCGGCCTCGTGCGCATCGGCGATGAGACCTACATCTTCTACCACCGCCACACGCATGGCACCAACTTCAGCCGTCAGGGCATGGCCGAGCGGGTGGAGATCGCCCCGGACGGCTCCATCGCGCAGGTCGAGATGACCTCCTGCGGGCTGAACGGCGGCCCGCTGCCGGGGCGCGGCGAATACCCGGCCTACATCGCCTGCAACCTGCTCTACGAGAAGCGCGAGAGCCTCTACACCGGCGGCTCGCCCGGCACGGGCTTCTGGCTGGACGGCTGCTTCCCGCGCATCCTCAAGGACGGGGCCGACGGCGACGAGGAACCCGCCTACATCGCCAACATGACCGACGGCGCGATCGCCGGATACAAGTATTTCGACTGCAAGGGCGTGCGGCGCGTCGGCGTGCGCGTGCGCGGCTATTGTCACGGCGCGTTCGAGGTGCGCTCGTCGTTCGACGGCCCCGCGCTCGCGCGCATCCCCATCGTCTCGAGCACGATCTGGACGGACTACGAGGCCGAGGCCTCCATTCCGGACGGCGTGCAGGCGCTCTACCTCGCCTATCGCGGGCCGGGCTGCGCGTCGCTATTGTCCTTTGTCATCAAAACCGAGGAGGATTAAGCTATGATTCGCCGCGTGAAGACCGAAAACGGATGGGTTCGCGGGCTGCCCGCCGCCGACCCGCGCATCACCAGCTACAAGGGCATCCCCTTCGCCGCGCCGCCCGTGGGCGAGAACCGCTGGCGCGCGCCGCAGCCCTGCGAAGACTGGGCGGGCGACCGGCTATGCTACGACTTTGCGCCCGCGCCCATGCAGCCGCCGCCCGTGATCGAGGAGAGCAACATCTACACCCGCGAGTGGCAGGTCGATCCCGATCTCGCCGTGAGCGAGGACTGCCTGTACCTGAATGTGTGGGCGCCCGCGCAGGGACAGACGGGCCTGCCCGTGTTCGTGTGGTACTTCGGCGGCGGGCTGCAGGTCGGCTATCCGTCGGAGATGGAGTTTGACGGCGAGCGCATTGCGCGCCGCGGCGTGGTCGTGGTGACGGTCGGCTACCGGCTGAACGTCTTCGGCTTCCTCGCCCACCCGGAGATCACCGCCGAGGCCCCGGACGCGCCCGCGAACTTCGGCTTCCTCGACCAGCAGGCGGCGACCCGCTGGGTGAAGCGCAACATCGCGGCCTTCGGCGGCGACCCGGAGAACATCACCATCGGCGGGCAGTCCGCTGGCGGCATGAGCGTCAGCGCGCAGATCGCCTGCAAGGCCAACGAGGGGCTGTTCCGCCGCGCGATCATCCAGAGCGGCATGTTCGCCTCGCCCTACCCCAGCCTGTTCGGGCTGAACGTCCCCCTTGCCGACGCCGAGGAGCGCGGGCGGCGCTTCTTTGAGGAGGCGCTGGGCGTCTCCTCGCTCGCCGAGGCGCGCGCGCTCGACGCGCAGACCGTGCTGCAAAAGGGCCTCGCGTGGCCGGGCATGTGGTGCGCGGCGATCGACAACGTATTCCAAAAGCGCAGCAGCAACGATTGGTTCAGCGAGCCTGAGCGCGTCGTCTGCCCGGTGATGATGGGCAGCACGGACAGCGAGTTTATCCTCTATCCCGAGGCGGCGGACGAGGAGAGCCTGCGCCGCTTCGCGCAGGCGGTCGCGGGCGAGGAGGCCGGGCGCTTCCTGTCGTGCTTCACCCACCCCGCCACCGAGGAGAGCATCCGCGCCGAGGGCGCCGTGAGCGCCATCGATTTCGCCATCGCGCTCGCCTCCCGCCGAACGCGCGGCGGCGCGCCGATCTATTCCTATCAGTTCGCGATGGACATCCCCGGCTGGGATCACCCCGGCACGTTCCACTCGGTTGATCTCTGGTTCTTCTTTGAGACGCTGGCCAAGTGCTGGCGGCCCTTTACGGGGCGGCACTACGACCTCGCGCGCAGGATGTGCGACTACTGGGTCAACTTTATGAAAAACGGCGACCCCAACGGCATGGGAAGCGACGGCGAACCGCTGCCCGAGTGGCCGGTTCTTGACCCGGACGCGCCCCGGCGCATGCGCTTTGACGCCGACCCCAAGGCCGAGGACGCGACGCCCTCCCCGCTCATGGATCTGCTGCTCTCCCGGGCGGAGCGCTGACGCAACTCCCCTACAGACATTCAGAAAGGATTGGTGACTCGCATGGCCAAGCTCCTCGTGAACGCGGCGCGCTCCAAGGGCACGATCAACCGCAACATCTACGGGCATTTCTCCGAGCATCTGGGGCGCTGCATCTACGGCGGCCTCTACGTCGGCGAGGATTCGGACATCCCCAACGTGAACGGCATGCGCTCCGACGTCGTCGCCGCGCTGCGCGCCATCGACATCCCCGTGCTGCGCTGGCCGGGCGGGTGCTTCGCCGACACCTACCACTGGCGCGACGGCGTCGGCCCCAAGGCGGGCCGCCCGTCCATCGTCAACACCAACTGGGGCGGCGTCACCGAGGACAACAGCTTCGGCACGCACGAGTTTTTGGAGCTTTGCCGCCAGCTGGGCTGCAAACCGTACATCTCCGGCAACGTCGGCTCCGGCACCGTGCAGGAGATGAGCGACTGGATCGAGTACTGCACCATGGGCGGCGTCTCGCCGATGGCGGCCCTGCGCCGCGCCAACGGGCAGGACGCGCCGTGGGACGTGCCCTACTGGGGCATCGGCAACGAGGCGTGGGGCTGCGGCGGCAACATGCGCGCGGAATATTACGCCGACCTCTGCCGCCAGTACGCGACCTACATGCGCGTCTACGACCCCGCGCGCCCGATCTATAAGATCGCCAGCGGCGCGAACACGGACGACTACGCGTGGACGAAGACCGTCGCCGAGCGCGCCGGGGGCCTGCTTGACGCGATCAGCCTGCACTACTACACCATCCCCACCGGCGAGTGGCAGCACAAGGGCGCGGCAGCCGCGTTTGGCACGGCGGAGTATTACGCCTCCCTGCGTCGCGCGCTGTTCATCGACGAGCTGGTCGAAAACCACAGCCGCGTGATGCGCGCCGTGTGCAAGGATCGCAAGCTGGGCCTCGTCGTGGACGAGTGGGGCGTCTGGTGCGACGTCGAGGAGGGCACGCACCCCGGCTTCCTCTACCAGCAGAATTCCATGCGCGACGCGCTCATCGCCGCCGTGAGCCTCAACATCTTCAACGACCACTGCGACACGGTCGTCATGGCGAACATCGCCCAGACGGTCAACGTGCTGCAATCGATGATCCTCACCGAGGGCGACCGCATGCTGCTCACGCCGACCTATCATGTCTTCGGCCTGTACAAGGGGCATCAGGGCGCGCGGCAGGTCGAGTGCTACGCGCAGACGAAGCTGGTCGGCCCGGAGGCGGACGCCGTGCCGCAGCTGCACGCCAGCGCCAGCCAGAACGCCGAGGGCGATCTGCTGCTCACCGTGGCGAACCTCGACGAGGCGCAATCCTGCCCGGTCGAGTGCATCGTTCCGGGGATGAGCGCGCGCGCCATCGAGGCGCTCGTGCTCGCGGGCGACGCCCGCGCACACAACACGTTCGACGCGCCGCAGGCCGTGCAGCCCCGTCCCCTCGCCGTGACGCGCGCGGCGGACGGCTTCACCGCGACGCTGCCGCCGTGCAGCGTGGCCGCCTTCACGCTCAAGGCATGAGCGAGACGCGCTGCCGCCGGTGCCTGCTTCGCGACACGCTCGACGCCGCCGCCTACGAGCAGATCGTCGAGCGCGCGAAGCGGGCGCTGCCCGAAAGCGTGCGCGCGCCGGAGGAGACCGTTGAAAAAAGGCTGTCGCTTTGCCGCGCCTGCGAGCATCTGCAGGACGGCGCGTGCATGCGCTGCGGCTGCCTCGTCGAGGTGCGCGCGCTGCGGCGGGACATGCATTGCCCGCCGCCGCTGCGCCTCTGGTAGATCGATAAGGAGGGAAACGCCGTGATCGCCGAATATCCCCCGATGGGCTGGAACAGCTGGGACTGCTACGGCGCGGCCGTGACCGAGGCCGTCGCGCGGCAAAACGCCGAGGTGATGGCGCGGCGGCTTCGGCCCTTTGGCTGGGAGATCGTCGTCGTGGACATCCAATGGTATCAGCCGACAGCGAAAGACCATTCCTACGAGCCGTTTTCCGCGCTGGCGATGGACGAGCACGGCCGCCTGCTGCCCGCCGAAAACCGCTTCCCGAGCGCGGCGGGCGGGCGCGGCTTTGCGCCGCTGGCCGAGTATATCCACGGCCTCGGCCTCAAGTTCGGCATCCACATGATGCGCGGCCTGCCGAGGATGGCGGCGCACCAACGCCTGCCCATCGCGGGTTCTGCTTACCGCTGCGACGAGGCCGCCAACCCCAACGACGTCTGCGCGTGGAACCCGGACATGTACGGCCTGCGCTGCGATACGCCCGCCGCCCGCGCGTATTACGAGAGCCTCTTCGCGCTCTACGCCTCTTGGGGCGTCGACTACGTCAAGTGCGACGACATCGCGCGCGAGTATCCCCACGCCGAGGCGGAGATTGAGCTGATCTCCGCCGCCTGCCGGGGCTGCGGGCGGGAGATCGTGCTCTCCCTGTCGCCCGGCCCCGCGCCGCTCGAGCGCGCGGAGCACCTCAAGCGGCACGCCAACCTGTGGCGCATCACCGACGATTTCTGGGATAGCTGGCCGCTGCTGCTGGCGATGTTCGAGCGCGCCGAAAAGTGGTGCATCCACGCCGGGCCGGGCCACTGGCCGGATGCGGACATGCTGCCCGTGGGCGCGCTGCGCCAGTGCGAGGGGGCGGAAAACCGCACGCGCTTCACGCCCGCCGAGCAGCGGACGATGATGACCCTCTGGTGCATGCTGCGCTCCCCGCTGATGATCGGCGGCGAGCTGACGAAGCTGGACGACTTTACCTATTCCCTGCTCACCAACCGCGAGGTGCTCGCCATCGAGCGCGAGAGCTTCTGCGCGCATCCGCTGCTGTACACGCCGGAGGAGTGCGTCTGGCTCGCGCCGCGCAAGGACGGGCAGGGCGTCTATGTGGCGCTCTTCAACCTCTCCTCGCGCCGCCGCCGGGTGGCCTGCCCCGCCGCGCTGATCGAGCGGCCGTTTACCTCCGCCGTCGAGCTTTGGACGGGCAAGGCCGCCGCGCGCCCCACCGCGACGCTGGACGCGCACGACGCGGCGGTGTTCCTGCTGCGCTGACGCGGCCGCAAAAAAAGAAGACGCCTTCCCTCCCGCCGCCCGGCAGGAGAAAAGGCGTCTCAGCTTGTCAAAAAAGCCCGCTCATCACAGCCTTGCCCTCTCCGTCGCGGCTTCGCCGCGCCACCTCTCCCAAAGGGAGAGGCAAGTATTTGAGCGTCATTCCATGATTAAACCCTTGGCTCCCCCTTTTGGGGGAGCTGTCGGCCAAAGGCCGACTGAGAGGGCTGTACCCCGCTTTGGGAGTGAAAAGACTCCTTTGACAGACTGAGACGCCTTCCCTCCTGCCGCCCGGCAGGAGAAAAGGCGTCTTTGCTTTCCGCGTCAATGCATGAACAGCCCGGCGATGCGCTTCATCAGCTCTCTCTTGCGGCCGCCCTTGGGGAATAGCTTGTTGATCTTGCGATACATCTTCACAAAGTATCCGTCCAGATACAGGTCGCTCAGCTCTCCGGCGAGCTGCCCCATGTCCTGCCCGACCGCCTCCCATGGGTAGGCCGCGCGCATGTTGGCCTGCCAGACGTCCGTGAGGCTCACGTCGTGGCCCACGCCCAAATCGTCTTCAAAGCTCACGCAGCGGAACAGCTCCGTGTCAAAATCCTTTGCGAAATGGATATACCCCTCAAACCACGAGGAAAAGTCGTCCTCCCGGATGTCCATCATCTCGGAATACTCGCCAAACGTGTCCCGGAAATCCCGGACAAAGGCCAGCGCGGCGGCTTGCATCCTTTGGGTGATGAACGTGGTGCAGTAATCCTCCTTGTATTCCTCCAGCACCGGCTCGAAGGTACCGTCCTTCTCCGCATAGCCGACCGTCGACGGCCCCAGCTCCATCAGCGAGTGTTCGCGGATGTGGCCGGTGACCGGCGGCTTGTGGTGATAGAAGCTGAAGCTCTTGCATCCCGCCGTCCGCTGCCTGCGCATCGCCAGATCGGTATTGGTGTGGATGTACAGGCTGCCGACGGGATAGCCGAGAACGGAGGACAAAATCGACTCTGGCCTGCCGCTGTAGCCCACGTCGAAGATATAATCCCCTGGGGAGATGATCTTGGAAAAATACGCCCTCAGCTTCTCGTGGTATCCCTCCAGAAGCCCGAAATCGACGATCTCCTCGGCGAATATCTTGATCGCTTCATTGAATTCGGCCAGATTCTCAAACCTGTGATTCATGTACAAGCCGTGGCTTTGCAGGATTTCGGCGGCCCGGACCTTCTGATCTGCCGGAACGATCGGGTCAAAGTAGTCCAGCAGCTTCTTGCTATCGGTCATCAGGACATTCAACTTTCCCGTGAGCATGTACAGCTCTTCCGGCTTTTGAACGTCCGCAAGCATGAGCGCCTTTCGGGAAAGGCGGATATAGCCCGTCTGCACGCTCGCGTCCGTGTTCAGCAGGTCGAACGCCTGTTTGGGCAGATAGCCGTCGCGGGCGACGAAGTGAATCTTGGGAATGTGCTCCTGCCGCGCGATCCTCTTCATCCACGCGCACAGGGCGAGCAGGTGCGGCCCCAGCGTCATATACCCGATCCTGTCCGGGTCGGCGTTGTAATCCGAATCCGGATGCGTGTGGACGAACGGCTTGTCAAAGCAGTGCTGTGCCATGAGGCCCATGGCGCAGCGCAGGCTGAAAAAGTGCGAATACGCCCGCAGATCGACGTTCGTCTTGTTGCGGCTCACGCTCTCCACGATGGCGTTCCCCGTGTAAACGCCGGGGTTATAGTTGAGCAGCAGATCGGCGGCGCAGGAAAAGGTCGCCGTATTGAATCCATGTTCCTCCGCTTTCTTCGTGTCGGCTTGCCAGTTGTCGCCGATATGCAGCACCGACTTCGGGTTGGCGATGTGCAGCGTCCGCTTCATCTCCTCATAGAGCGTTCCGTCCGCCTTCGTTTCCCGATATGCGCTGCTGATGAAGATGTGGTCGTAGCCCGTAAACCCGCAGCGCTTCAGGATTTCCTCGATCACGGATTGGGGAAGATACATGTCGGAGCAGATCACGATCTTCTTGCGCGCATATTGGCTCAGCTCAAACAGCATCTTGCCCGCCCGGCGCGGCCTGCACAGTTCCAGCTCCAGCTCGATCTCCCGCTGCTTCGCCCACTGCAGCGATTCTTCGGGGATGACCGTCGTCTGCGCCAGCGTGTCGTAGATGTCGTCCAGCGTGACCTCGGCATAGGCGGGGTGCTTTGCCCGCACGATCACCCGGCTCTGCTCCTCCGCGTTTCTGCGCTGGGCGACGAAATCCACGTTCTTGAGGCCAAATCGGTCGTTGAATTCAAAGGAGAGGATCTCCATGAGATCGGCAGGCTCCAGCGTCGGGCGCTGAACGAGCGTATCAAAGACGTCGAAGCTCACGACCTCGGTTTCCGGGTCGGTGATCCGCGCCACGCAGTCCTCCCAATAGCGGAACTGCTCGGATACCGGCGTTTGCAGATGGTGGAAGTACTCGTCGGGCCTTTGAAACTCTCCCCGATAATCCATTTCCGCTCTGATCTTGTCCTCAAAGCCCTTGCCGCCGATCCGCGTCAAATCCCAATACAGCGTATCGGCGGCCCGCTCAAGCCAGCCCTGATACAGCGCCTGTACGGAGCGATGGTGGCGCGCTTCCCATTCCTGCGCCTGCGCGCGCATCAGCTCCAGCGCGCCCTTCACATCGCGAATATACTTGTCCGCCCTTTGCAGGCCCCGTTTCCGGTCGCCCGCCTGTGCCGTCGCGGAGTTGGGATTGTCCTTCACATAATAATAAAATGCGCCGTGGACGTTCATGAAGTGCCCGGCGGAAGACCAGAGCGCGGAGGCAAACGCGACGTCCTCCCACATCAGCATGTGCCCGTGTTCCTCGGAGTACGCTGTGAGCGCCTTTTCGTTGGCGGCGAAAAGCGAGCGGTGATATAGCTTATTGACGGAGATGTGCCAGCTGAACATCCGGCCGCCCTGCCGCATAAACTCCCAGAAGACGTCCTCGCCCTTCAGATCCCAATCGGCGATCTGAAACGGATCGAGCGTCGCCACCTGGCAGTCCCCTTTGCCGTAATCGTAGCAGAAGTCGCCCGCCACCATGTCGCAATCGTGTTCCAGCGCGCACTGAACCAGCAGCCGGTACCAATCCCGGCTCACATGGTCGTCGCTGTCCAGAAAGGCGATATACTCGCCCGTCGCCTGCGCCACGCCCGTCAGCCTCGCCTGAAACAGCCCCCTGTTTACCTCGTGCGACGCGATGCGGATGCGCTCGTCCTCCTGCGCGTAGCGCTCCATGATCGGGCGGCTGCCGTCCGTGGAGGCGTCGTCCACCAGAATGATTTCCAGCTCGCGATAGCTTTGGCAGCGCAGGGAATCGACGCAGCGCCCCAGATACCGCTCCGAATTATAGACCAGCACGATGACCGAGACGGTCGGCCACGCATCGCGCCGCGCGCTAGACTGGTTCATTTTCCTATCCCCCTGACCGGCGGACAGCGCCCCGCGCCGCTCGGCCTTGAGCTGCGGTTTCGCGCCGCAGGGTTTCTCCATCTGCGGCGTCCGAAAACCGGCGAGTGCGCTGTTTGCTGATATTTTTGGTTTTTTCTATTGTAAGCGCGCAGGCGGGCTTTTGTCAATATGTCGGCCATCGTCTTATAGGATTCACAAATCGGAGGGGGATCCCTTTCTTTATCGGTCGACGCACGGCGAGCAAAGGCGGAAGTGCGCAGCTTTTCATGCTCAACCCGCCCGGGATCGCTTCGCTTCCGGGCTGCCTTTTTGCAATCGCTTCGCGATTGGGGTACGTTGGGGCTACCGATCCGGGAAACTCGCATAGTCGCGGCTGACGCCGCTCTTTGCGATTTCCCGCGTTCCGCCTGCCTGCTTCCGCCACAGGCGGCGGCAGGCTCCAGCGCCAAACCCTGTCTGGGGACATCGTCCCCAGACCCCATCCCCACATAAAAACCCTGCCCCGCGGCCAAACGGGAACAGGGTTGTTTTCTTGTCGATGCGCAGGCCGCTCAGCCCAGCTCGTCCAGCTCCGCGGCGAGCGCCTCGATCTGCTCGCGGTTCTTGAGGCTCATCGCGGAGCGAATGGTGATCGGCTCGCCGAGGATGGCGATGTTCTTCATGCCGTCCAGCGCCTCGCGCATCTTGCGCGCCGCCATGGGCGCCCATGTGCCGTTTTCAATCAGCGCCACGGTGCGGCTCTGGTAGCCCTTCGCCGCCAGCCGCGTCAGGAACGCGCGCATCGCGGGGGCGTACTCGCCGTCGTAGGTGGTGCAGGCGAGCGCCATGCGGTCGTAGCGGAAGGCCTCGGCCACCGCGTAGGAGACGTGCTCGCGCGCGAGATCGATCAGCGACACCCGGCAGCTGCGCTCGATCAGCTGATCGGCCAGCAGGCGCGCCGCCTCGGCGGTGTGCCCGTGGAAGCCCGCAAAGGCGACCAGCACGCCGCTCTCCTGCGGCTTGTAGCTCGACCATGCGGTATACAGCTCCAGCGCGCGCGCGAGCGCCTCACCCTCCAGCACCGGGCCGTGCAGCGGGCAGACCGCGCGAATATCGAGCTTCGCCGCCTTCTTGAGCAGCGCCTGCACCTGCGCGCCGTACTTGCCCACGATGTTGAAGTAGTAGCGCCGCGCCTCGGCCTCCCACGGGTCGCGCGCGTCCATCGAGCCGAAGCGGCCGAAGCCGTCGGCGGCGAAGAGGATCTTCTCCGTCTCCTCGTAGCAGACCATGACCTCCGGCCAGTGAACCATCGGCGCGGTGAAGAAGCGCAGCGTGTGCGCGCCCAGCGCCAGCGTGTCGCCCTCGCCGACCACGCGCCGGGGAGAGGCGATCGTGCCGCCGGTGAACTGGTCGAGCATCGCAAACGTCTGCTTGTTGCCGATCAGCTCCGCGTTCGGGAAGCGCTCGGCGAACGCCTGTACGCTGCCCGCGTGATCCGGCTCCATGTGCGAGATGACGAGGTGGTCGATCATCCGCCCGCCCAGCGCGCGCGTCAGCGCGCTCATCCATTCGTCCCGCTTGCGCAGGTCGACCGTATCCAGCAGCGCCGTCTGCTCGTCCACGATCAGATAGGTGTTGTAGCTCACGCCGTCCGGCACGGGATACTGCCCCTCGAAAAGGTCGATGTCCGTGTCCATCACGCCGACGCGACGGATGTTCTCCGCGATTCTGTCCTCCGCCATGATGCTTGTCCTCCATCCTGTCCTTTATGGTTTTTAGGTTTCCCCATGCGCCGCCGCGCTATGCGGTCGAGCCGCCCAGCAGGAACTCGCCCATCAGGCTTCCCAGCTCCGCGAGCGTGGTCACGCCGTTCACGCGCCTGCGAAGCGCCGCCGCGCCGCGCAGCCCGCGCACATAGCAGACCGCGTGCCGCCGCATCTCGCGCACGGCGACGGCCTCGCCCTTCAGGCGCGCGAGCGCCTCGGCGTGCCGCAGCACGACCGAAAGCTTCTCCTCCGCGCCGATCTCGCGCTGCGGCTCGCCGCGCATCGCGCGCGCCACCTGCTCAAAGAGCCACGGCGCGCCCTGCGCCGCCCGGCCGATGGCCACGCCGTCGCAGCCCGTCTGCGCACGCATCGCCAGCGCGTCCTGATAGCAGGTCACGTCGCCGTTGCCGATCACCGGGATGCTTACGCGCGCCTTGAGCGCCGCGATGGCGTCCCAGTCGGCGCGGCCCTCGTAAAACTGGCTGCGCGTGCGCGCGTGCAGCGTGAGCAACTGGACGCCGCTCTCCTCGAGCAGCTGCCCCAGCAGCAGGCACGCCCGGCTGCCCTCCTCAAAGCCCAGCCGCATCTTCACCGACACCGGCACATGCGACGCGCGCACGACGGCCTGCGCCAGCTCTGCCGCGGCGACCGGGTCGCGCAGCAGCGCGCTGCCCTCGCCGTTGCCCACGACCTTGTGAACCGGGCAGCCCATGTTGATGTCCAGCATCGCGTAGCGGCCGTCCGCCGTCAGCTCGCCGGCGGCGCGGGCCATCACGTCCTTCTCGTGCCCGAAGAGCTGGAGGGCGACCGCGCCCTGCTCCTGCGGGGCGACGGCGAGCAGCTCGCGCACGGCGCGCGTGCGGCCGGAGAGCAGGTAGCCCTTCGCGCTGACCATCTCGGTCACGGTGAACGCGCAGCCGTACTCGCGGCAGATCGCGCGAAACGGCGCGTCGGTGACGCCCGCCATCGGCGCGAGCATCGCGCCGCGCGTGAAAAAGTCGATCGCGCTCATGCCCCGTCCGTCTGCTCGATGAGCTGCAAATTCGAGATGCGCCAGCGGCCCGCCGTGCGCACCAGCGTCACGCGGTAGCGCGACGTCGCCCAGCGCGGCGGCGACAGCCTCGCCTCGCCGCCCGCCGCGAGCGCGGCCTCCCGCTGGGAGGAGCGGATCGTCCCGTCGATGGACGGGATGCTCTCGATCACCTCGGCGCGCGCCACGTCCTCCCACGGCCACGACCAGACGGAGACCATCTGCACGCGGTGATCGTAGCCGCGTATCTCGTAATCCCGGTAGGGAGAGGTGTCGCTCAGGCCCACCTGAAGCACCGGATCCTGACTGAGGAATTCCTGCCTGAAGTAGAGCGTCAGCCGGTCGGCGTCCTCGCCCGTCAGCACCACGCCGGCGCGCGCGTCCAGCCCGTCGTCGATCAGCACCCAGATGTTGGCCGTGTTCATCGCCAGATAGAACGCGATGACCAGCAGCGCCAGCACGACGGTGACGAGCAGCATTCTGGACGCGATGAAATTGAGCAGCCGCTTGAGCGCGCGCATGCGGGCGCCTCCTTTCCGGGTTGAAGGATGTGATTAGAAGATCGCGTCCACGAACGCGGCGGCGTCGAACGCCTGCAAATCGTCGATGCCCTCGCCCACGCCGATGTAGAGCACGGGCAGGTTGAGTTCCTCCATGATCGCCACGGCGATGCCGCCCTTGGCGGTGCCGTCCAGCTTGGTCAGCACGATGCCCGACAGGTCGGTGACCTGCGAAAACTCGCGCGCCTGCGCGAGGCCGTTCTGCCCCGTCGTCGCGTCGATGACCAGCAGCGTGCGCGTCTCGGCCTGCGGGTATTCGCGCTCGACGACGCGGGAGATCTTGCGCAGCTCCTCCATCAGGTTCTTCTTGTTGTGCAGCCGCCCGGCGGTGTCCACCAGCAGCAGATCGGCCTCCTGCGCCTTGGCCTTCTGGATGGCGTCGTAGACGACCGCCGCGGGATCCGCGCCCTCCGCGTGGCGCACGATGGGCACCTGCGCGCGCTCCGCCCAGATGGAAAGCTGCTCGCCCGCCGCCGCGCGGAACGTATCCGCCGCCGCCAGCACGACGCTGTGGCGCGCGTCCTTAAAGCGCAGGGCCAGCTTGCCGATGGTCGTCGTCTTGCCCACGCCGTTGACGCCGACCACGAGCGTGACCATCGGCCACTTGAGCGGCTTGCGCGGCCTGTCCATGCGCTCCTTGAGGATGTCCTTGAGGATCTCCCGCGCGCGCGCCGCCTCCTTGACGCCCTGCGCCTGTACGCGCGCGCGCAGCTCGGAAACCGCCTCGTCGCTGACCTTCACGCCCATGTCGCTCATGATGAGGATGTCCACGAGGCTCTCGTAAAAGTCCTCGTCGATCACCCGCGTGTCGGCGACCAGCTCGTCCACGCGCCCTGCGACGCTGCCGCGCGTGCGCGAGAGGCCCTGCCACAGCCGTGAAAACAGCCCGCGCTCCCCGCCCTGCGGCGCGCCCTCGGGCGCGGCCTGCGGGGTTTGCGAGGTCTGCGAGGTCTGCTCGCGCGGCTCCTCCCGCCGCGCGCCGTCCTTTTTGCCGAATGAAAAGATGCCCATGCCTTCTCCCTTCCGCGCTTATGCCAGCGCAGCTTCGTCCACGTCCTTCAGCTCCACGGAGAGCATGCGCGAGACGCCCTTTTCCTCCATCGCCACGCCGTAGAGGCCGTCGCAGCGCTCCATCGTGCCCTTGCGGTGCGTCACCACCACGAACTGCGTATCGCGCGAGAAGTCGCGCAGGTACTCGGCGAAGGTGGAGATGTTGCCGTCGTCCAGCGCTGCCTCGATCTCGTCGAGGAAGCAGAACGGCGTGGGCTTGAGGCGCAGGATGGCGAACAGGATGGCGATCGCCGTCAGCGCGCGCTCGCCGCCGGAGAGCAGCGAGAGCAGCTGCAATTTCTTTCCCGGCGGCTGCGCCACGATCTCGATGCCGCAGCCGAGCACGTCGCGCTCGTCCAGCAGGCGCAATTCCGCCTGCCCGCCGCCGAAGAGGCGGGTGAACGTCTCGCCGAAGTAGCGCTGCATGAGCGCGAAGTTTTCCTTAAACTGCCGCTCCATCTGCCTTTGCAGCGACTCGATGACGCCTTGCAGATCCTCCTGCGCGCGCACGAGATCGTCCCGCTGCCCGGTCAGCTCGTCGTAGCGCTCGCGGCAGGCGCGGTAATCCTCCACCGCCGTCACGTTGACCGGCCCCATCGCGCGGATCTCGCGGCGGATCTCGCCGGTGCGCCTGTCGCCCGCCGAGGCGTCGTAGCCCTCCGTCAGGTACGCCTTCGCGCCCTCGTAGGTCAGCTCGTATTCCTCCCAGATGCGCTGCTGCATCTGCGCCAGTTCTCCCTGCGTGCGGCTGAGGACAAGCTCCGCCTTGTGCTGGCGGTCGGCGTCCTGCGAGAGCGTCTCGCGCAGCGCGTCCACCTCGTGGGTGAGCGCCGCCGCGCGCTCCTGCTTTTCGCCGCGCGCCGCCTGCGCCCGGGCCAATTCGCCCTGCGCCTGCGCAAGGCGCTCCCCGCACGCGTCGCGCTGCGCCTCGTCCTGCGAGAGCCGCTCCATCGCGCGCTGGTGCTCGAGCGTCAGCCGCTCGCGCGAGGCCTGCGCCTCGCCCAGCTGCGCGGCGAGCTGCTCGCGCTCCTTGCGCATGCGCGCGCCGTCCACGGAGAGCGCGTTCGCGTCGCGCTCGCGCGCCGCCAGCGTCACGCGCATCGACTGCACGCGCTCGCGCAGCGCGTCCAGCGCCTCGCGGCGCTCGAAGAGCGCGTCGCTCAGTTCGCCCGTGCGGCGGTTCATCTCGTCGCTCTCGCGCTCCTCGCCCGCCTGCGTGCTGCGCGCGCCTGCGAGCTGCGCGTCGATCTGCGAAAGGTTTTCTTCGATCTGCGCGCGGAGCAGGTCGCAGCGCTCCTCCTGCGCGGCGTGCTCCTCTCGCGCCTGCGCCGTTGTGCGCGCGCGCTCGGCGGCGATGGACACGTCGATCTGCGCCTGCCGCAGCGCCTCGAACGCCTGCGCGCGCCGCTGCTTGATCTCCTGCCGCTCGGCCTCCTGCCGCGCGATGCGCTCGCCCAGCGCCTGTACGCGCGCGTCCAGCTCGCGCAGCAACGCCTCGTGCTCCTTGATCTCGCGCTCGCGCGAGAGCAGGCTCGTCATGCGCGAGGCGGAGCTGCCGCCCGTCATCGAGCCGCCGGAGTGCATGACGTCGCCCTCCAGCGTCACCAGACGGAACGCGTGGCGTCCCCTGCGCATGATCTCGATGCCCGCGTCGAGGTTCTCGGCGATCACCGTGCGCCCGAGCAGGTTTTCGACGATGCCGCGATAGGTCTCGTCAAAGCCGACCAGCTCGCTGGCCAGCCCGACGCAGCCCGGCATTTTGAGCAGCTCGCGCTCCCGCGCGTCCAGCGTGCGCCCGCCGATCGTCGTCAGCGGCAGGAACGTCGCCCGGCCCAGCTTGTTTTCCCGAAGATAGGCGATCATATCCCGCGCGACGTATTCGTCGCTGGTGACCACGTTTTGCAGCGCGCCGCCCAGCACCGCCTCGATCGCGCGCTCGTATTCCTTGGGCACGCGCATCAGCGTGGCGACGACGCCGTGTACGCCCGCGTTCCCGCGCGCGTGCAGCAGCACCTGCTTGACCGCCTGCTGATAGCCGGCGTAGTCGCGCTCCATCTCGCGCAGCACGCGCAGGCGGCTCGCCGCCGCCTGACGCTCGCCGTTTGCGCGGGACAGCTCGCCCTGATCGCGCGCGATGGCCTGCGCCGCCTCCTGCGCCTGCGCGTCGATCGCGGAGCAATCCCGCTCGCGCTCGGCCTGCGCGGCCTCCGCCTGCGATTGCTCCTCGCGCGCGGCGGCGAGCTGCGCGTCCAGCCGCCCGGCGGCGAGGGTCAGTTCCTCCCGCTGCGCGGCGGCCTCCTCGCCCCGGCGCTCCAATTCTTTGCGCATCGTGGACAGGCGCGCCTCGCTGGTGCGCACGTCGCTCAGGCGGTTCATCGCCTCGATGATCGCGCTCTTATGCGCCTCCAGCGCCTCCTCGGCCTCGGCGGCCTCGGCCTGCGCGCGCGCAAGCTCCGCCTCCCGCTCGCCGATCTCGCGCTGGAGCACGATCAGCGCGGTGCGGCAATCGAGCGCTTCCTGCGCGTTCTTTTCCAGCTCGCCCTCGAGCGCCTCGCCACGCGCGCGCTTGACGTCCTCGTCCTGCGAGAGGGCGATCACGTCCTTCTCCATGCGCGCGATCTCGGCGCGCAGCACGCCCAGCTCGCCCTCGCGGGCCTCGCTCTCGCGCGTGTGCGAGAGCACGGCCTCGTGCGCGGCGGAGACCTGCGCCTCCCATTCCATCGCGGCGGCGCTGGCCGCGTCGCGCTCGGCGCTCAGCTCTCCAAGGCGCGCCTCCTCCTGTGCGATGGCGTCGCGCAATCCCTCCAGCAGCGCCTCCGCCTCGCGGATGCGCGCCTGTGCGCGGTCGCTGCGCAGCACAAAGGAGGAGCACTCCAAGCCGCGCAGCTCCTCGCGCAGGGCGAGGTAGCGGCGCGCCGTCTCGCTGGCGGCGGCCAGCGGCTCCAGTTGAGATTCCAGTTCGGAGATGATGTCCTCGACGCGCGAGAGGTTGTCCCGCGTGGCGGCGAGGCGCTTTTCGCTCTCCTCCTTGCGGGTGCGGTATTTGACGATGCCCGCGGCCTCCTCGAAGATGCCGCGCCTGTCCTCGCTCTTGAGCGAGAGGATCTCGTCGATGCGCCCCTGCCCGATGATCGAGTAGCCCTCCTTGCCCACGCCGGTGTCGCGGAAAAGCTCCACGATGTCGCGCAGGCGGCAGGCCGCCTTGTTGATGTAGTATTCGCCCTCGCCGCTGCGGTAGGCGCGGCGGGTGATCATGACCTCCGAAAAGTCCACGGGCAGCGCGTGATCCTCGTTGTCCAGCACGAGCGACACCTCGCAGTAGCCAAGGCGTCTGCGGTTCTGCGTGCCGCCGAAGATGACGTCCTCCATCCTTCCGCCGCGCAGCGCCTTGGCGCTCTGCTCGCCGAGCACCCAGCGCACCGCGTCGGACAGGTTCGACTTGCCGCTCCCGTTCGGGCCGACGATGCCCGTGATGCCCTCGTCGAAGACGACGACCGTCCTGTCCGCGAAGGACTTAAACCCGTAGATTTCCAGCCTCTTTAGCCGCACCTGCGCGACCCCTTTCCCCCGCCGGATGCCCGGCGTTTTGTGTGTTGCGCTTACGCCTCTTCGCCCAGCGCGCGCAGCGCCATCGCGGCGGCGGCCTCCTCGGCGCGCTGCTTGCGCGCGCCCTGTCCGCTGCCCAGCCGCGTGCCGTCCGCCCGCAGCGCGACCGCCGTGAACACGCGCGCGTGCGGCGGCCCGTCCTGCGCCACGATCTCGTAGGTCGGCGCGTCCTCGCCCAGCCCCTGCAAGACCTCCTGCAGCCGGCTCTTGGCGTCGCGCTCCACCTGCTCGCCCGGCTCGTAATCGCCCAGCATCCGATCGACCAGCCCCTGCGCGGCGTCCATGCCGCCGTCCAGATACACGGCGGCGAGCACGGCCTCCATCGCGTCGGCCAATATCGACGGGTTCTCCCGCCCGCCCACGATTTCCTCGCCCCGGTCAAGCTTCAAATAAGCGCCCAGACCGAAGCGCCTCGCCGCCCGGGCGAGGCTGCCCTCGCACACCAGCGCCGCGCGGCGGCGGGTGAGCTGGCCCTCGCGCAGCGACGGGAACCGGCGGTAAAGCACCCGGCTCACGCAAAGCTCCAGCACCGCGTCGCCCAGAAACTCCAATCGCTGGTTGTCCGGGCTGCGGCGTGAGAGCGCGTAGGAGGGATGCGTCAGCGCCAGATCGAGCAGGCTCGCGTCCGCGAAGGCATACCCGATCGCGCGTTCCAGTTCGTTCATGCTCTCTCCAATGATCGAAAGAATGGGATCGCCTTTTCTCCCCTGTGGGGGAGAAAAGGCTTCCTTAACGGGTGATGCCGCGCATCGCTCACATCTTTTCCTCGATGTAGCGAACCATGTCCGCCACAGTCTTGACCTTCTCGATCGCGTCGTCCTCGACCTCGATGCCAAACTCGGACTCCACGTCCATCACCAGCATCATCACCGACGCGCTGTCGGCCTGAAGATCCTCCTTGAGGCGGCTCTCCGGCTTCACCTCGTCCTTCGCGACGCCGAGCTGCTCGGCGACCATATCGGTCAGCTTTTCCAGTACCATGCGGTGTTCCTCCTATTCAAATCGTCGATGGAAACGGGTTACGCGTTTTCCTGACCGGCCTGCGCGGCGTCGCTCGCGGCCAGCCGGGCGACCTCCTCGCGGATGACGTCCACGAGGCCGCCGTCCACGACGCGCTTCGCCTGCCGGATGGCGCAGAAGATCGCGCGGGCGTTCGAGTTGCCGTGCGCCTTGATGACCGCGCCCTCCACGCCGAGCAGCGGCGCGCCGCCGACCTCGGTGGAATCGAAGCTGCGCTTGAGGCTGCGGAAGGTGTCCTTGGCCAGCAGCGCGGCGACCTTGCCCTTGGTCGAGGCCATCAGCCCGCCTTTCAGCATGCCGAAGAGCGCGGAGATCACGCCCTCGGTGTTCTTTAAGACCACGTTGCCCACGAAGCCGTCCGCCGCCAGCACGTCGCACTTGCCCGCGAGCGTGTCGCGCGCCTCGATGTTCCCGCAGAAGGAGAACGGCTGGCCGGGCCTCGCCATCAGCTCGTAGGTCTTCTGCGCCTGCTCGTTGCCCTTGGCGGCCTCCGCGCCGATGTTGACCAGCCCGACCTGCGGGTCGGCGACGTCCATCACCCGGCGCATGTAGGCGCTGCCCATCAGCGCGAACTGCGCGATCCACTCCGGCTTGCAATCGACGTTCGCGCCCGCGTCCACCAGCAGCATGGGGCGGTTTGGCACGGGCAGCAGCGTCGCCAGCGCCGGCCGCGCCACGCCCTTGATGCGGCCGATTTTGAACATCGCCCCGGCCATCAGCGCGCCCGTGGAGCCGGCGGATACGAACGCCTGCGCCTCCTTGCGGCGCACGATGTCCATGCCCACGCAGAAGGTCGAATTCTTCTTGCGGCGCAGCGCCATCACGGGATGCTCCTCCGGGGAGATGACCTCCGGCGCGTCCACGACGCTCAGGCGATCCCGCACGGAAGCGAGCGCCTGTTTGTCGGCGTAGGCGTCGATCGTCTCCTCGACGAGCGCCTGCGGGCCGGCCAGCGCGATCTCCACGTCCGCAAACTCGCGCAGCGCGTCGATCGCGCCGTCCACATTGACCTTGGGCGCAAAGTCGCCGCCCATCGCATCCACGATGATCTTCATAGGCTGTCCTCCGTCCTGCGCTTGATGATCGGTCGTTTCTTTATATCTGCTCTTGCGCCCGCTCCCGCAGGGCGGATGCGAACGCGTGCATGCCGATGCCCGCCGCGACGGCGAGGTTGAGCGAGTCGATGCGGCCGCTGTGCGGGATGCGCGTGGGCACGCCCTTGCGCGCGAATTCCTCCGGCAGCCCGGTCGCCTCGTTGCCCATCACGAGCGAAAGCGGCATCTGCGCCTGCGCCGCCGCCTGCGCGAGCGTCACGGAGCCGGTCAGCATAAAGGGATAGAGCCGCCTGCCCGGGCACGCGCGCTCGTACTCCTCAAAGCTCGCGAAGTGGCGCACATGCAGCGAGAACGCCGCGCCCATCGACGCGCGCGTCACGCGGGGGTCGTCCGAATCGACCGCCGGGCGGATGATCGCCACGTTGAGGAAGCCGAAGCCCAGCGCCGTGCGCAGCATCGTGCCCAGATTGCCCGCGTCGCCGGGATGGTGTAGCACCAGATGCGGCGACGTCTCGTCGAACGCGCCCTCCTCCTTGCGGTAGACCATCGCGGCGAAGCAGTTTTCCTTGCCCGAGATGCGCGCGAGAACCCGGTCGGCGGTCTCCGCGCGCACGCCCGCAAGCTCCGCCGCCGCGCGCAGGCCGGCCGCGCCCTCGCTTTCGGCGCTCCGGCTGTGCAGCAGCAGGCGCAGGCAGCGCTCCGGCGCGTTGCGCAGGCACTCCGTGGCCGGGAACAGGCCCGGCGCGTAGGAATAGGGCAGGCTCTTGTCGTAAGCCTCCAGCTTCGGCATGGCCTCCTCCCCCTTCCGGCGCGTCCCGCCTTCAAACCCATCTTGTGATTATAGCAGAAATCCGCCCGCGCTTCAAGCGCCGCGCGCCATTTCCCGGGAAATGGGCCAAAATGTGGCGGGTCAGTTCCCGAGTGTTTTCGCCAGCCCTTGCGCGCCGCGGCGTTTTCGCTTATAATGTTGTGATGGGCGGGCGCAGGCTTTTGCGCTCTCCCCGCGATTTCCCCATGGTAGAAAGGATCGGCTGCTATGCCCGATACGCTGAGAATCGGTCTGGACATCGGCTCGACGACGATCAAGTGCGTCGTGCTGAACGACCGCGATGAGATCCTCTATTCCTCCTATGAGCGCCATCTTTCGCTGATCGCGCAGAAGACGCGCGAGCTGCTCGCGCGCCTTGACGACGAGATCGTCCACGGCGAACCCGCGCGGCTGTGCATCTCCGGCTCCGCCGGGATGGGGCTGGCGCTCGGCTCGCACATCCCCTTCGTGCAGGAGGTCTACGCCACGAAGGTCGCCGCCGACCTGCTCATGCCCGGCACCGACGCCGTGATCGAGCTGGGCGGCGAGGACGCGAAGATCCTCTTTTTGCAGGGCGCGCTTGAGGTGCGCATGAACGGCTCCTGCGCGGGCGGCACCGGCGCGTTCATCGATCAGATGGCGACGCTGCTGGGCATCACGCCCGAGCAGATGAACGAAGAGGCCGCGCACGCCGAGCGCACCTACACCATCGCCTCGCGCTGCGGCGTGTTCGCCAAGACCGACGTGCAGCCGCTGCTCAATCAGGGCGCCAAGCGGGCCGACGTCGCCCGCTCGATCTTCATGGCCGTCGTCAACCAGACCATCGCGGGCCTCGCGCAGGGCCGGCCCATCGAGGGCCGCGTGCTCTATCTGGGCGGGCCGCTCACGTTCTTAAGCGAGCTTCGCGCCTGCTTTGACGAGGCGCTGGGCCTGACGGGCGTCTGTCCCGAAAACTCGCTCTATTTCGTCGCGCTCGGCGCGGCGCATCAGCAGGCGGAAAGCATGCGCCTCGCCGCGTGCGTGGAGGCCATCGACGCCTTCCACAGCACGGAGAGCTACAACGCGCTGCCGCCGCTCTTCGCCTCCGAGGAGGAGCTTGCCGCCTTCCGCGAGCGCCACGCGCGCTCCAAGGTCGGCACGCGCAACCCCGAGACCTACGCGGGCGACGTCTATGTGGGCATCGACTCCGGCTCGACCACGATCAAGTCGGTCGTCATCTCCGAGGCGGGCGAGCTGCTGCTCACGCGCTACCAGTCCAACAGCGGCGATCCCGTGCCGCATGTGCGCGGCTTTCTCACCGACCTGCGCCGCGATCATCCCGCGTGGAACCTGCGCGCGGGCGCGGTCACCGGCTACGGCGAGGATCTCATCCGCAGCGCGTTCGGCGTGGACTTCGGCCTCGTCGAGACCGTCGCGCACTTCACCGCCGCGCGCGCGTTCATGCCCGACGTCGATTTCATCATTGACATCGGCGGGCAGGACATCAAGTGCTTCAAGATCCGCAACGGCGTGATCGACAACATCTTCCTCAACGAGGCCTGCTCCTCGGGCTGCGGCTCCTTTTTGCAGACGTTCGCCAACGCGCTGGGCTACGACATCGCCGACTTTGCGCGCCTCGGCCTCGCCGCGCGCAGGCCGGTCGATCTTGGCTCGCGCTGCACGGTGTTCATGAATTCCTCGGTCAAGCAGGCGCAAAAGGACGGCGCGGACGTGACGGACATCTCCGCCGGGCTGTCGATCTCGGTCGTCAAGAACGCGCTCTACAAGGTCATCCGCTGCGCGGGCGCGCAGGATCTGGGCGAGCACATCGTGGTGCAGGGCGGCACGTTCTTGAACGACGCCGTGTTGCGCGCGTTTGAAAACGAGCTGGGCGTTCACGTCGTGCGGCCGGACATCGCCGGGCTGATGGGCGCATACGGCGCGGCGCTCTACGCGCGCGAGCAGCGCGCGCTGCATCCGGGCGAGACGGGCATGCTCTCTCTTAACGCGCTGACGGACTTCGCCCATTCGGTCAAGCAGACGCGCTGCGGGCTATGCGAAAACCATTGCCGCCTGACGGTGAACGACTTTGGCGGCGGGCGGCGCTTCATCAGCGGCAACCGCTGCGACCGCCCCGTGCGCGGCGCCAAGTCCGACAGCGGCCTGAACCTCTACGCCTACAAGCAGGAGAAGCTGCGCGCGATCATGGAGGATCGGCGCCCCGGCGCGCCGCGCGGCGTGATCGGCCTGCCGCTGGGGCTGAATCTCTACGAGCTTCTGCCCTTCTGGCATGCGCTGTTTGCGCACTTGGGGTTTGACGTGGCGGTGTCGCCGTTCTCCTCGCGCGCGCTGTACATCAGCGGGCAGGCGACGATCCCCTCGGACACGGTCTGCTTCCCGGCGAAGCTGATGCACGGGCATGTGGACTGGCTCATCCGTCAGGGCGTGAAGACGGTCTTCTACCCCTGCATGAGCTACAACATCGACGAGCATCTGGGCGACAACCACTACAACTGCCCGGTTGTCGCCTATTATCCCGAGGTGATCGCGGCGAACATGCCCGCGGCGCGGCAGATCGACTTCATCCACGGCTATGTGGGCATCGACCACAGGCGCGCGTTCCCGGGCAAGCTCTTCGCCTTGTTGGAGCCGCACTTCCCCGGCCTCACGCGCCGGGAGGTGCGCGCCGCCTGCGACGCCGCCTATGCCGCCTACGACGCCTACATGGCGGACATCCGCGCCAAGGGCGCGGAGATGGTGGACAAGGCGCGTGCGGAGGGCCGGCGCATCATCGTGCTGGCGGGGCGGCCCTACCACGTCGATCCGGAGATCAACCACGGCATCGACCGGCTGATCGCGGGCTTTGGCGCGGCGGTGGTCACGGAGGATTCGCTCGCGCAGCACATGCGCAAGGAGCCTGTCGGCGTGCTCAACCAGTGGACATACCACTCGCGCCTGTACGCGGCGGCGCGCTACATCGCCGCCCAGCCGGACATGAATCTGGTACAGCTGGTCTCCTTCGGCTGCGGCGTGGACGCGATCACGACCGACGAGGTGCGCGAGATCCTCGAATCGCGTGGCAAAATCTACACGCAGATCAAGATCGACGAGATCACCAACCTCGGCGCGGTGCGCATCCGCCTGCGCTCCCTCTTCGCCGCGATCGGGACTTCGTCCCTCTCCTCCTCCGCGGGGACTTCGTCCTTTTCCTCCTCCGCGGGGACTTCGTCCCTCTCCTCCGAAGCGGGTTGACGGTCACCCATCTTTTTCGCCCGTGGCCGAGGGGGGACTTCGTTCCTCTCCTCCAGAACGGGTTGACGGCGTCCCATCTTTCATCTCCTGAGCCGTGCGATTCCCCTTTCATCTTCCGTTTTCATTCTGTTCAATCGTTTCCCGCGCATAAGCTGAAACGCGCGGCGGGCGCATCCTACAAGGGAGTGACATCATGCCCAGCGAACACGTCGAGTTCACCCGCGAGATGCGGGAGGCCGGGTATACCGTGCTGGTGCCCAACATGCTGGAGTTCCACTTTTCGCTGATCGAGAAGGTGCTCCAGCTCAACGGCTACAACGCCGTCGTGCTGCACAACAGCGGCCCCGGCGTGATGGCCGAGGGCCTCAAATACGTCCACAACGACACCTGCGTTCCGGCGCTGCTGGTGATCGGCCAGTTTCTGGACGCGCTGCACTCCGGCCAGTATGACACGCACCGCGTCGCGCTGGGCATCACGCAGACGGGCGGCGGCTGCCGCGCAAGCAACTACATCCACCTGCTGCGCAAGGCGCTCAAAAAGGCGGGGCTGGGCTATGTGCCCGTGATCTCGGTGAACATGAGCGGGCTGGAGCATGCCTCCGGCTTCCAGCTCACGCTGCCGCTCATCCGTCAGGTGGTGGCCTCGCTGATCTACGGCGACTGCATCATGCACGTCTCCAACCAGACGCGCCCCTACGAGACGCACAAGGGCGAGACCGACAAGCTGATCGAGCGCTGGAACGCCGACCTCGTCGCGCAGTTCAACCGCGGCGCGGGCCTCTCCCGCAAGGCGATCCGCGAGAACCTCGCGCGCATCGTCTCGGATTTCGACGCGATCGACCGCAGCCGCGAGATCAAGACGCGCGTGGGCATCGTGGGCGAGATCTACGTCAAGTACTCCCCCTTGGGCAACAACGGGCTGGAGGCGTTCCTGCGCACGCAGGACTGCGAGTACATGCTGCCGGGCATCATGGGCTTCGCGCTCTTCAAGATCGACAACCGCATCGAGGACATCCGCCTCTACGGCGGCAACCCGTTCAAGATGCTGGTCTGCGGCGTGCTCAAGCGCTATGTGCTGGACATGGAGCGCATCCTGATTGACGCCGTCGCGGCGCATCCCGCGTTCGTGCCGCCCTCGTCCTTCGCGCACACGAAGACGCTGGTCAAGGATGTGATCGGCTACGGCAGCAAGATGGGCGAAGGCTGGCTGCTCACGGCGGAGATGCTGGAATTGGCCGAGAACGGCTACGAAAACATCATCTGCGCGCAGCCCTTCGGCTGCCTGCCCAACCACATCTGCGGCAAGGGCATGATCCGGCGGCTGACGCAGGTACACCCCGGCATCAACATCGTGCCGATCGACTACGACCTCTCGGCGACGAAGGTCAATCAGGAGAACCGCATCCGCCTGATGCTGGCGGTTGCGGGCGACGCGCTGGCCAAGCGCCGCGCGCAGGAGCTGCTCATCGCCGAGGACGAGGCGGCCGCCGCGAGCGCCCCGGCCTGCGAGCCGGGCGCGGGCTGCGAACCCGGCACGGGCTGCGAAGGGTGCAAGCTGCGGGACGGGTGCAGGAAGGCGGTATAAATGAAAGGTTCTTGCTTCCTCTTCGGGGGCAAGAACCTCTTTTGACAATCTGCGCATCGCCCGGCGACATTCCGTCGCCGGGCGATGTTTTTTCACTTTTCGTCTTCGCTCAGACGTAGAAGAGCATATCGCCGTAGGTCGGCATCGGCCAGCAGCGCTTGGCGACCTGCGTCTCCAGCGCGTCGGCGACAGCGCGGGCCGCCTCCATCGCGGGGATGACGCTCGCGTGGTCGTACAGGGCGCGCTCGGTCATGTCCTCCGGCTCGCCCGCGACGGCGGCGCGCAGGGCCTCCTGCTTGTCGATCAGCTCGGCGGTCAGGCGCGTCAGCTCCTGCGCCTTCTTCGCCTCGGCGGGCGCGTCGATGCCGATGCTCTTCTTCACCGCGACGGTCTCAGCCAGCTCCTTCGAGTAGGCGATGCACGCCGGGACGATCTGCTTGGAGAGCATGTCGAGGCTCGTCAGCGCCTCGATGCGGATGGCCTTGGCGTACTCCTCGATGATGATCTCCTGACGGGACTTCATCTCGGTGAGCGTGAAGACGCCATGCCGCTTGAAGAGCGCCACGTTCTTCTCGTCCGTGTAGTGGACGACGGCCTCCGGCGTGGAGCGCAGGTTGAGCAGCCCGCGCCGCTCGGCCTCCACGGGCCACTCGGCGCTGTACCCGTTGCCGTTGAAGAGGATGCGCTGGTGCGCGGACAGCTCGCGGCGGATGAGCGCGAGCAGCGCCTCGTTCAGATCCTTCACGCCCTCCAGTTCGTCCGCAAAGGCCATCAGCGCGTCGGCGACGGCGGTGTTGAGCATGATGTTCGTGCAGGCGATGTTGAACGAGGAGCCGGGCATGCGGAACTCGAACTTGTTGCCCGTGAACGCGAACGGCGAGGTGCGGTTGCGGTCGGAATTGTCCTGCGGGATGACGGGCAGCACGGGCACGCCGGTGTCCATGCTCCGCCGCCCGGCGGACTGATACGCCGTGCCGGAGACGATGGCGTCGATCACCCCGGCCAGCTCGTCGCCGACGTACATGGAGACGATGGCGGGCGGGGCCTCGTTCGCGCCGAGGCGGTGATCGTTGCCCGCGCTGGCGACGCTGATTCGCAGCAGATCCTGATACTCATCCACAGCCTTGATGACCGCGGTCAAAAACAGCAGGAACTGCGCGTTCTCCGCCGGGGTGGAGCCTGGCTCCAGCAGGTTCTCCCCCGCGTCGGTGCAGATCGACCAGTTGTTGTGCTTGCCGGAGCCGTTCACGCCCTCGAAGGGCTTCTCGTGCAGCAGGCAGATCAGCCCGTGGCGGTCGGCGACCTTCTTCATGATCTCCATGCACAGCTGGTTGTGATCGGTGGCGATGTTCGCCGTGGCGAAGATGGGCGCCATCTCATGCTGGGCGGGCGCGACCTCGTTGTGCTCGGTCTTGGCGTTGATGCCCAGCTTCCACAGCTCCTCGTCGAGATCCGCCATGAACGCCTTCACGCGCGGGCGGATGGTGCCGAAGTAGTGATCCTCCAATTCCTGCCCCTTGGGCGGCTGCGCGCCGAAGAGCGTGCGCCCGGTGAGGATGAGGTCGGGGCGGCGCCTGTAATCCTCCTTGTCAATCAGGAAGTACTCCTGCTCCGGGCCGACCGTCGTCGTCACGCGCGAGACGTCCTTGCCAAAGAGGTGGAGCACCCGGCACGCCTGCTTGCTGATGGCCTCCATCGAGCGCAGCAGAGGCGTCTTCTTGTCGAGGATCTCGCCGGTGTAGGAGCAGAACGCCGTGGGGATGCACAGCGTGTCGTCCTTGATGAACGCGTAGCTGGTCGGATCCCACGCGGTGTAGCCGCGCGCCTCGAACGTCGCGCGCAGTCCGCCGGACGGGAACGAGGACGCATCCGGCTCGCCCTTGATTAGCTCCTTGCCGGAGAACTCCATGATGACCGTGCCGTCGGGCATGGGCGAGATGAAGGAATCGTGCTTCTCGGCCGTGATGCCCGTCATCGGCTGGAACCAGTGGGTGAAGTGCGTCGCGCCCTTCTCGATCGCCCAATCCTTCATCGCGTTGGCGACCACGTCCGCGATCTCCGCCTCCAGCGCCAGACCCTGTCCGATCGTGCGGCGGAGCTTCCGATAGACGTCCTTGGGCAGCCGCTCCTTCATGACCGCCTCGTTGAAGACCATGCTGCCGAACAGCTCGGGAACCTTTTTCGTCTCTCCCATGTGCTTACCCCCATCCGCGGCGGCGAGCGCCGCACATTCCGCTGAATGCGGCCTGCCCGAAGGCGGCCGCTCGATACGCTGCAAAGTATAGCCCATTTTGCGCCTCCCGTCAACAGGTTTTCGCTCAAATTAACGGAGGAGGCACTATTTCTTGCAAATCTTCTGAAAATTTACGGCCAATCAGATTAAAATTAAAAGATTTTTGCTCAAAACTTCATTTTTTTGCGCTTTTGCCTTTACAGCGGGGCTGGCGTGTACTATAATGGGGCCATTCGCCGATCCCTTCGCGGGGGCGCGCGAGCAGACTATGAAAAAGGAGGCCCCTTTATGCGAAGAGAGGGATACGAGCATATCCCCTCCGGCTGCGCGATCTCCGGCATCTTCTCGCGCAGCGGCGAGGCCATCGGGGGCGAGACGATCATCCGCTCCATCGAGCCGATGCACGACCGCTCCAACGGGCTGGGCGGCGGCTTCGCGGGCTACGGCATCTACCCGCAGTACAAGGACTACTACGCCTTCCATCTCTTTTACGACGATTCCGCCGCGAAGGAGGCCTGCGAGGCGTACCTGTCGCGCTACTTTGAGACCGTCGCCTGCGGCAAGATTCCCACGCGGCGCACGCCGTCCATCACGGGCGAGCCGCTGATCTGGCGCTACTTCCTCGCTCCGCTGCCGCACGCGCTCTCCGACAGCCAGCTCGACGAGCGGGAGTATGTGGTGCGGCGCGTGCTGCATGTGAATGCGAACATCGAGGGCGCGTATGTCTTCTCCAGCGGCAAGAACATGGGCGTCTTCAAGGCGGTGGGCTTCCCGGAGGACGTGGGCCGCTACTATCGATTAGAGGAATACGCGGGCTACTGCTGGACGGCGCACGGCCGCTACCCCACCAACACGCCGGGCTGGTGGGGCGGCGCGCACCCCTTCGCGCTGCTCGACTGCGCGGTCGTCCACAACGGCGAGATCTCCAGCTACGACGCGAACCGCCGCTTCATCGAGATGTTCGGCTACGCCTGTACGCTCAAGACCGACACCGAGGCGATCACCTACATCCTCGACTATCTCGTGCGCAAGCGCCGCCTGACGCTTGAGGAGGCGGCGGGCGTGATCGCCGCGCCGTTCTGGCAGACCATCGAGGCCATGCCCGAGCCGCGCCGCACGCGGGCCGCTTATTTAAGGAAGGCGTTCCCCAGCCTGCTGGTGACCGGGCCGTTCTCGATCCTCGTCGGCTTTGAGGGCGGGCTGATGGCGCTCAACGACCGCCTGAAGCTGCGCTCCATGGTCGTGGGCGAGCGCGGCGACCGCGTGTACGTCGCCTCGGAGGAGTGCGCCATCCGCGCGGTGGAGCCGGAGCTGGATCGCCTATGGTCGCCGGGCGGCGGGCAGAGCGTCGTGGTGACGCTGGATCGGAAGGGAGGCGCGTAACGATGGCCATCGACTTTCTCTATCCCCTCTACGAGGTCGTGCGCGATCCGCAGCGCTGCATCTGCTGCCGCGCGTGCGAGCGCCAGTGCGCCAACGAGGTACACCATTACGACGTAGACTTCGGCTGCATGATGAGCGACGAATCGAAGTGCGTCGCCTGCCACCGCTGCGTGTCGCTTTGCCCGACGCGGGCGCTCAAGATCGTCAAGACCGACCACACCTTCAAAGAGAACGAAAACTGGACGGGCAAGACCATCTCCGAGGTCTACCGTCAGGCGGGCACGGGCGGCGTGCTGCTCTCCTCCATGGGCAACCCGGAACCCTACCCCATCTACTGGGATAAGCTGCTCATCAACGCCTCGCAGGTGACTAACCCGTCCATCGACCCGCTGCGCGAGCCGATGGAGACGTTCACCACCCTCGGCGCGAAGCCGCAGGCCATCGAGCGGGACGAAAACGGCGATCTCGTGGACAACATGCCCCCGCAGCTCACCTTGAACGTCCCCGTGATGTTCTCGGCGATGAGCTACGGCTCCATCTCCTACAACGCGCACGCCTCGCTCGCCCGCGCGGCGACCGCGCTGGGCACCTATTACAACACGGGCGAGGGCGGGCTGCATCAGGACTTCTACGCCTACGGGGAGCACACCATCGTGCAGGTGGCCTCGGGCCGCTTCGGCGTACACGCCGACTACCTGAACGCGGGCGCGGCGGTCGAGATCAAGATGGGACAGGGCGCGAAGCCCGGCATCGGCGGCCACCTGCCCGGCATCAAGGTCGGCGAGGACATCTCCCGCACCCGCATGATCCCGGAGGGCACCGACGCCATCTCCCCCGCGCCCCATCACGACATCTACTCCATCGAGGATCTGCGCCAGCTCGTCTACTCGATCAAGGAGGCCACGCACTACAAAAAGCCCGTGATCGTCAAGATCGCCGCCGTTCACAACGTCGCCGCGATCGCCTCCGGCATCGCGCGCTCGGGCGCGGACATCATCGCCATCGACGGCTTCCGCGGCGGCACGGGCGCCGCGCCCACGCGCATCCGCGATAACGTCGGCATCCCCATCGAGCTGGCGCTCGCCGCCGTCGATCAGCGCCTGCGCGAGGAGGGCATCCGCGACCGCGTGAGCGTCGTCATCGGCGGCTCGGTGCGCAGCTCGTCCGATCTGGTCAAGGCCATCGCGCTCGGCGCGGACGCCGTCTACATCGGCACCGCCGCGCTGCTGGCGCTGGGCTGCCACCTGTGCCGCTCCTGTCAGACGGGCAAGTGCAACTGGGGCATCGCCACGCAGCGGCCCGACCTCGTGCGCCGGCTCAATCCCGACATCGGCGAAAAGCGCCTCGTCAACCTCATCACCAGCTGGGATCACGAGCTGAAGGAGATGATGGGCGGCATGGGCATCAACTCCATCGAGGCCCTGCGGGGCAACCGGCTCATGCTGCGCGGCGTCGGCCTCACGCAGAAGGAGCTGGATATTCTGGGCGTCAAGCACGCCGGAGAGTGAGGGAGCACGCGATGAAAAGAGTTTATGTGGACGAGCGCTGGTGCCTCGGCTGCCATCTGTGCGAATACTACTGCGCGTTCGCCAACTCCGGCAAGTCCAGCATGATCAAGGCGCTCAAGGATCGCCACATCGTCCCGCGCATCCGCATCGAGGAGCGCAACAACATCTCCTTCGCCGTGTCCTGCCGCCACTGCACCGACCCGCTCTGCGTGAAGAGCTGCATTTCCGGCGCTTTGAGCGTGGAAAACGGCGCGGTGCTCATCGACAGCGACAAGTGCGTCGGCTGCTGCTCGTGCATCATGGCCTGCCCCTACGGGGCGCTCAGCCACAGCGAGAGCGGCGTCATTCAGAAATGCGAGCTGTGCAAAAAGAACGAGTTCGGCGTGCCGCAGTGCGTACAGGGCTGCCCGAACAAGGCCATCGTCTACGAGGAGAGGTGAAATCATGCGCTATGTCATCCTCGGCGGCGGCGCCGCCGCCATCGGCTGCATCGAGGGCATCCGCGCGGTGGACGCTTCCGGGCCGATCACGCTCGTGGGCGCGGAGCCGCATCCCTTTTACGGCCGCCCGCTGATCTCCTATCTGCTCGAAGGGAAGACCACGCGCGAAAAGCTGCTCGCCTACCGCCCGGCGGATTACGAGGAAAAGCGCGGCGTGCGCGCGCTGCGCGGCGTGCGCGCCGCAAGCGTGGACGCCGAAGGGCGCACCGTGCTGCTGGAGACGGGCGAAGTTCTGCCCTACGACAGGCTCTGCCTGTGCGTCGGCTCCACGCCGTTCGTCCCGCCCATGGAAGGGCTGGACGCCGTGCGCGAGAAGACGTCCTTCATGACGCTGGACGACGCCGACCGGCTCTCCGCGATGCTGGGCGACGCCAAGGACAAGCGCGCGCTGATCGTCGGCGCGGGGCTGATCGGCCTCAAATGCGCGGAGGGCATCCTCGCGCGCGCGGCCTCGGTGGACGTGGTCGAGCTGGCGGATCGCATCCTGCCCGCCGTGCTCCCGCCCGAGGCGTCGCCGATCGTGCAAAAGCACATCGAGGCGGCGGGCGTGCGCTTCCACTTAGGCGAGAGCGTCAAGCGCTTTGAGCCGGGCGTCGCGCACCTCTCCGGCGGCGGCTCTCTGCCCTTCGACGTGCTGGTGCTCGCCGTCGGCGTGCGGCCCAATACCGCGCTGGCCGAGAGCGCGCGCTGCCGCGTGGAGCGCGGCGTGGTCGTGGATGACCATTGCCGCACGAGCGTCGAGGACATCTACGCCGCGGGCGACTGCACCGTCTTCCCCGACCCGGACACGGGCGCGCTGCGGCCCTTGGCCATCTTGCCCAACGCCACGATGCAGGGCGAGACCGCCGGGCGCAACATGGCGGGCGGGCGCGCCGTATACGACAAGGCTGCGCCGATGAACGCGACGGGCTTTTGGGGGCTGCACATGATCGGCGCGGGCCGCTACGAGGGCGAGGTCTACAGATCTCAAAGCGGCGATGCGACCAAGCTGCTCTACACGAAGGACGACCGTCTCGCCGGGTTCCTGCTGCTGGGCGACATCGACCGCGCGGGCATCTACACGGCGCTGGTGCGCGAGCGCACGCCGCTCTCCTCGATCGACTTTGAGCTGATCCGCGAGACGCCGCAGCTGATGGCCTTCTCGGCCACCGAGCGCGCGAAGAAGCTGGGAGGTGCCGCACAATGAACATCGACGCGACCGGGCTGTACTACCGCGATCTGAACGAGCGCATCCTCGGGAGCGCGGACGAGGAGATCGTCGTGCGCAACCTCTGCGGGCAGCGCTACATCGCCTGCGGCGCGAAGGCGCGGCGCTTCTCGCTCTACGGCACGCCGGGCAACGGCCTCGGGCACTACATGGACGGCGCGCAGGTCGAGGTCTTCGGCAACGGGCAGGAGGCTGTCGGCGACACGATGAACGACGGCGAGATCGTCATCCACGGCGACTGCGGCGACGCCTGCGGCTACGGCATGCGCGGCGGCCGCATCCTCATCGAGGGCAACGTCGGCTACCGCGCGGGCATCCACATGAAGGCGTACATGGATCGCTGCCCCGTGCTGGTGGTCGGCGGCCGGGCGGGGTCGTTTCTGGGCGAGTACCTCGCGGGCGGGCTGATCGCCGTGCTGGGCATCGGCGCGGGCGGCGAATACCCCTGCCGCTTCTTCTGCGGCACGGGCATGCACGGCGGCAAGATCGTGCTGCGCTGCGACGAAGCGCCGCGCGGCCTGCCGCGTCAGGTGCTCGTGCGCGCGATGACGGATGAGGATCGCGCGGAGATCGCCCCGCATGTGTGTGCCTACTGCGCCCACTTCGGCGGCGACGCCGGCGCGCTCCTGGCGCAGCGTTACTACGTCCTCACGCCGAACCCGGAAGCCGGGTACCGACAGCTGTACACGTTTGAGTGAGGGAAAGAACAAAAGCGGCCGGGCTTGGCCGCTTTTGTTTCGCTTGGAATTGAAGAAAACCTTGATCTGTCCTCGCGTATGAAGATTAAAGGGCCGCGGCGCAACGCAAGCGCTGTGGCCCTTCTTCAAAGCATCTTTTAAGATATTCACCGCCCGGTTTCGCGAGACGCTTCGCGTCCGCTTCCGGGCTACCTTTTTGATTGAGGGGACGCTGGGCTGCCGCCCAGACCTGCCTGAGGGATTTCATCCCTCAGACTCCCTTCTTCGCTTCGCGGCGGTATGCCCTGTTTTCCTTACATCCGCGCGATCACCTGATCCAGCAGCGCGGTAAACCTATCCTTCACGCGGTCGGCGGTCTCGGTGACCTCCTGATGGCTGAGCGGCTGGTCGAGAATGCCCGCCGCCATGTTCGTCACGCAGCTGATGCCCAGCACGCGCATCCCCGCGTGCCGCGCGACGATCACCTCCGGCACCGTGCTCATGCCCACCGCGTCCGCGCCCAGCGTCCGCAGCATGCGGATCTCCGCCGGAGTCTCGTAGCTCGGCCCGGTCATCAGCGCGTAGACGCCCTCGCGCAGCGTGAAGCCCAGCCCCTTGGCGCAGTCATGCGCGAGCGCGCGCAGCTGCGGGTCGAACGCGCGGCTCATGTCCGGGAAGCGCGGCCCCATCTCGTCCAGATTCGGCCCGATCAGCGGGTTCTGCCCCGTCAGGTTGATGACGTCCGAGATCGCCATCAGATCACCCGGCGCGAAGTCCGTATTGACGCCGCCGCACGCGTTGGTGACGATCAGCGTCGTCACGCCCAGCCGCCGCATCACGCGCACGGGCAGCGTCACGTCCCGCATCGAGTAGCCCTCGTAGTAGTGGAAGCGGCCCTGCATCATCGCCACGCGCTTTCCGTGCAGCAGGCCCGCGCACCACAGCCCCGCGTGTCCCGCGACAGTCGAGCGCGGGAAGCCGGGAATATCCGCATAGGGCAGCCGCGCGCCGCCCTGCATCGTGTCGGCGTAGCCGCCCAGCCCGCTGCCCAGAATCAGGCCGATCTCCGCCTCGCCGCACGCCTCGCGCACCGTCTGCGCTGCGCGCTCCACGCGCTCCATCTCCTCCATATGTGCCCTCCTTTAGCGTAGCCCGCGCCGCGTCACGCGCGCACGGACGGGTAAAACGACGTCCCCTTGAGCGGGTTTTGCAGCCCGAAGAAATCCAGCACGCTCGCGCTGATGTCCGCGTAGGTCTGCCGCGTGCCCAGATCGATGCCCGCGCGCAGCCCCTTGCCCCACACGAGCAGCGGCGTGTGCTCGCGCGTGTGGTCGGAGCCGTGGTGGCACGGGTCGCATCCGTGGTCGGCGGTCAGGATGAGCATGTCCTCCTCGCCCATCATTTCCTGAATCTGCGGAAGCTGGCGGTCAAACGCCTCCAGCGCCCTTGCGTAGCCCTCCACGTCACGGCGGTGGCCGTAGACCATATCAAAGTCCACGAGGTTGACGAAGAGCAGCCCGGTAAAGTCCTCGGCCATCGCCGCAAACGTCGCCTCCATGCACGCGGGATTGCCCGCCGCGTGGTTGGACTGGGTGATGCCCCGGTGCGCGAAGATATCCTCGATCTTGCCCACGCCGTAGACGGTCAGGCCCGCCTGCGCGAGCAGGTCGCACATCGTGGTCGGCGGCAGGGCGCTGAAATCCCTGCGTCCGCCGGTGCGCGTGAAGCCGCCCGCATGCTCGCCGACGAACGGGCGCGCGATCACCCGGCCGACCTCGAGGTCGCCCGTGAGCAGCCCGCGCGCGATCTCGCAGTCGCGGTAAAGCTCGTCAAGCGGCACGACGGCCTCATTGGCGGCGATCTGAAACACGCTATCCGCAGACGTGTAGACGATCAGCTTGCCCGTGGCGATGTGCTCCTCGCCCAGCTCGTCGAGGATGGCGGTGCCAGAGGCGGGCTTATTGCCCAGCGTGCCGCGCCCCACCGCCGCCTCAAAGCGCGCGAGGAAGTCGCTCGGGAAGCCGTTCGGGAATGTCGGGAACGGGCGCGAGAGCTGCACGCCCGCGATCTCCCAGTGGCCCGTGGTCGTGTCCTTGCCCGCCGAGACCTCGCGCAGCCGCCCGAAGCAGCCCGCGCTCTGCGCCCGCGCGCCGGGGAAGCTCGCGCCCTCGATGTTCCCCAGCCCCAGCGCCATCAGGTTCGGCAGCGCCGGATGGCAGGTGTTGATGATGTGACCGAGCGTGTCCGCGCCCGCGTCGCCGTAAGCCTCCGCGTCCGGCAGCGCGCCGATGCCCACGCTGTCCAGCACGATCAGAACGGCCTTCTTTCCCATGATCGCGTCTCCTCCTCGCCGGGCGGCCTGCGCGCCCGTTGGTATCGTATACCTTATTATAGCAAATCGCGCGGGGATTGGAAAGACCCCTATCTCATCGTGCGAGGTTATCCGAGCCTTTTGGGCAGCGGGCTGCGCACGGTCAAAAGCAAGCGGAAACCTTCTGACACGCTAATCGGCGCGGGGAGTTTTCGCTCCCCGCGCTTTCCTATTTCCTATTCTCGCTCTGACCACCTTGCGCCTTACCTGCCGCAGTTGCAGCCGACGCCGGCGCTCGTGGAGCAGCCCAGCCCCGTCGTGCTGGCGGTGTTGCCGCAGGTGCAGCTCACGTTGTGCGCGCGCAGGGCGTCCTCGTCGCAGAGGGCCTGCGGGAACAGCGGGAGGGAGAAGAACTCGTCGCACACGGAATCCGCGAACTCCTCGCACGGCGGCACCTCGCAGAAGCCGTAGCTCGGCACGAGGATCTCGACCTTCGCCAGCACCTTCAACACCACGGTGACGCAGATCGCCAGTTCGAAGACGTTGTTGCCGATATATGTACCGGAGACGCAGACCGCGGAGACCATCGCCTCGATGTTGTAGGGCACGATGGACTCGTCGGGGATGGAGAGCAGGACGTCCTTATCGACGGTCACCACGCCCCGCCCGATGTACTCGCGGCAGGTGGAGTCGGTAAAGAGGATGTCGATCGGCACGTCGATCTGTCCGCGCACGCGGGCGAAGCAGGGCCGGTCGCACAGGCGCTCCACGGAGAGGTCGTGGATGGCGCCCTCCGTCGTCGTCGAGCGGCAGCTCTCGAAGGTGATCGGCATGTTCGGCTGGGTGTTGGAGCCGTCGTTGATCTGGTCGTTCGTGCAGCCGCAGCCCGCGCTCGGCACGAGGCCGTAGCTGACCAGCGTGACCTTTTGTTCGTTGAGCTGCTCCTGCTGCAGGCAGCTATCGTACACCCTCTGCACCTGGATGCAGACCTTTTCGTTGAGGCCGTTGAGCACTTCGTTGCCGCTCACGCTGCACGGACACTGCGTCGAGTTGGCGTTCTTGTAGGAGTAAAAGCTCATGGCGCACGCCTCCTGATCTAGGATTTTTGCAAGGGAGGCTTTCCCTCACAGTTCCAGAGTATGCCGCGGCGCGGGGAAGGTTCGCGCCGCATACGCCGCGGCGGCGCGTCATATGCTGTAAGGAAGTCTCGTGTGCGGGGAGGGAGGGCGATGCGGCGCTGGCGGGCATTCCTGTGGACGGCGGCGCTTTGCGCGCTGGCCGTCTTTGCTTGCGCGGGCCTTTTGCGTCTGGCGGCCCTGCGGGAGAGGGAGGATGCGGCGACCATCGAGGTGCTCTCCTCCGAGACGGATGGGGAAGACGCCGCCCCGCAGCCCAGCGTGCTCGTCTACCACACGCACACATGGGAGGCCTATGAGATGACCGACGACGCCCAGTACGCGCCCACGGAGACGTGGCGCACGATGGACGAAAACTACAATATGATCCGCGTGGGCGAGGCGCTGTGCGACGCGCTGCGGGAGGAGGGCTTCGCGGTCGTTCACGACAAGACGGCCTTCGAGCCGCCGAATCTCTCCAGCGCGTACACGCGCTCGCTGGCGATGCTCGAGGAGCGCATGGCGCGCGGCGAACGCTACGACTATATCCTCGACGTCCACCGCGACGCGTACAGCGGGCCGTACAACGGCGCGAACGGCGTGACGCTGGAGGGCGGCGAGCAGGCCGCGTATGTGATGCTGCTGGTGGGCAAGGGCACCGGCTCCACCGGATCGGGGTTTGACGCCCGGCAGGCATGAGCGTTGTCGATTGGTGTGTATGTCATGGCATTACGAAAGCGAATTATTATTAC
>CANRLC010000016.1 GCA_947631405.1 uncultured Clostridia bacterium | reverse complement strand
GCTTCGCTCACTCCCTGTGATTCCCCGCGTTCCGCCTGCCTGCATCCGCCACAGGCGGCGGCAGGCTTCAGCGCCAAACCCTGTCTGGGGACATTGTCCCCAGACCCCATTCTGTGCTTCGCACCATATAAAAGTTTTTTACTTCTTAGAGGCGTCGTAGCCCACGCGCATGACGACGCCCTGCGCGTAGTCGCCAAACTTTTCGCCGAACAGGTGCAGCCCGCCGCGATGCTCGCCGTCCTCGCGCACGCCCAGCCGCAGGCAGAGCGGCTCCGCGGCGGAGAGGCCGAGGTCGCGCAGCGTGACGTCGGAAACCGGCGCGCCGTCTAGGAAGCTGCCGCTTTCATCGACGCGCCACGTCTTCAGCTGGCCGAACTGCGCGTCGGCGTTGATCCACCACGCGGGGTTGAGCCTGCCGCGGCGGCCGCCGCAATCGACCGCGCCCGTCCACGCGCCGAGGGGCTGATCGTTGACGGAGACGTAGATCGGGTTGCCCGCCCCGCTGGCGACGGGCGAAAGCTCCATGGAAAACTCCAGCCACTCGACGCGCTCCGGGTCGATGTCGCCCAGCGAGAAGCGGTACTCCAGCGCGCCGGAACTAAACCACAGCAGCTGCGCGCCGAAGCGATCCGGGTGATAGAACGCGTGGGGCAGGTTGTTTTCGCCGATCCACGAGCGCTCGCTCACCGCGCCGCAGTCGGGCCGGATGCTCTCGGCCGACGAGTAGCCGCCGATGGGGAGTTGCACGGTCATCGCATTGTCGTGCCGGGTATCCTGCGGCATCAGCCGCAGACTGGCGGACTGCACGCGCTGCGAGCAGAGCTTCATCGCTCCGCGGATGCCGGGCTGAATCTCGGTGGAGATGAGGCCCGTCTCCTCGAGCTGGCGCACGTTGAGCGCCGCCGTCGAGATGGGCAGATGCAGAGCTTCCGCGATCTCGTTCACGTTCATGGAACGGGAGCAGAGCAGACTGAGCATGCGCACGCGCACCGGGGACGCGAGCGCCTTGGCGACGGGGCACAGCCGCTCGGGCTGGTCCATCGACAGGTCGATATGCCTGCCGTCGTCTACCGTCATGGTCATAGCCTGAAACCTCCTTGCACAGGACAACTGCTTTCGCAGGGGGCTTCAAACGGCCCACATTTCAGTATAATCGAAAGAACTTCAAAACACAAGAACTATTTCATCAAAAAACCGATTTTTTTGCAAAAAAATCGAAAAAAAGCACCGCCTGCGTGCGGACAGGCGGATGTTAGGTGTGTAAAACCGGGTCAATATTCCGCCCGCACGAAACGGCGGAAGGCGTCCAGCGAGCGCTCGACCTTGCCCTCGTCGATGCAATAGGCGATGCGGAAGTGGCCGGGAACGCCGAAGGAATCGCTCGGCACGAGCACGAGATCGTAGCGCAGCGCCTTCTTGCAGAAGGCGACGGCGTCCTCTTCGAGCGCGCGGGGGAAGAGGTAGAAGGTGCCGCCGGGGCGCACGGCCTCAAAGCCCAGCTCGGTCAGCGCGGCGTAGAGGACGTTCATGTTGCGCTCGTAGACGGACAGATCGCTGGTCATCTCGCAGCAGTCGGCGACGGCGAGCTGCATCAGCGAGGAGGGGCAGTTGTGCCCGATGCCGCGCGAGATCTGCCCGCACATCGCCACGAGCGTCTGGGAGACGCCGCTCTCCGGGTTCACGGCCAGATACCCGATGCGCTCGCCCGGCAGCGACAGGCTTTTGGAGAAGGAATAGCAGCTGATCGTGCGCGGGTAGAAGCGCGAGGGATACGGCACGCTCGCGCCGCCGAAGGCGATCTCGCGGTACGGCTCGTCGGAGATCAGCCAGATCTCGTGGCCCACGGCGCGCTCCTTCGCGGCGAGCAGGCCGGCGAGGCGGCGCAGCGTCTCCTCGGAGTAGACCGCGCCGGACGGGTTGTTGGGCGAATTGACGAGCACCGCGTGAACGGCGGGCGTGAGCATGCGCTCCATCGCGTCCATGTCGATCTGGAAGGCGGTCGTGTCCGCCGGGACGACGCGCAGCCGCGCGCCCGTCAGATCGACGTAGGGATGGTATTCGGGGAAGAACGGCGCGACGGTCAGCACCTCGTCGCCGGGCGCGGTCACCAGCCGCAGCGCGTGGGCGATCGCGCCCGCTGCGCCGCTGGTCGGGAAGATGTCCTCCGGCGCGTAGCGCATGCCGAAGCGGCGGTTTAAGGACGCCGCGATCTTCTCCTTAAATTCGGGCAGGCCGAGGCTGGGGCTGTAGCCGTGCAGCTCGACGGGGCCGCGCGTGCGCAGCAGCTCCACGATCTTGTCGTGGAACGCCTGCGGCACGGGCACGGACGGGTTGCCGAGGCTGAAATCGAACACGTTGTCGTAGCCGATCTCCTTGCCGCGCGCCGTCGCGTATTCGCTCAGCTCGCGGATGACCGACTTGCCGCCCAGCATCGAGCGGTATTGCTCTGAGATCATGCGCGTCCCTCCTTATTCGTTGCCGAGCGCGAGCGCCTCGTCGATCGCCGACAGCTCTTCCTCCAGAAGCGGCGGGAACGAGAGCGCACGCACGTTTTCAGTCACCTGCTCCGGCCGGCTCGCGCCGATGAGCGCCGAGGTGACGGCCGCATCGCGCAGCGTCCATTGCAGCGCGAGCTGCGCGAGCGTCTGCCCCCGCGCCTCGGCGATCTTTGCGAGCGCCGCGATCTGCGCGTGCAGGCCGTCGGTCAGCATCGACGGCTTGAGGAAGCGCGGGTCGCGCGCGGCGCGGCTATCCTGCGGCACACCCCGCTGATACTTGCCCGTCAGCCTTCCGCCCGCCAGCGGCCCGAAGGCGATCATGCCCACGCCCATCTCGCGCAGCGCGTCGATGAGGCCCGCTTCGCACTGGCGGTTCAGCATCGAATAGTTCGGCTGGCAGATGAGCAGCGGCGTGCCCATCCCGCGCAGGATGTCCGCTGCGCGGCGCGCCTCCTCCGGCCCGTAGTTGGACAGGCCCACATAGAGCGCCTTGCCGCTGCGCACGACGGCGTCAAGCGCGCCCATCGTCTCCTCGAGCGGGGTGTTCGGGTCGGGGCGGTGGTGGTAGAAGATGTCCACATAGTCAAGCCCCATCCGCTTCAGGCTCTGGTCGAGGCTGGCGATCAGGTACTTGCGGCTGCCCCAGTCGCCGTAGAGGCCGGGCCACATGCCGTAGCCCGCCTTGGTGGAGATCACCATCTCGTCGCGGTGGGGCCGCCAGTCGCGGCGCATGTGCTCGCCGAAGTTGCGCTCGGCCTCGCCCTCGGGCGGGCCGTAGTTGTTGGCGAGATCGAAGTGCGTGATGCCGCAGTCGAACGCCGCGCGCAAGATGTCGCGCTGCGTGCCAAAGGGCGTCAGATCGCCAAAGTTATGCCAAAGCCCCAGCGAGATCGCCGGGAGCAGCAGGCCGCTTCTGCCGCAGCGGCGGTAGGGCATCGCGTCGTAGCGGCCGGGCGCGGGAACGTAGGCCATGGACTCGCCTCCTGTATTTTTCTGCTATCGCCTATTGTACCACAGGCGGCGCAAAAAGGGAACGGGCGCGTTACGCCTTGATGCGCTTGCTGCGCTCCAGCACGGGCCGCAAGAATTGCCCCGTGTAGCTCTTTTCGCAGGCGGCGACCTGCTCCGGCGTGCCGGCGCACACCAGCGTGCCGCCCTCGTCGCCGCCCTCCGGGCCGAGGTCGATCACATAGTCGCACGCCTTGATGACATCCAGATTGTGCTCGATGATGAGCACCGTGTTCCCGCCGTGCGCTAGCTCGCGCAGCATGCGCACCAGACGCTCGCAGTCCGCCATGTGCAGCCCCGTGGTCGGCTCGTCCAGCACATAAAAGGTCTTGCCCGTGGAGGCGCGGGAAAGCTCCGTCGCCAGCTTCACGCGCTGGGCCTCGCCGCCGGAGAG
This sequence comes from uncultured Clostridia bacterium, assembly GCA_947631405.1. Taxonomy (GTDB): domain Bacteria; phylum Bacillota; class Clostridia; order Christensenellales; family Aristaeellaceae; genus Ventricola. The sequence goes on along the minus strand of CANRLC010000016.1, from coordinate 38,258 downwards.
CGTCGTGGAGGGCTGGCCGAGCTTGATGTAGCCCAGCCCCACGTCGTAGAGCGTCTGCAGCTTGCGCGAGATGCGCGGGTAGGCGCTGAAGAAGGAGAGCGCCTCCTCGACCGTCATGTCCAGCACGTCGGCGATGGACTTGCCCTTGTAGGTCACCTCGAGCGTCTCGCGGTTGTAGCGCTTGCCCTTGCAGACCTCGCAGGGGACGTAGATGTCGGCCAGAAAGTGCATCTCGATGCGCAGGATGCCGTCGCCGGAGCAGGCCTCGCAGCGGCCGCCGCGCACGTTAAACGAGAAGCGGTTTTCGCGATAGCCGCGCGCCTTGGCCTCCGGCGTGGCGGCGAAGACCTTGCGGATCATGTCGAAGAGGCCCGTGTAGGTCGCCGGGTTGCTGCGCGGCGTGCGCCCGATGGGCGACTGATCGATGGCGATCACCTTGTCCAGCTGCTCCACGCCGTCGATTCCGTCGCAGTCGCCGGGGCGGGTGCGGGCGCGGTTGAGGTCGCGCTGCAGGGTCTTGTAGACGATCTCGTTGACGAGCGACGATTTGCCGCTGCCGGAGACGCCGGTGACGACGGCCATCACGCCCAACGGCAGCTTGACCGTGAGGTTCCTCAGGTTGTGTGCGCGCGCGCCGCGCACGGTGAGGAAGCCCGAGGGTTTCTTGCGCTTGCCGGGCACGGGGATGCCCATCCGGCCGCTCAGGTACGCGCCGGTGATCGAGCGCGGGCAGGCCATGATGTCCTCGGCGGAGCCTTGCGCGATCAGCTCGCCGCCGTGCTCGCCCGCGCCGGGGCCGATGTCCACGATCTGGTCGGCGGCGCGCATCGTGTCCTCGTCGTGCTCGACGACGATCAGCGTGTTGCCGAGGTCGCGCAGGTGTTTGAGCGTGGCGATGAGCTGCGCGTTGTCGCGCTGGTGCAAGCCGATGGACGGCTCGTCGAGGATGTAGAGCACGCCCACGAGGCTCGAGCCGATCTGCGTGGCGAGGCGGATGCGCTGGGCCTCGCCGCCGGAGAGCGTGCCGCTGGCGCGCGAGAGCGTGAGATAGCCGAGGCCCACGTCCGAGAGGAACGACAGCCGGGAGAGCACCTCTTTGAGAACCGGCGCGGCGATCATCTGATCCTGCGATCCGAAGGCCAATTCCGAAAAGAACCTGCGCGCGTCGTGCACGGACAGATCCGACGCCTCGGCGATGGACTTGCCGCCGACGGTCACGGCGAGGATCTCCGGGCGCAGGCGCTTGCCGCCGCAGTCGGGGCAGGGCGTCTGGCTCATGAGCGACTCGTAGTACGCCTTGCTGGACTCGCTCTGCGTCTCGGCGGCGCGGCGCTCGGTGGTCGGGATGACGCCCTCGAACGGCGCGGAGAAGCTGTGCGTGTCGCCGCTCGGGCGGGTGTAGCGGATGGTGAGCGGCTCGCCGTTTGTGCCGTAGAGCAGGGCGGAGAGCGCCTCCTCGGGCAGGTCGCACAGCGGCGTATCCATGGAAAAGCCGTATTTTTTCGCCAGCGCCTCAAAGAACATGCCCGCCTGCGTGCCCGGCTCGGCGCTCGCCCAGCCCGTGACGTTGAAGGGGTTCTCGCGCAGGGACTTCGTCCTGTCCGGCAGGATCAGGTCGGGGTCGATCTTCATCAGCACGCCCAGCCCGGCGCAGGTCGGGCACGCGCCGAACGGGCTGTTGAAGGAGAAGGAGCGCGGCTCCAGCGCCTCCACGGAGACGCCGCAGTCGGGGCAGGCGAGGTTTTGCGAGAAGAGCATCTCGCGCTCGCCCGGGCCGATGTCGGCGATCACGATGCCGCCGGAGAGCGCGAGCGCCGTCTCCAGCGAATCGGTCAGGCGGCCGCGCACGTCCTCGCGCAGGATGAGGCGATCGACGACGGCCTCGATGTTGTGCTTCTTCTGCTTGGATAGCGCCGGCACGTCGGAGACGTCCATCACCTCGCCGTCCACGCGCACGCGCACGAAGCCCTGCTTGGCGATGCTCTCAAACACCTTGACGTGCTCGCCCTTCTTGCCGCGGATGAGCGGCGCGAGCAGCTGCAAGCGGGTGCGTTCCGGCAGCGCGAGCATCTGATCGACCATCTGATCGACGCTCTGGCGGGCGATCTCGCGCCCGCACTTGGGGCAGTGCGCGACGCCCACGCGCGCGTAGAGCAGGCGCAGGTAGTCGTGAATCTCCGTCACGGTGCCCACGGTCGAGCGCGGGTTCTTGCTGGTGGTCTTCTGGTCGATGGAGATCGCCGGGGAGAGGCCGTCGATGGCGTCCACGTCGGGCTTGTCCATCTGCCCGAGGAACTGGCGGGCGTAGGAGGAGAGCGACTCCACATACCGGCGCTGGCCCTCGGCGTAGAGCGTGTCGAACGCCAGAGAGGACTTGCCGCAGCCCGACAGGCCCGTGAAGACGATCATCTTGCCGCGCGGGAGCGTCAGGTCGATGTTTTTGAGGTTGTTCTGCCGCGCGCCGCGGATGACGATTTTTTCCTGCATGGGAACTCCTTTTGCCGCGCCGGGCCGGGCGTTGCGCTGGGCCGGGCGCAATGGTATAATGGGGAAGCGAAAGACGACGCTCGCAAAACCCTGCGGGCTTGCGGAGGGACGATATGGCGAAGGGAAGACGCGCAAGGATCACCGTTGGCCTGCTGCTCGCGCTCCTGGCGGCGCAGATGCTTCTGGCGGCGGCGTTCGGCGCGCGCAAGGATGGATTCGACATCGACGAGCTGTTCACCTACGGGCTGGCCAACAGCTTTGGGAGCGGCTACATCGACGCGATGGAGGGCCGGTGGACGAGCGGCGAGCGCTTCATGGAGCAGCTCACCGTCGGCACGCACGCGCACGAGTATCTGCACATCTACGACAAGCAGCGCGAGGACGTGCATCCGCCGCTGTATTATTTGCTCATGCACGCGGTCTGCTCCGTCTTCAGGACGCCGCAGGTGAACAAGTGGACGGGCATCGCGCTCAACCTCGCGTGCTTCGCGCTGACGCAGATCGCGCTCTTTATGCTGGGCTGCCGCCTGCTCACGCGAAGCTTTGCGCCCGCGCCCGAGGCGCTGCTGCCCGTTGCCGTCTACGGCTTCGGGGCCGGGGCGATCACCGGCGTGGTCTTCATCCGCATGTACGCGCTGATGACGCTCTGGGCGGTGCTGCTGGCGCTGGCGCTGGTCGTCCTCTGGCAGCAGGGGCAGACGCACGCGAACCTCTTCGCGCTCAAGGCGGCGCTCATCGGCGGGTTCCTCACGCAGTATTACTTCGTGATTCTCGCGTTCATGCTCTGCGCGGCGTACTTTATCGCGAAGCTGGCTGCGCGGCGCGCGCGGGAGGCGTGGCGCTTTGCCGGCTCCTGCTTCTTTGCGCTGGCGCTGGCCGTCGCGATGTTCCCGTGGAGTCTGGAGCAAATCTTCGCCGGGCGCAAGGGCCGCGCGGCGTTCGAGCAGGCGGGTTCGCTGCGCCTTGGCGACCTGCGCGCGTGGAGCGCGCGGATGTTTGGCATGATGAACGACGAGCAGTTTTCGGGGATGCTCGCGGTGCTGCTGCTGCTCGCGGCGCTGCTGCTCGCTTTCGCCCTGCTGCGCAAGCGGGCGATCCCGCGCGCTCAGGGCGTGGGCGTCTCGCTCGCGGCGCTGGCCGCGTCGATGGGCTATCTGGCGGTGGTCGCGGGCATCTCGCCCTACAAGGTCGATCGCTACGTCCTGTGCATCTATCCGCTGGTGGCGACGGGGACGCTGCTCCTCTTGGGCGGCGCCGCGAAGGCGGCGGGGCTGCGGCGCGGCCTCGCGCTGGCGGCGGCCGTGATGCTCGCCCTCGACGCGAGCGCCGTGGCAGGCGGAAAGGTCAACTATCTCTTTGAGGGCAAGCGGCAATACGAGGCCGTCTGCGCGGAATACGCCGGCCTGCCCTGCGTGCTGCTCGGCTCCAACGACATGACCGAAAACCTGCTGGAGCTGGCGCAGTTTGACGACGTCTGCACGCTGAACAAGGACGATTGGGCGTTGGTCACGCCGAAGCTTCACGAGCTGAGCGGTTATGATCCGGCGCGCGGCTTCGTGCTGATGCAGCGCTACGAGGACGAGGCGGTGCTCAGCCAAATCGTCGAGGCCTGCGGGGCGCAGGGGGCGCAGCTGCTCTACCGCCACCAGCTCGCGGCGTACCTCGTGCGCTGAGGCGTCACGCTTTCAAATATTTGTTTCGCCTGCGCCTGCGGCGCGTCTGCGGCGGCGGCTCCAGCTGAACCTCCTCGGGCGTCTTGCCCTGCAATTCAAACAGGCGGTCGCGCAGCTTCGCGGCCAGCTCAAAGTCGAGATTGGCGGCGGCCTGCAGCATCTTTTCCTCGGTGGAGCGAAGGAGCAGCTGCAGTTCGTCCTCGTCCATCGCTCGGCGTGGCGCGGCGCGCCCGGGCCGCTTGTCCTCGCCGGGGGCGGAGCCGATCTCCAGCAGGTCGCGCACGGACTTCATGACCGTCGTCGGCGTGATGCCGTGCGCCTCGTTAAACGCCTGTTGCCGCTGGCGGCGGCGCTGCGTCTCGTAGATGGCGCGGTTCATGCTCTCGGTCATCGTGTCCGCGTACATGACGACGCGGCCCTGCGCGTTGCGCGCGGCGCGGCCGATGGTCTGGATCATGCTCACCTCGCTGCGAAGGAAGCCCTCCTTGTCCGCGTCGAGGATGGCGACCAGCGCCACCTCGGGCAGGTCGAGACCCTCGCGCAGCAGGTTGATGCCCACCAGCACGTCGAACTCGCCCAGCCGCAGGTCGCGGATGATCTGCTGGCGCTCCATCGTCTGCACGTCCGAATGCAGGTAGCGCACGCGCACGCGCATCTCCGACAGGTAGGTCGTCAGGCTCTCGGCCATCTTCTTGGTGAGCGTCGTCACCAGCACGCGGAAGCCCTGCTCCGTCACCCGGCGGATCTCGCCGTAGAGGTCGTCCACCTGCCCGGTCGCGGGCCGCACGATGATCTCGGGGTCGAGCAGGCCCGTCGGCCGGATGATCTGCTCGACCACCTGCGCGGCCAGCACCATCTCGTAGGGCGCGGGCGTCGCGCTCACGCAGATCATCTGCCCGATGCGCGCCTCGAATTCCTCAAAGCGCAGGGGGCGGTTGTCAAACGCGCTGGGCAGGCGGAAGCCGTAGGAGACCAGCGCCTCCTTGCGCGCGCGGTCGCCGTTATACATCGCGCGAATCTGCGGCAGGGTGACGTGGCTCTCGTCGATGAAGACGATGTAGTCGTCGGGAAAATAGTCGAGCAGCGTGTACGGCGCATCGCCCGGCCGGCGGCCGTCGAAGTAGCGGGAGTAGTTTTCGATGCCCGTGCAGTACCCCAATTCGCGCAGCATCTCGATGTCGTACTGCGTGCGCTGGGAGAGGCGCTGCGCCTCGAGCAGGCTGCCCTCCCGCTTAAACTCCGCCACGCGCGCGTCGAGGTCGCGCTCGATGTCGCAGATGGCGCGGTCGATCGCCTCGCGCGGCGTCGCGTAGTGCGTGGCGGGGTAGACCGCCGCGTGGGCGAGCGTCATCACCGCGCGCCCGGTCACCACGTCGATGGCCGTCACGCGGTCGATCTCCTCGCCGAAGAACTCCACGCGCAGCGCGCTCTTTTCATACCCCGCCGGGAAGATCTCGACCACGTCGCCGCGCACGCGGAACGTGCCGCGCTCCAGATCGAGATCGCTCCGGTCGTACTGAATCTCAACCAGACGGCGCACCAGATCGTCGCGCTCCATCGCCATGCCGGGCCGCAGGGAGATCATCATGCCCTCGTATTCGCTGGGGTCGCCCATCGAGTAGATGCACGAGACCGAGGCGACCACGATCACGTCCCGCCGCTCGCGCAGCGCCGCCGTGGCGCTGTGGCGCAGCCGCTCGATCTCCTCGTTGACCGAGGAGTCCTTTTCGATGTAGGTGTCCGTCGAGGCGATGTACGCCTCCGGCTGGTAGTAATCGTAATAGGAGACGAAATACTCCACCGCGCTGTCGGGGAAGAACTCGCGAAACTCCGCGCAGAGCTGCGCGGCCAGCGTCTTGTTGTGCGCGATGACCAGCGTCGGGCGCTGCACGCGCTCGATGACCGAGGCCATCGTGTACGTCTTGCCCGATCCGGTCACGCCTAGCAGCACCTGACAGGGCAGGCCTTCCTGCACGCCCCGCGCGAGCGCCTCGATCGCCTGCGGCTGATCGCCCTGCGGCGAGAACGGCGATACCAGCTTAAAGCGGCTCTGTTCCATCGTTTCCTCCTTGGGCGTCCGCGTGCGGGCGGTTTGTGTGGGCGGAATCTGTTCGACATGAAAGGGCGTTTTCCCTTTCAGGCCGGGACGCCGTCCATTATAGCACAGATCTCGGATGGGAACAAGTGTTCTTTTTTTGAGCGCCGCGCGCCGGTTTGACAGCGCATATCGGCGATGATATAATAGACCAATAACGAACTTCAGCCCATGGCGAAGGGAGGCGGACGGATGCGCGGAAAGGGCGCGGCGAAGGTGCTGCTTTCGCTTTTGCTGTGTGCGGCGACGCTGTGTACGTCCGTCGTGCTGCAGCGCGAGGGATACTTGACCTATCTGAACGCCGACATGGCGTCGGAGACCATCCTCGCCCGGCGGCAGGCCGACCTGCTCGCCCCGATCGCGACGGACTGGATCTATTCGACCGAGATCCACCTGCTGCACATGAACCTGCTCTACGCGCTCGCCTTCCTCGCGGGCGCGAGCTTTGAGGCGGCGCGCATCATCGGCAACACGCTGGGCCTGCTGCTGGGCATGGCGTCGCTGGTGCTGCTCTGCCGCCGGGCGCTGCGCCTGCCGTGGCCCGCGAGCCTGTGCGCGGCGGCGCTGCTCCCGGCGACGGCCAGCGTGCTCTACGCCAGCAGCGTCACGGTGGCGGGATATTACATCGTCCACTATACGTTTGGCTACCTGCTCGCGGCGCTGTGGCTGCGCGCGATGGAGCCGCGCCGGGGCGCGCGCGCCGCGTTTTACGCGCTCTGCCTGCTGGAGGGCTTCCTCTCGGTGCGCTATGTGCTCTGCTTCGTCTGCCCGATGCTCGCGGTGGCGCTGCTGGACGCGATCTTCGCCCGCCGCGAGGCGCTGCCCCGCCGCGCGCGCTTTCTGGGCGTGACGGCGATCGGCGTCATCTTCTGCGGCGCGGGCTATCTCGCCGCGCAGATCGCGCTGCCGCGCCTCTTCATGAGCGGCGTGGGCGCGGCGGACAGCTTCGCCTTCGTCCCCTTGGACGGCGTGGAGATGGTGAAGCGGGTCTGCACGGTGTTTGCCGACCTGCTCAAGCTGATGGGCTGGCGCGGCGGCGCGACGCTCGTCTCCGCGGCGGGAATCGTCAATCTGTGCGTGGCGGGGACGCTCTTTTTCGGTGCGGCGCTGCTCGTGCGCGCGCTGCGCCGGGGCGAAAGCGAGACGCCCGAGCGCCGCGCGCTGCCGCTCTACGCGCTCGCGGCGTTCGCGGTCAACCTGTTCTGCTTCGCGTGCGTCGAGGGGACGTACCTCAACCGCTATCTGGTCGTGGCGGTGATCTTCTTCGTACCCGTGCTGCCGCTCGTGCTCGCGGGGGAGCGCAACGCGCGGCTGCGCGCCGCGTTCCTGGTGACGCTGTGCGCGGGGATCGCGCTCTCGGGCGCGCTGCTGCTATCCCAGACGCGCGAGAGCGAGCGGGAGGCCGCCGCGCGGGACGCCGAGATGACCGAGGCGACGCAGGCGCTGCTCGCGCAGGGCTATACGCACGGCTACGGGACGTTCTGGAACGTGCGCGTGATGCAGGAGCGCACGCAGGGCGCGCTCACGTTCACGGGCGTTGTGCCCGTGGAAACGGAGGAGGGCGCGCTGACCGCCTGCGCGCCGACGTTCATCCGCTGGCTGGAGCCGAGCGACGCCTCGGCGCTGGACGCGTGCGAGGGGCCGACCTTCCTCGTGCTGACGCATGAGGAGGCGGCGCAGCTTTCGGACTGGCTCGCCCTAGCGGGCGCGCCGCGCATCTTTGAAAACGACGCGTACATCGCCTACGGGTTTGATTCCTCTCAGGCGCTTGTGAACTTCGTGCTGCTGGGCAGCGCGACGATCGAGCCGGGCGACGGCGCGGCGTGGAGCGGGGACGGAAAATGGGCCGTGACGCTCGGCGCACAGGGGCGGCTGCGCATGCCGCCGCGCTACCGCGAGGCGGGCGCATACGAATGGACGTTTACCTGCGAGGGAACGCCCGCGCCGGATAGCGTCGCGTTGGCCTACGCGGGCAGGGATTTTGCGGTGATCGCCGAGCAGCCGCTTGCCGAGGGCGAAAACGCGCTGCGCTTTACGCTGCCGCAGGATGACAAATACTTCATGCTGCAGATCCGCGCCGGGTCGGCGAGCGATCTGTGCCTGACGGACGCGCGCCTTTCCCGCGCGGACGACTGACGCGAAAAGCGAGGAGGGATGACCGTGCAAAAGAGACGCGAACATCGCGCGCGCAGCGCGGGCGCGCTGCTGTGCGCTGCGGCGCTGCTTGCGAGCGCCGCGCTGACGGCGTTTTTTCTGATCGCGGGCTACGGCGCTATCCTCGATTCGGACATGGCGTCGGAATTGACGTTTTGCAGGCACCTGCTCGACCGCGGGGTGCCGGTCTCCCGAACGTGGTATCACTCGACCGAGCTGCGCCTGTTGGGCACGCAGCTCGTCTACACGCCGCTGATGGCGCTCTTCCCGCATGACTGGCGGCTCGTGCGCACGCTGGGCAGCGGCATTCTGGTCGCGCTGCTGGGCGCGGCGTCGTACTGGTGTGCGCGCAGCTTCGGCGCGCGCAGGCGTTACGCGGCGCTCTCCGCCGCGCTGACGATGTGCGTCGGCTCCCCGGTCTACGCGGAGTTCGTGATCGTCGGCTGCTGCTATGTGCCGCACGCGCTGTTCCCGATGTTGGCGGCGGGGCTATACGCGCGCTGGCTGCGAGGGCGCGGGCGCATGCGCGCGCTGGGGCTGGGCCTGCTGCTGCTCGCGGCGTGCATGGGATCGGTGCGCTATGTGGTCACCGTGGGTATGCCGCTCGCGGCGGCGGCGCTGTGGGCGTTCGTGTTCCCGAATGGCGGGGGGGGAAAAAACCCTTGACCGGCGCGAGGACGCGCGCGACCTGCGCATGGCGCTCGCCGCGCTCGCCGCATGCGCGGCGGGCTATCTGATCGCCGACAAGCTGCTCTCCCGCGTGCTGCACGGTTCCTTTGACTATTACGGCGGCGTCGCCTACGCCGACTGGGGCGCGAAGGACATGTTCGGCGTGCTGCAAAGCGCGCTGTCGGGTCTGCTGGGCGTGGCGGGCTTTGAGGGCGGCGTGCCGCTGTTCGGCGGACAGGGAATCGTCAACGCGCTGGTGCTGCTCTCGCTCTTTGCCGGGGCGCCGCTGCTCGCACGCGCGCTGCGGCGCGGCGACAGGACGCTGCGCTTCGGCGCGCTGATGCTCGTCTTTTCCGGCGCGCTGTCGCTGGCGGCGTTCGTGCTGCTCAGCGCGCTGTACTTCGACCGCTACTGGATCAGCGTGACCGCTCTGGGCGTCCCGGTGATCTTCGCCTGCCTGAGCGCGGAGGACAACGTCCCGCTGCGCAGGATGGCGGCGCTGCTCTTTGCCGCCTCCTGCCTGCTGACCAGCCTGTCGTGCGTCCGCTACGCGATGAAAAACCCGGAGGTCGAGCGGGACATGCGCGGGGTCGCGATCGACGCGATCCGCGAGAGAGGGCTTGACAAGGGCTACGCGACCTTCTGGAACGCCAACATCGTCACGGAGCTGTCAAACGGGGAGATCGACGTGGTCTCCGTCGCCAAGACGGTGCGGGACGGCGAGACCACGCTGGAGCCGTACCGCTGGCTGGAGGCGGAAGAAGACTTCCTGCTCGACCGCCCCGACGAGCCGGTCTTCCTGCTGCTGGGCACATGGGAGAGCGACGGCATGGACGGCTTCCTCGCGCGCGCGGGCGCGCAGCGCGTGGCGCTGGAGGGCTATATCGACCTGTATCTCATCCCGTCGCAGCGCGCGTTCTTCGAGGCGATGGAGCCTTCCGGCGGCGAGGGCTGACGGCGGCGGATGAAAAGAAAAAGGAGGGAAGGGGCCGTGCAAAAAAGACGCGAGCATCGCGCGCCCGGCGCGGGCGCGCTGCTGTGCGGGGCCATATTCTGCGCGTGCGTCCTGCTGACGGCGCGCTACCTGATCGCGGGCTACGGCACGTTCCTCGATTCGGACATGGCCTCCGAGCTGTCTCTGGCGCAGCATCTGGCGCGGCAGGGCGCGCTCGTCTCCACGACGTGGCGCTATTCCACCGAGGTGCGCCTGCTGGGCACGCAGCTTGTCTACACGCCGCTGATGGCGCTCTTTCCGAACGACTGGCGGCTCGTGCGCACGCTGGGCGGGCTGATCCTCTCGGCGCTGCTGTCATTCTCGTGCTACGCGGGCGCGCGCATGATGGGCGCGCGCAGGCGCTACGCGCTGCTCTTTGCCGGGCTGACGCTCTGCCCCTGCTCCGCGGTGACCGCGCAGATGCTGACCATCGGCGCGTACTATGTGCCGCACGCCGTGCTGACCAATCTCTTCGTCGGCCTGTACGCGGGCGCGCTGCGCAAGGGCGGCCGCGCGCGCGCGGCCCTGCTGCTGGCGGCGAGCGCCGCGCTCGGCGCGCAGTCGGTGCGCTACATGCTCTGCGCGGTGCTGCCCGTGGCGGCGGCGGGCGCGTGGGCGTATCTGTTCCCGGCGCGCGCGCGGCAGGCGCTATCCCGCACCGGGGAGGACGCGCGCCGCGCGCTGCTCGCGCTGCTGGCGCTCGCGTGCGGCGCGGCCGGTCTGATCGCGGGGCGTCGGCTGACGGCGGCGCTGCTGCTCGGCGGCAACGGCGGCTACGGCGGGCAGCGGCTTGCGAGCGTCACCGCCGCGGATCTCCCGGCGCTCGCGTCGCACGCGCTGGCGTGGCTGCTGCGCGTGTGCGGCTACGCGGAGGGCCGCACGCTGCTGAGCGCGAGCGGGCTGCTCGCCTTCGCGACGACGGCGCTGCCGCCGCTTGCCGCGCTGCTCTTCGTGCGCGCGAGCCTGCGCGCGCGGGAGGAGGAGCGAGCGGGCGAGCGGGGCGCGCTCCTTTGCGCGCTGGCCGCAGGCGCGCTCACGCTTCTGTCCTTCGTGTTTCTGGAAAATCTGTTCCTCAACCGCTACTGGCTGCCGGTCGTCACGCTGGGCGCGCCCGCGCTGGCGCTGGCGCTGACGCTGGAGCGCAACCCCGCGCTGCGCCGCGCGTCGCTGGCGCTCTTCGCCTGCCTGACGCTGGGGCTGACCTTCGTGCAGACGCGGGACTCGATGGCCTCGCCGGAGCGCGCGCAGGCGGATTTTGACAACGCGCGCGCGCTGGAGGAGAGCGGCATGACGCTGGGCTACGCGACCTTCTGGAACGCGAACGTGATGACCGAGCTGACGAACGGGCAGGTGGAGGTCGTGGCGGTGTCTCTGGAGGATGGCACGCCGAGGCCCGACGTCTGGCTGGAGGATGTGCGCGACGCCTCGATGTCCCGCCCGCAGGAGCGCGTGTTCCTGCTGCTCACGCGGGAGGAGGCGGAGCAGGCGGCGGACTTCCTTTCGCGCTGCGGGGCGGAGGAGACGCCGCTGCAAAAGGGCCTTTCGCTCTACGAGATCGAGTCGCAGCGCCGCTTCTTTGAGGAGATGGACGCCGCGCCCGCGGCGCAGGGCGAGCCGCCGCAGGCATGAAACGCGCGCGCATACGCATAGATTATAGGGACGCATCGCGCCGTTTTGGCGGAAAAGCGATGGAATTTTACAAAAAACTTGAAATATGGTTTTCATCTGGTTTATACTATGCACAAGCAGGATGCATGAAGGAGGGAAACGCATGTTTTGTCCCCACTGCCATAACAAGATCCCGGACGGCTCGAACATCTGCCCGCTGTGTTACTCCAATCTGGCCGGCGTGAAACCGTCTCCCGCCAAGGGCGACGCCGCGCAGGCCGGCGAGAGCGCGCCGCGCCCGCGCGCCAAGAAGCCCGCGTACACCAAGGGCAGCCGCGGCTCCCGCCGCAGCGCGGATCGCACGCCGATGATCATCGCCTTCGGGCTGATGATCATCCTCGTGGTCATCATCGCGATGATCGTCCGCTCGATGTTCAGCGCCGGATCGCCGGGCAGCGTCGCCACGCCGCAGCCCGCTGTGGAAAACACGCCCTCCGGCAGCTTCCAGGTCTTCGGCGCGACGCCGGAGCCGCAGGTCACCCTCGCGCCGACGAACACGCCGGATCTCGAGATCACGCCCACGCCCGGGCCGACGGCGGAGGTCACCTACACCACGCTGCGCAAGGGATCGCAGGGCCGCGACGTCGAGACGCTCCAGCGCGCGCTGGCGCAGCTGGGCCTTCTGAGCGGCGCGCAGGACGGCAACTTCGGCACCGGCACCGAGACGGCGGTCAAGAGCTTCCAGCAGCTCAACGGGCTGGATGTGGACGGCATCGCCGGGCGCAAGACGCTCGAGGAGCTGTACCGCCAGACGAACGTGACGCCCGCGCCCGAGACGACGGTCGCGCCGGGCGACATCCTCGATCTGCCGGGCTAACGGGCCGACAGACGCGCGACTACAAAGGATTCTCCGAAAGACGGGCGCGGACGGCGCGCGGGGAGAATCCTTTTCTTTGACGACAAGCGAATCACAGGAGAGAGCATGAAAGCATTTGCAGGCATCGCGATCGCGCTGCTGCTCGCGTGCAGCGCGGCGCTGGCCGCGCCGGAACTGACCGGCGCGTTCGCGAGCGACGCGGCGCTCACCGTCGGGCAGGACGGCTGGAGCTTTACCTTCGCCGCGACGGAGGGCGGCACGCTCGCCCTGAAGCTGCTCAGCGCCGCGACGGGCGAGGCCGTCGCCGATCTGGGCGCGGTGCAGGTGGAGGCGGGCGACGGCGTCGTCTCGTGGGACGGGCTGCTGCCCGACGGCAGCCCCGTCGCGCCGGGGGAATACATGCTCGCGCTGCGCCTGCAAAATTACTGGGGCGAGGAGAGCGAGCAGCGCCTGATCTTCGTGGAGGCGACGCAGGCTTCGCAGGCCGAACAGGCCGCCGCGCCGCAACAGGCCGAGCCTGTCGCACAGGACGCACAGGTCGCGCAGGCCGCGCCCGCCGCCGTGCCGCAGGCGACCAGCTTCTGGGACATGGATCCCGACGCATACGATCTATCCAACCCCGAGCATCAGCGGGCGATCTGGGCGCTGATGATGCAGCCGATCACGGTGCTGGACGTGGGGCAGACGGAGCACGTCTACCCGACGAACCAGCCGGGCATCGACCGCAAGCCCTACGCGGAGAACACCGCGGGCGAGCTGCACGGGCAGAGTCAGGGCGTGCATGTGCTGGAGGAGGACGCGGACGGCGACGGCTATGTGCTCATCGAGTCCTACTCCAACGACGGCACCAAGACGGAGAACAGCTTCATGGAGTCCATCGACGCCAAGCGGATTCAGGGGTACGTCAAAAAGAGCCTGCTCAAGACCGTGACGCCGAGCGACCGCTACGCGCTGCTGGTGGACAAGCTGCGCCAGAAGCTCTACATCTTTGAGGACGGGCAGATCATCGGCGATCTGGACGTATCGACGGGCCTCAACAACGACGAGCAGCCCTACAACGAGACGCCCGCGGGCGAGTTCATCACCGTGAGCAAGGTGGGCCTGTTCGTCTCCGGCACGATGCGCGCCGACTACGCCATCCGCATCAACGGCGGCACGCTGCTGCACGAGGTGCCCTACCGCTTCGGCGCGGACGGCACGACCAAGATGTACGCCGAGTTCGAGGACGAGCTGGGCAAGAAGGCCAGCCACGGCTGCATCCGCATCCAGCGGCGCAAGAACGCGCAGGGGCAGAACATGGCGTGGCTGTGGAATCATCTCGAGGGGGAGACGAAGGTCTTCATCTGGGACGATCAGGGCCGCGACCTGCCCGCGCCCGACCTGCCCGCCGCGGACATGCCGCTCTACCGCAACCCCGACGGCGGCAGCAACTACCACACCGACGCCTACTGCTCCGGCGTCAAGGACAAGTTCCTGCCGCTCACGGGCGACTTCACCTACGGTCAGCTCGACGAGGAGCCGTTTTCCAGCCTGACGCCCTGCCCGTACTGCGGCGCGCCCAAGCGCAAAGAGGTGCTCTACGAGCGCTACGTCGCCGAGGCCGAGCAGATCGGCGCGGTCATCCCGCCGGAGATCGCGGCGCTGTTCGGACAGTGAACCGGCGCGCAAACGCATAAGAAACGCATAAAATGCGCATAAAACGCGCCGATTCTGCATAAAAGGCGGCCGGTCGCCGCGAAAGCGCCGGGCTGCTCGCAATCGATGAAGGAATGCGAAAAGAAAAATGCTTGGATTTTGGTTCATGTGACGAATCGACCGATAAATTTGAATTTTTGAAAAAAGAATCTTGCAAATCAAAAATGGATGTGCTATACTATTGCCTACAACGCGGAAGAGACCGCGCTGTGGGCATTTGATTCGGCCCAGTTTCACGGCTGCGCGGCCGCGCGGGGAGGAAGAACATTGATCGATCTCGTAGGCGTCCACAAGAGCTTCGGCCAACTGGAGGTTCTCAAGGGCATCGACCTGCACGTCGCGCGCGGCGAGAAGCTGGTCATCATCGGGCCGAGCGGCTCGGGCAAGAGCACGCTCATCCGCTGCATGAACGGGCTGGAGGAGGTCACCTCCGGCGAGGTCACGATCGACGGCCACCCGATGAACCACAAGACGCGCGCCGCCCTCAACCGGCAGTATTCCTCGATGGTCTTCCAGCAGTTCAACCTCTATCCGCACCTGAGCGTGATGGAAAACCTCACCCTCGCGCCGGTCAAGCTCAAGAAGATGTCGCGCGCCGAGGCCGAGGAGCTGGCGATGACGAACCTCAAGCGCGTCGGCCTCGCGCAGAAGGCGACGGTCAGCCCGGCGACGCTCTCCGGCGGCCAGCAGCAGCGCATCGCCATCGCGCGGGCGCTCACGATGCGCAACCCCATCATCTACTTCGACGAGCCGACCTCCGCGCTCGACCCCGAGATGGTGCAGGAGGTGCTCGACATCATGGTCGAGCTGGGGCACGACAACATCACCATGGTCGTGGTCACCCACGAGATGGGCTTCGCCCGCGAGGTCGCCGACCGCGTGGTCTTCTGCGACGGCGGTCACATCCTGGAAGAAGGCACGCCGGAGCATTTCTTCACCAATCCGGAGAACGAGCGCACCCGCGCGTTCCTCTCCAAGATCCTGCGCTGACGCGCAAACCTTCGCTGATCCCCGATCCCGCCCCGGCGCTCGCCGAGGGATGCCGGGACGCAGATCATAGACGCAACATCCCAACGACATTCCGACAAGGAGGCATTCTTATGAAGAAGTTTCTCGTGTTCGCACTGGCCCTCTGCCTGCTGTGCGCGGTGAGCGCGATGGCCCTCGCCGACGGCACGTTCCGCGTGGGCGTCAAGCAGGATCTGTACGGCTTCAGCCTGCTCGATCAGACGACGAACGAGTACGCCGGCTTTGAGGTCGATCTGGCCAAGAAGCTCGGCGAGGCGCTCGGCTATGACGACGTGGAGTTCACCCCCGTCACCGCCGCGCAGCGCGGACCGTACCTCGACAACGACGATCTGGACGCCGTCATCGCCACCTTTACCATCACCGACGAGCGCAAGGCGAAATGGGATTTCTCCACGCCCTACTATGTGGACGCCGTGACCGTGCTGGTGAACACCGACTCCGGCATCGCCGATCTGGCGGGCCTCAAGGATAAGGTCGTGGGCGTGTCCAGCGGCTCCACCTCCGCCAAGGCGCTGGCCACCGCGATGGCCGAGGCGGACGTCATCGACGACTTCGACGCGGACGCCTTTGAGATTGCCACGTTCAACGGAGGCGTGACCTTCAAGGAGTTCGACGATTATCCGGCCATCTCCATGGCGCTGGCCGCCGGAGACGTGGACGCCTTCTGCGTGGATAAGTCCATCCTCTCCAACTACAAGACCAGCGACCGCAGCTTCATCGCCGATTCGTTTGCGCCGCAGGAGTACGGCGTGGCGACCAAGCAGGGCAGCGAGCTGTCCCCGAAGATCGAGGAGCTGATTACCACCTGGCTGGAGGACGGCACCATCGACGCGATGACCGCCGAGTGGGGCATCTGATACCCCGTCGGGCCGAAAGGCCCCGCGATCACGGCTTTTCGTGACAGGGTTTGCCAAGAGGCCGGACGCGCTTGCGCGCCCGGTCTTTTCGCAAGGAACAGCAAAGAAGACAATGGGAGTTTGACATGGGCACGATCTTCAGCGCAAGCGCGTGGGCGACCGTATGGCAATACCGCGCGACGTTCATCAACGGCCTGCTCAACACGCTGAAAAGCGCGCTGATCGGCCTGCTGATCGCCGCCGTGATCGGCTTTACGCTCGGCCTGATGGCCACGAGCGGCAAGCGGGCGCTGCGCCGCGTCGCGCGCGTGTATGTGGAGTTTTTCCAGAACACGCCGCTCATCCTGCAGGTGTGCTTCTTCTACTACGCGATGGCGTATTCCGGCGTGCATATCTCCGTGGTCACGATCGGCTTCGTCTCGCTGGGCATCTACCACGGCGCGTATGTCGCCGAGGTCGTGCGCGCGGGCATCGAGAGCATCCCGTTCGGCCAGTTCGACGCGGCGCGCTCGCAGGGCTTCGGCTACGCCGACACCATGCGCTGCATCATCCTCCCGCAGACCGTCAAGATCATCCTCCCGCCGATGGTCAACCAGATGGTGGCGCTCATCAAGAACACGAGCTGCCTGTACATCATCGGCGGCGCGGATCTGATCGCCACGACCTACAACTTCGTCACCGGCGCCAGCACGGGCGGCGCCTACGGCCCGGCCTACCTGATCGGCGGCGCGCTGTTCTTTGTGATCTGCTATCCGCTCTCCTTCCTCGCGGGCCGATGGGAGAAGCGCCTGAAGGACCGCGAGCGCCAGACGGCGCAACAGATCGAAGCGGAGGAGGTGGGCGCCTGATGGACAGCTTCATGGCCGATCTGCGCGGCAGCCTCGGCATCCTCTCCAACCCCGACGTGGTGAGCTATCTGCTCAAGGGGCTGGGCTTCACCATCGGCATCTCGCTGGTCGTGATCGTCCTCTCCGTGATCTTCGGCGCGGTGCTCGCCCTCGTGCGCAACTACTGCACGCACGGCCCGGCGCGCGCACTGCGCGCGGTCACCTCGGCCTACGTCGAGCTGTTCCGCAACACGCCGCTGATGCTCTGGATGTTCGTGTGCTTCGTCATGTTCCCCGCGCCGGGCATCCCGAAATCGTTCGTCAAGCTGTTGGGTCTCCCTTCAGAGGCCGCCGTGCGCACGCTGTTCAAGGCGGTCGTCGCGTTCACGCTGTTCACCTCGGCGATCATGGCGGAGATCATCCGCGGCGGGCTGAACTCCGTGGCGCGCGGGCAGTTTGAGGCCGCCTACTCGCAGGGCTTCGGCACGCTGCACACGATGACGCTGATCATCCTGCCGCAGGCGTTCCGCAACATCATCCCGACGCTGCTCTCCCAGATGATCACCACCATCAAGGACTCCAGCTATCTGGCGGGCCTCGTCACCATCGAGCTGATGGCCTGTACGAAGTTCATCATCAGCACCGCCAACACCTACAACGGCACATGGGTAGACCGCTTCGAGCGCGGCACCATTCACGTCACCGACGTGTTCGTGCTCTTCGGGTTTGCGTTTCTGGTGTATTTTGCGATCAACTTCACGCTCTCGTGCGTCGTGCGCAGGCTGCGCGCGAACAGGGAGGTATAAAGAAAGGGCCGCCGAGTGCGGCTCTTCTTGCATGCCAGAGTAACTTAGATCCGCATAAAACCAAGCATTCGTTAAGAGCTTAATCTCTTTGGCCGCAACAGGCGCGGGGCTTTGCCCCGCCGCCCCACCTAGGGGCTTTCCGGTCGCCCCTAGGTACCCTTCGGATCCCAAACTATGTAAGACTATTGTTGCTCTGAAAATAAAAGGCTGATTCATTAGACAAAAATAAGATGTTTATAATCCAATAAGGGCCGCCGAGTGCGGCTCTTCTTGCATGCCGAAGGGGGCCTCGCCTTTGCGAAGCCCCCTTGCTTATTTCCATGCATTACTTCTTGACGATGCCGTTGATGACGAAGCCGTTCTCGGCGTCCACGGTGACCACCATGTTCTGCTTGAGCATGTGTACCGCCTGATAGGTGCGGTCGAGCACCACGGGCAGGCCCAGTGCCTGCCCGGCGACGGCGGCGTGGCAATCCTCGTCCACGCCCTCGACGACGACCGCCGCCGCCTTGCGCATGTAGGGCAGCATGCCCGCGTTCGTGGACTTGGCGACGATGACGTCGCCGTCCTTGAAGTTGCTCTCCAGATCCGCCAGCGTGTTGATGTTGCAGACCCTGCCGTGCGCCTTTCCCCCGCCGACGCCCACGCCGCGCAGCAGCACGTTGCCCACGATGTGCGCCTTGATGAGGTTCGTCGTGCCGGCGACGCCCACGGGGACGCCCGCGGAGATGATGACCACGTCGCCCGTCTTGACCAGCCCGGCCGCTTCCGCCACGTCGACGGCGCCTTGCAGCATGTCGTCGGTGTTCGCGCTCATCTCCATCATGACCGGCACGACGCCGTAGCTGATGCCCAGCTGATGGTAGGTGTGCTCGCTGGTCGTCGGCGCGATGACGCGGTGCGCTGGATGGAAGCGCGCGACCTGCCGCGCCGTCGTGCCGGAGTGGCTCGGGGTGATGATCGCCGTCGCGCCCAGATCCTCGGCCATCGCCACGCAGGCAAAGGACACCGCATCCGCGATGGTGCGCGTCGCGTTCGCCTGCACGATGTCCCGCTGCAGGGCGTGGCCGTCGTCATGCGGGCCGCGCGCCTCGACGTAATTGGCGATGCGCACCATCGTGTTCACGGCCTCGAGCGGATACTTGCCCGCGGCGGTCTCGCCGGAGAGCATGATCGCGTCGGTGCCGTCGATGATGGAGTTGGCGACGTCGCTGGCCTCGGCGCGCGTCGGGCGCGGGTTGCGAATCATGGAATCGAGCATCTGTGTGGCGGTGATGACGGGCTTGGCGGCGATGTTGCACTTGTGGATGAACTGCTTTTGCAGCACCGGCACCTCCTCCAGATCGACCTCGACGCCGAGGTCGCCGCGCGCGACCATGATGCCGTCGGAGACCTTGAGGATCTCGTCGAAGTTGTCCACGCCCATGCGGTTTTCGATCTTGGAGAAGATGCGCACATGCCCGCCGCCGTTGTCCTGACAGAGCTTGCGGATGGTCAGCACGTCGCTCGGGCGGCAGACGAAGGAAGCGGCGATCAGGTCGATGCCCTGCTCGATGCCGAAGAGGATGTCGCTGCGATCCTTCTCGCCGATGGACGGCATCTGCAGATCGACGTCCGGCACGGAGATGCCCTTGCGGTCGCCGAGCGCGCCGCCGTTCACGACGCTGCACACGATGTCCGTGCCGCTCTCCACGCGCACGACCTCGAGCGCGAGCAGGCCGTCGTCGATGAGCACGCGGGTACCGGGCCTGACCAGCTCCACCATGCGCGGGTAGGTGATGGACACCTCCCGCTCGCTGCCGGCGACCTCGCGGCTGGTCAGGATGAACTCGCTGCCGGGGACGAGCTGCACGCGGCCGCCCTCGACGGTCTTGGTGCGCACCTCCGGCCCCTTGGTATCCAGCAGGATGGCGACCGGGATGCCCTTCTGCTCGCGCAGGCGCTTGATGAGCGCGATGCGCCGGGCGGTCTCCTCGTAGGTGCCGTGGGACATGTTCAGGCGGCAGACGTTCATGCCCGCGTCCATCAGCTTGGAGAGCATCTCCTCGCTGTCGGTGGCGGGGCCGAGCGTGCATACGATCTTGGTCTTTCTCATGGCGCGTCCTCCTGTTCGGCTGCGCGTCTTAGCGCTTGGTGACGGTCAGGTCGATCTCGCAGCTAAACGCCTTGCCCGCGGGCAGCGTCATGAGGCCGCTCTCGTCCACGAGGCCTTCGGCGTAGAGATTCAGGAAGTTCGTCGCGTTCGTCTGCGGCTCGATGCAGAAGCCCGGGCGGTCGTGCGGCGTGTAGACGACGGCGTTGCGGAAGCAGTCCGACGCGCGGATGTGCAGATCGACGTCCTCGTAGCGCACCAGCGACTCCATGTCCGAGGTCAAGCCGCGGAACACGTTGTCAAGGTACAGGCTCTCCACGCTGTGCAGCTTGTCCCAGATGACCTTGCCCTCGGTCGCGGGCAGGATGCGCCCGCTGGGGATGAGCGCGTCGTCCGTCTCGTAGTAGCGGCGCACGGGCACGGTGAGGAACACGCGGCTGGCGTCGCCGCGCTTGGAGAAGTACGGGTGAATGGCGAAGCCGAAGGGCAGGGTGGCCTCGCCGTCGTTTTTGACCTGCACGTCCATGTGCAGCCCCTCCGCGCGCAGCGTGTAGGTCACGGTCAGCGTGCAGGGGAAGGGATACGCCTCGTAGAGCGCGTCGCCGGGGCGGATCGCGATCTCGGCGGCGCATACGGCGCAGTCCGCCTCGGCGCGCAGATCGGTCACGGTGAACGTCTCGTCCTTGACGATGCCGTGCAGCAGCACCTTTTCGCCGCGCTTGGTCATCACATGCGTCTGGCCCTCCCAGACGAACGTCGCGTCCTTGACGCGGTTGGGCGTCGGGAAGAGGATGGGGATGCCGTACTTGGAGCCGAAGACGGTGATGTCCACCGGCTCCATGAGCAGCTCGCCGCCCTCGAACGTCCAGTAGTAGAGGTTGAATCCGGCCTGCGGCAGGATGCGCACCTCGTGGCCCGCACCCGCCATCGTGATCTGGTCGTAGCCGTAGCCCTCCAAAGTGCCGCGCTTGACTGTAAACATGGTCATCGCTCCTTTTCTATTTGAAATTCAAGATGCGAAATAAAGCGGCTTACGCCCGGCGCACGCCCGTGCCGTCGAACGCGGGCACATAGGCGTCGCTCGCGGAGGAGAGCGCCTGTACATAGCCGGGCAGGCCGAGCGCGCGCATATGCGCCTCGACGCGCGCGTATTCCCGCCGCGTGACGCGCCGCCCCATGCCGGGGATCGACAGCGCGCGCCCGCAGGGGACGTACTGCGCCATCAGCGAGACGGGCGTGC
Organism: uncultured Clostridia bacterium; assembly: GCA_947631405.1. Lineage (GTDB taxonomy): Bacteria > Bacillota > Clostridia > Christensenellales > Aristaeellaceae > Ventricola. The sequence continues at coordinate 17,155 of CANRLC010000016.1, read as the reverse complement.
CCTCCGGCAGCTCGTCGCGGATGCGCGTGAGGATGCGCATCGCGTCGCCGGAGAGGCCGGGCAGCAGCAGATGGCGGATGTGCGTGCCGCGCAGGAGCAGCCCGTCCGCATCGTAGACGGCGGGGCCGGTCTGGCGGCGCATCTCGCGGATCGCCTCAAAGGCGACCTGCGGGTAATCCGGCGCGGCGGAGAGCAGCTTCGCCATCGCCGGGTCGATGTACTTGTAGTCGGGCAGGTAGACGTCGATCAGCCCCTCGAGCAGGCGCAGCGTCTCGAGGCTCTCGTAGCCGCCGCAGTTGTAGACGATGGGGATCCTCGGGCGGTAGATCGCGAGCGCCTGCGCCACGGCGGGCGCGAAGTGCGACGCCGTGACCAGATTGATGTTGTGTACGCCCGTGTTTTCCAATTCGGCGAAAATCTCCGCCAGCCGCTCGGGCGTCACGTCCTCGCCCGCGCCGCCGTGGCTGATCGCCTCGTTCTGGCAAAAGGCGCAGCGCAGCGCGCAGCCGGAAAAGAACACCGCGCCGCTGCCGCGCGTGCCGCTGATGCACGGCTCCTCGCCGAAGTGTGGCGCGGCGCGCGCCACGCGGGGAAGGACGCCCATGCCGCACAGGCCGCGCCCGCCCCGCTCGTCGCGCTCCGCCGCGCAGCGCCGGGGGCACAGCGAGCACCTCATAGGTCGATGAACTGCTGGAAGCGCGGCAGGATGCCGATGCCGTCCGGGAAGTGCGCGGCGAACTGCGGGATGGCGTGGCTGGGGAACGAGTTGCCCTCGATGAACACCGGGCCGTCCGGCGTGATCGCCACATCCCACGCGACGAAGCGCACCTGCGGCACGACGTGCATCGCGGCAAGGCACATCGCCTTGACCTCCTCCCAGTACGGGATGGCCGTGCCGGGGATGCGCTTTCCGGTCATGGGGTGGTTTTCGTAGGTCTCCCCGGCCTTGTTCGCGCCCACGCCGCAGATGACGCCGGTATCCAGATCGATGGGGGCGGCCATGCCGCCGCAATCGACGTTGTCCATCACCTTGCCGTTGCCGATGCGGATATACGCGTAGACGATGCCCTCCTGCTTGTCGCCCAGCAGCGTCGCCACGCGGATGGTGTTGACCGACGTGGGGCACAGCGCGCTGATCGCCTCGTGCTGGCGCACGATCTCCTCGACGATGCCGATGCCCGCGGCTTTGAGGCGGTCGTAGAGCGCGGCGGGGTCGGCGTATTCCTCGGGCGTGATCTTGAAGATGCCCTGCCCGCTGGAGCCGTCGATCGGCTTGCAGATGAGATCGCCCTTGCCCTGCAAAAACGCGGCGAACTGCTCCGGCGTGGCGGCCGTCAGGTCGAGCCACGCGCGCTTTACCTGCGCGCGAAACAGCTCGTTAAACTCGGCCTTGCTGTCAAAGAAGTGCCAGAAGCGCTTGTCGTTCATGCGCGAGACGATGTTGTTGGAGATGCCGCGCGTGATCTGCGTGCGCCGCTGCGCGTCGGTGAGCCGGTACATCTCGGCGATCTTGTAGTCCACATAGCCCGCGTTGTAGCGCACGGCGCAGCGGGCCATGTCCGCCATCAGCCACAGGCGGCTCTTGCCCGTCTTGGCGTGGAGCATGTTCGCGGTCTTGAGCATCGCGCGGTAGTCCATCTTCGCCGCGCGGCGCAGCATATAGGAAAGCCTGCTCATCGCAGTCGCCTCGCTTCTTCATTTGTCCTTATCATCGCGGCCCGGCCCCGCGCCTATGCGCGGGGCGCGCTCGTTTTCTCTATTGTATTCCATTTTGGCGGGTTTGACAAGCGCAAAACGCCGCCGCATATTCCCGCGCCGCGCGGCCACACTAAGGCCGAGCGAAGCTCAGACTTTGACGAGGAGGAAACCCCAATGAACCAGACCATCCGCTGCTCCGTAGAGACCTGCCGCCATCACAGCGACCGCGACGTCTGCCAGCTGGACGCGATCAGCGTCTGCCCGAATTGCGAGTGCCATTCCGGCCAGTGCGACGAGAGCATGTGCGGCTCCTACGAGTGCCGCAAGAAGTGAGCGGCGCGCGGCGCGGGGCAAAGCGGTAAGGCCGCCCCGCGCCGCTCCTTTTTTTCTTTTTTTCCAAAACCCGTTGACAGGCCGCGCGAGGCGTGCTACAATTCAATCAAACATATGAACAAGTGCTCATACGATAAATCGAAAGGGGCGACACGGCGTGAAGAAGACCTATAAGATCGACGTGGACTGCGCGAACTGCGCGCAGAAGATGGAGGACGCGGCCAACAAGGTGGAGGGCGTGCGGCAGGCGACGGTGAACTTTATGACGCTCAAGATGGCGGTGGAGTTTGACGAGGGCGCGCAGCCGCAGGACGTGATGCAGCGCGTGCTTGCCGCCTGCAAGAAGGTCGAGCGCGACTGCGAGATCGAGCTGTAACGGGCGAGGCTTTGTCAGAGAGAGGGATCAGGCGATGACCAAGAAGCAAAAGCGCGCGCTCGCGCGCATCCTGCTCGCGGCGGCGCTGCTCGTGCTGCTGGCATTTTTGCCCGTTACGGGCGCGGCGCGCTTCGCGCTGTACATGGCGCCCTATCTGCTGGTGGGCTGGGACGTCCTCTCTAAGGCGTTGCACGGCATCCGCAATGGGCAGGTGTTCGACGAAAACTTCCTGATGGCCGTGGCGACCGTGGGCGCGATCGCGCTGGGGGACTACGTCGAGGGCACGGCGGTCATGCTCTTTTACCAGATCGGCGAGCTGTTCCAGAGCTACGCCGTGGGCAAGAGCCGCCGCAGCATCGGCGAATTGATGGACATCCGGCCCGACGTCGCCCGCGTCGAGGACGCCGAGGGGAATCTCTCCGAGACGGATCCCGACGAGGTGGCGCCGGGGTCGGTGATCGTCGTGCGGCCGGGCGAGCGCATCCCGATCGACGGCGTGGTGATCGAGGGCCGCGCCTCGCTGGAGACCAGCGCGCTCACGGGCGAGAGCCTGCCGCGCGAGGTCGGCGAGGGGGACGAGGTCGTCTCCGGCTGCGTGGATATGTCCGGCGTGCTGCGCGTGCGCACGACGAAGGCGTTCGGCGAATCGACCGTCTCGCGCATCCTCGATCTGGTGGAGAACGCCAGCGCGCGCAAGTCCCGCTCGGAGCAGTTTATCACCCGCTTCGCGCGCGTGTATACGCCCGCCGTCTGCTTTGGCGCGCTGGCGCTGGCGCTGCTGCCGCCGCTTTTGCGGCTGCTGCTGGGCCTGCCGGGAGAATGGAGCGTTTGGCTGCTGCGCGCGCTCACGTTCCTGGTCATCAGCTGCCCGTGCGCGCTGGTGGTGTCCATCCCGCTGAGCTTCTTCGCGGGCATCGGCGGCGCGAGCCGCGCGGGCGTGCTGGTCAAGGGTTCGCGCGAGCTGGAGGCGCTCTCGCACGCGCGCATCGTTGCCTTTGACAAGACGGGCACGATGACCCGCGGCGTATTCGAGGTCGCGGGCGCGCACCACGCGGCGATGGACGAGGGCGAGCTGCTCACCCTCGCGGCGCTGGCGGAGACATATTCGACGCACCCGATCAGCGCGAGCCTGCGCCGCGCGGCGGGCGGGGCGCTTGATACGACGCGCGTGAGCGACGTGGAGGAGGTTGGCGGCCACGGCGTCACCGCGCGCGTGGACGGCAAGGCCGTCGCCGTGGGCAACGAGCGGCTGATGGAAAAGCTGGGCGTAACGTATGCGCCCTGCCACTGCGCGGGAACGGTCGTCCACGTCGCCGTGGACGGGGAATACATGGGCCACATCCTGATCGCCGACCAGCTCAAGCCCACGAGCAGGCAGGCCGTGCAGGCGCTGCGCGCGGCGGGCGTGCGCCGCACCGTGATGCTGACGGGCGACCGCCCCGAGGCCGCCGAGGAAATCGCGCGGGAGCTGGGCATCGACGAGGTCGCCGCCGGGCTGCTGCCGCAGGAGAAGGTGGAGCGCGTGGAACAGCTCCTGTCCGAAAAGCGGCCGCGCGAGGTGCTCGCATTCGTCGGCGACGGCATCAACGACGCGCCGGTGCTCTCCCGCGCGGACGTGGGCGTCGCGATGGGCGCGCTCGGCTCCGACGCCGCCATCGAGGCGGCCGACGTGGTGCTCATGGACGACGATCCGCTCAAGATCGCCAAGGCGATCGGCATCTCGCGCAAGTGCCTGCGCATCGTGTACGAGAACATCGCCTTCGCCATCGGCGTCAAGGCGGCCTGCCTGCTGCTGGGCGCGCTGGGGCTGGCGGGCATGTGGGCGGCGATCTTCGCCGACGTGGGCGTGATGGTGCTGGCGGTGCTCAACGCCATTCGCGCGCTGGACACGCGCCGCTGCTGACGCGGCCGAAAGGAGGTTTGCGCGATGAAGATCCGGGAGACGGAGGAGCTGGAATGCTGCGAGAGCGAGGAGGTACACGAGGAGCGGCTGCGCATCGTGCGCGAGAAGATGCCCGGCGAGGAGGAGCTTTGCGATCTGGCGGAGCTGTTCAAGGTGTTCGGCGATTCCACGCGCATCCGCATCCTGTTCGTGCTCTTTGAGGCGGAGGTCTGCGTGTGCGATCTGGCGCAGGCGCTGGGCATGACGCAGTCGGCGGTGTCCCACCAGCTGCGCATCCTCAAGCAGAACCGTCTGGTCAAGAGCCGCCGCGAGGGCAAGTCGGTCTTCTACTCCCTCTCCGACGGCCATGTGTATGCGATCATTGCCCAAGGGCTGGAGCATGTGGAGGAATAGCTGGAGGAAAGCGCATGAAAATCAGGACGTTTGAACCTTGCGACCTGCGTGGGGCAAAGGACGCGCTCAAAAGCGCGTTTTACCGCGAAGACAGCGATCCCCTCTTCAATGAGTGGGCGTTCGCGGAAACCCTGCTCGGCTCGGGCGGCTATCTGCCGGAATTGTGCGTCGTCGCGCTGGACGGAGAAAAGGTCGTCGGCTATAACGCGCTGACGAAGGCCCGGATCGGGAGCGTTCCGGGGCTGGCTTTAGGCCCGCTGGGGGTGCGAAGGGAATATCAGAATGCGGGAATCGGTTCCGCGCTTGTGAGGGAGTGCATGCGGCGGGCCGAAGAGGCGGGATTCCCTTGGATCGCGCTGCTGGGCGGGGACTATTACGCGCGGTTTGGGTTTGAAAGCGGCAAGCCCTACGGGATCACCGTGTCGGAAAACGCGTTTGACAACGACCATTTGCTGATTTGCTTCTTGGACAAAGCTCAAAAGGGCGGGGTTTCCGGGAGGCTGACATACTGCAACGCGTTTTACGATGCGGATGGAAACCTGCTGTGAAGCCGTTTGCCTTTGAGCGGGCGGGCGCGTGATAAATCGGGATTTAGCGAGGCCAAGTCAGGAATGGAGTATAAAAATATTTTACAAGTCGATTGCCGCAAATCATTTCGTGAATGGCTCAGCGTTTATTCAGAACAAGAGACAGAATGCTGGGTTAATGTAAAACGTGGAAAGCCTGTTGATGACACCCACTTTTGGTATATTGATGCTGTGGAAGAAGCGCTTTGCTATGGTTGGATAGACAGCACCCACCGAATCATTGACGGAAAGAGGTTGCAGCGTTTTACACCCCGTAAAATGGGGAGTAAGTGGACAGAACTCAACAAGGAGCGTGTTCGCAGACTGGACGCTTTAGGTCTGATGACGGATGCGGGAAGAGCAGTCCTCCCTGCTATGGGGATTCGCAGTTTTCAAATAGACCCTGATATTGAGGCGACACTGAAGGCTGAACGGGCGTGGTCAAAGTTCAGATCATTTCCTCCTTTATACCAAAGGGTGCGAGCGGGAAATATCGCCTTCTATAAGAAACGAAACCCAGAGATGTACGACCAAATGTTGGCGCACTTAATCGAGGAGACCAGACAAGGTAAAATGTTTGGCGAATGGAATGACTATGGCAGACTGTTAAATTATTAAATTTTGATTTTGTGTGGAGAAACCGATGAAACTTGAGAAAATGGACGCCTTTTTCGCCGCCCGTTTGAGCGGATACGACGAGCACATGATGACGGAAATCGAGGGCGCAAAGGAATTTTATCCCTATACGGCGGCCCTGTTGCCGGGGGAGCCGGGCGCGCGCGTGCTCGATCTGGGCTGCGGCACGGGGCTGGAGCTTGAATATTACTTCGCCGCAAACGGCGGCGCGTCGGTGGTGGGGATCGATCTGTCGGAGGAGATGCTCTCGGCGCTGGAGCGGAAGTTTTCCAGCCGTACCATCGAGCTGATCTGCGGCTCCTATTTCGACGTTCCCTTTGGAGAAAACCGCTTTGACGCCGCCGTGTCTGTCGAATCGCTCCATCACTTTACCGCGGAACAAAAGCTCAAGCTCTACCGGAAGCTGAACGCCGCCCTGACCGGCAAAGGCTTTTTCGTCTTGACGGATTATTTCGCGGAATCGCGGGAGGCGGAGCGCCTTTACTTTTCCGAATTGGAGAGGCTGAAGCGCGAGCAGGGGCTTGAACCCGCCGCGTTTTATCATTACGACACGCCGCTGACGGTGGAGCACGAGATGGAGGTTCTGAAAGAAGCGGGCTTTGGGGACGTGCGCCCCCTGCGAAGCTGGGGAAACACCTGCGCCCTGCTTGCGCGCAGATGAAGTTTCGTCTGCCGGAAAGCAAACCCCTACAGACAAAAGGCTGCGCCGCGCGCGCGGCCCTTCTTTTTGGCCCGCGCGGGGCATAGCGTAGCGCGGGTGATGCGCGTGAACGCGGTGTTTTGCGGGATGCTGTTCTTTGGCGTGGCGTTCGCGGCGGCGACGGGGCGGATGGACGCGGCGCAGCGCGCGCTGCTGGGCGGCGGCGCGCAGGCGGTCGAGCTTTGCCTGTCGCTGGCGGGCGCTTACGCGTTCTTCGGCGGCGTGCTGGGCGTGCTGCGGGAGGCGGGCGTGTGCGACGCGCTCGCGCGGCGGCTGCGCGGCCCGCTTTCGCGGCTGATGCGCTTTTCCCCCGGCGAGGAGGCGGCGCTCACGGACGTGAGCGTCAACCTCGCGGCGAACCTGCTGGGGATGGGCGGCGCGGCGACCCCGGCGGGCGTGGCGGCGATGCGCAAGATGGCGGGCGCGACGGGCGGGCGCGCGAGCGAGGCGATGCTGCTCTTCTTCGTCGTCAACACCACGAGCGTGCAGCTGCTGCCCGCGTCGATGATCGCGCTGCGCGCGCAGGCGGGCGCGGCGTCCCCGGCGGACATCGTGCCCGCGACGCTGATCTCCACGGCGGTCTCGACGCTCATGGGCGCGCTCGCGTGCCGGGCGTTCGAGGCGCGCGCGAGGCGGCGGCGGTGAGCGCGCTGCTGCCGCTGCTGCTCGTCGGCGCGGCGCTCCTCGCGCTGCGCGCGCGCTGCGACGTTTACGCCGCCTTCGTCGCCGGGGCGGAGGAATCGCTGCGCACGCTGGCCGGGATGCTGCCGCCGCTGGCCGCCATCCTCACGATGACGGCGCTATTGCAGGAGAGCGGCGCGCTGCCCGCCCTGCTCTCGCGGCTCTCGCCCGCGCTTGGAGCGCTGGGCATCCCCGAGGCGGCCGCGCCCGCGCTGCTGCTGCGCCCGCTCTCTGGCTCGGCGGCGCTGGCGCAGGCGCGGGAGGCGATCGCCCGCTGCGGGGTGGACAGCCGCGCGGCGAGGCTCTCGTGCGTGGTCTGCGGGGCGAGCGAGACGGTCTTCTTCACCGGCTCGCTCTACTTCGGCGCGGCCCGCGTGCGGGATACGCGCTACGCCATCCCCGCCGCGCTGATCGGCTACGCGGCGGGCGCGGCGGCGGCCGTTTTGCTCGTGTGAGGGACGGGCAGGCCCAATTTGCACCAAAATTCCTGCCAAAATCCCACGAAGCTTGACAGAATCGGGTGGATAGACTACAATATTTCCGTTGAGACCGGCGGCGCGGAAGACGCCTGCCGCACGTCACCCGAAGGGAGGAAGGGGCGAGGGGAAGCCCCGTGATAACGATATGAACATTCGGGCAAAGGGCCTGCGCCTCGCGGCGCTGCTGCTATCGGCGTGCCTGCCGCTGTGCGCCGCCCTCGCGAGGGCGGAATCGGCGGATCCCATCCGCGTCTCGTCGCTGAGCGATCCGCAGTCCGTGATCGACGAGCAGGACGTCAGCATCACTATCAAGATCTATAACGGCAGCCAGACGGACATGCAGGGCGACATCACGCTCTTCGGGCCGGACGGCGCCAGCGTGGACAAGTACGCCGGGCTGGCCGCGGAGCAGAGCGTCACCTACACGGGGACGTGGCATGTGACCGCGGACGAGATCGAGCGCGGCCGCGTCAATTACTATATTCAGTATTACGTCGAGGCCGACGGGCAGAGCCGCCAGATGACGCGGACGATCCCCGTCGCCATCAAGACCGAGGCCGCCGCCCCGCAGCTGAGCGCGACCTACAGCATCACGCCCGCCGCCGCGCGCGAGGGGCAGCAGGTGACGCTCTCCTACACGCTGTCCAACACGGGCAACGTCGAATTGCGCGACATCGCCGTGCGCAACCCCGGCGTCTCGCAGGAGGAGATCGCCGTCGCCTCGCTGTCGGCGGGCGAGCGCGTCACAAAGGAATCCGTCGTGACGATGGGCAAGGACGAGATGATCAGCAACCCCACGGTCTCCTACCGCGCGGCGGATTCGGACGTGGTATTGGTGATCTCGGACATGGCCCGCAAGACCATCACCCTCGCCGAGGACGGGCTGGAGGTGTCCCTCTCCGGCGAGGAGACCGAGGATCTCTACCCCGGGCAGAAGGTCGCGATGACGCTCGCGCTCAAGAACACGGGCGAGACGGCCTACACCGATCTCGCGGTCAGCCTCGCCGGCGGCGAGGAGATTGCCGGCGGCGTGGAATTGGCCCCCGGCGCGAGCTTTGAGCAGGAATTCACCTACACCGCCGAGCAGGACGGCGCGGTCAGCCTCTACGTCGAGGGCAAGGACGCCACGGGAGAGACCGTCGCGGTCGTCTCCAACGAGCTGGCGGTCACCACGCAGGATCCGTCGCGAGCGCTCATCCTGAACGTACAGGCGCAGGCCGAGACCGGCGTCATCTTCAGCGAGCCGGCGACGCTGCGCTTCGCCGTGGTCGTCACGAACGTCGGCGAGACCGACGCGACCTCGCTCACCGTGCGGCAGGCCGGGACGCAGGTGGCGACCATCCCGTCGCTGCCCTCCGGCGAGAGCCGCACGCTGGTGATGGATCTGACCACGAGCATCGCAGGCCAGTTCCAGTTCGTGGTCACCGGCCGCGACGCCGAGGGCAACGAGCGCAATTTTGAATCGAACATCCTGAAGGTGGTCTACCAGCAGCCGACGCCGGAGCCGACGGCGACGCCCGCGCCGACGCCCGTGCCGCCGACGCCCAGCCCCGTGCCCACGGCGACGCCCAAGCCCACGCTGGGGCAGATCGTCTCCGAGCACGTCAACCCGACGGTGCTCTACGCGATCGCGGGGGCGCTCGCGGCGCTGCTGGCCATCGTGCTGATCGTCACGGGCGTGAGCGGCGCGCGGCGCAAGCGCCGCATGGCGCAGGCCATCGACACCATCGAGCGCTCACCGGACGTGCGCGACCACCGCGGCGCGCGGCGCGGCAGCGCGAAAAAGAGGGCGGCGACCCGCCGCCGGGCGGACGTGGACGAGGAGCCGATCGTGCCCACGCCGGAATTGACTGACGACCGCCCGTTCACCGGGTTTGAGCGGCAGATCGCCGCGCAGAAGGAAGAGGAGGCCCGCCGCGCGAAGGAGAACGCCGTGACCGACGAGGAGACGCTGCGCGTCGCGCCCGTCGATCAGCGGCCGGACTTCGTGCCGCAGGGCAAGGTGGACGACTCGCAGACGCGCGTGTTTAACGGGCTGCGCGAGGAGGAGGCCGCGTCCGAGCAGACCCGGCGCATGCCGGAGGTCAGGCCCGCGCGGCGGGAGACCCCGAGCGCGCCGGAGGGCGGCGAGACCATGCGGCTGGGCCGCGAGGAGAGCCGGACGCTGCGCAAGCAGTCCCCTGCCGAGGACGGCGCGAGCGCCGCGCCTGAGAAGAAGCGCAAGAAGGGCCTGTTCTCGCGCGCGGACGACGCGGACGACTTCATCGAGGACGATGATCTCGCGGACGATCGGGACGACGATTTCACCTGAGATCAGGGCCGTCGGGATGACCCGGCGGCCTTGGGCCTTTAGGCGCGCAAGCGGGAGGAGACATGTTTTCGGGCTTCACGCAGGGGGCCGTCGATTTTCTGACGGATCTGCGCTTCAACAACTACGAGGCGTTTTTCGAGCAGAATCGGGAGCGGTACGAGACGCTGGTGAAGGAGCCGCTGCGCGCGCTGTGCGAGGAGCTGGCGCCCGTGGTGCGCATGATCGACCCGCGGCTGGACACCCGGCCCGGCCGCACGATGTCGCGCATCCGGCGGGACACGCGCTTCACGCGCGACAAGTCGCCCTTTCGCGACCACGTCTGGCTGGGCTGGCGCTATCCGGGCGAGACGCGCAGCGAGGGCTTCGGCATGTACTGGGGCTTCGGCCCGGACTGGCTGAGCTGGGGCTGCGGCCTCTACGGCACGGATAAGCCGGTGATGGACGCGCTGCGCCTGCACATCCGCCGCGAGCCGGAGGAGGTGCGCGCGCTGCTGCGCGACCCGAAGCTGCGGGATTACGCCCTCTACGGCGAGGCGTATGCCCGCATTGCCGTGCCGCCGGACGTGCCGGAGGATCTGCGCGCGCTGTATGTGAAGAAGGGCTTCGGTATCGAGCGGGCGCCCGGCGAGGAGGGCTGGCGCATGCTCTTTTCCCGCGAGATGGCCGACCGGCTCTCGCGCGAGCTGCTGGCGATGGCCCCGCTGCAGCGCTTCATGCAGCGCATGCGCGCGCAGGCGGAGCACGCCGCGCAGGAGCAGGCGCGGGAGCGCGAGGAGATGGCCCGCGCCGCCGAGGAGGGCGCGCAGGCCGCGCGCCGCGCGTCGTCGGTACGCGCGAGGAGCGCGGACGAGTTTGAATTCTGACCCCGCCGCATACGCTAAGCGCGGCGCGAATATGACCCCGAAGGAACGGAGGGAACGCGATGCAATTGATTGTGGAGACGCTCAAGGCGCTGCTGTTCGGCATCGTCGAAGGCGTGACGGAATGGCTGCCGATCAGCTCGACCGGGCACATGATCCTGCTCGACGAGTTCGTGCGCCTGCAGATGAGCGACGCCTTTAAGGAGATGTTCAACGTCGTCATCCAGCTCGGCGCGATCCTCGCCGTGGTCGTGCTGTATTTCCCCAAGCTGTGGCCGTTCAGGCGGCATCGCGGGCCGCACAGGGACGAGGGCCTGATGGGCTATGTGCGCAAGAAGACGGTGATGCTCTGGGTGAAGGTCATCGTGGCCATCCTGCCCAGCGCGATCGTCGGCATCCCGCTGGACGACTGGATGGATGCGCACCTGCACACCGCGCCCGTCGTCGCGGCGATGCTGGTGCTCTACGGCGTGGCGTTCATCGTCATCGAGCGCATGCAGCGGGGCCGCGAGCCGCGCGTCTCCTCCGCGAACGACATCGACCTGCGTCTGGCGCTCGGCATCGGCCTGTTCCAGGTGCTCTCGCTGGTGCCGGGCACCAGCCGCTCCGGCGCGACGATCCTCGGCGGCATGCTGCTGGGCTGCTCCCGCGCTGCGGCGGCGGAGTTCAGCTTCTTCCTCGCCATCCCGACGATGGCGGGCGCGAGCCTCATCAAGGTGCTCAAGTTCGGCCTGAACTTCACCTCGGCGGAGCTGATCGTGCTGCTGGTCGGCTGCCTGTCGGCGTTCATCGTCTCGGTGGTGGCCATCCGCACGTTCATCGGCTACATCAAGCGCCACAGCTTTACCGCCTTCGGCTGGTACCGCATCGCGCTCGGCTCGCTGGTGGCGATCTATTTCCTGCTCAAATAACCGACAGACTATTCCCAAAGCCTTTTTCTCCGCAGAGGGAGAAAAGGCTTATGCGGCGGGCATATGCCCGTCGTTTTTTTGCAAAAGGGGATTGACAACGTGCCAGAGCAGCGCTATACTCATTATACTGACATGCTGTCAGAATAAGCTCGAAGGGCAGTGAAGAGGTCATGAAGAAAAACGTCGGCGCGCTGCTCGCGCTCTATCCCATGCCGGCGACGATCATCGGCGCGATGAACGGGGAAAAGCCCACTTGGACGCTGGTCGCCCATGCCGGCATCATCGGCCACGATCGAGTGCTGGTCAGCCTTGCCGCGCCGCACTTCATCAACGGCTGCATCAAGAAGACGAAAAAGCTGTCGATCAACCTTGTGGACGAGGCCATGCTGCCGGAGGCGGACTTCGTCGGCTCGGTCAGCGGCGCAAAGGCGGATAAGTCCGCCGCGTTCGAATACGACCTCGGGGACGCGGGCGCGCCGGTCATCCGCCGATCGCCCCTGACGATGGAGTGCAGCGTCGTGGACGTCTACAACACGCCGAATTTTGAGAGCTTCATCTGCGCCATCGAAAACACCTATGTGGCGGAGGAACACCTAAGCGAAAAGGGCAAGATCGATTATGAAACCCTGAAGCCCGTGCTGTTCGAGTTCCCCACCTATCAATACTTGAGAACCGGCGGCGTGATCGGCAAATGCCTGTCGTTCAAGAGAAAGCCGGAAGCATAAGGAGGTGAAGTCATGCCCAAGGGATCGCCGGAGCTGACGCAGGCCCGCAGGGAGGAGATCGTGGCCGCCTGCGAAAAGCTCTACCAGACGAGGAGCTTCAAGGACATCACCATGGGCGAGATCGGGAGGGCGACCAGCTTTACGCGCACCTCCATCTACAACTACTTCCAGACGAAGGAGGAGATCTTTCTCGCCCTGCTGCAAAGGGAATACATATTGTGGATCGCCTCGCTGAAACGAACGATGGCGCAGGTTCGGACGATGACCGAGGACGAGTTCGCCGCGATGCTCGCGCACTCTTTAGAGGAGCGCGCGCAGATGCTCAAGATCCTGTCCATGAACCACTACGATATGGAGACCGGCAGCCGCCCGGAGAGGCTGCGCGAGTTCAAGGTCACGTTTGGCGAGGCCCTGCGCACGGTCGCATCCTGCCTCGATCAGGTCTTTCCCACGATGCCCGCACAGCAAAAGCAGGATTTCATCTACGCCTTCTTCCCGTTCATGTTCGGTATCTACCCGTATACCTACGTCACCCCCAAGCAGCGGACGGCGATGGAGGAGGCGGGCGTCGATTACGCGTTCATGACGATCTACGAGATCACGTTCCGCTGCGTGAAGAAATTGCTGGGAGGTTCTTTATGAAGTACGCAAAGCTCGGCACATCCGACCTGACCGTCTCCCGCATCTGCATGGGCTGCATGGGCTTCGGCGACGCGGCCACGGGGCAGCACCGCTGGACGGTGGACGAGGCGCAGACGCGGGAGATCATCCGGCGCGGCCTCGATCGGGGCATCAATTTCTTTGACACCGCCATCGCCTATCAGGGCGGCACCAGCGAGCAATATCTGGGTCGCGCGCTGCGCGATTTTGCAAAGCGCGACGAGGTCGTCGTCGCCACCAAGTTCACGCCGCGCACGCAGGCGGAGATCGACGCGGGCGTCAGCGGGCAGAAGCACATCGAAAGCTGTCTGAACCAGAGCCTTCAAAACCTCGGCATGGACTGCGTCGATCTCTACATCTACCACATGTGGGACTATCACACGCCGATGGAGGAGATCATGGAGGGACTGCACGCCGCGGTTCGGGCGGGCAAGGCGCGCTATGTGGGCATCTCCAACTGCTTTGCGTGGCAGCTCGCCAAGGCCAACTTCTTTGCGAGGGAACACGGCCTCACGGAGTTCGTGTCCGTGCAGGGGCACTATAACCTCATCGCCCGCGAGGAGGAGCGGGAGATGGCTTCGCTTTGCGCCGACCAGCACATCGCCATGACGCCGTATAGCGCGCTGGCGGGCGGGCGGCTTTCCAAGCGCCCCGGCGAGACCAGCAAAAGGCTCGAGCAGGACGCCTACGCGAAATTTAAGTACGACGCCACTGCCGAGGCGGACGGGAAGATCATCGCACGCGTGGCGGAGCTGGCCGACAAGCGCGGCGTCTCGATGACGGAGATCTCGCTGGCGTGGCTGCTCACCAAGGTGACCGCCCCGGTCGTCGGCGCGACAAAGCTCTCCCATGTGGAGGGCGCGGCGAAGGCGGTCGATTTGGAACTGACGCAGGAGGAGATCGCCTATCTGGAGGAGCTGTATGTGCCCCACGCGCTCGTCGGCGTGATGGCGCAGAACGGCAAACAGAAAGCCGGGAATGTGGTTTAACCCGTTCAAACCGCGCGAAGCGAGGAAGGGGGTCCGGGGGATGAATCCCCCGGGCGGGGCTTGGGGCGAGGCCCCAACGTCCCCTCGCCGCAGGCGAAACCTCGCGTCCGGCAGCGAACGCACCGCGTTCGCGTTCCCGGACAAGCAACCTATCTTCAAACCGACCCCACAACCCCACAACCCAAAAGGAGGCAACCCCATGAAAAAGATCACCCAGACCGCGGGCCGCGACCAGCTCGGCGAATTCGCGCCGGACTTCGCCCACTTCAACGACGACGTGCTCTTTGGCGAGAACTGGAACAATCCCGACATCGACCTGAAGACCCGGTGCATCCTCACCGTCGTCGCGCTGATGTCCTCCGGGATCACCGACTCGTCGCTCACCTATCACCTGCAAAACGCCAAGGCGAACGGCGTGACGCGCCGAGAGATCGCCGCCATCGTCACCCACGTCGGCTTCTACGTCGGCTGGCCCAAGGCGTGGGCCGTGTTCAGGCTCGCCAAGGACGTGTGGAACGAAGCGGAACCGGCGCTGACCGAAAAGGAGAAGTATCAGAACACGATCTTCTTCCCCATCGGCGCGCCCAACGACGGCTTCGCGCAATACTTCATCGGCCAGAGCTATCTCACGCCCGTGTCGAAGGAGCAGGTCGGCATCTTCAACGTCACCTTCGAGCCGGGCTGCCGCAACAACTGGCACGTCCACCACGCCGACAAGGGCGGCGGACAGATCCTCGTCTGCGTCGGCGGGCGCGGGTACTATCAGGAATGGGGCAAGGACGCCGTGGAGATGAAGCCCGGCGACTGCGTCAATATCCCCGCGGGCGTCAAGCACTGGCACGGCGCCGCGCCGGACAGCTGGTTTAGCCACTTGGCCATCGAAGTGCCGGGCGAAAACGGCTCCAACGAATGGCTGGAGCCTGTGACCGACGAACAGTACGGAGGGCTGAAGTGATATGAAAAGGATTCTTGCCGTCATGCTCGCATGCGCGACGCTGCTTTCCCTCGCCGCCTGCGCGAGCGCCGAGGCGGATGCGAAGATTCTCGTCGCCTATTTCTCCGCTACGAACAACACCGAGGGCGTGGCGCAGAAGCTGGCGGAGGGCCTCGGCGCGGATCTCTACGAGATCGTGCCCGAGGTGCCCTATACCAGCGAAGATCTGAACTACGGCGATTCCCAAAGCCGCACCTCGCAGGAGATGGACGACCCCTGCGCGCGCCCGGCCATCGCGGGCGAGCTGCCGGATGTGGCGCAATACGACACGGTGCTGCTCGGCTATCCCATTTGGTGGGGCGAGGCGCCGCGCATCATGAGCACGTTTGTCGAAGGCTGCGACCTCTCTGGCAAGACTGTCGCCGCGTTCTGCACCTCGGCGAGCAGCGGGTTTGGCAGCAGCGACGCGGCGCTGCGGGAAGCGGCCCCCGGCGCGACGTGGCTAGCGGGGCGGAGGTTCCCCGCCGGTGCGGAAGAGGAAGACGTGATGCGGTGGGTCGAGGAGATTGGGATAAAGTAAGGCCGGGAAAGCAAGAAGAAAACGGCGCGGCGAGGGAAAATCGCCGCGCCGTTGGCGTTGCGCGCCGGGCGGTGATTTGGTATCATAGGGGATAGATTCTTTTGCGATTCTGTGGTACGATGCATGACGAGGCGGAAAGACAACCATTCGGTTGATTTGGATATTGGGGAGGGGAAAGGCGATGCACTGGAACGAGCAGGCCGAAAGGATCATGACGGAGCGCTTCGGCAACGGCAAGGATAATATCATCCCTTTGGCGACGGTAAAAAGCGGAATTCCCTATGTGCGGTATGTCAACGCATATATATGAGAAAAATGCATTTTATGTGATCACATCTGCGCGCTCCCATAAAATGCGGCATATTCAAACAAACCCCACGGTCGCGATCGCGGGCGACTGGTTTACGGCACACGCAAAAGGAGAAAGTTTGGGCTGGTTTTGCGATGAAAAGAATCGTCTTCTCGCTGAAAAATTGAAGAGGGCCTTCGCGAGCTGGATTGGCAACGGGCATAACGATTTTCGGACAAGAATACCATTATTCTGCGACTGGAATTAACGGACGGGGTGCTGCTTTCGCATGGCACGAGGTACGAACTGTAACGGGGCATATTTGAAGCAAAATCGCAAAGAACACAGAAGCAATCTTGCAAAGATTGATACAAAGAGCAGGGATAATTGAATGCGTGCCTTTGGGGTATCAGTCCAGTGCCGGAACCGGCGCATTTGAACACATGGAGAGTACAATGAAAACGCTCATATTGAATGGGTCGCCAAGAGCAAATGGAGACACCGCGTTACTTGTTGAAAAACTGGTAAATGCGCTGGAGGGCGAAAGTCATATTGTAAACGCGTATAGATGGAATATCTCGCCGTGCATGGATTGCAGATTTTGTCGGGAAAATGACGGCTGCGCAATTCACGATGAAATGCAGGAGGTATATTCGTATATTCAGATATGCGACAATATCGTAATAGCTTCCCCCATCTATTTTTCAGAATTAACAGGCCGATTATTGGATGTAGGGAGCAGATTACAGAGATATTTTTGCGCCCGTTTCTTCAGAAATGAGACCCCTATCCCAAAATCAAAAAAAGGAGCCGTCATACTTGTAGGCGGCGGAGACGGGCATATAGAAAAGCCATATGAAACAGCCTGTACATTGTTGCATCATATGAACTGTTATAATATTCATGATGTTGTGTACAGCCACAATACGAATGAAAGGCCCGCTGTTCAAGACGAAAAAGTCCTTTATGGAATAAACAGCATCGTGCAGTTTTTTAGCAGTTAATGGTTATCGATCATGGAAACGCGAATCGTATCAAACTCAGCAGGAACATCGATATAATCATGCAGATTTTGATACAAAGCCGAGGAAAAATTAAAAAGTGTGCCTTTGCGGTGTAATTTTTCCCTTG